>DATCEH010000127.1:0-12927 GCA_036510225.1 Solirubrobacteraceae bacterium | reverse complement strand
TTGCCGCGGCTCGCCAGCGTGTCCGGATGCTCGGCGCCGAGGGTCCGATCCCGGTCGGCGACCAGCGGCTCGAGGATCTCGATCGCGTCCTGCGTGCGCCCCGCGGCCTGATGCGCGTTCGCCAGATTGCCCCGGCTCGCCAGCGTGTCCGGATGCTCAGCCCCGAGAATCCGCTCGCGCTCGGCCAGCAGCGGCTCGAAGATCTCGATCGCGTCCTGCGTGCGACCCGCGGCCTGATGCGCGTTCGCCAGATTGCCACGGCTCGCCAGCGTGTCCGGATGCTCGGCCCCGAGGATCCGCTCGAGGTCGGCGAGCAGCGGCTCGTAGATCTCGATCGCGTCCTGCGTGCGACCGGCCGCCTGGTAGGCGTTCGCGAGGTTCCCCCGGCTCGCCAGCGTGTCCGGATGTTCAGCCCCGAGGACCCGCTCGAGGTCGGCGAGCAACGGTTCGAGGATCGCGATCGCGTCCGGCGTGCGACCGGCCGCCTGGTGCGCGTTCGCGAGGTTCCCCCGGCTCGCCAGCGCGTCGGGGTGCTCGGCCCCGAGGATCCGCTCCCGCTCGGCGAGCAGCGGCTCGTAGATCGTGATCGCGTCCTGCGTGCGACCGGCCGCCTGGTAGGCATTCGCGAGGTTGCTGCGCGTGTTCAGCGTGTTCGGGTGTTGAGCGCCGAGCGTCCGCTCGTGATCGGCGAGCAGCGGCTCGTAGATCGTGATCGCGTCGTGCGTGCGACCGGCGTCACGGTAGGCATTCGCCAGGTTGCCGCGGGTACTGAGCGTGTTGGGATGCTCGGGGCCCAGGGTCCGCTCGAGGTCGGCCAGCAGCGGCTCGAAGATCGTGATCGCGTCCTCGGTGCGACCGGCAGCCTGGTAGGCGTTCGCGAGGTTGCCGCGGCTCGCCAGCGTGTCGGGATGCTCGACGCCGAGGATCCGCTCCCGCTCGGCCAGCAGCGGCTCATAGATCTCGATCGCGTCCTGCGTGCGCCCGGCGTCCCGGTAGGCGTTCGCCAGGTTGCCGCGGGTGTGGAGCGTGTTGGGGTGCTCGGGACCGAGGATTCGCTCGACGTCGGCGAGCAGCGGCTCGAAGGTCGTGATCGCGTCCTGCGTGCGCCCGGCAGCCTGGTATGCGTTCGCGAGGTTGTTGCGGCTGCGAAGCGTGTCGGGGTGCTCGGCGCCGAGCGTCCGCCGATGCTCGGCGAGCAGCTGCTCGAGGATCGTGATCGCGTCCTGCGTGCGCCCGGCAGCCTGGCCGGAGGCAACCTTCCGTGCAGCGTCCTGCTTGGGCATGTTCGAGCTCCCGCTTTCGAAGATCAGATCGACGACGATCACGCTGGCCGCCTCGCACGAAACCCTACGAAACGTCAGCTCGTCGCGATCACCATCGACCGTGGGCCGACCGTGATCGTCGCGCCTTCCCCGAGCGGTCCGCCGGCCGCCGGCACGCCGTCCTCCGGGGTCGTGTCGAGGCTCGGGGTCCACCCGCCCGGGGGTGGACTCGGCACCGTGAAGCCGACCGGCTCCCAGTAGGCGTTGACCATCACGAGCACGGACGGCCCGGGCGGGGTGGCCGTGAACACGACGGCGAAGCTGTGCCCCGCCGGGTTGTCCCAGTCGGCGCTCGTGACCGGCGAGCCGTCGGGATCGAACCAGCCCAGACCGGTGAGGAGGTTTGACTGACTCGACTCGGGTTTCGCACTTTTCGCTTCGGCCGACTGCACGTCGGGGCGGGGCGGCGCCGGGGTGGGCGCGGGTCGGGCGCGCGGGGTGTGGGATGCGATCGACCGGGCTCCTCCCGGGCGGCGGAGGTGGATGCGAGACCTTCGTCGCGAAAGTAGCTGACTGAGTCAGTCAACTACTCTCCTTGGAGAGTCCACTTCTCTCCACGACCCGGTCCCCCCCCCGCAGAGAGCCCGCCCGGCTCTGAGCGCCCGAGCTCGGCCCCCCGAACCTAGCCGCGACCCGCTCTCCTGACCTCGCCCCCCTCGGCGCCCGCGTGCCGCCAGCCGCTCACCCGTGACCCGCCGGCGAGACCACTCGCCCGGCGGCGTTGGGCCCGGAACTCCGCCAGAGCCGGGTCCACGTCGGCAAGGTCGGGCTCGCGGTCCTCCAGGACGCGCGCCTCACACACCTTCTCGACCAGCTCCCCGTCGACCACGTCGACCCGGTGGGCGTCGCACCCCGGCCGGCCCGTGACGACCTCGAGGAGCTCGGTTCCCGCGAACACCAGGGCCGTCCCGTCGGGGACCCCCCAACCCCCGGGGATTCCGCCTGCGAGCATCGCCGCGTGGTAGGCCGGACGCCGGGCCGCGTCGTTTGCGTAGTGGACGCAGTTGCTCCCCTCGAGGAAGCCCAGGCCCCGGGTCGCGCGCGGCTCGCCGTGCGACCGGGTGATCCCCGCCTGGAACCAGCACATCGACCCGGCACTCACCCCGCAGAGGAGGATCCCCGCGTCCCACGCCTCGCGCAGGACCTCGTCGAGGCCGTGGGTCCGCCAGATCGCCAGGAGGTTCGCGAGGCTGCCCCCGCCGACGTAGATCGCATCCTGCGCGAGGAGGTGCTCCCGCACCTCGACCTCGGGTTGGTCGCCCAGCCGGAAGAGAGCCAGATGCGACGGGGAGCACCCGAGCCGGCGGAAGGTCGCGTTGAAGCGGGTGATCTGCTCCTTCGGGTCACCGCTCGCCGTCGGCAGCAGGCAGATCCTCGGCCGGTCGGGCCCGGCCAGCTCGGCGATGTAGGCGTCGAGGGCGTGATCGCGCCCGGTCGACCCGAAACCTCCCCCGCCGATCGCCACGATCCGCCGGGTCCTCGGGCCGGGCGTCAACTTCGCGCGCCCGCCGCGATCGCGGTTGGCGGGCAGACCTCGGCCGGGCCCGAATCCGGCGCCACGCTCAGACGCCGGCCGGCCGCGGCCGGCGAAAGGGCCGGAAGACCCTCGGCGAGGTAGCGCGTCCGGATCGCCGACTTCACGACCCGCCCCCGGACGCACCGCATCCGGTAGGCCCGGGCGTGCGGCCGGGAGCTGACCGCCCGGACGAGTCGCTCACCGACGAAATGCAGGGCCGCGCCATCCTCCGCAGCGTACCCCGGACACAACCCGTCGACCAGGAACTGCCGGTAGCTCCGGTCGCGGGCCTGCTCGCCGTCGTAGTGGACGGTGTTGCTCCACGGAAGGAAGTCGAGCCCCTCGACCCGCTGCGGCTCGCCGTGGAAGGCGGTCACCGCCTCGCGGAACCAGCACAGCGAACCGGCGCTGACGCCGCACAGGAGAATCCCCTTCGACCAGGCCTCGCGGAGCACGACGTCCAGGCCGTGGGCCCGCCAGACACCGAGCAGGCTGATCACGCTGCCGCCGCCGACGTAGATGATGTCCTGCTCGAGGAGGTGCGTCCGCAGATCGGGGGCGCCGGCCTCCCGGCGAAACAGCGAGACGTGGGACGGCTCGCACCGGCCGGCGTCGAACGCCCGGTAGAAGCGGACGATGTAGTGGTCGGCGTCGCCGCTCGCCGACGCGAGGAAGCAGATCTTCGGCCGGGGCTTGTTGGCCAGCGCGAGGACGTAGTCGTCGAGGAGGGGATTTCCGGCCTCCATCGAGAATCCTCCGCCGCCGAAGGCGACGATCTGGGGGAGCACGCCGTTCACCAGTTGAATGTACGGCGATCACGACCGAATGTCCTTGGCCAGCCGGCCGAGCCGGGTGGACCGGCTGTACCCGCCCGGCTCGGTATCCTCGCGCGCATTCGTATCGCGATTGAGCACCGGACGGTCTATCGGTACGACCGCCCCGTCCGGCTCGGTCCCCACGTCGTCCGACTCCGGCCTGCGCCGCACTGCCGGACGCCGATCCTCGCGTACTCGCTGACCGTCAAGCCTGAGCGCCACTTCGTCAACTGGCAGCAGGACCCGTCGGGCAACCACCTCGCGCGGTATGTCTTCCCCGAGCCGACGGCCGAGCTCGCGGTGACCGTCGACCTGGTCGCCGAGATGACGGTCATCAACCCGTTCGACTTCTTCATCGACGAAGCCGCCCGCGAGTGGCCGTTCGCATACGACGCCGGGCTCGCCCAGGACCTCCTCCCGTACCTCGCGCCTGCGCAGGACGGCCCGCTCGTCGAGCAGTGGGTCGCCGGGATCGCCCGCACACCGACGCCCCTGATCGACTTCGTCGTCGCCCTCAACCGCCGGGTCCGCGACGACGTCGACTACTCGATCCGCATGGAGCACGGCGTCCAGGCCCCCGACGAGACGCTCGGGCTCGGGGTCGGGTCGTGCCGCGACAGCTCGTGGCTGCTCGTCGCGATCCTCCGCCGCCTGGGGATCGCCGCCCGCTTCGCGTCCGGCTACCTCGTCCAGCTGGCCGCCGATCGGCCCGCCCGGACCGGTCCGACGAGCGATTCGACCGACCTCCACGCCTGGGCCGAGGCCTACGTCCCCGGGGCCGGCTGGGTCGGCCTCGACCCGACGTCGGGACTGCTCGCCGGCGAGGGCCACATCCCGCTCGCGTGCACGTCGACCCCGGCGGCGGCGGCCCCGATCGAGGGCAACCGGGAACGGGCGGAGACGACGTTCGAGTTCTCCAACTCGGTCACCCGCTTCGCGCAGGCGCCGCGGGCCACGCTCCCGTACACGCCGGACCAGTGGGCACGGATCGACGCGCTCGGACACGCGGTCGACGCCGAGCTCCAGGCGGGCGACGCCCGTCTGACGATGGGCGGCGAGCCGACCTTCGTCGCGATCGGCGCCGGTCGTGCCGCCGAGTGGAACATCGCCGCCGACGGTCCGACCAAGCGCCCGCTGGCCACGGCGCTGGGGACCCGCCTCGCCCGCCGCCTCGCCCCGGGAGCGCTGATCCAGCACAGCCAGGGCAAGTGGTATCCGGGCGAGCCGCTCCCCCGGTGGCAGGTCGGCGTCAACTGGCGGACCGACGGCCACCCGCTGTGGCGGGACCCCGGCCTGCTGGCCGACCCGACGAGCACGGGCGACGGCACCCCGGCGCAGACCCGGGCGCTCGCCGAGGAGATCGCCGCCGGGCTGGGGCTGGCGGCGGAGATCTGCGTCCCGGCCTACGAGGACCCGGTCGGACGCCTCTGGACCGAGGCCCGCCTCCCGGCCGGCGACCCGCCGACCGGCCTGGCGTCGGACCCGCCGGACGCCGCGCTGGCGAACGCGGCCGCCCGGGCGGCGATCGTCGCCGCCCTCGATGCCGAGTCCGGTGAGCCCAGGGGGTTCGCGATCCCGCTCCACCGGGCGGCCGGCGACGACGAGTGGTCGACGGGTCGGTGGACGATCCGCCGGGGCGCGCTCTTCCTGATCGCCGGCGACTCGCCGATCGGGATGCGCCTGCCACTGCGGTCGATCGCCTGGAGCGCCCCGCCGGCCGAGCCCGAGCGCTCCCTCTTCGCTGCCGTCCCCGAGCTCCCTCCGACACCGCTCCCAACCCAGACAAGAGAGTCAGATCCGGCTCCGATCACCGCCCTGTGCGTCGAGCTCCGACACGGGCACCCCCACGTCTTCCTGCCTCCGCTGCACGACTTCGGACACTTCTGCGAGCTTGTCGCCGTGATCGAGGCCGCGGCCGCGGCCCGGCGGAGCGCAGTCGTGATCGAGGGGTATTCGCCGCCGCCGGACGCCCGGCTCGAGCACTTCTCGGTGACCCCGGATCCCGGTGTGATCGAGGTCAACATCCATCCGAGCGACTCGTGGGCGGACCTCGTCTCGAACACGACGACGATCTACGACGAGGCGGCCGAGGTCGGCCTGTGCGCCGAGAAGTTCGCCCTTGACGGGGTCCACACGGCGACCGGCGGCGGCAGCCACCTGACGCTCGGCGGCGCCCGCCCGGCCGACAGCCCGCTGCTGCGCCGGCCCGACCTCCTGCGCAGCCTGGTCACCTTCTGGCAGCACCACCCGTCGCTCTCATACCTCTTCTCCGGGCGCTTCGTCGGCCCGACCAGCCAGGCCCCGCGGGTCGACGAGGGCCGCCACGAGAGCCTCTACGAGCTCGAGATCGCCTTCGCCGAGCTCGACCGCCTCGCCGCGGAGGAGACCGTCCTCCCGTGGCACGTCGACCGTCTCCTGCGCAACCTCCTCGTCGACCTGTCGGGCAACACCCACCGGGCGGAGTTCTGCATCGACAAGCTGTTCTCGCCCGAGTCCGAGCGCGGCCGGCTCGGCGTGGTCGAGCTGCGCGGGTTCGAGATGGCCCCCCACCCGCAGATGGCCCTCGTCCAGGCGCTCCTCGTCCGGTCGCTGGTCGCCCGCTTCTGGGCCGCGCCGTACGCGGCTGCGCTCGTCCGGTGGGGGACCGAGCTCCACGACCGCTTCCTCCTGCCGTGGTGGATCGCAGCCGACATCCGCGCGGTCGCCGAGGATCTCCAGCGGCACGGCCTCCCGTTCGACGCGGCGTGGATCGACCCGTTCGTCGAGTTCCGCTTCCCCCGCCTGGGGATCACCAACGTCGACGGCGTGTCGATCGAGCTGCGGGCGGCGATCGAGCCGTGGAACGTGCTCGGCGAGGACGCGGCCGCCGGTTCGTCGCGGTTCGTCGACTCGTCGCTCGAGCGGATCCAGGTCCGCGTCGACGGGCTGACCCCGTCGCGGCACGCGGTCGCCTGCAATGGCTTCGTCGTCCCCCTCCACCCGACCGGGACACCCGGCAGCTACGTCGCCGGCGTGCGTTTCCGGGCCCGGCAGCTGACCTCGGCGCTGCACCCGACGATCGGCGTCCATGCGCCGCTCCACTTCGACCTCGTCGACCGGTGGACCGACCGGTCGCTCGGCGGCGCGACGTACCACGTCGTCCACCCGGGCGGCCGGTCTTACGACCGGGTCCCGTCCAACGCCAAGGAGGCCGAGGCCCGCCGGGCGAGCCGGTTCGAGTGCTACGGCCACACCGACGGCGGATTCGAGCGCGGCGGGACCGGCGAGACCCGCCAGGATGGGGTCTCCGGCGCCGGGGAATATCCTCGGACGCTCGATCTGCGACGCGCCCGCCGGCCCTGAGCCACGGCCGCGGGTCAGGGCCATGACAACGATGACGACGACCACCCCCAACGGGGCCTACCGCCCGCTCCCAGGGCGCTATGACGAGATGGTCGACGCCGCGGGCGCCCCCCGCGAGCACTGGGCCCACGTCTCGAGCGCCCTGCACCAGCTCGGTCCGGACGAGCTGCTCCGCCGCCGGGAGGAGGCGGCCCGGCTGATCGACCAGGACGGCGTCGTCTACAACGCGTACGGCGACTCGTCGCGGCCGGGCCAGAGCTGGCTGCTGGACCCCGTGCCGACGGTCCTCTCCAGCCGCGACTGGGAGGCGATCGAGACGGGGGTGATCGAGCGGGCCGAGCTCCTCAACCTCGTGCTCGAGGATCTCTATGGTCCGCGCAAGCTCCTGCGTCGGGGCCTGATCCCGCCGAAGGTCGTCTTCGCCCACGACGGCTTCCTGCGCCAGTGCGACCAGGTCCGGCTGCCGGGCGCCCACCAGCTCTTCAGCTACGCGGTGGACATCGGCCGCGACTGCGACGGCCGGCCGCGGGTGCTGTCGGACCGGACCCAGTCGCCGTCGGGATTCGGCTACGCGCTCGAGGCGCGGGCGGTCGTCTCGCGGGTCTTCCCGACCCTCTACCGCGACTCCCAGGTCCACCGGCTGGCGCCGTTCATGCGCTCGCTGCGCGGCGCCCTCCAGAACGTCGCCCCCCGCGACGTCGAGGATCCCCGGATCGTCGTCCTGACCCCGGGCCCGTGGAACGAGACCGCCTTCGAGCACGCCTTCCTCGCGTCGACGCTCGGCTATCCCCTCGTCGAGGGCGCCGACCTCACCGTCCGGTCGGGTGGCGTCTGGATGCGGTCGCTCGGCCGGCTCGAGCCGGTCCACGTGATCCTCCGGCGGGTCGACGCGTGGTTCTGCGATCCGCTCGAGCTCAAGGGAGACTCCCGCCTCGGGGTCGCCGGGCTCGCCCAGGCGGCCCGGTCGGGAGCCGTGTCGGTCGTCAACACGCTCGGATCGAGCGTGCTCGAGAATCCCGCCCTGATGGCGTTCCTCCCTGCGCTGAGCGAGCACCTGCTCGGCGTGCCGCTGCGCCTGCCGAGCGTGGCGACCTGGTGGTGCGGGGACGACGCCGGACGCCGGGAGGTCCTCTCACGCCTCGGCGAGCTGGTCCTGCGCCCGATCTCCCGGCGGGCAGGAACGAGCTCGGTGCTCGGATGGGAATGTTCTGGAGCACAATTGGATGAGGTGCGCCGGGCGATCGAGGCGCGGCCGGTCGAGTGGGTCGGCCAGGAATCGCTGGCGATGGCCGCGACCCCGACCCTGACCGACAGTGGCCTCGAGCCCCGTCGAAGCGTCCTGCGGGCGTTCGCGGTCCCCCGGGGCGACTCGTACGCCGTGATGCCGGGCGGCCTGACGCGGGTCGCCCCGGACGGCTCGAGCGGGCGGATCTCGAGTCAGGCGGGAGCGATCAGCAAGGACACGTGGGTGCTCGCGTCCGAGCCCGAGCGGCTGACCGGGTTCTGGCTCGAGTCGGGCCCGGCCGTCGAGCGGACCGATCCGATGGCCTCGATTCCGTCGCGGGTCGCCGAGAACCTCTGGTGGCTGGGCCGCTACGCCGAGCGGGCCGAGGCCGTCACCCGCCTGCTGCGGGCGGCCTTCGACCGTCGCAACGACTTCCAGGGGAGCGCGAACTCCCCGGGGATCGAGTCCTTCCACGCGCTGCTGGTCGCCCTCACGCGGATCACGAGCACCTACCCGGGGTTCGTCGGCGACGGCGCCGCCGGCCGGCTGGAGGCGCCCGGACGGGAGCTGCTCGACCTCGTCGTCGACCACGAGCGGCCGGGAACGCTCGCCCACTGCGTCCACGCCCTGCTCGACTCGGCCCACGCGATCCGCGACCAGCTCTCGGGCGACACGTGGCTCGTGATCGGGACGCTCGACAAGGAGTTGCTCGAGCTCGGCGACACGCTGAAGGACCCGCAGGCGGCCGTCCAGGGCGTGCTCCAGGAGGTCATGCACAGCCTCCTCGCGCTCGGCGGGCTCGGCGCCGAGAGCATGGTCCGCGACCTCGGCTGGCGCTTCATGGACGGCGGCCGGCGGATCGAGCGGGCCCAGCAGCTGCTGCTCCTGCTCCGGGCGACGGTCACCGACGCCCGGGGGACGGCAACCGACAGCCTGCTGCTGGAGTCGGTCCTGACGGCGGCCGAGAGCATCATCACCTACCGGCGGCGCTACCGATCCCACGGCCAGCTCGAGACGCTGCTCGACATGCTCCTGCTCGACGAGGGCAACCCCCGGTCGCTGGCCTTCGCCCTCGCCCAGCTGACCGTGAACCTCGACGCCGTCCCCGTGCGACCGAGCGACCGGCGCCTGCGCGAGGAGCAGCGCCTCCTGCTCGACGCGTCGACCCGCGTCCGCCTGGCCGACACGGCCGAGCTCGCCGGCGAGGACGCGGACGGCCACCGGCCGAGCCTCGACGAGTTCCTGGCCGAGCTCCACGAGAAGCTCCGGGAGACGGCCGACGCCGTCGATCGCGGCCACTTCCTGCATCCCCTTCCCCAGCGGTCGCTCGTCGGGGCCGGCGACACGCGCCCGGCCGGCGCGAAGGTCGTCTGATGGCGATCGCCTACGAAGTCACCCACCGGACCGAGTACGACTACGAGTCGGACGTCTCCCACAGCTACAGCCAGCTCCACCTCCTGCCGCGCGAGCTCCCCGGCCAGCGGTGCCTCTCGTCATCGGTGCTCGTCGTTCCCGAGCCCGAGGACTACCGCGAGCGGGTCGACTTCTTCGGCAACCGGGTCTCCTTCCTGGCGATCCACGAGCCCCACCGGAAGCTGAGCGTGACGGCGACGAGCGTCGTCGAGGTCGACGGCCGCGAGGACGCACGGCCCTCGTTCGAGTGCCACCGGCCGTGGGAGGACGTTCGCGACGCCCTGCGCGGCGCTCCGGCCGACCGGATCGACGCCGGCCAGTTCTCACTCGACTCGCCGCTGGTCGCGGCGTCCACCCGCTTCGCCGACTACGCGGCGGTCTCGTTCACCGCCGGCCGTGACTTCCTCGACGCGGTCTCAGACCTCTCGCATCGGATCCACACCGAGTTCGAGTACAAGCCGGGCGCGACGTCGGTCAGCACGCCGGTCGACGAGGTGCTCGACCAGCGGGAGGGGGTCTGTCAGGACTTCGCCCACCTGGCGATCGCCTGCCTGCGGTCGATCGGCCTGCCGGCCCGGTATGTCAGCGGCTACCTCGAGACCGACCCGCCGCCCGGGCGGCCGAAGCTGCGCGGAGCCGACGCGTCGCACGCCTGGCTCGCCGTCCTCGTCCCGGGGTTCGGCTGGCTCGAGGTCGACCCGACGAACGACCGGTTCGCGAGCAACCGCTACATCGTGACGGCGTTCGGCCGCGACTATTCCGACGTTCCCCCGCTGAGCGGCGTGATTTACACCGAGGGCGCGACCACGCGCCTGAAGGTCGTCGTCGACGTCGTCGCGCTGGCCGCTTAGCCTTGCGCGCGGCGCGGTAGACAGCCGGAGCGATGCGCGCCTTCGCCTGCGGCCACTGCGGCCAGCTCGTGTTCTTCGAGAACAGCCTCTGCCTGCGGTGCTCGACCCCGCTCGGCTTCGCCCCGTGGCGCGTCGACCTGGTCACACGGGACGCCGACCACCCCGACGCGCACGGGCTCGTCCAGTGCGCGAACGCCGGGATCGCCCACTGCAACTGGATGCTCGAGCCGGGTGACCCGGGACCGCTCTGCCGCAGCTGCCGCCTGACCCGGACCCGACCGAGCGAGGGGGACGCAGAGGGTCTCGAGCAGTTCGCCGCAGCCGAGGCGGCCAAGCGCCGGCTGCTCTTCCAGCTGCTCGACCTGGGTCTGCCGGTCGAGGCCGGCGGCCTGCAGTTCGATCTGTTGACCAGCCGGGCCGGACCGGTCGTGACCGGGCACAACGACGGCCTGATCACGATCGACCTGGCCGAGTCAGACGACGCCCGCCGGGAGCAGCGGCGGGCCGAGCTCGACGAGCCGTACCGGACGCTGCTCGGCCACTTCCGCCACGAGGTCGGCCACTTCGTCTGGCCGATGCTTGTCGGGCGGGCCGGCGATCACGCGCTCGAGGCCTGCCGGGAGCTGTTCGGCGACGAGCGCGCCGACTACGGCGCGGCGCTCGAGCGCCACTACGCAAACGGAGCGCCGCCCGATTGGAACGAGCGGCACGTCAGCGCCTACGCGACGTCACATCCGTGGGAGGACTGGGCCGAGACGTTCGCCCACTATCTCCACATCCGCGACGCGCTCCAGACCGCGGCCGCCTTCAGGCTGTTCGTCGCCGGGCCGCGAGAGACCGCCGACCCGGCCCTCGTCGCCGCGCCGGCGGCCGAGCCCGAGCGACCGCCGTTCGAGACATTGATCGGCGACTGGCTGCCCCTGACCTACGCCCTGAACGCAGTCAACCGGAGCATGGGCCGGGACGATCTCTACCCGTTCACGCTCGCCCCGACCGTGATCGACAAGCTGAGCTTCGTGCACGAGCGGGTCAGCACGGTCGGGACCCCCGCGGCCGCCGGCCGCCGGCCGGGCCGGTGAAGAGGGGCGTCGCGGGCGGCGCACGGCGGGGTCCGGCGGCGGACGGCTGGTCCGGCGGCGGGGGGCGGGTCAGGGCGGCGGGCGGCGAGTCAGGCGGCGGCGAACCCGGCCGCGGCTTCGGCCTCGGCGGCGGGCTTGGCGACCCTCCGCCCGCCGAGCGCGAGCGCGATCAGGGCCCCGGCGCCGGCCCAGGCGGCGAGCACGATGATCGGGGTCTGGATGTCGCGCGACCCGAAGTAGAGGACGTTGCGGACGAGGTCGACGGCGGCGCCCGGCGGTAGGTACTCGCCGACCACGCGCCAGAACTGGGGCAGCATGTCGCGTGCGTACGGACCACCCGAGCTGGGGTTGCCGAGCACGACGAAGACCAGGATCGCGACACCCGTGCCGGCGATCCCGAGCACGGCCTGGAGGCCGGCGGTGGCGGCCGCGGCGGCGAAGATCGAGAGGGCGGCGACGGCGCAGAGATCCTCGAAGTGGCCGCCGAGCACGCCGATCCCCTTGTCGAGCAGGAGGACGCTGAGGACGCCTGAGGCGATCGCGTAGACGGCGAGGGCGACCACGCGGGCGAAGGCGCGGACCCGGCTGCGCGCGCGTGTCTCGCCGACCAGTCCGAGCAGCGTGGCGCCGAGATAGCCGCCGATCATCCAGCTGACGACCGCGTAGAAGCCGGAGAGGCCGGCCGGGTCATTCGCGGGCAGCGGGGCGAGGTCGACGACGCGGGGCGCCGGCCGATGGCGGGAGGTCTCGACGCCGTCGAAGACAGTCTCGACGGCGAGGGCCGTCGCCCGGTTGGCCGCGGTTGCGACGGCGAGCGTGTCGCGTCCCTTGGAGTGGGGCTCGAAGAAGCCGTAGACCCGCCGGGATCCGACGTCGTCGCGTGCGGCGGCGGCCGACGTGGCCGCGTCGATCTTGAGCGGCTTCCCGGGCAGACCATCGAGCTGGGCCGTCAACCGCGGGGCGATCGTGTACGGGGCGATGAGGTCGACCGGCACGCTGTGGGGCATCGGATTGTGCAGGGCGCCGACGTAGGATCCGACGAACGCGAGCTGGAGGACCGCGGCCGCGACGAGGACGACGAGCCCGGTGATCGCGACGCCGAGGCCGGTGGTCTGCTTCGGGAACCTCACGGTGGCGCCATCCTAGGGTGCCCGGGAGCGGTCATGGGAATAAATCCGCCGGCCTGCCGTCGGGTCTACGGAGAGCCGCGAACACCGTTCGTCTCGAACAAGGTTCGCGTCGACCACGCCCGGCAGACACGATTCTCGAGAGCGGTCCGTCGGGCCGCGTGGCACTCGAGAACACCGACCGGAACAGACCCGTTCCGGGTGATGTTCCGCGGCGGCGCGGTGCTCACCCCGGGC
>DATCEH010000126.1:0-30104 GCA_036510225.1 Solirubrobacteraceae bacterium | reverse complement strand
CCCGGGCGGACGTCCTCGTCGGCTACGCGAGATACCTCGCGCGAGTCGCGCCCCGGCGGGGTCAGCGGCGGCTGGAGAGCGACAACGGCGCCGAGCTGGAGCGGGCCCGCGAGGCGCTCGATCTGGCGGCCGGGGGAGACCGCGTGGCCGTCGTCTCGTCGGGGGACCCGGGCGTCTTCGCGATGGCCGCAGCCGTCTTCGAGGTGGCGGAGGAGGGCGGGCATGACGCGATTGACGTGCTTGTTCTGGCCGGTCTCTCGGCGATGCAGGCCGTGGCGGCCAGGGTCGGCGCGCCACTCGGGCATGACTTCTGCGTGATCTCCCTCTCAGATCGACTGAAGCCGGCCGCGGTGATCGAACGGCGGCTGGACGCGGCCGGTCTTGGAGACCTTGTCGTCGTCCTGTACAACCCGGCGTCCCGGACCCGCCGGGCGATGATCGCCCGGGCGAGGGAGATCCTCCTGACCCATCGCCCGCCCGCGACGCCGGTCGTCGTCGCCCGGGCGGTCGGGTCCCCGGACGAGCGGGTCACGGTGACGACGTTGGCGTCGGTCGACCTCGACGAGATCGACATGCGGACGCTGGTGATCGTCGGCTCGTCGCAGACCCGCGTGCTGCGGCGGGCAGGCCGCGCCCCCGAGGTCTACACCCCCCGTCACCACCGGTCGGCGGTCGACTGATGGTGGAGGAGCCGGGGGAGGTCGAGGCGACCGGCCCCGGGCCGTCGGCGCGGGCTGACGATGGACCCAGGCTGTCGGCGCGGGCTGACGGCGGCGGGCCGCGGTGGCGGCGTCCGGCCGTGCCCGAGGACTTCGATTCGTCGCGGGCGGCCGACCGGGCCGCCGACCCGCGGGGCTGGCGCTACCCCGACGCCGCGCGGGAAGCCGTCCACCGGGTGATCGCCGAGCGCCGCGACATCCGCCGTTTCCGGCCGGACCCAATCCCCGGGGACGTGCTCGACCGGGTCCTCGAAGCCGGCCACCGGGCCCCGTCGGTCGGCCTGATGCAGCCGTGGCGGCTGATCGTCGTCAGCCGGATCGAGACGCGCACGCGAATCCGGGCTCTGGCGGCCCGGGAGCGGCTGCGCCAGGCCGAGCGGTTCGACGAGCGGGCGGCCGAGTTCCTCGACCGGAAGATCGAGGGCGTCGTCGAAGCGCCCCTGGGAATCTGCGTCTGCTGCGACCACGGTGAGCCGGGCGTCGAGGTGCTCGGGCGGGGGACGATCCCCGAGACCGACGTCTACAGCACGGCCTGCGCGATCGAGAACCTCTGGCTCGCCGCCCGGGCCGAGGGACTCGGCGTCGGCTGGGTCAGCTTCTACCGGCCCGAGGATCTCCGCCGGGTGCTCGGGATCCCCGAACGGGTCGACCCGATCGCCTACCTGTGCGTCGGCTGGCCGGACGAGCGTCCGTCCCGGCCGGGCCTGGAGGCGGCCGGCTGGTCGGCGCGGACGCCGGTCGGCGCGGTCGTGATGCGCGACCGATGGCGGGCAGCGGACCCGCCCGAGTCGCCTGCGGGCGCTCCGGGGCCACCGACGCCGCACCCGGCGGGGCCGGCCAGAAACGGCGCGATCAAGGCCCGCGACCGTCTCGACCGGCTCGTCAAGCCGGCTGGAAGCCTGGGGCTGTTGGAGTGGGTGATCGAGCGATGGGCGCAGGTCACCGGCGACGCGCCGGGCGACCCGCTGCGGGCGGGGATCCTCGTCTGCTGCGGGGACCACGGGCATGTCGGGCGGGGGACGAGCCTGTTCGGCGGGGCGGTCTCGGCCCAGGTTGCGGCGGCTGCCGGGCGGGGGGAGACGGCGGTCGGCGTGCTCGCCCGGCGGGCCGGCCACGAGCTCCTGGTCGCCGATCTCGGCCTGGTCGGGCCGACTCCGGACGGGGTTCGGCCGGCGAAGGTGGCCGGCGGCTGCGCGGACATGACGCTTGGCCCGGCGCTGAGCGCCGACCAGCTCGATCGGGCGCTCGAGGTCGGCGCCGGTCTGGCGGGGGAGCTGGCCGGCCGGGGGGTCGACTGCCTGGTATTGGGGGAGATCGGGATCGGCAACACGGCGACGACGGCGGCGCTTCTCAGCGGGCTCACCGGCGCGCCGGTCGAGCTGACGGTCGGCCGGGGGACGGGTCTCGACACGGCGGGCCTCGCGCGCAAGCGGGCAGTCGTCGCGGCCGCGCTCGCCCGCCACGGGTCGGGCCTCGGAGCACGGCCGGCGCTGCTGGCATTCGGCGGGCTCGAGCTGGCCGCCCTGGTCGGGGCTGCGCGGGCGGCAGTCGGGCTCCACCTCCCGGTCGTGCTCGACGGCTACGCCGTCGCGACGGCCTGCCTGCTCGCGAGGGGCCTCGATCCGGCGGTCGGGGAGCTCTTGATCTCCGGCCACCGCTCACCCGAGCCGGGCCACGACCTGGTCCTCGGCGAGCTCGGCCTCGAGCCGTTGCTCGACCTCCGCCTCCGTCTGGGAGAGGCCTCAGGCGCCGGGCTGGCGCTCGGCCTGATCGAGGCGGCCGGAGCCCTCCATCGGGAGATGGCGACCTTCGAGGAGGCCGAGGTCGGCTGATCGCGGCTTATCTGCGCGGCATGCGACGATGGAGGGGATGGAGCATTCCGCGGATTCCCACGCCGGCCATTCCCACGCCGGCCACTCGCACGGGTCGCACTCGCACGGGGCGAGCGCGGACGCCGACGGCCGCAAGCTGGGGATCGTCCTTGGCCTGATCGTCGGCCTGATGGCGCTCGAGGTCGTCGCCGGGCTCGTCGCCCATTCGCTGGCCCTGCTCTCGGATGCCGGGCACATGCTGACCGACGCGGCTGCCCTCGGCCTCTCGCTCGTCGCCCTTCGCTACGCCCAGCGACCGGCGAAGGGGGCGATGACCTACGGCTTCAAGCGGGTCGAGATCGTCTCGGCGATGGCCAACGGGATCACCCTGCTGGTCTTCGCCCTGTTGATCTGTGAGGCGGCGATCCGCCGGCTCTTCAGTCCCCCGCACGTCCGGGCCGGCCTGATCCTCGCGGTCGCCCTGATCGGTGCGGCGGTCAACCTCCTCGCGACCTGGACGCTCGCCAAGGCCAACCGGGAGAGCCTCAACGTGGAGGGCAGCTTCCAGCACCTCCTCACCGACCTCTACGCCTTCCTCGCGACCGCCCTCGCCGCCGGGGTGATCCTGCTGACCGGCTTCGAGCGGGCCGACCCGATCGCCTCGCTGCTGGTCGCCGCACTGATGCTCCGGTCGTCCTACTGCCTGCTCAAGGCCTGCGGGCGGATCTTCCTCGAGGCGGCTCCGGCCGGCCTCGACCCCGACACGATCGGCAACGCGATGATCGGCCTGCCGGGCGTCGTCGAGGTCCACGATCTCCACGTCTGGGAGGTCACCTCGAGCTTCCCCGCCCTGTCGGCCCACGTCCTCGTCACCGCCGACGCCAACTGCCACGCTGCCCGCCGCGATCTCGAGGCGATGCTCCACGAGCGCTTTCACCTCACCCACACGACGCTCCAGGTCGACCACGAGGGCAACGACCTGATCTCGCTCGAGCCGCCGCCGGCGAGGGTCGGCGCCGAGCTTCGCTGACGGGTCCCCGGATCCGTCGCCCGGGCGTCGCCCGGGCCGGCCTCACCGCTCGCCGCGGGCCGCCTCGTTCGCGGCGGCGAGGTCCATCCCGGCATTCCACTTGTCCTCGATGTGCCCGTAGCGCCAGACGCCGAGCGCGATCACCCAGGTCGCGACGAACAGGCCGACGACGATGAAGCCGGCGTGGTTGATGTTGAAGTTCTGGAAGTAGTCCCAGAAGCCGCCGCTGAGGTCGGCCTCCTGGGCGAGCAGCCCGAGGATCTCGATCGTCCCGATCACGAAGGCCACGGCGATCGACAGGCCGGTGATCGTGATGTTGTAATAGACCTTGCGGACCGGCTTGAGGAAGGCCCAACCGTAGGCGAAGTTCATGAACGACCCGTCGAGCGTGTCGAGCAGGGACATCCCCGCCGCGAACAGGACCGGGAGGGCCAGGATCGCGTAGAACGGCAGGCCCGCGCCGGCCGCGCCGGCCGCCAGCACGAGCAGGCCGACCTCGCTCGCCGTGTCGAAGCCCAGGCCGAAGAGGATCCCGATCGGGTACATGTGCCACGGCTGCCTGACGCCTTGCGTGTACTTGCCGAAGAAGCGGTTCATGAAGCCGCGGTGGGCGAGCTCGTGCTCGAGCGCCGTCTCGTCGAACTCGCCGCGGCGCATCTTGCCGAAGATCTTCATGATGCCGGCGAGCACGACGATGTTCAGGCCGGCGATCAGGTAGAGGAACGTCCCGGAGACGGCCGTCCCGACGATACCGGTCACCTGATGCAAGCTCGACCCGCCGTTCCTGACCGGCCCGGCCAGGGCCTTGACGCCGATCGCCAGGGCGAACGACAGGACGAAGACGACGGTCGAGTGGCCGAGCGAGAAGAAGAAGCCGACGCTGAGCGGCCGCTGGCCGTCGTTCATCAGCTTGCGCGTCGTGTTGTCGATCGCCGCGATGTGGTCGGCGTCGAACGCGTGGCGCATGCCCAGCGTGTACGCCGTGAAGCCGAGCCCGACCGAGAAGGCCCCGGTCTTGCCGAGGACGTAGTGATGCGGGGCGATCACCGCGAACAGGAGCACGAAGCCGATCACGTGCAGAGCGAGGATGAATGCCGTCATCGCCCCGGCCCGACGCCACTCGGCCGGCGTGAGCGATGCCTTCACGCGCTGCCAGCGGGACGGCCGCACTCCGATCGCCGATGCTTCCACCGAGTCACCTCCGGGCATCGCGTCCGCCGACTCGGCGCACACCGTTGCCCGCGACGATAGCGTCACCGACCGGCTATTGCAACTCGTTGATTGTTGTAGGGGAGCCTAAGCGCGGCGGGCGGCTCGGCGTTCGACGCCGACTCATCGCGGCGGGGCGGACCAGCCGTCGACGCCGGCCGCCTGCCGGCGGATCAGCCGTCGACGCCGACCGGCAGGGCGAGCTGCGTCTGCTCTGACCAGTCCCGGTAGAGATCCCAGTAGGCGCCGCCGGCGTCGATCAGCTCGTCGTGGGTTCCCTGCTCGACGATCCGACCCCCGTCGAGCACGACGATCCGCCCGGCCGCGCGGATCGTCGACAGGCGGTGGGCGATCACCAGGGCCGTCCGTCCGGTCAGCAGCCGGCGCAGGCCGTCCTCGATCCGGCCCTCGGTGTGGAGGTCGACGTTCGACGTCGCCTCGTCGAGCACGAGGATCCGCGGGTCGGCGATCAGCGCCCGGGCGAACGCGAGCAGCTGGCGCTGGCCGGCCGAGATCTGCGCGCCCCGCTCGCCGACCTCGGTGTCGTAGGCCTTGTCGAGCGCCATGATGAACTCGTCGGCCCCAACCGCGGCCGCGGCCGCCCGGACGTCGTCGAGCGTCGCGTCCGGCCGTCCGAAGGCGATGTTCTCGCCGACCGTGCCCGAGAACAGGAACGCCTCCTGGGGAACGATTCCCATCTGCCGCCGGAGGCTCGACGCCCGGACGTCGCGGAGGTCCTGCCCGTCGACCAGCACGCGGCCGCCGGTCGGGTCGTAGAAGCGGGCGACCAGCTTCGCCAGCGTCGACTTTCCCGCCCCGGTCGCCCCGACCAGGGCGACCGTCTGGCCGGGCGGCACGACCAGGTCGACACCCGACAGCGCGACGACCGGCTCCGCGGGCTCGGCCGACCCGCCGTCGGACCCCGTCGTCGCGTCGGTCGGCGCCTGGGGTCCGGGCGCGTAGGCGAAGCTGACGTCCTCGAAGCGGATCTCCCCGCGGATCCGGCCGAGCTCGATCGCGTCCGGCGCGTCGACGAGGTCGGGGGTCACGTCGAGCAGCTCGAAGATCTTGTCGAGCGCGGCCATCCCCGACTGGTAGGTCGTGTACAGTTGGGAGAGCTGGGTGATCGGATCGAAGAAGTTGCTGAGGGCCGCGATGAACGCGACGATCACGCCGATCGTGATCGCCCCGTCGATCGCCTGGTAGCCGCCGTAGATCAGGATCGCCACGGTCCCGAGCGCCGAAACCATCTCGATCGCCGGGAAGTACGCGGCGTTGAGGTAGACGGTCGTCATGTTCGCCGCCCGGTTGGCCTCGTTGAGCTCGGCGAACCGTCGGATGTGCCGCGGCTCCTGCCCGAAGGCCCGGACGACGCGGATCCCCGAGAGCGTCTCCTGCAGGTTGCCGGTGATCCGCCCGATCGTCTCCCGCGTCCGCCTGTACGCGTCGGCCGAGGCGATCCGGAAGGCGACCGACGCGAGCATGATCACCGGTACGACCGTGAACGTCAGCAGGGCCAGCCTGGCGTCGAGGAGAACGAGGATCACGAGCGTCCCGATCAGCGTCAGCGACGCCTGGAAGAGGGTCACGACGCTGTCGGTCACGAGGTCGTCGAGCGCCTCGACGTCGTTGGTCATCCGCGAGATCAGCACGCCGGCCGGCCGGCGCTCGTAGAAGCCGATCGGCATCTGCTGGAGGTGATCGAAGATCGCCAGCCGCAGGTCGGCGAGCGCCCGCTGGCCGACCCACTCGACGAGGTACGTCTGGGCGTAGGTCGCCACCCAGACGACGCCGGCGGCGACCAGGAAGGCGATCACGACCAGCGTCAGGGCCCGCTCGTCGCCGGCGCTGATCCCGTCGTCGATCGCCAGCTTGGCCAGCGGGGCCGGCGCCAGGGAGGCGGCCGTGCCGATCACCAGCGAAGCGAACATCGCCGCCACGCGGACGCGATACGGCCGCAGCAGAGCCAGCAGCCCGCGCAGCCGCCGGCCCCGCCCGCTGGTCCCCCGCAGTCGGCGGCGGACGTCGTCGGTCCGGCGACTCACAGGCTCGCAGTCTGGCGCTCGCGGGGCTTGCGGGTCAGGAAGACCCGGTCGGGCAGGCCCTTCTCGACGATCTCCCGGTAGTGGTCGGACTGCTCGACCAGCTCGGCGTGCGTCCCGTATGCGGCGACCACGCCGTCCTCGATCACGGCGACCAGGTCGGCCAGGGCGATCGTCGACAGGCGGTGGGCGATCACGAACGTCGTCCGTCCGGCCATCGCCTCCCGCAGACCGCGCTTGATCTCCTGCTCGGTCGACGCGTCGACCGACGACGTCGCGTCGTCGAGGATCAGGACCCGCGGGTCGGCCAGCAGGGCGCGGGCGATCGCCAGACGCTGGCGCTGCCCGCCCGACAGCGTGAGGCCGCGCTCGCCGACGCGGGTGTCATAGCCGTCCGGCAGGCGGACGATGAACTCGTGGGCCTGTGCTCGCCGGCCGGCCGCCTCGACCTCGTCACGGCCGGCGGTCGGCCGGGCGTAGGCGATGTTCTCTGCGATCGTCGCGCTGAACATGAACGGCTCGTCGCTGACCAGGGCGACGGCCTCGCGAACCGAGCCGACGGCGACGTCGCGCAGATCGGCCCCGTCGATCGTCACCCGGCCGGCCGTCGGGTCATACAGGCGGGCGACCAGGCCGGCCACCGACGTCTTCCCGGATCCGGTCGCCCCGACCAGGGCCACCGTCGTGCCGGCCGGGACGTCGAGGTTGATCTCGCGCAGGGCGGCGTGACCAGCGCCCTCGTAGCGGAGCTCGACGCCCTCGAGGCGGACATGTCCGCGTCCGGCAGGCAGGGGCGGGGCATCCGGCGGGGCGCTGAGGCGGGGTGCGCGGTCGAGCAGCTGGAAGATCCGCGCTCCGGACGCCGTCGCCCGCTGGGCCAGCCCGAGGATCAGGCCGAGCGTGCGCATCGGCGAGAGGAGCATCAGCAGGTAGAAGTAGAACGCGCTGAACTGGCCGACCGTCAGCTTGTGGTCGATCACCTGGCGTCCGCCGACCAGCAGGACGGCGGCCAGGCCGACCTGGGGGAGGAAGCCGATCAGCGGGTTGTAGCGGGCTGCCAGCCGGGCGGAGACCATCGCCTGGCTGAAGACGCGACCGACGCTCCGCTCGAAGCGCGCCCGCTGGTGGGCCTCGCGGGAGAACGCCTTGACGACCCGGACGCCGGAGATGTTCTCCTCGGCGTCGGCCGTCAGCTCGCCGATTCGCTGCTGGACCTCCTGGATCGCGGGTCGCGCGCGCTGGCCGTAGCGGATCGACACGTAGATCACGAAGGGCACCGGGACCAGCGAGATCACCGCGAGATCAGGCTGGAGGATGACCATCGCCGCGCCGGCGAGGATGATCGTCAGGGCCGACTGGAGGATGTAGACGAGGCCGTAGCCGAGGAAGAAGCGGACCGCCTGGAGGTCGACCGTCGCCCGGGACATCAGCTGGCCGGTCTGGTTGTGGTCGAAGAAGCCGAGCTCGAGCGACTGGAGGTGACCGAAGAGACGCGTCCGCAGGTCGTACTCCACGCCCAGGGAGACCTGCCCCGCGACCAGGCGCCGCACGACCGTCAGGACCAGGCGGATCAGTCCGGCGCCGGCGACGACCAGGCCGAGCGTGACCAGTTGGTGGCGATCGTGCGCCCGGATCGCGTCGAGGCCGCGACCACTGAGGTACGGGATCGCGACCGTTGCGAGCATCGCCAGGGCCGCCAGGACGAGCGACCAGACGACGCCTTTGCGGTACGGTCGCAGGAACCCCAGCAACCTCTGGAACGTCTTCACTTCACAAAGTATAGTGCCTCGAGATCGCCAGCCAGCGGCCGGTCTGTGCAACGTCTGCCGCCATCAGCGCCTCGTTCCGAACACCCGTGGGTCGGTCTTCTCGCTGTGTGGGCGGGCCCGCGACCAGCCCGACCTCTACGCCCGCTACCCGCGGATTCCGGTCACCGCGTGTCCCGGCTTCGAGTCCGCCGAGCCGGCCCCTGACAGCTCGAACTCACCGGCGATCAGCTCGTAGGACCGCCGGCGGGCGGCGTGGTCGTAGGTGATCGTCACGACGATCACCTCCTCGGCTCCGTACTCGGCGGCCACCGTCTCGAGTTGGCCACGGACACCGCCGGGCGACCCGAGGATCATCCGCCGGCCGCCGTCGTCGCCGGCCTCCTGAGCGAGAAAATGAACTGCCCGCTCGACCGGCGGAACCGCGATCAGGCGGCCCCGCCGAAGCATCCGCATCGCCATCCGGCTGCTCGCCGCCAGCCGCTCGGCCTGCTCGGCCTCCTCGGCACAGATCGCCCACGCGGCGACCGCGACGACCGGCTCGGGGAGCAGCGGCGACGGGGTGAAGTGCTCCCGGTAGAGCGCGGCCGCACCTGCTCCCCGGGGGTTGATGAAGTCCGCGAACGCGTAGGGGAGTCCCAGCTGGCCCGCCCAGATCGCGCTCTGGTCAGAGGAGCCCAGCAGCCACGGGATCGGACGCTCCGGGCGCCCGGGCAGGGTCGCCGCGAGTCGAGCGAAGGGATGCGTGGCGGGCAGCGTCCCGTCGAGCAGCCCGAGCAGCTCGGCGAGCTGTTCTGGGAAGTCGTCGGCCGGCGCGTGCCGGCGATCGCGCTGGAGGGCCAGCGTCGTCATCGGGTCGGTGCCCGCCGCCCGCCCGAGGCCGAGGTCGATCCGGCCGGGGAAGAGGCCGCTCAGCAGGCTGAACGTCTCGGCGACCTTCAACGGGCTGTAATGCGGCAGCATGACCCCACCGCTGCCGACCCGCAGACGGGACGTCGCGGCCGCGATCGGCCCGATCAGGGCCTCGGGGCTCCGACCGGCCAGCAACGGCCCGCCGTGGTGCTCGGCCACCCAGTAGCGGTGATAGCCGAGCTCGTCGGCCAGGCGAGCCAGGTCGATCGTGTTGTGCAGGGCCTGCGACCCGGTCGACTGCTCGGCGACCGGCGACTGATCCAGGACGCTCAGGCGAAGCTCTGATCCCATAGAGGTAATTGTACATGCAACGGTTTCCGTCGAGCCGGACGGCGAAGGGATCGACGGTCCGGCGAGTTATGGGTGGAGACTGCGGTGCTCACGCGGTAACGTCAGTGACAACGCGAATCTCCAGAGAAGGAGGCCACATGCCCGTAACCAATTCGAACAAGGGCAAGCCCCTGCCGTACATCGAGCGAGGTGGATCCGGCCTGCCCCCGAAGCCGAATCCGGATCGCCCGGTCGGAGTGCTCGCCAACAATGCCGGAATGGCGGAGAACGTCGGTCGCCTGAGCGCCGAGGAGATCGCCGCCCGGAAGATCGACTACGAGTTCAAGTTCAACACCGAGGCCCCGGAGCACGTCACCATGACCGACCCGGACCACCTCAAGAACAAGGCGACGCCGGGCAACCTGGCCTTCGGCGCGCTGATGGGTGCGGTCAAGGCCGGAGTCAACGCGACCGGGGGTGTCCGCAAGTTCGGACGACGCAAGTAGGCCCGCGCAGGCGGCGCGGCGCTCAGCTGACGGCGAACGGCTGGAGCACGAGGAACACTGTGGCGTCGGCCGCCTGGGAGACGATGCTGAACGAGTAGAACGACGGCGTCGTCAGGGCCTTCACGACGGGCGTGTCCGTCGCCTTGTCGACGGTGCCGATCGTCGGCGGCCGGGCGGTCAGCGTTGTCGACAGCGGTCTGTCCAGCTCGCTGCGGAAGTCCGAGGCCTGGAAGAACAGCGCGTCCGTAGCCCCGGTCGTCGTCTTCTTGGCGCCTGTGGTCGCCGCGGTCACGATCGGCGGGAGGAAGACCACGACCTGGTTGGCGTTGGCGACGTACTCGAACGTGTCGAGCGCCAGCTCGAGTGCCTCGCGCCGGACCAGGGTCAGCCGCTCGGCGCTCGGCGTGCCGACGATCGAGCAGGACGGTCCCAGCCCGCACATCTTGTAGAGCACGGCGTTTCCCGCGAGCGCGACGATGTCCGCGTTCGCGCTGGCGCTGCTCCGCCGAACCAGCGTCAGCGGGACTCCGTCCAGGGCGAGCGGCCCCGACTGGACCGCGACCATCTGGGCGTTGGAGGCCAGGCGGTACTCCGGCCCGACGTGGGCGGAGATCTGCGCGGCCGCGGCGAAGCCGGTCGCCGTCGGGTGCCACGACGCCCAGTCGGCCGGCGTGCTGTCGCGGCCCGAGCGGAGCGTCAGGACGGTGATCGCGAGTGCCGAGATCGCGAGGGCGATCAGCGCGCCGATCAGGAACTGGAAGCGCGGTCCGTGCTGACTCTGCACCGGGCTGGAGCTCCCGATCACGTCGTCCCCGGCCGACCGGGCGCCGGTCCCCCCGGCGGGCGCAAGCGCCGCGACCGGCTCCGCAAGGCCTGCGGACGGCGGCTGCGCCCGCCCTTTCAGCGGCTCGGGCTCCGGCGTCGGCCCGAACGTCCGGCCGATCGTCGAGCCGAACGCCGGTGCGGTTGCGACCTCGTCGGCACCGACCGCCCGGGGATCCCCGTCGGATTCGCCGCCGACCGCAGCCGGGACCGGGACCTGATCGGGGTCCGGGCGGCCAGTGAGCAGGTCGACCTTCGGACGCGTGCCGGCCGGGTCAGGCGCCCGGCGATGGGCATCGCCCCCGCGGGGTGTGCTCGACTCGCTCAAAGATTCGGCCATGACGCGTCGTCGGTGATGTCGATCGCGGGCGCCTCGAGCCTTGCCGCGTCGAGCACATCGACCACCTCGTCACCGTGCAGCTCGCGCCTCGAGATCAGCGTCTCGGCGATGTTCTGGACCTGTTCCCGATTGTGGAGGATCAGGCAGTACGCCGTGATGTAGGCCTGTCCGAGGATCTGTGCAGCCGCGCGGTTCTTGTTGCGATCGCCGAGGATCGCCGGGATCGGGTCGCCCATCAGGGCCGATCCACCGGAGCGGTTGATGATCTTCGCGCCGATCTGCTCGAAGCGGTCCATGTACATCTCGGCCGCCTTCGTCCGCTCGTCGTCATCCGGAAACTCGTGGCCGTTGAAGTCGATCGGCTCGGGACCCATTCCGCACATCCCGACCATCCACGCCGCCCGGGCCGTCGCGCTCTGCACATCGCCGCCGACCCCGGTCGAGTTCTCCCCGTAGAAGACATGCTCGGCGGCCATCGCCCCGAGCGTCCAGACCAGCTTGCCGACCTCCTCGTGGCGCCAGCTCGAGAATCGCTCCTCCTTCTCGATCGCCTGGTGGTGGCCGAGCGACCCGCCCCGCTTGCGGATCGACAGGCGGGTCGAGAGGACGCCCTGCATGTAGACGTGTGACGCGGCTGCGTGCCCGGCTTCGTGGATCGCGACCGCCCGCGTCTCCTCCGGGATGTAGTCGACGCCCTGGGCCGTGCCGGATTCGATCGTCGTCATCGCCTCGACCAGGTCGGCCCATTCGAACTCGACCCGCTCGTCGGAGTGGGCGTAGGTCAGCGCCATCGAGCAGACCTGCTCGATCATCGCCGGGGAGTAGCCGTTCGTGATCCGCGCGAGCTCGTCCCGACGCTTCTCGGTGTCGAGCTCGGCCGCATGGTCGACGCGGTCCATGTAGAGGTCGAAGATGTCCTTGCGGTCGTCCTTGGTCGGCGTCCGGAACCAGATGTGCCGGCCCATCCGGCCAGGCCGGATCAGGGCCGGATCAAGTCGGTCGATCGGGACGTTGGTCGCCCCGATGAAGTAGATCTGCTCGGCCCGCGGCTTCGGCGCCCGCAAGCGGAGCTTCAGCCTGCCGATCTTCGGCGGGAGGATGTACGTAGCGTCGAGGAAGGTGTTGACCCGGTTGGTCATGATCTTGCGCGTGAACGGCGGGTCGTCGACGCCGTCCATCTGGACGAGCAGCTGGTTCAGCGCAAGGCCGCCGCCCATCCCTCCGCCCATCATGCCGCCGCCCGGGAAGATGAAGTCCTGGATGCGGGCTCCGATGCGCAGCAGGCCGTCCGGATACGGGCTGACCTGTGCGCTCGCGCGCGCGGCGAACAGCTTCTCCCGCCAGGCCCGCGTCTCGAGGATCAGGTCGCCGCTCGAGTTGAGCGCGCCCTGCGACCCGAAGAAGGCGAGGTCGTGGAACGAGTCGACCGTGCTCGCCGGCGTCATCATCCCGCCGGCCCCGCCGCCGAGCGCCGCCCGGCGCAGACCGACGGCGTCGATCTCGTCGATGAAGATGATGCACTGGCCGCCCCACTTGCGGGCCAGCCGGCGGGCCTTGGAGATCATCAGCTGGACGACGATCACGTCCATGCCCATGAACGGCATCTGGAAGCCCGATCCCGGCATGATCACGATCGGCGAGTTGAACGACGTCGCGATCGCCTTCGAGAGCATCGTCTTCCCGGTGCCCGGTGACCCGATGAACAGCAGTCCACGCTCCGGCTTGCCGCCGGCCTTGCGGAAGTCCTCGCCCGACTCCCAGAGCGAGATCACCCGCGTGATCTCCTCCTTGGGCTCCGACTGCCCGCGCACGTCGTCGATCTTCACGCCCCAGTCGGCATCGCCCGGCTCGTAACCCTTCATCGAGCGGACCGCCATCAGGATGATCGGCCCGAAGAAGATCAGGAAGTTCGCGAGGAAGAGCAGGGGGATCTGGGCGCCGATCAGGACGAACGACGTCCCGTTCTGGCCGCCGAACACGCCGGTTATGCCGCTGACCGTCCCGCCCAGGTCGCGCGGCGACCCGGTCGCATTCTGGATCAGGTTGATCACCAGCAGGAAGCCGCCGAAGATCCCGACCAACCACAGCGTGTGGCGGAACTTCTTGCGCCAGTACCAGACCCGTCGCCGGGCGATCGCGTCATCGTCGAGCAGCTGCCGGTCGGCCGCGTAGAGGCTCGGACGCGGGATCAGCCGGTGGGCGACGACGTCGATCAGGCCGCGGAAGGCGATCACGCTCACGAGGGTCCCGATCACGGCGGCGACGAAGCTCCACCGGTGGGTGTAGAAGAGCACCGAGAAGACCATCGGGCTCGTCAGCACGGCGACGAACGTCGCGGCTCGGGTCAGCCGCCGCCATTCAAGCGCGAGCGCCTGGTGGTCCTGGGCTCGACGGTTGACGCGGGGCTTGGTGTCTGCCATTGCCCAAAAGGGTACCGAGCCGACGGGCGGTTGCCCGTGATCGCGTGCACGACCGGGCCAAGTCGGGTATTCATTGCATCCACGCATGGCGTCCCAACTGCGCATCTACTCGATCAAGGAAGGCCTGTTCGACGAGTTCGTCGAGTTCTGGCGTGCGGAGATCGTCCCCCTCCGCCGCCGCTTCGGCTTCGAGATCGCCGGGTCGTGGGCCGACCCGGAAACGCGGACGTTCGCCTGGGTCGCGACCCACCCGGACTTCGAGCGGGCGGCTGCCGACTACTACGACAGCCCTGATCGCAAGGCGCTCAGCCGCGATCCGGGCGAGTTCATCGAGTCGTCCGAGCTCCGCCTGATGGAGCCGGTCGCCGCCGGCTGACGGTCTCGGCTCCCGGCTCGATCCGCGCCGGGCTGGCTCGATCGGCGCCGGGCTGGCGCGATCGGCACCGGGCTGGCTCGATCGCAGGCGGCTGGCGCGATCGGTCGGTCGGTCGGCCGACGACGGCCGAGAGGCGCTGCGCCCGGGATGCTCAGGAGACGGTGAGCGTGCCCTGCATGCCGGCCTGTCTGTGGCCGGGCACCGTGCAGTAATACGTGTAGGTCCCTGGCTTGAGCTTCAGCACCAGGGTCTTCGACCCGCCGGTGAAGGTCGGCGTGCTCCCGAGCACCTTGCTCCCCTGGGCAACGGCCACGTTGTGCGGGAGGGGTGACGCGTTCGTGAAGTCGATCGTCACCTTCCCGGCCTTCGGCTTCACGCTCAGCGTGCTCGTGTCGAACATCAGCTGACCGTTCGGGTCCGCGGCCAGGTCGACGGTCCCGGCCGGGGCCTTCGCCGCCGGCGCGCTCGCAGCCGTGCTCGCGGCCGTCGCCGGCGGGGTCGGCGCCGGGGCCGTCCCCTTCGGTGGGCCGACGTACTTGGTGAACGGCTTGGCCGGCGGCGGCGTGCTCGCCGTGCCGACCGCCGAGCCCATCGCGCAGATCATCAGCACGAAGCTGATCGCCATCACCGCCCGCGCCCGCGTCGCCGAGCCGGGGAAGTCGGCCCGCGTGAAACCGCTCACGCCGATTATCACAGCCCAGACGGCCAGGCCACCGCCGAAGATGTAGAACGCGAGCTTGCTCTTGTCGTGGAAGGCGGCCTCCGCGAGCATCGAAGCGGCCTGGACGAGGGCTGCGGGGTTCATCGCGGCGCGAGCCTAGCTGATCGTCGGGGCGGACGCGTCGAGGAGATCGCCCGGCCCGTGCCACACGATCGGCGCCCGGTGCCTACTCTCCGGCCGGATGACCGACCCCGCCCCGGATCCGTCGCCCGTGCCGGGCTCGACGGCGCGCTCCGCGCGGCTGCGGCCGCGTCTGCCCAGGCGGCGCCGTGCGCGTATCGGTCTCGCAGCGGTCGTCGTCGTCGTCCTCGCGATCGGCCTGGTGCTCGTCCTCGGTCGCGGCGGCACGCCTTCGACGGCCGGCTCGCCGCCGCTCCCGTCCACCTACCGTCCGGGAAGCGGAATCGGACCCGTGTCGCTCGGCGAGACCCTGCCGTCGGTTGTCCGGGCGCTCGGCGGCAACGGGCGGCAGCTCGTCCCTGGGACGTTGGTCTTCCGGCGGCCCGGCGGCCAACTCGCCGTCGGCTTCGCCCGGGGGCGGGCGACCCGGCTGCTGGCGACCGGCTCCGGAAATCCGTTCGGTCAACGGCTCGCGGCCGAGGAGACGACGCTCAGTGGGTGGAACGTCGAGCTGTGCGACAAACCCGCCCGGCTGCTGCTCGTCGCTCCGGGCGGTCACGCGTATTTCGTGTTTCCGACCGCCGCCGCCGGTCTCGGCGCCGTCGGCGTCTCGACCAGCCCGGTCACGGCGTGCGGCCCGCTGGGTTGAAGACCGCACAGCCGGCCCGGCGCCCAGCCCCTCTGACACGCAACGCAACGCCCGCATCTGGCGGCGCTGCCCGACCCCCGGTCGCCGGCTCCCGCCCCGACCGGCCGTGGCCGCCCGGACGCGGCCCGGAAAATCGACCTCACGGCGTGCGGCGTCGGTCTCCCGCCCGAGCCTGGCGGCCTCCCGGGTCAGCGGCGGCGCGGCAGCGGCCCGTCCCGCTTCCAGACCGAATCCGGTCGGGCCGGCATCAGCAGCCAGATCACCGCGCCGAACACGCTGAGCAGGAGGCCGGCGGCCAGTCCCGGGCGCTCGCCGTAGCCCTTGCGCTCCGAGAGCCACGCGCTCAGCGCGGCGGAGATCAACCAGGCGAACAGGAGGTAGAGGGCCTTTGCGCCGATCAGGGCGAAGATCGTCATCTTCCTCAGGTTCCCAGATAGGCCCGTTGGACTTCCGGATCGCTGCGCAGATCGGCAGACGGCGCGCTCAGCACGACCCGTCCGGTCTCGAGCACGTAGCCCCGGTCGGCGAGGTCCAGCGCATAGTTGGCGTTCTGCTCGACCAGCAGGATCGCCACCCCGGTCCTGTTGATCGTCGCGATCGTCTCGTAGATCCGCGCGACCAGGAGGGGCGCGATGCCCATCGACGGCTCGTCGAGCAGGAGCAGCCGCGGCCTCGCCATCAGGGCCCGTCCGATCGCGAGCATCTGCTGCTCGCCGCCGGACATCGTCCCGGCCTTCTGGCGCTCCCGCTCCTGGAGGCGGGGGAACAGGCTGAAGACCTGATCGAGGTCCGCGGCGACGGCCTCCCGGTCGCGGCGCAGGTGGGCCCCGAGGTCGAGGTTCTCGCGGACCGTCATCCGTGGGAAGCAGTGCCGGCCCTCCGGCGAGAGGGCGATCCCCCGGCCGACGATCTCCTGGGCGTTGGTCCTCGTGATCTCCGTTCCGTCGAAGCGGATCGTCCCCGACCGGGCCGGAGTCAGGCCGGTGATCGAGCGCAGCGTCGTCGACTTGCCGGCCCCGTTGGACCCGATCAACGTCACGACCTCGCCCTCGTCGACGGTCAACGAGATGCCCTTCAGCGCCTCGATCGACCCGTAGAACGTGTGGATGTCCTCGACCTCGAGCAGGACGGTCATGACTTGTCCTGGACGCCGAGGTACGCCTCGATCACCGCCGGGTCCGCCCGGACCTCGGCCGGGCTGCCCTCGGCGATCCGCTCGCCATGGTTGAGCACGGTGACCTGCTCGCTGACGCCCATCACGACCTTCATGTCGTGCTCGATCAGGAGGATCGTCAAGCCGAGGTCGTCGCGCAGGGCCCGCATGAACTCGGTCAGGCGGTCGGACTCCTGCGGGTTCATTCCGGCGGTCGGCTCGTCGAGCAGCAGCAGCGTCGGGTCGGACGCGAGCGCCCGGGCGATCTCGACCCGCCGCTGATCCCCGTAGGAGAGGTTGACCGCGAGGTCGTCGAAGCGGTTCTTCGCCAGGCCGGCGTACGCCAGCACCTCCCGCGCCCGGGCGCGGACCTCCTGCTCCTCGCGGCGCACCGACGGCGTCCTGGCGATCGAGCCGAGCAGGCCGGCCTTCATTCGCACGTGCCTGCCGACGACGACGTTCTCGAGCGCGCTCATCGCCCCGAACAGGCGGATGTTCTGGAAGGTCCGTGCCACCCCCAGCTTCGTGCGGACGTCCGGCCGCGCCCGGGTCACGTCGCGCCCGGCGAACACGATCCGCCCGCTGGTCGGCTTGTAGAGGCCGGTCAGCATGTTGAAGAACGTCGTCTTCCCCGCGCCGTTCGGCCCGATGATCGACACGATCGACCGCGGCGCGATCCACAGCGAGACGCCGTCGACCGCGGTCAGGCCGCCGAATCGCTTGGTCAGGGCCTCGGCCCGCAGCAGCGGCTCCCCGGCAGCCTCCCCGGCCGGCGGGGACGGAGCCGGAGCGCTCGTCGCGTCGCCCGGGCTCATGTCGGCGGCACCGGAGCACCCTCCTCGCCGCCGGGTGCGATCGCCTCGGTCAACTCGAGCGCTCGCCGCCGCTCGGGGAAGAGCCCCTGCGGGCGGAGGACCATCACGATCACGAGGAGGAAGCCGAAGATCCCGAACGACAGCTGCGTGAGGCTGAAGTTCAGCCCGAAGTCGCCCGGCAGTCCGTTGAGGACGTCGGGGATCAGGTAATAGTTGATGTACGACAGCAGGAGCGCCCCGAACACGGCTCCCCAGATCGAGCCGAGGCCGCCGACGATGATCATCGCCAGGACGAAGATCGAGAACGAGAAGGCGAACTGGCCGGCGTTGACCGTCGTGAAGTACGCACCGAGGAACGCCCCCGACATCCCGCCGAAGGATGCGCCCGTCGCGTAGGCCAGCAGCTTCGTCCGGACCAGGGGAATGCCCATCGAGACCGCGGCGACCTCGTCCTCGCGCAGTGCCACCCACGCCCGGCCGAGCCGCGAGTCGCGGACCCGGAGGTTGACGAACAGGACGACCAGCATAATCACGAAGATCAGCCAGTACCACGGGCGGAGGTCGAGCAGGTTGAAGGTCCCGACGATCGGGAAGTACGGCAGGTCGACCGCCGGAATCCCGAGGTTCCCCGCGGTCAGCGTCATCCCGTCGACGAGGTTGATGCCCTGGCCGTTGACGGCCACGACGCCGATGATCTCGCCGAACGCGAGCGTCACGATCGCGATGTAGTCGCCGCGCAGTCGGAGCGTCGGCAGTCCGATCAAGCACCCCATCACCGACGTGATCGCGACCGCGCAGACGAGGATCAGGATGAAGTTGAAGTGGATGCCGGGCAGCGTGCCTGCGAAGTGCGAGACGCCGACGTGGAGGTGGGCCTTGTAGAAGAAGTCCGACCCGAACCAGCCGACGCAGTACGCGCCGATCGCGTAGAACGCCACGTACCCGAGATCCAGCAGGCCGGCGAAGCCGACGACGATGTTCAGGCCGAGCGCCATCACCACGTAGGCCAGCGAGATGATCGTCGCGTTGAGGAAGCCGCTCGTCTCCGCGAACGCGAACGGCAGGAGCGCGCCGAGCACGATCAGGATGCCGACCGCCGCCCGGTTCGACCAGGACGGCAGCCGCCGCACCTGCCGCCGGCCGGCGGCCCGCCACTCCTCGATCTGGGCGCGCAACTCGCTCATCCGGCCTCCCTCGTCTCCTCACCGAGGAGTCCCCGGGGCCGCAGGACCATGATCACGATCAGGTAGCCGAAGACGACCGCCTCGGTCCACTGCGGGCCCAGGCGCGCGTCCGAGAGGGCCTGGATGACGCCGATGATCAGGCCGCCGAGAACCGCCCCCCGGACGTTGCCGATGCCGCCCATGACCGCCGCCGTGAACGCGATCAGACCGGCCTCGAAGCCCTGGAAGTACCAGACGTTGGTCTCGTAGATCGCGTAGACCAGCCCGGCCGCGCCGGCCAGCATCCCACCGAGCATGAAGGTCAGCGAGATCGTCGCGTCGACGTTGATGCCCATCAGCCGGGCCGCCTCCGGATCCTGGGCGGTCGCCCGCATCGCCCGGCCGGCGCGGGTGTTCCCGATGAACCAGGCCAGTCCGAGGACGAGCGGGATGGTCAGGCCGAGCGCGAGGATGTAGCCCCGCTGGATCGGAACGCCGGAGATGTGGAACACCGCATGGTCCTGGCGGATCAGGTCGTTCACCCCCTGCGGCGAGCCTCCTAGCCAGAGCAGGCCGACGTTCTGGAGGATGAACGAGAAGCCGACCGCCGTGATCAGCGGCGCGAGCTTCGGCGCACCCCGCAGCGGCCGGTAGGCGACCCGTTCGATCAGCACGTTGAGGCTCCCGCAGACGGCCATCACGACGACGAGCGTCACCAGAAGCCCGGCGATCAACCCGACCACCCCCGTCGTCAGGCCGAGCCCGAGCGATCCCCACAGGCCGACCGACGTGAACGACCCGATCATGAAGACGTCCCCGTGGGCGAAGTTGATCAGCTCGATGATCCCGTAGACCAGCGTGTACCCGATCGCGATCAGCGCCCAGATCGCCCCGTTGGAGAAGCCGACAGCCAGGTTGCCGCCGAGCCGCGTCAGGTTGTGGGCGACGACCTGGTGCCCGTCCACGAAGCCGGCCGGGTAGCCGGAGATCAGATCATGGGCGCCGTAGTAGATCGGCAGCGCCGCGAGCGCCGCGATCAGCCCGAAGCGCTCCAGAAAGCGCCGCGTCGCCACGACCGAGCGCCGCGCGCCGATAGGGACCCTCGTGGCGGGTGTGATGGCTTCCACAGGCTGGAGAAGTGACGCGGAGGGGGCGCACCCGGCGCCCCCTCCGTCGTCGAGCCTTCTGTCGCCTAGACCGTCTTGGTCGGGGTCAGGGTCTTCGCGAAGACCGGATTCCCGTCCGAGCCGACCTTGTAGAGGCCGTAGGACTTCAGCGTGGTGTCACCGGCCGCGTTGAAGCCATAGGTCCCGAGCACCGACGCCCGCGCCTTGGTCGCGAACAGGGCGGCCAGGACGGCCGACTTGTCGCTGCCCTTGGTACCCAGCCCGGCGATCGTGTCGAGGCCCAGCTTCATCGCCTCGTATCCGTAGATCGCGTACGGATCCGGCGCGGTCGGCCCGTACTTGGCCTTGTAGGCCGCCAGGAACGTCTTGCCGCCCGGGTAGGCCGCGAGGTCCAGCGTGGCCACCGTGCACTCCATCAGCGGGTCGATCTTGGCCGGCACGCCGCCCATCTTCTGGTTGGTGTACGACCCGGTGCAGACGCCGTCGCCGCCGAAGATCTTCGCCGTCGGAAGCGCTGCGTTCACATCCTTGGTGATCTGGACCGCACCGTTCGAGACGATTCCGGCGAAGAAGAAGCAGTCCGCGCCCTGACCCTGGATGGTCGATGCGTACGAGCGGAAGTTCGGCGACGTCGGATCGATCCCGGTGTTGCTGACGATGTCGATCCCGTAGAAGCCCTTCTCGAGACCCAGCAGCGTCGCCAGTCCCTGACCGTAGGCCTCCTTGTCGTTGGCGACCGCGACCTTCGTGCAGCCGGCCTGCTTCATCGCCGTCAGGTCCGCCGCCGCCTGGATCGAGTCGATCGGGACGATTCGCAGGTAGGTCCGCTTCCCGGACGGGAAGTACTTCTGCGGCTCACCCGCAGCGCTGCCCGGCTCGTTGGTCGTCAGGCCGACGTAGGTGTTCGCCGGGCTGACCTGGGCGATCCCGGCCTCGTTGAGGATCGGGATCGACACCTCGCTGGCGCCCGAGTTGAACTCGCCGACGTAGTAGACGGCCTTCGGGTCCGATGCCGCCTTGCGCGCGTCCGCGGCCGTCTGGCCGGGATCCCACTTGCCTGCCGCGGCGGTCGAGTCGTCGAGCGACTGGAAGTTGACGGTGAACGGACCGGCCTTGCTTCCGGCCTGCGAGAGCGCCAACTCCATGCCCTTGACGAGTGGCCCGGTCTGCGCGCTCGAGGCGCCCTGCAACGGGAGGCTCGAGTAGATGTCGACGGTGTTGCCGCCGCTGCTGCCAGTGCTGCCGGTACTGCTGCTGTTGCTGCTTCCGCAGGCGGCGATGCCAGTCGCCGCAACCACGAGCAGGCCAACCATGCCTAGTCTCGTTCGCACCCGAAGCTCCTCAATTTTCGCGGCCCCACGGACTTCGATCGGCCGATTGAGGCGATCCTAGACCCGACGGCGGGCTGTGGCAACCATCGGACGGTCCGGTGCCGCCGTCCCTTCGGGCGGTATGGCCGATCTGGTCGAGCTGACGATGAACGCGACCGAGCCGATGATCACGCTCGCGCCGACCAGCATCGTCGGGCTGATGCGCTCCCCGAGGACGATCCACCCGAGCAGCACCGCGATCATCGGGTTGACGTACGCGTAGGTCGAGACCCGCGAGATCGGCACGTGCCGGAGGAGCCAGCTGTAGGCCGAGAAGGCGACGATCGACCCGAACACGACGAGGTAGGCAAAGGCCACGATCGAGCGGGCGGAGAAGCCCGACCAGTCGAGCCGGCCGGCCTCGCCGGCGAGCAGGCCGGCGACGAGCATCACCGCACCGCCGGCGGTCATCTGGAGCGCCGTCGACACGCCGCCGTCGCGGGGAAGGCGCAGGCGGGTGCTGCAGACCGAGCCGGCGCCCCACGAGATCGACGCGGCAAGCACGAGGAGCGTTCCGGCCAGAGGGCTGCCGCCGCCGCTCGCCCCGGGGAGTACGAGGATCGTCACGCCGACGAAGCCGACCGTCACTCCGACCAGCGCACGACGGCTGGCCCGTTCGCCGATCGCCGCGCCGATCAGGACGATCACGAGCGGCTCGGATGCGATCACGAGCGCTGCCAGGCTCGAGGCGATGTGACGCTCGGCCACGGTGACCAGGCCGTTGCCCCCGAAGCACAGCAGGATCCCCACACACGCGGCGCCGGCCGCCTCCCGCCGGGTGACGCGGAGTCCGCTCGGGCTGTGCTGCGTGCCCGGGCCGCCGCGCGACCCCCGCCGCAGCCAGATCCACAGGTGGAGCGCCAGGCCGGCGACGAGGAATCGGGCACCCGCGCCGAGCAGGGCCGGAACGGTCTGCACCATCACGCGAATCGCCAGGTAAGTCGAGCCCCAGACCACGTAGACCGTGAGCAGGGCCGCCCACGCCAGCCAGACCGGCCGGCCCGCGGCGGATATATTCGCGCGGCCGTGATCGCGTTCGACGACTTCGCCCGGGTCGACATCCGGGTCGGCCGGGTGACCCGAGTCGATCCCTTTCCCGAGGCCCGCAAGCCGGCCTGGAAGCTGACGATCGACTTCGGCCCCGAGCTCGGCAGCCGGCGCTCCTCCGCGCAGATCATCCACTACGACCCGGTCGAGCTCGAAGGCCGTCTCGTCGTGGCGGTCGCCAACCTCGAGCCCCGTCAGATCGGTCCGTTCGCCTCGGAGGTGCTCGTGCTCGGCGCGCTCGACCCCGACCGGGGCGTCGTGCTGCTGGCGCCTGACGTCGACGTCGCGCCGGGCAGCCGGATCGGCTGAGACGCGGACCACCGGCGGGTGGCTGCGGCCGTCGTGCCACGGATCTCTGTGGGGCGGGCGACCCGACGAGAGGCGCTCGCGGCGCTCCGCGGTCGGATGATGCCGGCGACCGGCCCGTTCGGAGAGCGCCCGGACGAGCTCGCCGCTCGGCCGGAACGGGTCGGAGATCGCCTGGTCGCGGTCGACCGAAGCCGCGGCCCACAGCTCGCCGCTGACCTCGGCGACGATCAGCTCGCCGGCCGGGACCGGAGCCTCGTCGATCTCGGCGAGCCGGGCGATCGCCGGACCGTCGTCCGGTCGGGCCCGGCGGATCGTCACCGGCATGCCGTCCGGGAGACTGCGAAGCTCGGCGGGCGCGTAGCGCCGACGAGTCACGCCGGGGCGAGGTCTGGGCGCATTGAGTTGACGTATTGTCACGCCTAGTCGTACAATTGGGCCCATGGCGACCATCTTGAAGGCCTGAATGGCGATTTCAAGGTCATACAATCTCGACTTGTCCGGCCTCGATCGCGAGGGGTCGGCCTCGCTGACGCAGCAGCTCGTCGACCTGTTCCGAGCCGAGATCGACACCGGCCGGCTCCCGGCGGAAGCGCGTCTGGAGCCGACTCGCGCGCTGGCCGAGCGGGCGGGGATCAATCACCTGACGGCCGTGCGGGCCTACCGCCGGCTGGCCGAGCTCGGCTACGTGACGGCCGCCGTCGGCCGGGGGACGTTCGTCCGTCGGATGGCGCCGCTCGCGCCGACCAGCGACTCCTCTGACTGGCAGGCCGCCGTGCTGCCCGAACGGCGGGTCTCGTACGCCAACGACGCCCTGGCCCTGAGCTTTCGGATGCCCCGCGAGGCCGAGATGATCTCGCTGGCGACCGGCTGGCCGGACCCGGCGCTGCTCCCGGTCGACGACCTCGCGAGGATCGCGGCCGACGTCTTCAGGGAGGTCGGCACCGAGGCGCTCTCATACCTCGATCCCGAGGGCCTCCCGGCGCTCCGCTCCGAGATCGCCGCCCGCGGACGCCTCCACGGGTTCGCGGGCGAGGCCGACGAGATCGTCGTCACCTCAGGCGCCCGTCAGGCGATCGACCTCGTCGCCCGGGCCGTGCTCCGGCCGGGTGACGTCGTCGCGGTCGAGGCGCCGACCTTCGCGGGCACGCTCAGCTCGCTCCAGGCGACCGGCGCCCGGCTGATCGGCGTCCCGGTCGATCAGGACGGGCTCGACGTCGACGCGCTAGAGCGGGTCCTCGCCCGCCACGAGATCAAGCTCTGCGTCCTCCAGTCGTCGTGCCAGAACCCGACCGGAAGGGATCTCTGCGCCGCGCGGGCGGCCCGCCTGATCGGGCTCGCCCGCGAGCGATCGTTCTTCGTGCTCGACGACGGCGTCTACGCCGGGGTTCGCTTCGACGGCGCCGAGCGCCGCCGGCTGCGGCATCTCGCGCCGAGCCATGTGATCTACGTCGACTCGCTCTCGAAGACGATCGGCGGCGGCCTTCGGCTCGGCTGGGTCGCCGCCGACGGACCGATCCGCAGCCGCCTGATCGACCTCAAGCTGGGCAGCGACTTCCACACATCGAGCCTGATCCAGCACCTCGCCGCCCGCTACCTGGCCGGCGGCTCGTACGAGGAGATGCTCCAGCGGACGATCCCGGTCTACCGGGACCGGCGGGACGTGCTCCTCGAGAGCATCGACCGCCGCCTCGCCGGAGAGGCCAGCTACTCGTTCCCGCTCGGTGGCCACCACGTCTGGGTGACGCTCGACCGCCCGACCGACGAGCAGCTCCTGCTCAGGGAGGCCGTCCGCTGCGGGGTGACGTTCACGCCCGGCCGCGCGATGGTGCCCGAGGAGGCGCTGCGCGGGCAGCTGCGCCTGTCGTTCTCCCTGCTCGGCCCCGCCGAGCTCGACGAGGGCGTGCGTCGTCTGGGGACCGCGCTGCGCCAGCTGCGGCGGGACGCCGGAGCCGGACGGGCCGCGCTGGCGATCTCGTAGGCCGGCGACGGCTCACAGGCCGGCGGTGGTGCGGGCGATCTCCTAGATCGGTGACGGCTCAAAGAGCGGCGGCCGGGGCGCGAGCAGGACCGTGCAGGTCCGTCGCTCGGGGTCGTGCGTGCTCGAGCTGACCCGCAGCCTCCGCGGGCTGGCCTCGGCGATTCCGTCGATCGCCGCGCCGGCCAGCCGGCAGATCAGCTCGGGGTGCTCGGGTGAGACGTCAGGGCACGGGCACGACCCCAAACGGATCTCGAGCCCGTCCACGACGGCGTCGAAGCCGAGCCGCTCGAGCAGCCGGGGCGGCGACTGGACCGACCTGCCGGTGGTCGGGGGCCACTCCCCAGACCGCGCGACCGGCCGCCAGACCGGGCACGATGATCGCCCGCGTCGGGCCGGTCTTGACTTCACATACCCGAAGTATTAGTATACCTAGGGTATGCGCGTGGCCCGGCGCGCGGAGCCCGGTGGCGCGGTGCGTCAAACTCGGAAGGAGCCGTCGTGTCAGGCAAGCTCAAGCTGTACATGTTCCCGGGGTCGAACTCGGTGATGACCGGGCAGTTGATGCTCGACCACAAGGGCATCGACTACAGGGAGGTCAAGGTCATGCCCGGCCCGCACGCGTTCATCATGCTGGCGCTCGGATTCGAGACGATGGGCGTCCCGGCGGTCAAGTTCAACGGCAGGCGCGTCCAGGGCACCCGGTGGATCGCCCGCTACCTCGACGAGCTCGTGCCGGCCCGTCCGCTGTTCCCGGCCGACCCGGTCGCGCGCAAGGCCGTTGAGGATGCCGAGCGGTGGGGCGAGGAGTTCCAGAACGCGACCCGCCGGATCTTCTATTTCATCGCCCGGCGTGATCGCCAGGCATTCACGAGCGTGATGGCCCACCGCCGCAGTCCGCCGATGCGTGTCGCCCTGAGAATCGGGCGCCCCCTGATCGTCCGGCTCGCGACCGGTGCGCACCGGGCTTCGGACGCCGCCGGCCGGGAGGACCTCGAGCTGCTCGGCGAGCGGCTCGACCAGATCGACGCGTGGATCGCACAGGGGATCCTCAACGGCTCCGAGCTCAACGCCGCGGACTTCCAGATCGCGCCGAACATCTCGGGCCTGCTGCTCTCCGACGACCTCGCGCCGTACATCCGCGATCGGCCGGCCGCGGCCTTCGCCGAGCGCGTCGCCCCGGGCTACGCCGGACATCTGGCGGCCGTGATCCCGGCCGACGCGCTGGCCCCACTGCGCGACCATCAGCGTGCGATTCCCGTCGCCGGGGGGGACGCGACCGTGCCGGCCGACGAGAGTCGCATCGAGGTGGGTTCGGCTTGGCCACGCGCCTGACCCGAGCCGAGCGTGCGGCGGCGACGCGCCGCGACCTGCTCGAGGTCGCCGAGCGGCGGTTCTTCGCCGACGGCTACCACGGGACCCGGCTCGACGACATCGCGGAGGAGGCCGGGTACACGAAGGGAGCGGTCTATTCGGCCTACCAGAGCAAGGCCGGGCTGTTCCTGGCGCTCTACGACCAGGTCGTCGAGCAGCGGATCTGCGAGATCCGCGCGCTCCTCTCGGCCCACGAGACCGAGGACGACCGCCTGGGGGCGCTCGCCCGCCAGCCGGTCGACGATCGGAACGGGCGGTTCCTGGTGCTGGCAATCGAGTTCCTCACGCACGCGGCCCACGACGGCGAGCTGCTCGAGGTGATCTCCAAGCGACATGCCCACCTGCGTGCCAGCCTGGCCGAGCTCGCCCCGTCCGGGGGGCCACTGAGTCCGGAGGCGTGGGCCGTGATGACGCTCGCGCTCTCCAACGGGCTCGCGCTCGAGCGGCTGATCAATCCGCGCGGCGTGCCCGGGGACCTGATGGCGAGCGTCCAGCGGAGCGTCGTGATGCCGGCGGGGTCTGCCGAGCCCGAGCACTGACCGGGCCGTGGCTCTACGCGGCGGCCCCGCTGCGACCGCAGGCCGGACACGTCTCGCCGGGCGAGAGGGCACTCCCCGCGCACTGTGGACAGGTCTCCTCGCGGAGCAGCACGCCGAGCAGATCGGCCACGCCGCAGACGAGCAGCCGCTCCTCGTCGACCTCGACCCAGGTTCCGGCCGACGCCGGGAAGACGACGTGGTCGCCCGGGGCGACGGGCATCTCCAGCCCGGCTGACGCCCACCAGTCGATCCCGGGGCCGACGGCCAGGACGATCCCGTGCTGGGGCGGAGGCTCGTGCGTCCCGGCCGGGACGACGATGCCCGATCGACGGAAACGGTCGGGTTCGAGCTCCTTGATCACGACCCGATCGAACAGCGGGCGGAGCTGGTGTCTCACGCGGTACCGGGCCTCACGGCGAGTGTCGCCATCCCGGCCAATGATACGGCGCACGCCCGCCGACCCGGTCGCCGCGCGGCGTCCCCCAGCGGTCCTCCGGCGTGCCCGGCCGGCCCGGGTCGAGCATCCTCTCGAGGATGGAGATCATCGGCCACAGGGCCGCCACCGGGCGACCCCGACACCCGGGAGGCGCGGCCGCCCTGGCCGCGGCGCTGGCCGGTCCGGCCGATCGGGTCGAGCTCGACGTCTACGCGTTCGGCGGCCGGCTCGTCGTCGCCCACGACCAGCGGGAGGCGGCCCGGCCCGGAGGATTGACCTTCGACCAGGCGCTCGGCCTGCTCGGGCCGTCCGACCGGGGTCTGCTGGCTGACATCAAGGGCGCCGAGGTCGCCGGTCGGCTGGGCCGGGCGATCGCCGAACGCGGGCTCGGACGGCGGACGATCGTGTGCGGGGCGCTTGATCAGGTCGAGCTGGCCTGTCGCGACTCGGACGCCACGCCGGCCTGGACGCTTCCGACCGGCCGGGGATGGTCGATCCGCGGGATCGACGCCGTCCACGGCGGCGGGTTCGGCGCCGTCCGCCGGGCCGGGTTCGACGATCCCGACCAGACGCCGTCCGCCGTCCGCCCGGACGCGGTCCCGCGAGCGCCGGCGGGCCCGCTCGGCTGGGTGACCAGGCGCTCGCTGCGACGCGTCCAACGGGCTGCGGTGGCCGGGCTGGAGGCCGGCCGGTGCGAGGTGATCTGCGTCGAGGAGCGGTTCGTCACACCGGACCTCGTCGGCGGGGTCCACCGGGCCGGGGGCAGGCTGCTGGCGTGGACGGTCGACGATCCGGCCGCCGCCCGGCGGCTCGCCGGTCTCGGGGTGGATGGGCTGATCACCAACGAGCCCGACCTGCTGGCGGCTTCCGTGCCGGCCGGATCGGCACAATGGTCGGATGGCTGACCGTCTGATCTACGTATCCCGATTGGTTCGCCTGCCGTTGGTCGGCGCCGACGGCGCCCAGATCGGCCAGCTTGCCGACGTCGTGCTGACAGGCGGCGCGGGCAGCGGTCCGCCGGGGGTGAACGGGTTCGTCGTCCGCGTCCAGAAGCGGCACGTCTTCATCGGCGCCGGCCGGATCGGCGAGATCGAGACCGAGGGCGTCCGCCTGCGCAGGGGGGCGATCAACCTTCGACAGTTCCAGCTCCGCCCCGGCGAGCAGCTGGTCGTCGGTGAGCTGTTCGGACGGCGGCTGCGGGGCTCGCGGATCATCGACGCGTCGATCGCTCTGGCGCCCGAGCCCCACGAGTGGGAGCTCGCGACGATCGCCCTGGCCGGCGGCGGCCTCCCCAGCCGGCGCAAGCCGCCGGAGATCATCGGCTGGGAAGAGGCCCGCGAGGTGCTCCGGGACGAGCGGGCCGGAGCCAGGCAGGCGGCGGAGATCGGACACCTCCACCCGGTCGAGATGGCCGAGGCGATCCGCAAGCTGCCGCTCTCCCGCCGGCGGGTCCTCGCCGACGCGCTCGAGGACGAGCGCCTGGCAGACCTGCTCGAGGAGCTCTCCGAGGAGGAGCAGGTCAGGATCGTCGAGGACCTCGACCTGGAGCGGACGGCCCGCGTGCTCGACGAGATGGAGGCCGACGACGCGGCCGACCTGCTCGGGGAGTTCTCGGCCGAGCGCCGGCTCGAGCTGCTCAGCGCGATGGATCCCGACGAGGCCGCCCCGGTTCGCCGGCTGCTGAACTTCCAACCGGATACCGCAGGCGGCCTGATGACGCCCGAGCCGATCGTCCTCGAGCCGACCGCCACGGTCGCGGAGGCGCTCGCCCGGATCCGCGACCCCGACCTCCGGGCGCCGCTCGCCGCCCAGGTCTTCGTCTGCCTCGCGCCGACCGAGACGCCGACCGGACGCTTCCTCGGCGTGGCCCACTTCCAGCGGCTGCTCCGCGAGGCGCCGTCGAAGACCGTCGGCCGGTGCGTCTCCGACGCGCCCGAGCCGGTCACCCCGCAGACCAGCGATCAGATGGTCGCCCACCGGCTCGCCGCCTATGACGTCGTCGCCCTCCCCGTCGTCGACGACTCCGGCCGCCTGCTGGGGGCGGTGACGATTGACGACGTCCTCGACCGCGTGCTCCCGGCCGGGTGGCGGATCGCCGGGGCCAGGACGTAGGGCGGACGACGATGGCCCGCAAGGACGATCTCAGCAAGCCGCGCGGCTCGGCCGGCGGCCCGTCGTACGACCCGGACGCCTTCGGCCGCTTCGCCGAGGGGATGGCCCGCTACCTCGGGACCGGCCGTTACCTCGCGATCCAGTCGGGCATCGTCCTCGTCTGGATCGCCCTCAACCTCGCGGCCGTCTCGCTCCGCTGGGACCCGTACCCCTTCATCCTCCTGAACCTCGTCTTCTCGACCCAGGCCGCCTACGCCGCCCCCCTGATCCTGCTCGCCCAGAACCGGCAGGCCGACCGCGACCGCGTCGAGATCGAGCGCGACCGGGACACCAACGCCCGCCAGCTCGCCGAGTCGGAGTTCCTCGCCAGGGAGATCGCCGCCCTGCGGATCTCGATCGAGCGCAAGTCCGATCGCGAGGATCTGCTCGACGCGATGCACGAGATCAGGCAGGCCCTCGCCAGGCTGACCGACCCGCACGATTCCCCGGCCGACGACCCCGACCCACTCGGTGACCCCAGCGACTCCGAGGACACACTCGCCGGCGAGCGGCCCGACGAGCCTGACCTCGACCGGTCGTCCGAGGAGGGCGGCGAGCCCGGGGTTTGAGTGACGAACGGCGTTCGTAACGAACGGCGTTCGTAACGAACGTTGTTCGTGCTCGTCGTTCACCTGGAGACACGTCCGATCGCAGCGATCGGGCCAGGCTGCTGTTCAGCGGGCTGCGGCGTAGGGCCTTTGCCGGTGGACTTGCCCCGAAGGACATCGACCCGGTCCAGCCACGACACCGCTCCGCCCGACGGCCGCCGGTCCGCAGTCCGCGGTCTGCAGTCCGCGGTCCGCGGTCCGCGGTCAGGCTCCGACTGAGCCGACCGCCGGCCGAGCGCTGCGGCGTCGGGATCTCCCGCGGAGCGAGATCACGCCCAGCAGGGCTACGAGAAGACACGTCAACGCACCGACGCCCAGGCCGGC
>DATCEH010000125.1:0-246055 GCA_036510225.1 Solirubrobacteraceae bacterium | reverse complement strand
CGGCCGCAACGGCGGCAGCCTGAGCCGGCGTCCGGACGAGACCAAGCGTGGGATTCATTGGACCCTTTCTCTGGGCCGTCCCAAGCGACCCGCCCGGGAGTTGTATACATCGTCGTCGACAGAGCGCCAGCGACTACAACGTACGGCCGGCGGATCCCCGGCACCATGGACCAAACGCACAAAACGGCATGGACACGAGGGCCATCGCTTCTGCCGGTCGGCGTGTATACCGTGGTGTCCACAGATCGGCCCGCGCGTCTCAAGCCGCGCGGAGCGCCGGTTCAACCCTCGACTGCGTTGCGGAGGCCCACCGTGGATGAGCTCGACACCTACGCCCGAGCGGCGGCCCGCCTGGCCGGGCTGGAGATCCGGGACGCCTGGTGGCCGGGGGTGATCGGCCACCTGGCGGTGCTCTGCGACAACGCGGCGCTGGTCGAGGCGCTCGACATCCCGTCGATCGCCGGGACCGGCACCGGGGCGGGCCGGACGCCGGCGGGGGGCGAGACGTGAACCGGATGACCGACGACGCGGTCGGTATCGCCGGTCAGGTCCGGGCCGGAGCGATCTCGGCCGTGGCGGTCGCCGAGCGGGCGCTCGGAGCGATCGCCGCCGGGGACGACGTGGTCAACAGCTTCACCGGGGTGCTCGCCGGTCGGGCCCTGGCCGACGCCCGGCGAGTCGACGAGCTGGTCGCCGCGGGCATCGACCCCGGACCGTTGGCGGGGGTTCCGTTCGCGGTCAAGAACCTCTTCGACGTGGCCGGCGAGGTCACGGTCGCCGGTTCGAAGATCAGTGCGGACGATCCGCCGGCGAGCGCCGACGCCGAGGCCGTCAGGCGGCTGTCACAGGCCGGCGCGGTGCTGGTCGGCCTGCTCAACATGGACGAGTACGCGTACGGCTTCACGACCGAGAACGCCCACTACGGGGCCTGCCACAACCCCTTCGACCTGACGCGTGTCGCCGGCGGGTCCTCGGGCGGGTCGGGCGCCGCCGTCGCGGCCGGCTTCGTCCCGTTGACGCTCGGCTCGGACACCAACGGGTCGGTCCGCGTCCCGGCGGCCGTGTGCGGGGTGTTCGGTCTCAAGCCGACCTACGGCCGCGTCTCCTGCCGGGGGATGCTGCCGTTCTGCGACACGCTCGACGTCGTCGGCGCCCTGGCGCCCAGCGTGCGGGATCTGGCCGTCAGCTTCGCCGTCCTCCACGGTTACGACCCCGACGACCCGGTGAGCGCCGACCGGCCGCGCGAGGAGGCGGTCGACCTCGGCGCGGGCATCGACGGCCTGCGGCTGGCCGTCGCCGACGGCTACTTCGCGCGGGGCGGAAGCCCGGAGGCCCTGGCGGCGGTCTCCGATCTGGCCGACGCGCTCGGCGTCAGTGAGCGGATCACGATCCCCCACGCGCGCGAGGCCCGGGCGGCGGCGATGGTGATCACGGCGACCGAGGGCGCGCAACTGCACCTCGCGTCGCTGCGCAGCCGGCCGGCCGACTTCGACCCGATGACGCGCGACCGCTTCCTGGCCGGCGCGCTCGCCCCGGCGCGGGCCTACCTCCAGGCGCAGGAGTTCCGCGTGGCCTTCCGCGAGCGGATGCGGGCCCTCCTGCAGACGGTCGACGTGATCCTCGCTCCGGCCACGCCGTTCCCGGCGCCGGTCGTCGGCCAGCGGGAGGCGATCGTCGACGGGGCGAGGGTGCTGACCCAGCCGTATCTCGGCGTCTACACGCAGCCGATCTCGTTCGCCGGCCTGCCGGTGCTGAGCATCCCGGTGACCACCGTCGGCGGCCTGCCGCTGGGCGTCCAGCTGATCGGCGGGCACTTCGCCGAGCGCACGCTGCTGCGGGTTGCCGCCGAGCTCGAGGAGCGCGGCCTGGCGAGGATGGCGTCGGCGGTGACCCCATGGAGGTGAACCTCCCCGACGTCGTCGCCGAGGTGACCCGGCAGTTCGAGCGCTACGAGACGGCGTTCCTGTCCAACGACGTCGACGAGCTCGACGCGCTGTTCTGGAACGACCCGCTGGCCGTCCGCTACGGGGCGGCGGAGAACCTCTACAGCCACGAGGCGATCGCCCGCTTTCGCGGGCAACGCTCGGTCGACGATCTCGAGCGGGAGATCGTCCACGCGGTCGTCACCACGTTCGGGCGTGACGTCGGGGTGACCTCGGCCGAGTTCCGGCGGACCAGATCCGGCGTCACCGGCCGGCAGTCGCAGACCTGGGTGCGAACCGAAGACGGATGGAGGATCGTTACGGCCCACGTGTCGCAACTCGACCTCCAGGCCGTCGCCCGGTGACCGGCCGGCCGCGCATCAGACCGCGCCCGAAGGCGGCCCGCCCGCGGTCCAGCGACGTCTACGACGAGCTCCGGCGGGGTCTGCTGTTCGGCGAGTACCCGCTGATCGAGCGGCTGGCCGAGGTCAGCCTGGCCGAGCGGCTCGGCGCCTCGCGGACGCCGGTGCGGGAGGCCTTGATGCGGCTCGAGGCCGAAGGGCTCGTCGTCCGCCGGCCGACGGGCGGCTTCTACCCGCGCAGCCCGAACCTCGCCGGGATCAGGGATCTCTACGAGCTGCGACGAATTCTCGAGCTGGCCTGCCTGGTCCGGCCGCGGGCGCACGGCGAGCGTCATGACGAGGTCGCCCTGCAGACGATCCACGACGACTGGACCGGGCTCGCCGCGAACCCCCCGGCGCCCGACCCGGGCCTGGTCGTGATCGACGAGCACTTCCACCTTCGTCTGGCGCAGGCCGCCGGCAACCCGGCGATCGCCGAGCAGCTCCAGGTCGTCAACGATCGGATCCGGGTCGTACGGATGCAGAACTTCGTCCACCACCAGCGGATCCTCGTCACCACGACCCAGCACCTGGCGATCCTCGATGCCCTGCTCGCCGGGGACCCCGACACGGCGGCGAGCCTGATGGGCGCCCACCTCGACGAGGCGATGGCCCAGGCGGCGGCGCGAGCGGCCCAGGCGATCGAGCGGATGATGACCGCCGGGGCGCTGCTCAATGCGGCGGCGGGCGAAGATCGCCTCTAGCCCGGGAGGTCAGGCAGGCAGCGCTCTCGGCGGGGGGGGGACCGGGTCGTGGAGAAGAAGACTCTCCACGAAAAGTAGCTGACTGACTCAGGCAACCATTTCGCGATGAAACGTCGAGAACATCCCCTCCGCCGCCCTGGAGGAGCCCGGTCGACCCGACAATCCGCCCACCCGGAGGGATTCAGGGTTAGTCTGGACCGATGCCCGCGCCGCCGAGCTCTCCCGGCCCACCGGCGAGCAGTCCGAGAAGACCGACCGACAGGGAGCTGCGCCGCGCCCTCGACCGGCTGCGCATTCTCGGTCCGGCCCAGGCGATCCGCGATGCCGAGCTCAACTACACGCTGGCGCCGTTCCGGGGTCACCCGCCGACGGCGCTGATGTGCGCGAACGCGACCTGCACGGAGCCGTTTCTCTGGTGCGGCCTGGACGCGGCGACCGCGCGGGTGCATTTCAGCCCGCGGGCGCCGATCGACGGGGAGTGGGATCCGGCGGGCGAAGCGGCTGCCGGGGTGCCGGTCGCGATGCCGGGAGAACCCCTCCTGCGCTGGCGCTTTCGGTGCGCCCGGTGCCAGCGACCGAGCCTGCTCAGCAACAATCGACTGCTCGCCCTGGTCCTCGGCGCGGTCGCCTCGGGCCGGTCCGAGATCGTCCCCGCCGCCGAATAGGGCTCGCTCGTTCGGGACGGTCGCTCGTCGCTCGTCGGAGACGTCCGTCGAGAGCGCTGAGCGGCAGCTCCTACCATGGGGGATGGGCTGCGCTCCCGCAGCCGAGCCCGAGGCCGTCGGCCGGGTGCGGGGCTGACCGAGATCGACCGAGGAGGCAGACATGCGGGACGCCACGAGGGAGCGCATCGTCGGGGCGACGGTGTTCGTCGGGGAGCGGGCCCTCTGGCGGATCGAGCGACTGATCGGCCGGGCGTCGCTCGTCGGGGAGGCGACGTTCTTCGACGCGGCGAGCTTCGCCTGGACGCGGAAGCTGGAGGACGGCTGGCCGGAGATCCGCGCCGAGCTGGACCGGGTGCTCGAGGATCGCGAGCTGCTGCCGAACTTCCAGGAGATCTCGGTCGACCAGGCGAGCATCACCAACGACGACAACTGGAAGACGTACTTCCTCTACGGCTACGGCTTCAAGTCGCAGGCCAACTGCGCGCGCTGCCCGGAGACGGCCCGCCTGTGCGCGGAGATCCCCGGGATGAAGACGGCGTTCTTCTCGATTCTCTCGCCGGGCAAGCACGTCGAGGCCCACCGCGGCCCGTACAAGGGCGTGCTCCGCTACCACCTCGGCCTGAAGATCCCCGAGCCGGTCGACGGCTGCCGGATCCGCGTCGACCAGGACGTCCGCCACTGGTCTGAAGGCGGCTCGCTGATCTTCGACGACACCTACGACCACGAGGCGTGGAACGACACCGACGGGGTCCGCGTCGTGCTCTTCGTCGACTTCGTCCGACCGCTGCGCTCCCCGGCCAACATCGTCAACTGGCTGGTCCTCAAGGCGATCGCCTTCTCGCCGTTCATCGGCGACGCCAAGCGCCGGCAGAACGACTGGGAGCAGCGCTTCGAGTCGCTGAAGTCCCGCCGGGAGCCGGCGGGCGTCGCGTAGACCCCGACGATCGGCGACCCAGAAGGCGGGCCGGGCGCCGGGCTGGTGATCAGAACAGCGGCTGGGTGTCGGCGGGCGGGGCAGACCGCAGGCGGGCGTGGGCGATCGCGATCGCGGCGGGGTTGCAGTCGACGAGCACGTAGCGGCGGCCGAGCTGGGCGCAGACCGCGCCGAGCGTGCCGGATCCAGCGAAGAAGTCCAGGCACCACCCGCCCGACCGGGACGACGCTCCCACGATCCGTCGCACGACGCCCTCCGGCTTCTGCGTCGGATACCCGGTCTTCTCGGCGCCGTTGGTCGGGACGATCGTGTGCCACCAGACCGACGTCGGCAGCTTTCCGCGGGCGGCCTTCTCCGGGCCCACCAACCCGGGCGCCATGTACGGCTCGCGGTCGACCGCCGCCGAGTCGAACCAGTACTCCCGCGGGTCGCGGACGTAGACGAGGATCGTGTCGTGCTTGGCCGGCCAGCGCCGCGTCGTCCGGGCGCCGTAGTCGTAGGCCCAGATCAGCTCGTTGAGGAAGCACTCCCGGCCGAAGATCCGGTCGAGCTCGAGCTTGACGTAGTGGGCCTCGCGGTAGTCGAGGTGGACGTAGAGCGTCCCGTGCGCGGCCAGCAGGTCGCGGGCGCGCCGCAGGCGGGGCGAGAGGAAGCCGAGGTAGTCGTCGAAATCGTCTGCGTAGTCACTGCGCGAGACCTCCCGACGTGCGTAGCCGCGGCCGCCGAAGCCGGGCGTGCCCCCAACCAACGGTTCCACCTCCAGGGTCCTCCGCGTCTGCCGCCCGCCGGTGTTGAACGGCGGATCGATGTAGATCAGGTCGAACGCGGCGTCCGGGAGGGCGTCGAGCACGCGGATGTTGTCGGCCTCGATCAGGAGGTCGTCGTCGAGCTCGATCCGGTCGGGCAGGCCGTCGTCTGCGAGCAGGCGCACGCCCGGCCCGTCCGGCGCTCAGAACTCGATGACGCTGCGAATGCCGTCGTGTGCCTCGATCAGCTCGAAGCCCCGATTCACCTCGTCGAGCGTGATCCGGTGGGAGACGAGCGGGTCGACGTCGATCTCGCCGGCGAGGTACCGGCTGACGAGGACGGGCACGTCGTCGCGGCCCTTGAGACCGCCGAACGAGCTCCCGCAGACGCGCCGGCCGGTGATCAGGTAGCGGGGGATGATGTCGAGCGTCTCGCCCCGGCCGGCGACCCCGGCGACCGTGCACAGGCCCCAGCCCATGCGGGCGGACTCGACGGCCTGGCGCATCACGGCGACGTTGCCAGTCGCCTCGAAGGTGTAGTCGGCCCCGAAGCCGCCGGTCATCTCGAGGACCGCGGCCACCGTGTCGGGCCCGCCGATCATCACGTCGGTCGCACCCTGTCCGCGGGCGAGCTCGAGCCGGTCGGGCGAGAGGTCGACGCAGACGATCCGCTCGGCGCCCTGGAGGCGGGCGCCGGCGACCGCGCCGAGGCCGACGAGGCCGGCGCCGAAGACGACGCAGGTCGAGCCCTCGCGAACCGCCGCCGTCCTGATTGCGGCGCCGAGCCCGGTCGACAGGCCGCAGGCGAACAGGCAGGCCCGGTCGAGCGGCGCCTCCGGGTCGATCCTGGCGAGGGCGATCTCCGGCATCACCGTGTACTGCGCGAAGGTCGACGTCCCCATGAAGTGCCGGAGGGGCTCGGCGTCGATCGACAGGCGGGTCGTCGCGTCCGGCAGGTAGCCGAGGTTCTGCTGCTCGCGGATCGCCAGGCAGAGGTTGGTCAGGGGGCTGACGCAGTGGACGCACTCGCCGCACTGGGGGGAGAACAGCGTCACGACGTGGTCGCCCGGCGCGACCAGGCGGACATCGGCCCCGACCCGCTCGACGACGCCGGCGCCCTCGTGGCCGAGGACGGTCGGCGCGTACCCGGACGGGTCGGCCCCCGACGCGGTGTACATGTCGGTGTGACAGACGCCACACGCGACGAGCCTGACGAGCACCTCGCCGGGTCCCGGCTCGTCGAGCTCGACGTCCCGGACGACGAGCGGCTTGGCGAACTCCTCGAGTACGGCGGCGCGAATCCTCATTGCGGGCCGGTCGTGATCTGCATGACGAGGCGAGCATACCCCGAGCCGATCCCGGGAACCCGGATTCCGCCCGACGGCGGCCGGCGGCCGGCCCGACGAGTCGCGTCGGGTCGATCGTCTAGAGTCCGCGGCGAGCGGCAGAGCGGTCGCGACGATCATGCGAGTACCGAGCTTCAAGACCAGCAGCCCACCCCGCCGGCCCGCGCCGGCCGTGCGCGTCGCGCTCGCCGGGACGGGGCTCCTGGGGACACTGGCCGCGCTCCTGATCGGCTCGGCGCCGGTCGAGGCGTTGAGCACGCCGAACCTCGCGACGTTCGCGTCGGGGTCGGTTCCCGTCGGCGGGACGATCACCGACACGGCGCTCGTCGGCGCCGGATCGAGCCCGACCGGGACGGTCACGTTCAAGATCTACGGGCCGGCCGACACGACGTGCATGGGGACGCCGGTCTTCACGTCGCCGGCGGTCAAGCTGGCCGTGCCGACCGTGTCGCCCGCCTACACGCCGACGACGCCGGGCACCTACCAGATCATCGCGGCCTACAGCGGGGACACGAACAACTCACCGGTGGCCGGGACGTGCGGCGGGGTCGGAGAATCGGTCGTCGTGACCCGGGCGACGCCGACCCTGACGACGGCCGCGTCGGCGGTCAGCGCGACCGGGACGATCACCGACACAGCGGTCCTGACGGGCGGGTACAAGCCGACCGGGGCGATCACCTTCAACGCGTACGGCCCGAACGACGCGGCCTGCGCCAGCCCGGTCTTCACGGTCGCCGAGCCGGCCTCCGTCTCCACGGTCTCGACTCCGTACCACCCGCCGGCGGCCGGGGCCTACCGGTGGGTCGCACACTATGGCGGGGACGCCAACAACACGGCGGTGGACGGCTCGTGCAGCGACCCGGCCGAGGTCGTCACGGTGCCGGCGCCGGCGACCGGCCCGGCTTCGCAGCAGCCGGCATGCACGCCGGCCGTGGCGCAGGCGATGGCCAGCTCCGTGCTGGGCGCGCTCGCGTCCGCGCTGACCGGCGGCCCGGGCGGCGCGTTCAAGTCCGACTGCTCGAGCGGCCTGCGAATCGTCCTGCGGGCCAAGGAGATCCGCCCGGGCAACAAGGGCTACCCCCGGCACGACGGCTTCACGACGATCGCCAACACGCTGACCCACAGCACGACGACCGGGCAGCTCGCCTTCTCGCTCAACGCGCAGGGAGTCGCCCTGAAGGCGTATTCGACGAGCAAGCACCAGAGCCTGACGGTCTTCGCGATCGTCCACGTCCGCCCGGATCACACGGCCGTCTCGAGCGAGGCGATCCAGATCCTCACGCTCGGCGGCTGAGCAGCCGGGAGCTCGGCCCGCCGCCTCCCGGCGCAGGACGCGCCGGGCACGACGCGACTCGTTCTTGGGCTGGCCGGCCCCGCCCGGTGGGGTCGGCGCGGCACGGAGATCATCCAGCGGCGACTCGGGCATCGCCCGAGCAGCAGACACGGCCGCGGCCGAGACACGGCCCGGCGCAGCAGACAGCGCCGGGCGAGCAGACAGGTTTAACGCAGCCCGCCGGCGGCGCGTGGGCGGCGCCGCCGGCGTGGGGTGGACTGCGGGTTGGCGAAACGCGGCGGACGGGTTCCGCGGGGCTTGCCGCGGGACCGCGTCTACGTCGCGGAGGTCACGTCGCGGACGACGTGCCGCACCAGGACGCCGGTCAGGTGCTGGATGCGGATCGGACGGCCGGGGAATCAATCGGCCTGTAAGAGGGCGCCTCCATGCGTTGATCATGCAGGAGGCGCCGTGTGCACGACAGGGCCGGGCGTCCAAGATCCGCGCATCCGCGATGGACCGGCGGTACCGCGCGCTCCTGCCGACCGAGCCCGCTCAGCGCCGCCGATCGCGACTCAGCCGCTCAGCCGGTCAGCCGCTCAGCTTGAAACCGACAGCTCGGAGATCCCGACCGTACCGGCGGTGACGCCGGTCGGGGCGTGGGTGATCCAGATCAGCAGGTACCGGAACGACTTGCCGGCGCTCTTCAGCGCGACCGTCGTCGACGGCTTGATCGCCCGGCGATTGGCGAGGTGGATCCACGCTGGATCGGTGATCGAGACCGGCTCGGTCGATCCGGTCGCTCCGTAGAACTCGACCGTCATCCCGGGCGAGAGCGTGGTGATCTTGATCGCGCGGGCTGCCTGCGGCGTCTTCAGGTCGAGCGCCACGCCGACGAGCGTCTTGCCGGCCGTGGTCGGATCGAGCTGGTAGGTCCAGGCGGTGCCCGGGTCGCCGTCGATCGCGTGGGCCGGATCGGCGAAGCTCGCGGCCGAGAGGTTGTACGGGTTGTACGTCGTCGCCGCGTCGGTGTCGAGGAGGATCGCGTGGCCGCCCGTCGATGCCGGAGTCGTCGTCGTCGGTGTCGTGGCGGTCGGCGTCGTCGTCGTCTTGGGTGTCGTCGCCGTCGGTGTCGTAGCGGTCGGTGTCGCCGTCTTCGGGACCGTCGCCGCCGGCGCCGGGGTGCTCGCCGCCGGCGCGGTCGACCCGGTCGCCGCCGCCGGGGTCGGCGTGACGCCGGGGAGCTTGGGCACGGTCGGCAGCGGCACGGCGGTGGTCGGGGCGATCGGGGTGCTCGGGGCCGTCGTACCCGACGCGACGACGCCCGGAGTCCCAAAGCCGACCCCCGACGTGGTCCCGACGTCGGGTGCGGCCGGCCCAGTCGCTCCGGCGACTGCCGCGACCGGCGACTTGACCGCCTTGTTGGAGTCCGAGTTGAGCGCGGCGTACGCGGCGGCGACCGCGCCGAGTACGAGCAGGAGGGTCAGTCCGACGACGCCGATCGACGAGCCGATGCCCGGCCCGCGGCCGAGCCGGCCGCGGACGGCGGTCCCGCAGTCAAGGCACCAGTCCTGCCCGACGGCGAGCGGGTTGCCGCAGTTCGCGCAATGCGGACTCAGTGCGTCCGGCGCGCTCGAGGACCTCCTTGACCGGGCGAAGGGCAGGCGCATCAGCTCGATTCTTGCAGCTGAGGCCCCGAGCGGGCGCAAATGGACGGATTTCCGATGCCGGCCGGCCCCGGCGCGGCCCAGTCGCCGATCCGGCGCCGGCGCCTGCGGCGGGCAGTCAGCGCGGGGCGGGCGGGCCGCCGGCGACGATCTCGCGGCCGGTCGGTCGGAGCTCTTCGTCGAGCTCGAGCTGCCAGTAGTAGCGGGCGAACGTGACCCCGGCGCGGAACTCCCCGACGTGCGGGGCGACCGTCTCGCCGCGGGCCAGCCTGATGATCAGCTCGGGGTACGTGCGCCCGGGCAGCGCCCCGTACATGTGCGAGGGGTACCCGCCGCCGAAGCGGATGTTGACGTCGGTCACCCGCAGGCCGAGCTCGGGGTCGCGGAACGCCTGGACCATGCACGGGCCGCGGGCGCCGACGCCCTCGGCGACGGCCCGCCCGAGCTCGACCAGGTCGGGATCGCCGAGCACGGTCCCCTTGACCGACTCGCCGCCGCGCGACTCGGTCATCGAGCGGGGGATCGCGTTCAGGCAGCGGCCGTCGAGGTCGCACAGGCAGTCGATCGAGAACTCGGGGCCGCCCATCGCCCGCTGGACGATCACCGGCTCGTCGGAGTAGCCGACGAAGAACGCAGCCTCGGCGGCGTCGCGGGCGAGCGCGATGCCGCGGGAGTTCGACCCCCACCGCGGCTTGACGATGACCGGGTAGCGCTCGACCGCCGACAGGCCGGCGCCGGGATCGCCCGGGTCACCCGGGAGGAGGGTCGGCGGCGAGGGGAGGCCGAGGCGCTCGAGCAGGAGATGGGTCTCGTACTTGTCGAACGTCGCCTCGGCCATCTCGAGATCGGGAACGAGCGCGGGCAGCTCGCCGCGACCGCGGGCCGCGGCGAGCACGGCGATGTCCGGGTCGATCAGCGGGATCACGGCGCCGACGTCGTGGAGCGCGCACAGCCGGCGGAGCTCGGGGACGTAGCCGGGATCGTCGATCCGCGGGACGATCGCCTGGATCTGGGCCGCGTACTGGCCGGGCGCCAGGCGGTTGGTCTCGGTCGCGAGGACCGTCGTGTGCTGGGCGAACGACGCGACGATGTCGTAGCGGCGCCCGGCGCCGGTGATCATGATCGTGCTCAACCCGGCCATCCTCCGGTCTCTCCCTTGTAGACGCCCTCGCCGCCGACGAGGACTCCGACCGTGCGCTTGAGGATCTCGACGTCGAGCGCGAGCGACCGATGCTCGATGTAGTGGAGGTCGAGCTCGATCCGCTCCGGCCACGGCAGTGAGGTCCGCCCGTTGACCTGCGCCCAGCCGGTGATCCCCGGACGGATCGCGAGCCGGCCGCGCTGGCGCTCGTCGTAGGCCTCGACCTGGTGGGGCAGCGTCGGCCGCGGGCCGATCAGCGACATCTCGCCGCGGAGCACGTTGAGCAGGTTGGGCAGCTCGTCGAGTGAGCTCCGCCGCAGCACGGCGCCGACCCGCGTGATCCGGGCGTCGCCCCGGTCGACCGCGAAGCCGGCGCCGATGTGCTCGGCGCCGTCGACCATCGTGCGCAGCTTGAGCACGTCGAAGGCCCGCCCGTCGCGGCCGATCCGCCGCTGGCGATAGATCACCGGCCCGGGGGACTCGAGGCGGATCGCGAGAGCCGCGAGCCCGATCAGCGGGGCCGCGCAGACCAGTCCGGCGACGCTGACGAGGATGTCGACCAGCCGGCGGATCATCGCGTGCCCTCGGCCGCCTCCCACGCGGCGCTCGTCCCGTGGCGCAGCCAGTCCCACAGACCGAGGCCGAGCGAGGCCGTCGTCAGCACGTAGTAGCGGGCGACCAGCAGCGGGCGGGCCGGCAGGCGCCCGGCGAGGGCCGCGCCGCCCAGCAGGCCGGCCTGGAGCGCGAGACAGACGGCATAGATCGGGCCGCGCCCGAGCAGCAGGCAGTTGGTGAGGAGGGCGACCACGTGGAACCCGGGCGACGCGTAGCGGAGGATGCGGTGGCTGAAGATCATCACGGCGTAGCCGGCACCGTATCCGCGCGGCGAGAGCATGCCGCCGCGGACGACGATCGGCCAGGCGTGGCTCATCATCCGCCGCTTGCGGGCGAACTCGCCCTCGATCGTGGGGACCATCTTCTCGCGGGCCCGGGCGCTCCCGACGTAGACCGCCCGCCAGCCGCGCTTGACCATCTTGAACGGGAGGCTGAGGTCGTGCCCCATGATCGGGTCGACGACGATGTACGAGTCGCGCCGGGTCGCGTAGATCGCCCCGTTGCCGGCCGTGATCGACCCGAGCCGCGACTCGAGCGCCCGGAGGCCGAGCTCGTAGCGCCAGTAGAGGCCCTCCTGGTTGTCGCCGCCGTCGGCCCGGACGAAGCTGACCGCCCCGCAGGCGTAGCCGACGTCCGGGTCATCGAAGGCGCCGGCAAGCTCGCGCAGGGCGTCGGGCTCCCAGGTCGAGTTGGCATCCGAGAAGGCGAGCAGCTCTCCACGCCCGGCCTCGACGCCGGCGTTCTGCGCGCGGATCTTCCCGCCCCGGGCGAGCTCGAGGACGAGATCCGCACCGGCGGCCCGGGCCCGCGCGGCCGTCTGGTCGGTGCAGCCGTCGCAGCAGACGATCACCTCGAGGCGCTCGCGCGGCCAGTCGAGCGCCAGCGCGTCGGACACCTTCGCGGCGATCACGTCCTGCTCGTCGTGGGCCGCCACGATCAGCGAGACCGACGGCTCGCCGCCGGCGCCGCCCGACCCACGCGAGCCTGCTGCGCCGCCCGAGCCACGCGAGCCGCGGAGACCGGCCCAGAAGACGAGCAGCAAGCCGTAGCCCAGCTGGGCGTAGACGAGCAGCCCGATGCTGACCCAGAAGACGATCGCCACGGCGCTCATACGGAGCCCACCGTAGCGCCCCCGGACGCCGCCGCGCCCGGGCACAGCGTCTCGTAGAGCGCGCGGGTCTCGCGGGCGGCGCTCGCCCACGAGAAGCGTCCCGACGCCGCGGCGCGGGACTCGCCGGCGAGGCGCTCGCGCTGTGCCGGGTCACCGAGCACGCCGTCGAGTGCCACCCGCAGGGCCGCCGGGTCGCCGGGCGCGACGAGCACTCCGGCGCCGACCTCGGAGAAGCCGCCGACGTCTGAGAGGACGAGCGGCTTGCCGAACGCGAGCGCCGTGAAGAGGACCCCCGACTGGTCGATCTCGCGGTACGGGAGCACGACGACGTCCGCCCGGCGGAAGAACGCCCCGAGCTCGTCGTCGCCGACGAAGCGGCTGACGAAGCGGACGTTGGCCGGCGCGCCCGCCACGAGCGGTCCGATCTCCATCCGCGGCATCCCGACGATCCACAGCTCGGCCTCCCAGGCCGGGTCCCACGCCTCGAGCAGGACATCGATCCCCTTGTACGGACGGATCAGCCCGAAGCAGAGCACCACCGGCCGGCGGACGCCGGCCAGCTCGGCCGGCAGTGGGCGGCTCGGCCGGTCGACGAGATGGTCGAGCACGCCGTGGGCGATCACGTGGACCCGATCCGCGGCCAGGCCGAGCTCGTCGACGAGCCGCCGGGCGCCGTGGGCCGAGTGGACGACGACCGCGTCGAAGTGATCGAAGAGCCGCCGCTGCGCCGCCAGCTGGCCGGGCCGCGGCTCGCGGGGGAGGACGTCGTGCGCCGTGAGCACGAGCGGGCGGCCCCGCGGCAGGAGGTGGGCGTCGACGTGCTGGACGGCGAGCCACTGAAAGTGGACGAGGTCGGCCGAGCGGGCCCGCCGCCGGTAGGCGAGCATGTCGGGGACGTGCTCGGCGAGCTTGCTCGCCCGCCGCAGCCGCGAGTTGGCCGGGCCGCGGGCCCAGCGGTAGAAGAGCTCCTCCCGCGCGTAGCCGGCCGGCTCGGCCACCGGTCCGTAGGCGAAGTGGCTGGTGAGCAGGCGGACGTCGAGACCGGTCGCCGCGAGGGCGGCACACAGGGCGTGGTCGTATGGGGGTGTGTAGGCTGCGGGATCGACGACGTGGACGCGCATCGGGCGGGACAATATGGGCGCTGAGGTCGAGGTCTCCTACTGCGTCGTGAACACCGAGGGTCGCGAGGTCCTGATGGCCTGCCTCGACGCGATCGGGCGCGAGCGGGCGGCGGTCGGCTTCGCGACGGAGCTCCTCGTGCTCGACAACGGCTCCGACGACGGCTCGGCGCAGGCCGTCCGCGGCCGGCGCGACCAGTCCTTCGAGCTGATCGCGCTCGACGAGCGACGCGGCAAGGCCGAGAACGACAGCGAGCTGATGCGCCGGGCGCGGGGTCGCTACTGCCTGCTGCTCAACGAGGACTCCGAGCTCCTCCCGGGCGCGACCGCCCAGCTCCGCGCGGCGCTCGAGGCCGACCCGCGGGCCGGCGCCGCCGGCGCCGCCCTGCTCGCGCCGGACCGCTCCCCCCAGCCCTCGGCCTGGCGCTTCCCGTCGGTCTCGACCGCCCTCGCCGGGGCCGTCTTCGCCCATCGCCGCTACACCGTCCAGAGCGCCGGCAACCAGCCCCGCCGCGTCGACTGGGCCCAGTCGGCCGCCCTGATGGTCCGCCGCAGCGCCGCCGAGGCGGTCGGCTACATGGACCCGGCGTTCTTCGTCTACTCCGACGAGGTCGACTTCCAGAAGCGCCTCCAGGGGATCGGCTGGCACACGCTCCACGTTCCGGGGGCGCTCGCGATCCACCACGAGCAGCTCTCGACCGGCGTGCTGCCCGAACGGCGGATCGTCGAGCTCTCGCGAAACCGCGACCTCTACATACGCAAGCACCACTCACGCGCGGCAGCCGCCCTCGTCCGCTGGCTGACCGCCTGGACCTATCTCGCCCGCGCGGTGGCCGCCGTCTTCCTACCGGGACACGATTTCCGGCGCTATGCCCGCCATGTCAGCGCGACCCTCCACCCCGACCGCGGCGAGGGCCTCCGCGAGGCGGCGGCCCTGCGCAACTCCCGGGTCCTGGGCCCGCGAACCCAGGAGCCGGGCGCGTAGGCCGGTGGTGCAGGCCGGTTCTAACGGCGTTGATGAGAGAAGAACAGGACGATTGCGATGATCGCGAGCAGGAACAGCAGCGGGTGGATGATCACGCCGCCGGCGATCGCGATGACGAGCAGGATGATCGCGAGAATCAGAAGCACGGCAGACTCCTTCGAGCGGGGATGCGGGTTCTCGCAGAGCCTACGGCAGGAGCGGCTCTGCTCTCCAGGACCGGACGGTAACGAAAAGCTGATCCGTGCCCCGGATCGCCGCACCCGCTAGGCCCGCGGGCCCCGTAGCCGCGCCCGGAGGCCGCCGAGCAGCGCGCGCGCCCGCTCCCACTCACCGCGGCGAAAGAAGCCCGTCGCCGCGAGCAGCGGCCCGATCACGAGAAACGCGGCGGCCCGCGTCAGGAAGCCGGCGAGCCCGCCGGTCGGCAGCAGCACGTCGCCGGCGACCGCGACCCCGGTCAGGACGCCGACCAGCCGGACCAGGCGCCCCCACTCGAAGCCGACGCTGAAGACCCGCCGGGTCAGCGCGTAGATCACGCCGAGCATCGCCGCGTACGCGGCGCACAGGGCGATTCCGGCTCCGGCGATGCCGAGACTCGGCACGAGGACGACGATGCCCAGGACGTTGACGAGCAGGCCGGCGGCCGCGGCCGGGAGGTTGCGGGCCATCGCGCGTGAGCGGCCGGCGATCACGACGAAGACCAGGTACAGGCCGTAGAGCGACCAGCCGAGCGCCAGCCACGGGAGCGCGGCGTCGGCGCCCGCGAACTTCGGAGCCGCGAGGATCAGCAGGGCCCACCGTCCGAGCAGGGCGACGCCGGCGACGACGACGCCCGTCGCCAGCAGGTAGTACGTCGTGACCAGCGAGTAGAGCCGGGCCGCGTCGTCGTCGTCGGTCACCGAGTAGGCCAGCGGCGGCCAGGCGTACTGGAAGCCGCGGACCGCGACGAAGACGACCGTCGCGATCTTCGCCGCCACCGCGTACAGCCCGGCGGCCGCCGGGCTGTCGACCCGCAGCAGGTAGGCCCGGTCGATGACCTGGAGGGCGTAGACGCTGATGTCGGCCGGCACCGTCGGCAGGCCGAAGCCGAGCATCCGGCGCAGTGGCGCGCCGACGCGCCCGGCGCCGGCCCGCAGCGGCGCGAAGATCCGCCGGCGCTCGATCCACCACAGCGCGACCAGGACCGCCGTCGACCCGGCGAAGTTCCCGAGCAGGAGACCTTCCGCGCCGTCGTGGCGCACGACGACGAGGTAGATCGTCAGGGCGATCGAGATCACGACGTTCGAGACCGACGTGATGATGTACGCCTTCGCCCGCTCCTCGACACGGAGCAGGCTGTAGGCGATCTCGAGGTTGGTGAAGGCCCACAGCCCGAGCAGCGCGCAGCCGGCGAGGGCCGGCGAGCGGACGCCGAGCTGGAGCTGGGAGAGCGGGCCGGCGAAGGCCAGGCCGACCAGTGCCGCGACGGTCGTCGTCGCGCCGACGAAGACCACCGTCGTCGAGGTCATCCGCGCCCGCCGCCGGGAATCGTCGTCGTCGAACCAGAACCGCACGAACGCCTCGCCGACGCCGAGCCGCAGCAGGATCGAGACGAGCACGACCTGCGTCAGGAGAGTCTCGGCATACCCGTACTGCGACTGGGAGACGTAGCGCGTGTAGAGCGGCAGCGTGAAGATCGCGAGCGCCTTCGAGACGAGGTCGCCGGCCTGGTAGGCGGCACCCGTCGTGACCAGGCGCTTGAGGTATCCGAGCACGACTCAGGCCACTTGCGCCTCGCCGCCGGCGGCCCCCACGGCGGGGGCCGCGCCCGGCGGCGGCGCGCGCCGGTTGCCGGCGGCCAGCGCCGCGCCGATGCCGAGCAGCGTCCAGGTGATCGGGTCCTCGAGGAAGTCGGCGTAGGCCATCGTGTGGAGGACCAGCGCGACGAAGGCCGTGGCGATCGCGACCCGGGCCGGCGAGCCGCGGACGCCGCCGCCGCCGCCGCCGCCGCCGCCGAACAGGCGTCGCAGGCAGGCCACCAGCAGCACGACGTAGAGCGCCAGCCCGAGGATCCCCTGCTCGGCGGCGATCGTGATCGGGATCGTGTGCGAGGCCGAGACGGCGCTGTCGGTCGACGAGCGCTGATGGCTGCGGTACTCGACGGCGAACGACCCCGCCCCGTAGCCGGTCAGCGGGCGCTGCGCGAAGAGGTCGACGCCGCCCTTGATCAGGTCGTAGCGGCCCGTCGTCGCCTGGTCGGCGCCCTTCGAGCTGCTCAGGTCGACGCGAATCGAGCTGCCGGCGACGAGCACGAAGACGCCGCCGGCGAGCGCCAGGGCGAGCGCGACCGCCACCGTTCGCCGGGTGTCCCAGCGCAGCGCCGCGAGCACGCCGAGGCCGATCAGCAGGGCGGCGATGCTCGACTGGGAGATGCTGGTCATCAGCCCGCCCCAGAGCACGGCCAGGACGAGCGCCGCGGCGAGCACCTCGCGCCGGCGACGTGCCCAGAGCATCGCCGTCGTGACGAGGAGCATCACGATCGCCAGGAACCGGCCGTATATGTTCGGGTCGAAGAACAGCGAGTTGACCCGGAAGTACGACTCGACCATGTTCGCGCTGATCACCTTCGGGTTCAGCAGGAGCTCCCGGCGCGAGTACTCGACGAAGCCGACGAGGACGAAGACGAGGGCCAGACCGAGGAGGACGCCGAGGCAGGCGAGCAGGAGCCGGCCGGTCCACCGCACGCGCCGCAGGAGGACGAAGAGGAGGGCGAACGGGACGTAGAAGAAGACGATCTGCTCGAGCGCCTTGGTGAAGTCGTGGGAGTAGCTGGTCTGGATCGCGTAGAGCCCGACCAGGCCGACCAGCGCCCATTCGAGCAGGCCGGCGGCCGGCTCGTCGGCGACCGGGGCTCCGGGCTCGCCGGGGTCGCCGGGGTCGCCGGGCATGTCGACGACCGGGGCTCCGGGCTCACCGGGCTCGCCGGCGGCCGAGTGCTCACGCCGGCCGCGATCGCGCCGCCCGCGGCGCAGGAGCGCCGCGATCTGGGCGACGGTGCCGGCGGCGACGACCACATACAGGGGGATCAGGAGGTTCGACGTGTCCCCGCCGGAGGAGATCGGCACCCGGAAGGGCAGCGCGGCGACCGCGAGCAGCGGCAGGGCCTGCGGGCGGCGGGCGATGAGGACGGCGAGGCCGCCGACGACGGCCAGGGCCGCGAGGATCGCAAGTCCCCCGACGAGCGGCCGGTCGCGCAGGGGATGCAGCTGCGGCGAGCCCCAGATCGCCGCCACGAGGAGGATCGGCGTCGCCGCCAGGGCGAGCCCCATCGCCAGGCAACGGGCCCGCTCGAGCCGGGGGCGCCCGGCCGCGAGCACGGCGAAGCCGGCCAGCAGGGCAGCGGCGATCACCCCGAGATGCTCGGCCAGGCGGCCGAGGCCGGTGGCGGTCGCGAGCATCATGTCGGCGTCCCGGTCATCGACGCGCGCTCGCCGGGACCGGCTCGACGCGGATCGTCGCGAGCTCGCCGTCGGGACGTGCCAGGAGCACCGAGCGACCGGCGTCGCGGAGTCGCACGCGGATCCTGTAGAGCCCGAACGGGGCCCGCCGGCCCGACGCGGTCAGGCCGCGCCAGCGGAAGGACCGCTGCAGGTAGGCCTGCATGTGAACCTCGCTCGCCAGCGTGTCGATGTCGTCTCCGTTGGCGCCGACCACGGTCACCGTGACGTCGTCGGCCCGCTTGATCTTGAACGAGATCAGCGCCTTGCGGTGGCCCTTGGCCTGATAGATGTACGGGACGGCGGTCGCCGCCTGGACGAGCGTCGGGGAGTGCTTGAGGCGCTGGGTGACGAAGAAGGCCGCGAACGTCGCGACGACGAGCAGCCCGAAGACCGCCCTCCTCAGCGTCTCGGTCCGCCAGCCGGTCAACGCGCGACCGGCGGCGCGGCGAGTGGCGGTTGCCAGTGCAACCTGCCGGAGGAGCTCAACGGCTTACCCGGCCTGGGGGCCGAGGTCGAGCGTGTCGGAGCGCAGTCCGAGACGGAGCGTCTCGAGCGAGAGGACGTCGCCCGGCGCGATGTTGCCGAGGTTGCAGTTCGAGCCGAACCGCCGGAGGAAGAAGACCTGCTGCTGCTTGCGCGGCGCTTCGAAGACCATGCGGTCCGGATCGACGGCGTGGGCGATCTCGTCGATCAGGCCCATGCGGACCTCGCCGTCGGCTCGATAGATGCCGGCGTTCCCGGCCTCGCGCGCCTCGGCGACGACCTTCCACGCCCCGGCCTCGAGCTCGGCCTCGATCTCCTCGACCCAGCGGTAGGGCGCCATGATCTGCTCGACATCCTTCGAGCCGACCTCCGAGAGGACGGTGAACTCCTTCGCCAGACGCGCGATCAGCTCCCGCTTGGCGCTCGGCGGCAGGGTGATCGTGCCGTCGGAGACCTCGACGTGGTGGAGACCGAGCTCGCGCAGCCAGGCGATCAGGCCGTCGATACGGCCCTGACGGAGCGCGACCTCGGTCAGCGTTCCCCCGAGCACGACGGGGATCCCGTGCTCGGCGTAGCGGGCGAGCTTCGCCGTCAGGTTGCCGGTCACGACCGCGGTCCCCCAGCCGAGCTTGACGATGTCGACGCTGTCGCCGGCGACCTCGATCAGCCCGTCGACATCGACCAGCGAGAGTCCGCGGTCGAGCACATGGGTCAGCCCCGTCTCACGCGGCTTGCGCGTGCGCGCCGGGAGCTCGAGAAAGGTCACTGCTGCAGATCGCTGCCGACCGACACGACGACCTGGGCCTGACCGACGGCCGGATTGACGGCCGCGGTCGCCGCGTCGAGCGGCCCGACCGCGCTCGAGCGCAGGCCGAGCGCCTTCGCGACGGCCTTGGCCGCCGGCTTGTCGTCAGGCGTCGCGTACTCGACGGTGCTCGTCGTGCTCGACGCGCTCGCCGGCGGTGCGTTGCCGACGTAGCCCTTCACGTAGCCGGCGGTCGCGATCCGCGTGCCGACCTTCGCCGCCAGCCCGGACACGCTGCTGGCGTTGAGCACGGCGACGGTGATCGACGACGGCACGACCGCGGCTGACGACGGCGTGCTCGGCGACTGCGAGGAGGCGATTCCGGGAGTCGACGAGGTGAGCGGCGGGGTCGTGGGCGTGCCTCCACCGCCACTGAGCAGGTGGGTGACGGCGAACACGAGGACGACGAGGACGACGAACGCCCCGGCCACGACGCCCAGCGTGCGGCGCGTCGCCGGGCGCGTCGCACGACGGCCGGACCCACCCGCCGACCGGGCGGCGCCCTGGCGCTCCGGGGGCGGCGGCGGCAGGCGGCGGGCGGGCACGGGCGGCGCCGGGCGAGATGCCGACGGCGGGCCGGCGAGCGGCTGGGCGCGTACCCCGGAGGCGTCGACCGAGCCGGGTGCGCCCGGGCCGCTCGCGGTCGACGGATACGGCGCCCCGGGCGAGGACGGCGGCGGCGGATAGCCGACCTGGGGCGAGCCGAGGCCGCCGGGCGGCGGCGGAAACCCGGGCGGCGGCGGCATCTGCGGCTGACCGGGCGCAGGCCCGTTCGTACGCGGCGCCTGTGTCGCGCCCCCGGCTGGGGTGGCGGTTGCCTGGGCCGGAGCCGCCGGGCCGAGTCCTGGGGCGCCCGGCAGCGGCGCCCCGCCGGGCCCACCGGGCACGCCGACCCCGGGCACGCCCGGTGGCGGGCCGCCGGGCGGCGACTGGGGAGCGAACGGAGCGCCGGACGCCCCGGGCACGTGCGGGCGGGCTGGGCCGAGCGGGCGGACGTTCGGCCCGGCACCGAGCCCCGGGCCAAGCGGCGGGGCGGGCTGCCTGGCCTGGGTCGGCGGCGGTCCGCTCGGGCCGCTGCGCTCGGGCGCGCGGCCGGCCCACTCGGTGAGCCGGCGAAGCTCGCGGGCCTGGGCGAAGTAGAGCAGCGCGAGCAGGGCGAGGCCGACGACGGCGGCGAAGCCGGCGTACGCGCCGAGCGTCTTGATCTCGGTGGAGATTGAGAGGGCGAGGGGCGTCATGGGGGCCAGTCTATGTACCGGACTGGACCGGCTCGGTGTCGAAGTGCGGGGCCTTTCGCATCGCCGAGAGCTCGGAGACCCGCGCCGCGAGCCCGGCCGCGTCGCCCTCGAGGACGAGCAGGCCGATCTCGTCGAACATCAACTCGACGCTCGCCGCGTCGAGCGGGTCCCGCCGGGCGAGCACGATCTTCTCGGCCTGGGTCGGCTCGGGCCGCTCGAATGGGTTGAAGAGCTCCTCGTGGAGCTTCTCGCCGGGGCGGCGGCCGACCAGCTCGATCGCGATGTCGCGGTCGGGATCGAGCCCTGAGAGCTCGATCATGTCCCGGGCGAGCTGGAGGATCGAGACGGGCTCGCCCATCTCGAGCACAAAGACCTCGCCGCCCCTGCCGAGCGACCCCGAGCGGATCACGAGCTGGACGGCCTCGGGAATCGTCATGAAGTAGCGGGTCATCCGCTCGTCGGTGACGGTCACCGGGCCGCCCCGGGCGATCTGCCGGCGGAAGATCGGGACGACGCTGCCCGAGGAGCCGAGCACGTTGCCGAAGCGCACGGCCGTGAAGCGGGTCCGCGCGAAGCGGCGCTGGGCCGCCTCGATCGCGAACTCGGCGAGCGCCTTGGAGGCGCCCATCACGGTCGCGGGTGTGACCGCCTTGTCGGTCGAGATCAGGACGAAGGCGTCGACGTTCGACTGGCCGGAGATCGTCGCGATCACGCGGGTCGCGATCGCGTTGTTGCGGATCGCCTCGACCGCGTTGGTCTCCATCAGGCCGACGTGCTTGTAGGCGGCCGCGTGGAAGACGATCGTCGGGCGATGCTCGGCGAAGATCTCCCGCATCCGCTCCTCCTCCTTGCAGTCGCCGAGCACGGCGGCGACGACCGACGGATGGACGTGGCGCTCGTCCTCGAGCTCGCGGATGATGTTGAAGAGGTTGTCCTCGGCGTGGTCGAGCGCGACCAGCCGGCGCGGCCCGACCCGGGTGATCTGACGGCAGAGCTCGGATCCGATCGACCCGCCGGCCCCGGTCACGAGCACGGTCTGCCCCTCGAGGTAGGCGCCGACGAGGTCGAGCTCCATGCGGACCGGCTCGCGCCCGAGGACGTCCTCGACCTGGACCTCACGAACCTGCCGGACGGGGTTGGACCCGCCCTGGAGGAGCTCGAAGACGGTCGGCAGCGTGCGCACGGGAATCCCGCGCTCACGGCAGGCCCCGACGACCCGCTTGCGCAGCGACCCGGGGGCCGAGGGGATCGCGATGATGACCTCGGCCGGCTCGGCCTCGTCGAGGATCCGCGTCAGCTCCTCGGTGCTCCCGCGGACGCGCACCCCGTCGAAGCGGACGTTCCGCTTGAGCGGATCGTCGTCGACGAAGCCGACCGGCCGGAGCCCGAGCTCGGGGTTGCGGAGGATCTCGCGGAGCACGAGGCGACCGCCGTCCCCGGCGCCGACGATCAGCACCTCGCGGGCGTCCTTGGCGGCGCGGAAGCCGCGGATCGGCCGGTCGTGGACGCTGCGAGCGAGCAGGCGGGCGCCGCCGAGGAAGGCGAGCGTGAGCAGGAAGTAGAGGGCGATCACGCTGTTCGGGAGGACGATCGCCTTGGTCCCCTGGTGGTTGGCCTGCTGCACCGGGCGGAGGATCGCGACGGCCCCGACGAGGGCGATCGTCGCGACGACGACGGCGCGCAGCAGCGTCTGGTAGTCGCGCTGGCCGGCGTAGCGCCAGCGGCGCTGGTAGACCCGCGAGAGGGCCAGGACGAGCGTCGTCCCGGCCACGACCCAGGGCCAGGTGCGGTGGTAGAGGAGGCCGTAGCTGCCCTTGAACCCGCTGTCGAAGCGCAGCTCGAACGCCAGGTAGTATGCGAGTGCGACCAGTGCCCCGTCCACCCCGAGCTGTGGTAGCGAGTGGCGATGCAGCGGGAGGGTCGCCGAGCGGAGCCGTCGGCGCATCCGCGCCATTCTACGCCGCGCGACGGCGGCGCGCTGAGGACTCCGACCGGGCTCTACGAGGCCGGGGCGCACAGCAGGTCGACGAGCCGGCCGACGTCGCGCCGGATCCGCCGGGTCTCCGATCCGGTGTCGCGCTTGCCCAGCTCGAGCTGGTCGGCGCGTTCGAGGCGGCGCAGGCGCCCGTCGGCGATCAGCCCTGCGTCGACCGCCCCGAGCCGGCCCTCGAAGGTCGTCCAGACTGGGGTCCCGAGGGCGACGGCCTCGCGGTTCATCGTCCCGCCGGCGCTGATCACGAGGTCGGCGTGGGCGATCAGCGACTGGGCGTCGATCGCCTGCTCGGGGACGATGAAGCCACCGGCGGCGACCAGCTCGCGCCGCTGCTGCGCGATCCGCGGGAGGACGACGGCCTGCGACCCGCGGACGCGGGCGAGGACGTCGGCGAAGAGATCGTTCTCGAAGCGGTGGTAGAGCGAGACGGCCGGCGGGGTGCGCACGACGACGATCGTCTCGCGCCGATTGAGGCCGAGCTCGTCGAGGACGCGATCGTCGGGCTCGAAGTCGGCCAGGTAGTACTCCTCCTTGAGGCCCGGGTAGCGGCCGAGCTTGCCCGCCGCGCCGTAGCGGTCCAGCCGCTGCGGCGGGATCGCATCGGGGACGACGACGGCCTGGGCGAGCCGGCAGTTGATGTTGTGCTGGACGGTCGCCCACTCGTAGTCGAACATCGTCGAGCAGGGAATCCCCAGCAGGCGGGCGGCCACGCTGACGTCGTTGGACCCGTGCCCGAGCGCCAGGTCGAACCCGCGGCCGCGGCCGAAGCGGGTCAGCTCGAACGAGCGCTCGGCCAGCCCGCGGGCCTTCGCGGCGAGCCGGCCGCCCCGGTGACGACCGATCGGCGTGTGGTCGATTCCGAAGCGGTCGCATAGCTCGAGGGTCTGTGAGAAGTCGCGGGCGGTGACCGCGACCTCGTGGCCGCCGGCATGGAGGCGTGCGATGACCGGGCGCATCACGAGCACGTGGGGGCTGTTCGTGAGATCTACCCAGACCCGCATCCGCAGGTCGCAACGGTACCCTTCGGCGCCCGTGCTCGTCCCGCTGATCGCGTCGATCACCAATGTGCTGGTCAACTTCGCGACGAACGTGGTCGCCGATCTCGGCCTGCCCGGGGTCTTCCTGTTGATGGGGCTCGACGCGACCGGCATCCCGATTCCCTCGGAGGTGACGATGCTGTTCGCGGGCTTCGACGTCTTCAAGGGTCACAACACGCTGGCCGGGGTGATCGTCGCCGGCGTGCTCGGCGACCTCGCCGGCGGGTCGATCGCCTACGCGATCGGCTACTACGGACGGCTCGAGCTGCTCGAGCGCCACGGCGCGAAGGTCCACGTCACGCCGGAGCGCCTGGCGATGGCCGAGCGGTGGTTCGAACGCTTCGGGACGCCGGCGGTCTTCTTCAGCCGGATGGTCCCCGTCGTGCGCTCGTTCATCTCGTTCCCGGCCGGCGCCGCCCGCATGCCCTACCCGCGCTTCCTCGTGCTCAGCCTGCTCGGCGTCCTCCCGTGGGTCGCCGGCTTCGCAGTGCTCGGCCGGGAGCTCGGGTCGAGGTACGCGAGCCTGCAGAGCAAGCTCCACTACGTCGACGAGGCGGTCCTCGCGCTGATCGTGGTCGGGGCGATCTACCTGGTGATCCGCCACCGGCGGCGAGCGACGCCCGATGGAGCGCTCTAGCCAGGCGGGCTTCCCGCTGGGCCAGGCCGTCTGGCTGGGCCTGGCACACGGCCCGGCCGAGCTCCTGCCGGTCTCGTCATCGGCCCACGTCACATTGATCGGGTGGCTGGCTGACTGGTCTTATCCGGAGCTCGACGTGGAATTCCGCAAGGACTTCGAGGTCGCGCTGCATGCCGGCACGGCGGCCGCCCTCCTGCTCGGCGCGCGCCGGGGGCCGTCCCCAGCGGCCCTGCCGCGGGATCGGCGGGCGGCGCTCGTGCTGGGTCTCGCGCTCGGGCCTCCGGCGCTCGCCGGGCTGGCGCTGGAGTCGCGGATCGAGCGGCTGGGGACGCCGCCCCGGATCGCCGGCGGCCTGCTCGCCGGGGCGCTGGCTCTGGCCCTCGCCGACCTGCTCGGCCCGTCGCGGCGCCGGGCGGGCGACGCCGGGCCGCTCGACGGCCTGCTGCTCGGCCTGGCCCAGGCCGCCGCGCTGGTACCCGGGATCTCCCGAAACGGGGCGACGCTGGCCGCCGCCCGGGCGCGCGGCTTCGGGCGCGGGGCGGCCGACGAGCTCTCGCGCGACTGCGGCCTGCCGGTGATCCTCGGCGCCGTCGGCCTGCGCGGCCTGCGGTCGGTCCGGGCGGGTACCGTGCGCGGCACGCCGGCGGTGAGCTCGCCACGCCACGGCGCCGCGGCACGGGGCCCGGTCGTGGGCGGCGCGGCCGCCGCGTTCCTCTCCACGCTGGCCGCCGGTCGCCTGCTCGAGCGCCGGTCGCGGCCCGTCTCGCTGCTCGCCTGCGCGGCGTATCGCGCGGCGCTCGCCGGCGTCGTCCTCGCCCGGCTGCGCCGGCGAGGTGCTCGAGGGGTGCGCCCGCCGGCGGGCGCGGCGAGCAGATCCTGAGCCTGGTCCGACCGAGGCGAGGGGCCGCGTGGCGCCGGCCCGAGCGCGGCCGGCGGGCCGCCGCGTGGAACGGGGCCCCCCGAACGGGGTATCCCGCAGACCGGGTGCGCGACTCCCGGGGTCGCGGCGCGTTTCGCATTACGACACATCCGAAACACGGATCAGCGCACAATATGAGTAGACGAATGCGACCGACGCGATGAGAGCCCCGACCGGCACCCTGCTCAACGGCCGTTACCGCCTCGACGAGCAGGTCGGGATCGGCGGCATGGCGCGGGTCTACCGCGGCTTCGACATCGTGCTCGAGCGGCAGGTCGCGGTCAAGACGCTGAACCGCGAGGTCGCGTCTGATTCCGACCCGCTCGAGCGCTTCCGCCGCGAGGCGCGCGCCGTGGCCCGGCTCAGCCACCCGCACATCGTCACGGTGATCGACGCCGGCGAGGACGACGGCACGCCGTACATCGTCTTCGAGTACATCGAGGGCGAGACGCTCAAGCAGCGAATCCGCCGGCTCGGACGACTCGAGGTCCCCGAGGCCGTGGCCTACGCGATCGAGCTGGCGCGAGCGCTCGGAGCGGCCCACGAGGCGAACATCGTCCACCGCGACGTGAAGCCCCAGAACGTCCTGATCGACGGCGACGGCCGCGCCCTGATCACGGACTTCGGGATCGCCCGGACTCTCACCGAGGCGGGCCTGACGGCCGATGGACGGGTGCTCGGGACGACCGACTACGTCTCGCCCGAGCAGGCGCTCGGCAGGCCGGTGACCGGCCAGTCGGACATCTACGCGCTGGGGGTCGTGCTGTTCGAGATGCTGACCGGCGAGGTCCCGTTCAGCGCCGAGAACCAGGTCGCCGTGGCGATGAAGCACGTCCGCGAGGAGCTGCCCGACGTCCAGGCGCGCCGCCCGGAGGTCTCGGCCGGGCTGGCCGCGGTGATCGACAGGGCGACCGACAAGGACGTCCGCCGGCGCTACCCCGACGCCGCGGCGATGATCGCCGACCTCTCGGAGTCGCTGGCGATCGAGACGGTCCGCAGCGGGCACGCGACCGGCGAGGCGACGACCGTCCTGCGGACGCTGCCGCGCTCGGCCCGGCGGCGGCTGCCGCTGCGGATGCGCGACCCCAAGCGCCTGACCGTCACGCTCGCCGGGCTCGGGGCGATCGCGCTGATCGTGGTCGCCGTGCTCGCCGACCACACCCACCGCGGGATCGGCGCACCCCCGAACATCTCGCCGCCGGCCGCGCTGAGCGCGGTGCCGCTCGCCCAGGACGCCGCCCACGGCTACAACCCCTACGGGACGCCCGAGCACGTCAATCAGCTGCAGTTCACCGTCGACGGCGACCCGAACACGTTCTGGTCGACGTTCACCTACAACGACCCCGGCCAGCTCGGAAAGCCGGGAACCGGGGTCTACGTCGACGCCGCGCCGGGGGTCGACGCCCGGGCGATCGTCGTGCAGACCCAGACGCCGGGCTTCGTCGTGCAGATCTGGGCGAGCAACAGCCCGGTCGACCCGCCGACGCCCGCGGCCGCGACGGCCGCCGGGTCGCTGAGCGCCCTCGGCTGGGAGCGGGTCGAGTCCAGCGACCAGGTCGTCTCGACAAAGCAGCAGATCAGCCTCGACACCGGCGGGCGGCGCCTGCGCTACTACCTCGTCTGGATCACCCAGCTCCCGGCCGCCAAGCAGAGCGCCGATCTCAACGAGGTGACGCTCTACCAGTGCACAGCCCAGCACTGCAACGCCTCGGCGCCGGCCGCCCCGGCGGGTGCCACGGGCGCCACGACGTCGACCGGGACGACCGGGACGACCGGGCCAGCCGGGACCTAGAAGCGATACTCACGCTCGCGCCGGTGGCGCTCGATCCCGAGCCGGCAGAGCTCGTCGACCAGCTCGGCGTAGGGGATCCCCGTCGCCTCCCAGAGCTTCGCGTAGACACTCGTCGCGGTGAAGCCCGGCATCGTGTTGAGCTCGTTGAGCAGGACGGTCTCGCCGTCGACGAAGAAGTCGACTCGCGCCAGGCCGCTGACGTCGAAGCGGTCGAACGCCGCGCAGGCGAGCTCGCGGACACGGAGCTCTGCGGTCGGCGAGATCCGCGCCGGGACGACGAGCTCCATGCCGCCGGGCTCGTACTTCGCCGCGAGGTCGTACCACTCGGCTCCCAGCACGATCTCACCCGGCCGCGACGCCCGGGTGAGCTCCCCGCCGAGCACCGAGCACTCGATCTCGAGCCCGGGCGCCATCGCCTCGACGATCACCAGCGGGTCGTGCTCGAAGGCCTGCTCCAGACCGCCCGGCAGCTCCTCGGCGACCGAGACCTTCGCGATCCCGACCGACGAGCCGAGGCGGGCGGGCTTGACGAAGACGGGGAGGCCGAGCCCGGCGAGCGACCCGAGGACGTCCCCGGGCGAACGCCGCCAGGTCGCGTGGCGGACGGCTCGGTAGGCGACCTGGGGCACGCCCGCGCCGTCGAGCAGGTCCTTGGCGAGGACCTTGTCCATGCACAGCGCCGAGGCGAGCACGCCGGCCCCGACGTAGGCCACGTCGAGGCACTCCAGCAGCCCCTGGACGACGCCGTCCTCACCGTATGGGCCGTGCAGGACCGGAAAGACGACATCGGCGCCGAGCAGGCCGCCGGCCGCCGTCAGCGAGAGCTCACCGCCGTCGTGGGCCCAGCGCCCGTCACGGCCGATCACGACCTCCAGCGCCTCGTGTCCGGCCGCCTCCAGTCCGGCCCGGACGCCGGCGGCCGACGCGAGCGAGACGGCGTGCTCGGACGAGCGACCGCCGGCAAGCACCGCGACTCTCACTGGGCGGGTGTCGTCACGGTCGGCGTCGTCGGTGTCGTCGGCGTGGTGGTGGGCGTCGTCGGCGTGGTCGGCGTGGTCGGCGTCGTCGTCCCGGAGAACCTGCCGATCGCCAGCGTCACCGTGTCGCCGCTCTTGACCTTGGTCCCAGCCGGTGGTGACTGCGAGACGACCTTGCCGTTCTGCGCCGGATCGGTCACCGCCTGGGTCGTCGTGGTCGGCTTGAGACCGGACGCGCTGAGCGCGGAGGTGGCCTCGGTCGCGCTCTCGCCGACCAGCGACTGGAGGGTCACGGTCTTCGGCGCCTTCGCGACGGTCAACGCCACGGAGCTCCCCGACGGCCGGTTCGTGCCGGCCTGGGGCGACTGGGCGAGCACGGTACCCGGCGGCTGCGAGGAGTCCATCGTCGTCACCGTCGAGGTGAATCCGGCCTGTTGGAGCAGGGTCATCGCCGCGGGCTGGAGCTTGCCGACGACGTTCGGGACCGCCGACTGCTCGGGTCCGCTCGAGACGTCGACCGCGACCGAGCTGCCGACCGGGAGCGAGATCTTCGCGGCCGGGTTGGTCGAGATCACATGGTTGAGCGGGACCGTCGACGACGGGAGCATCGTCTGGACGTCGACCAGGTTGGCCTTCGTGAGAGCGCTCTTGGCGGCGTTCTGGCCCTTGCCGACGACGTTCGGCACGAGCGTCGTGCCCGGGCCCCCCGAGACCGTGATCTGCACGATCGACCCCTTCGCGGCGCTCGCGCCGAAGTTCGGCGACTGGCCGATCACGGTCCCCGTCGGCTGCTTGGTCGTGACGAGCGCCGGGACCGGATCGAAGCCGGCCTTCTGGAGCACGGCCACGGCATTGGCCTCGGTCCGCCCGACCACCCGCGGGACGTGGAGCTTGGCGGCCGGCTTGAGAGCCAGCGCGAGGATCAGGATCACGAGGACCACCGCGAGCACCCCGCCGGCGATCCACACCAGCGCGGGACGCCGGCGGCCGGGCGGCGACGCGCCGTCCGGCGGGGGCTGCTGCGTACCCCAAGCGGCCGGCTCGACGTAGGGCTCGCCGGCGGCCGGGGCCCAGGACGCCGCGGCGGCGGGAACGGCGAACTCGGCCGTGCGGTCCGAGGCCGGCCAGCGCAGCCGTTCGCGCTCGCCCTCCAGCGCCGCGAGGAACTGGTCGGCGTCGGCAAAGCGGTGGGCGGGGTCCTTCCGGAGCGCCGTGAGCACGATCGCGTCGAGCTCGGCTGAGACCGCCTGGTTGTACGCGCTGGGCGGGACCGGCGCCTCGGAGATCTGCTTGAGCGCGATCGTGACCGCCGAGTCGCCCTCGAACGGCAGGCGTCCGGTGAGCATCTCGTAGAGCACGACGCCGACCGAGTAGAGGTCCGACTGCGGGCCGACCGCGTGCCCCTGGGCCTGCTCGGGCGAGAGGTACTCGACCGTGCCCATGATCGAGCCGGTCTCGGTGATCTCCGACACGCCGGCCCGGGCGATCCCGAAGTCGGTGACCTTGGCCCGGCCCTCGGCGTCGACGATCACGTTGTGCGGCTTGATGTCGCGGTGGATCACCCCCCGCTGGTGGGCGAAGCGCGTCGCTCCCAGCACCTGGACCGCGATCTCGATCGCCCGCGACGGGGAAAGCGGCCCCTCCTCGCGGATCACGGCCTTCAACGACCGGCCGTCGAGGTACTCCATCGCGATGTAGTAGGTCCCGTCCCACTCCCCCCGGTCGAACACGCCGACCACGTTGGGATGCGACAGCGACGCCGCGCTCGAGGCCTCCCGGCGGAAGCGCTCGACGAACTCCTCGTCCTCGGCGAAGCGCTGATGGAGCAGCTTGACGGCGACCTGCCGGCCGAGCTGGAGGTCCTCGCAGCAGTACACGTCGGCCATCCCGCCCGAGCCGATCCGCGAGATCACGCGGTAGCGACGGTCGATCAGCGTATCGGCAGCAAGCTCGCGCATTCGCCGCGGACCCTATCCGGCGCCGAGCAGGGATTGCAGGACCGCCTTGGCGATCGGGGCGGCCACGGTTCCGCCCTGGCCGGCCGCGCGCTCGACCGTCACCGCGATCGCGATCTTCGGGTCGGTGAGCGGGGCGAAGGCGATGAACGAGACCTGGTTGAGCGACGTTCCGGCGCCGAGTTGGGCCGTCCCGGTCTTGCCGGCGACCTCGATTCCCGGGAGCGCCGCGGCCGTCCCGGTGCCGCCGTCGTTGACGACGTGGGACATCATCTCGCCGACCTCGGTCGCCGTCTGCGGGCTCATCACGCGGCTGAACACGGTCGGCTTGATCTGCTCGACGCTGCGCCCGTCCCTGTCGAGAACCCTGTCGGTCAGATGCGGAGTCATCAGGGTCCCCTGGTTGGCGACCGCCGCCGCGACCATCGCCATCTGCAGCGGTGTGACCTCGAGCTTGTCCTGGCCGATCCCCATCCGGCCGACGTCGACGAGATCCGAGGTCGGGGCGAGCAGCTTGCCGGCGCTGTACTCGCCGCTCGGGCGCCGCTCGTCGGCCGGCAGATCGATCGGCGGCGGCGCGTCGAAGCCGAGCCGATTCATGTACCTGGCCATCGTCGGCTTGCCGACGGCGACGGCGACCGGCGCGAAGACCGTGTTGACCGAGTTGGTCAGCGCCTGCGTCAGCGTGATCTGGCCGAAGCTCTCGCCCCCGTCGTTGGTCAGCGGGACGCCCGAGATCGTCACCGGCGACGCGCCGCTGAGCACCGAGTCCGGGGTGTAGCGGCCGCTGTCGATCGCCGCGATCGCGGTGACCACCTTGAACGTCGAGCCGGGCAGGTATGCGGCCTGGGTCGCGCGGTTCTGGAGCGACTGTCCCGACTGCTCGAGCTTGGCCAGCGCCGACTCTCCCCCGGAGAGCTGGTTGGGGTCATAGCTTGGGAACGAGGCCATCACCTTGACCGCGCCGGTCTGCGGGTCGAGCGCGACGACCGATCCCTTGCGCCCGGCGAGCTGCGCGACGGCGATCCGCTGGGCCTTCGGGTCGAGCGTCGTGTAGACGTCGTCGCCGACCTGCCGGTGCCCGGTCAGCTGGTTGATCACGGAGTTCAGCTGGCTGACGTTCGCCCGGCCGGTCAGCTCGTCGTTTCGCGAGGACTCGAGTCCGGCTCGCCCGAGGCTCGTGTACGAGTAACCGATCGGGAGCGCGAAGAGGTCGCCGGTCGGATAGCTGCGGGTGTACGCGCCGCCCTTCCCGCGCGTCGAGCGCGCGAGCACGGTGCCGTCGTCGGCGCGGATCGCACCACGTGGGATCAGCTGCTGTTCGAGGACCCCGCGTGCGTTGAGGCTGTTGTCGCGCAGCGACTGTGCCTGGAAGACCGTCCACCGCGAGGTGAAGCCGATCAGGAGGACGAAGAGCACGATCACGAGGCCGAAGAGGCGGGCGATCGGGCGGTTCATGGGCTGTGTCTCATTGGCTCGATATCTGGCCGAGCTCCAGCCGGCGCACGAGGTCGGTGGCGTCGTCGAACGAGCGCATCTGGTTGTTGAGCAGGCGTCCGCGCTCGGCCGTGCTGAGCTCGGCCACCGTGACGCCGGAGACGAAGTAGGTCGAGTAGAGCTTGATGCCGGCCGGCAGGTCGTAGGGCAGGCCGTTGAAGACGGCGACCCGTCCGGCCGAGTCGGTGCCGACGAAGTAGACCGCCTGGTTGGCGAAGAAGAAGGCGACCGCGATCACGCCGAAGACGACGAGCAGACCGAGGATCAGGCGGACCACGCCGGGCAGCTCACGGCGCCGGCGCGGGCGCTCGGCCGGCCGTCGGGGGAGGCGCGGACGTGCTCCCCGTTGACGGGGTACCGGCGCGGGCGCGACCGGTGGGGCCGCGGCGAGCGCCAGGCGAACCTCGTCGACGGTCGGCGCCGCCGGTCCGCCGACCGAGGTCGGCTGGTCGTAGGCGAACGCGGGCGCCTCGTCGGCGACCTCCTCGAGGCGGAACAGGACAACCGTGATGTTGTCGCGCCCGCCGGCCTGGTTGGCCGCGTCGATCAGATCGCCGGCGGCCGCCTCGAGTGTCGGGGCCGCGGCGAGCAGCTGGCGCAGCCGCTCGTCGGAGAGCATCGAGGTCAGCCCGTCGCTGCAGAGCAGGTAGACGTCTCCGGCGCGCCCCCGCACCGTCATCGTGTCGACCAGGACGACCGGCTCGGGCCCGAGCGCCCGGGTGATGATCGAGCGCTGCGGATGCTCCTCGGCCTCCTGCTCGGTGAGCTTGCCCTGGCGGACGAGCTCGCCGACGAGCGAGTGATCCTCGGTCAGCATCGTGAGCACCCCGTCGCGCAGGCAATACGCCCGGCTGTCGCCGACGTGCGCGATCGCCAGCTCGTCGCCGCCGACGTGGAGCGCCGTGAGCGTGGTGCCCATCCCGGCCCGCCGGGAATCCTCCCTGGAGAGCTCGTGGATGCGTTCGTTGGCGTCCTGCACCCGCCGCGCGAGGCGCTCCTCCGGGGTCGCGATCCGCTCGTCGAGTCCCGCGGCGAAGAGCTCGACCGCCGTTCGCGACGCGACCTCCCCGGCGCGCGCCCCGCCCATCCCGTCGGCGACCACGAAGACCGGCGTCCGGGCGAGATACGAATCCTCGTTGGCCCGCCGCTCGCGCCCCGTGTCGCTGGCCGAGTAGTGCTCGGCGACGCGGAGCATCAGCCCTCCTCGTAGGTGAACTCGCTGTCGCCGATCCGCACCCGGTCGCCGGGGTGCAGCGGCGCCGGGCCCTCGAGCAGCTCCTCGTTGAGGTAGGTGCCGTTGGTCGAGCCGAGATCCTCGAGCACGACGGCGCCCGCCTGGGTGAGAATTCGCGCGTGCCGCGACGAGGCGAACGGATCCTGCAGACGGATCTCGGCGGCGTCGCCCCGTCCGAGCACCGCGCCGTCATCGATGTCGTAGATCATCCCCGGGCTGTGTCCCGGCGCCCGCTCGACGACGAGCCTGGGCGCGATCCTCGACCGCTGCACGATCCCGGTCGACGCCGAGTGCAGGCCGGTCCCGTCCAGCGGCGCCGCGAACCGGTCGGGCCGGGCGACGCGCAGATCGCGCAGGGCGCTGCGCGAGACCCACAGGAGGAAGAGATAGAGCACGGCGATGAAGCCGAACTTCAGCGCCACCGAGACCGGTTCGAGCGTCGTCGTCACGGGCCAGGGCTCCGCACTACTCGACCTTGAACACGGCCGACACCGTGCCGAGCTCGATCTGATCGCCCGGGTGGAGACTCTCCAGCCCGCGCACCGGCCGGTCGTTGACGCGTACCCCGTTCGTCGAGCCGAGATCGCGAATCGTCCAGCCGGCCCCGTCCGGGCGAATCTCCGCGTGGCGTCGCGAGACGTCGGTGCTCGCGATCTGGACGTCGCACTCGTGCGCGCGACCGAGCACCGCCCCCTGCGGGCCGATCAGTACCCGGCGGCCCTCGACGACGACGAGCGTCCGCCGGGGTCTCACCGAACGGGCGGCCTGTAGGGGCGCGGCGTATCGCTCGGCGCTCGAGAAGACCATCGTGCCGCCGCTGCCGACGTCGCCGTGATCGTCGGGAGCGTCATCGGGCGGGTACCAGCCGGCCGGCGCCACCGCCGGCGGTGCCGCCTGCGCCGGCGGGCCGAACGGCTGGGCCTGGATCCCGCAGTCGCCGAGCGCCAACCGCTCGTCGGTCCGGAAGTCGATCGCCGGGCGGGCGACCAGCGTGAGCCCCTCCGACCGGGCGTGCTCGAGCAGCGACACGCTCAGCTCCTCGGCCAGCGCCTGCTCGAGACCGGCGTAGTGCGCGCGGTCCTCGGCCGAGAGCCAGATCACGTACTCGTGTGGTACGTAGACCCGCTCCAGGGACACCGTGCGATGGTCGTCGCACTCGTGGGCCAGCCGGCGGGCCAGCTCGACGGGTTTGATCTCAGAGCGAAAGGCACGTCCGAACGCGCCCTCGACAAGGCCGGCGATCTTGGTCTCGAGGCTCCGGAGGACGCTCATCGTGTCATGCGCTGTTCGTTGCGGACACCGTCGGCCGGCCGACGGCCGGCCCGCTGGCCAATGGTCATGCTACGGAACGCCGTGAGCCGTGCGCCCCGTGGACCGTCCCGCGGTCGGCAGCACGGCGATCGCGAGTGCCAGCGCACCCCCGCCGAGGAGCGACGTCGTGCGCACCGATCCGACCCCTTCGCCGACCAGGCCGGTCGTCGCGATCAGGGCCGTCGCCCAGGCGATCGCACCCAGCGCCCGACGTGTCAGCGACGGGCCGCCGACCACGAACGGGGCGACCACGGCGGCCAGTGACCAGAGCACCCCGAGCAGCAGCTCGGCGCCGATCAACAACGGAACGACGGCGTGGGCGATCGCCTCGAGCGGCAGGTCCCTCCAGCCCTGCGGCGGCGAGACCCCGGCCGGGACGCCGAACAGCAGCCGCCGGCCGAACGCCGCCTCGGCCAGGATCAGCCACCAGACGCCGAGCGCGCCGAGCGCGCTCCGCTGCCAGACCCCGCCCAGCCGCGCGACGAGCGCCGGGAACGCGAGTGCTAGCCCGAGCAGGCCGAGCAGCGGCGCCAGGGCCGGCGCGCACCACAGCCAGGGCGTCGAGCGCAGGACGGTCGGCACCGGCGCCAGCGCGAGGGCGACGAGCACCGCCGTCCCCGGGTCGCCGTCGACGCCCAGCCAGGCGACGAGCATCAGCCCGAGTGCGAGCCAGCCCACCCGCGGCAGCAGGCCGACCGCGATCGCCGCGGCCGCGGCGACCCACAGCCGGGTCTGCGCGCCGGCCAGCCCCGGCTGACTCGTCAACAGGGCGAAGGCGAACGCCCCGGCTGCCAGGCCACCGATCGCGCGGACCTGGCGCGGGACGCTCAGCTGGCCCGGCCGGACCGCACGGGGCGCGGCGCGGCGGGAACGCGGGAGCTCGCCCGCGAGGGCCGAGGCACATGCCGCACGCAGCTCGACAAGCGAGCCCCGGCGGGCCGGATCGACGCTGAGCGCGCGGTCGATCGACCGGCAGAGCCCCCGCGGAAGGTCCGAGCGCTCCCGCTCCAGCTGGCGCACCCCCTCCCCCTGGAGTCGGGCGGTCAGCGCCGGCGTCGCCCCCCGGACGGGGTTGAAGCCGGCGAGGCCCTCGTAGATCGTCAGCGCCAGCGAGTAGAGGTCCGACGCCGCGTCCGCCGTCCGGCCCTGGGCCTGCTCGGGAGCCATGTAGGCGAACGTCCCGATGACGTCACCGGTTCGCGTCAGCGGCTGGTCACCGGCGATCCGGGCGACGCCGAAGTCGGTCAGCTTGGCCGGGGCCCCGCCGGCCGTCGGCTCGACCGGGACGATCACGTTCTGTGGCTTTACGTCCCGGTGGACGACGCCGCGGGCGTGCGCGTGGGCGAGCGCCTCGCAGAGCACCGCGCCGACGCGCAGGAGCTCCCGGTCGCCGATCCGACGACTGGCGAACAGCTCGGCCAGGCTGGATCCGCGGACCGGCTCGGAGACCAGGTAGTACGCGTCCTCGTCGGCACCGGCCTCATACAGGGCGACGATCGCCGGGTGGCTCAGACGAGCCGCGGCGATCGCCTCCCGCTTGGCCCGGCGACGCTCCTCCCGCCCGTCGTCGGAGCTCCGCTGGATCCGCTTGATCGCGACCTCGCGCTGGAGCTGCTCGTCGTGGGCCAGCCAGACCGTCCCGAACGCGCCAGCCCCCAGCCGCTCGAGGAGCGTGTACCGGTCGAGGACGAGCCGGCGGGAATCGGTCTTCACCGGCCCGCGTTCGTCGCCGCCGTAGCGCTACCCTGCCTGACGGTCGGCGATGACGGGAAACTTGCAGCACGGGAGTGCCCGAGGCGCCCCCGTCATAGTTCTCGCTCCCCACCTCCGCCAAGGAGCCAACTTGTCGTTCGACGACCAAGGCGGTCGGCCCCGCAACCCGAAAGCACCGCGTCCGCGCAGCATCGCGTCAGGGCGGACCCCCGGCGTCGATGACCGCACGCTGCTGATCCGCCGCGCCGTCGCCGGCGTCGGCGGGCTGGTCCTCGTGCTGATCATCGGGCTCGCCGTCCGCGGCTACCTCAACGGCAAGCGCGACTCCGCCCTGCGCGCCTACAACGAGAAGGTCTCGACGATCGCAAGCGACGAGGCCCAGATCTCGGCGCCGCTCTTCAAGATCCTGGCCGACGCCGCAAACACCGGCCAGCCGAACGTCGGCGACGACGTCAACTCCTACCGCGTGTCGGCTGCGCTCGAGGCCTCCGACGCCCGCGGGCTCAGCGTCCCCAGCCAGATGGCCGGGGCCCAGCAGAACCTCCTGCTCGCGCTCGACCTCCGGGCCGAGGCCCTCCAGACGATCGCCAACGACATCCCGTCGGCCCTCGGCACCGACAGCGCAGCGACCGCGACCGACGAGATCGCCGCCGAGATGCAGGCCTTCCTCGCGTCGGATGTGGTCTACGCCGAGCGCGTCGTCCCGCTGATCTCGCAGACGCTCGCCGGACAGGGCATCACCGACCAGACGGTCAGCACGAGCCGCTTCCTGCCCGACCTCGGCTGGCTCACCCCGCAGACCGTGACCCAGCGGATGCTCGGCAACGCCGGCGGAACGACGGCGACCGGCGCGGCCAAGGCGGGAACCCACGGCCACGGGCTGCTGTCGGTCTCGCTCGGCGGGACGGCGCTCAAGCAGAACATGGCAGTCAACCCGATCAAGCTGACGCCCGCCCCGAGCTTCAGCCTGCTGGTCGCCAATCAGGGTCAGAACGACGAGACCGGAGTCGTCGTCGAGCTGAAGATCGAGGGCGCCGCCGGGACGAAGCCACTGGTCACGACGAAGACGATCAACACGAAGTCGATGACCGACACGACGGTGACGATGGGCCTCAACGGAACCCCGCCGGTCGGCGTGACGGTCAGGCTGGTCGCCCAGGTCGAGCCGGTGCTCGGGGAGAAGGACAAGTCCAACAACACGATGACCTACCTCGCCGACTTCAGCCACTGATGCCTTCCGCCGTCCGTCCGCGGGCTCACCGGATACCGTTGCAGGGGTGAACACGCTCTCCTCGGCGCAGGGAGTCGCCGCCCTCGTCGGCGCCGGCGGCGCCCTCGTCGCGCTCGTCGCCTGCGGCACGCTCGCCCTGACCGTTCGCCGCCTCCGCGCCGGCCAGCAGGCCGTCCTCGGCGAGCGCGGGGACGCCGATCTGGTCGACCACGCGGTCGAGCTCCAGGCGGCTTTCGGGGCGCTGCGCGACTGGGTCGAGGCGGTCGCGACGACGCTCGACGGCCGGCTCGCCGAGGCCGAGGTCCGCCTCTCGGGCGCGGTCACCCACCGGGCGCTCGTCCGCTACGACGCCTACAACGAGATGTCAGGCCGCCAGTCGCTGTCGATCGCCCTGCTCGACGACACCCGCTCGGGCATCGTGCTCTCGTCGATCCACCATCGCGACCAGGCGCGGATCTACGCCAAGCAGGTCCACGACGGCAAGAGCGAGCTGGAGCTCTCGCCCGAGGAGCAGGACGCCCTGCGCCTGGCCCTCGGCGGCGGCAGGTAGCCGGGCATGCGGATCGGCTTCCTCGGGCCGGAGGGGACCTACTCCCACCAGGCCCTGCTCGCCGCCGGGATCCCCGACGGGGCGAGCACGACCGGGCTTGCGACGATCTACGACACGGTGATGGCCGTCCACGACCGTACGGTCGACCGGGCACTGGTGCCGATCGAGAACTCGCTCGAGGGATCGGTCGACGTGACGCTCGACGCGCTGGCGAGCGACGCGAGCGACGTGCGGATCGTCGGCGAGACTGTGCTGGCGATCCGCAACTGCCTGATCGCCGGGCGTGAGATCCCGCTCGAGTCGATCCAGACCGTCTACTCCCATCCGCAGGCCAACGCCCAGTGCGCCCGCTTCCTGCGCACCCGCCTGACCGGCGCGCGTGTCGTCTCGGCCAACTCGACGGCCGACGCCGTACGCAGCGTCGTGGCCGATCCCGTCCTCCCGCACGCCGCGCTCGGCAACCGCCTGGCGGCCGAGCTCTACGGCGGGCGGATCCTGCTCGACGGGGTCGACGACGAGGAGGGCAACCAGACGCGTTTCGTCTGGCTCGCACCGTCCGGGGCCGCGATTCCCGCCGGCGCCGGCCCGGCCAAGACGTCGATCGTCTTCTGGGGCGCCGGCGACGAGTCGCCGGGCTGGCTGGTTCGCTGCCTCGGGGAGATCTCCGATCGGGAGATCAACATGACGCGGATCGAATCCCGACCGCACCGGGCCGGCCTCGGCCACTACATGTTCTTCGCCGACCTGCTCGGCGCGCTGGACTCGCCGACGGTGACCGAGGCGATCGACGGTCTGCGCGGCCATTGCGAGGACGTCCGCGTGCTCGGCTCCTATGCCGGAGCCGCGACGGTCGGCGGGCTCCCGGTCGTCTGAACGGACAACCGATCGCTTCCGGGCGGGCGGCAAGCTAGACTCGCGGCTCAGAGCGATGGCCACCGGGGCACCACCAGCACCACTGGGGTCCGCGTCCCACCAGCAGCACCCGCGACGCGGACCGTCACCACTGCCGAGCGCAGTGGTAGCCGGCCGGGTGCTCGTCCTCAACGCGACCTACGAGCCGATCAACGTCTGCACGGTTCGCCGGGCCGTCGTCCTCCTGCTCAAGGAGAAGGCCGAGCTCCTCGAGCGGGCCCAGTGGGAGCTCCACTCGGAGACCACGGCGATCGCCAGGCCGACCGTGATCCGGCTGACCAGCTACGTCCGTCTCCCCCGGGACGCCCACCGGCGGAAGATCACCCGGCGGGCGGTCTTCGCCAGGGACGACTGGAGCTGCCAGTACTGCGGCGTCCGGTCGAACCTGACCGTCGACCACGTGATCCCCCGGTCGAAGGGCGGGTCGTCGGACTGGGAGAACATCGTCGCGTCATGCGCGCCGTGCAATCGCCGCAAGGGCGACCTCACGCCGGCCCAGGCGGGGATGCACCCACGGCGGGCACCGCGTGTCCCCCACGCGGAGATCTTCATCCACGTCTCGAGCCCGACGATTCCCCCGTCGTGGCTCGCCTACCTTCCGCACGCGGCCTGAAGCACGCGCCGCGGCGGCGAGCAGCGACCAGCCGGTCCGGAGGACCGGCCTAGTCGTCGAGCTGGCCGGCGTAGAGCGCGAAGGCCGCGCCCTGGGGGTCGGCGATCACCGCGAACTTGGCGATCCCGATGTCGTGCGGACCGGACAGCTTCGTCGCGCCGAGCTCCTCCGCCTTGGCGATGGCGGCGTCGATCTCCTCGGTCGCGAGGTAAACGAGCCAGTGGGTCGGCACGCCGGGCGGGAGCTCGGTGATGCCGCCGTTGCTGCGATCGCCGTTCTTGATCACGAAGTAGGCCATCGGCATGCCGTCCATCGGCGAGATCTCCCAGCCGAAGAGCGCCGCGTAGAAGTCGGCTGAGGCCTGGGGATCGGGAGACGCGAGCTCGTTCCAGCAGAGCGCTCCGGGCGCGTTGACCAGCCCGGCGCCGAAGTGGCCGCGCTTCTCCCAGACCATGAAGTAGGCGCCCTGGGGATCGGCGATCACCGCCATCCGACCGGAATCCATGACGTCGAACGGGCCGGCGTGGACCGTCGCCCCGAGCTCGGCGGCCCGCGCGGCGCTGGCGTCGGCGCTCTCGACGGTGACGTACGAGTTCCACAGCGGGGGAACTCCCGCTTCGCGCTGCGCCTGCGGCTGGGGGGAGATCCCGGCGACGTCCTTCCCGTCGAGTCGCATCATCGAGTAGAAGACCCCGTCGCCGACCGGCATGTCCTCGGCGACCCAGCCGAAGAGCTCCCCGTAGAAGGCCTTGGCGGCCACCGGGTCGGTGGTTGCGAGGTCGGCCCAGCTGAACGTTCCAGGTGTGTACTGCGTGCGTTCTGGCATGGGCGCAAGGCTACCGCAGGAGGAAGACGCCCCATCAAGCACGAGGGGCGCCTCGACGGGCGCCCCTCGCTTGATCTGTGCTGGACAGAGCCGCACTGGCATTTGCCGGTGCCCGGACGCGGTTGATCCGCGTCCGAGTGCAGCGGCGTGCCGGGGGGACAAGGTCCGGCTGCCGGGGTGCGACGGTGGTCCGGGTTGGATTCCGCTAGGCGGGTCCAGCCTGCTCCGGCCTAGGTGCCGGCCACCTCCAGAGTCCCGCAAGTACTGTCAACCAATGTAGGACCACCTCCTTTCGCTGGTATCGAAAGAGTAGCGAACCGAGTGGCGGAGGTCGAGCGAGACCCGGGTCAGAGGCCGGCCGGCGCCGAACCGACCGAGATCGCGCGGGCCGGCGCCTCACCCTGATAGGCGGCCACGTCGTCGACGATCTGGCGCAGGCCGAGCGTCGCGTGCCAGCCGATCAGACCGGCGATCTTGCCGGTGTCGGGCACCCGTCGCGCCATGTCCTCGAAGCCGGTCTCGTAGGCCTCGGCGTACGGCACGAGGACGACCTCCGACGGTGAGCCGGTCTGCTCGATGATCGCGTGGGCGAGATCTCTGATCGAGATCTCCTCGCTGCTCCCGACGTTGATCACCTCGCCGTAGGCCCGCTCCTCGACGAGCAGATCGGCGAGCGCGCGGACGACGTCGCCGACGTGGCAGAAGCAGCGGGTCTGCTGACCGTCTCCGTAGACGGTCAGCGGCTGGGCGGCGAGCGCCTGGCGGACCAGCCGTGGCACGACCATCCCGTAGCGACCGGTCTGCCGGGGGCCGACCGTGTTGAAGAGCCGGGCGACGATCGTCGGCAGCCGTCGCTCCTTCCAGTAGGCCATCGCGAGGCACTCGTCGATCGCCTTCGAGCAGGCGTAGGCCCACCGGCCGACGTCGGGCGCGCCCATCTGAAGATCCCCATCCTCGCGAAACGGCAGCTCCCGACTCTTGCCGTAGACCTCGCTCGTCGAAGCGAACAGCACTGGCTTCTTCTTCTTGTTGGCGTGGGCGAGCACGACCTCCGTGCAGTGCACGTTCGTCTCGATCGTCCGGACGGGACTCTCGACGATCAACTTGACGCCGACGGCGGCAGCAAGGTGGCAGACCGCGTCCACCTCGTCGACGAGCTCGGCGACCACCGCGCTGTTGGATGCCGAGTCGATCGTGTACCCGAAGCCGGGATGGTCCTTGAGGTGGCGGATGTTCTCGATCGCACCGGTCGTGAGGTCGTCCAGAACGTGGATCGTGTGTCCTCGGGCGAGCAGCAGGTCAGCGAGGTGGGAGCCGATGAAGCCCGCACCACCTGTGATGAGGATCTTCATCCCCGGCCCGTCAGTCCGGGTTCGGCTCGAGCGATCGGCGGCGGCGGAGGATCACGCCGCCCAGGCCGCCGACGGCGAGGATCACGACTGCGCCGCCGACGAGCGCCAGCGTGCCGCCGCCGCCCGACGAGCCAGCGGCGGCTGGCGCTGACGGCGGGGGCGTCTTCGCGCTCTTGGAGACCGGCGCGGACTGCTTGGCCGATCGGGATGACCGCGGGCGGGGCTTGGGGCGCGTCGTCGGAGTGGTCGTGGTACGTGCGATTCCGGCTCCGAACAGGGGGGCCTTCCCGGAACTGCTTCCCGCCGAGGGAGTCGCGCCCGTGCTGCGGGCCTGCTGGATCGGGAGCGCGTACTCCTTGGCGGCCGGGGAGTTGGGGTCGACGTAGACACCCGGCGCGACCTCGCGCGGCTGCGCGGCCTGCGCACTGCCAAGGGCCATCCCGATGAGCACTACTGCCGCGGCAAGAGCCGCGCTGATCGCACGCATCGTTGGGAAAATAGCGGCTACTGCGCCTCTGCGCGTGGGTTGGCGGCCAGCGACCGGAGCGTTGGATCGCGTGGATTGAGACGGTGTGCGGTCGAGTAGTCCGTCCTTGCCGTCCCAAACTCGCCCTGCCGCACGGCGATGTCTCCGAGCAACGTCCAGGTGACGAAGTTCTCTGGCTCGTGACGCAGCGCCGCGCGCAACGCAGCCTGGGCGGCCGCGGCCTCGTCGAAGTGGGCGAGGGCGGCGGCCTTCACGTAGTAGGTCTCCACCGCGTCGGCGTCGATGCTCAAAGACCGATTCGCGTCCGCGAGGGCTGCCGACGGGTTGGTATCGACCTGTCGCTCGGCTCGCGCGCGGAACAGGTCGCCAAGCCCCTCCCGGCTCAGGCTGGCGCCCGCCATGACAAGCGCGAGGGCGAGTGCTGCGACGCCCGTGAGGGCGGCGACGCGCCGGGATCCCAGCCGACCCGGGACCCGCCCTGGCGAGGACGCGCGCCCACCGGGCAGATGCGCCGGTGCGGGGCTTCGATCGCCGCGTCCTGCGACCAGCACGGCGATCGCTCCGAGCGCGATCGCCGTGACACCCGGCAGCAGATGAATCCAGTCGCCGCTGGTCTGCGTGAACCAGGCCAGGGAGGCTCCGAGCGCCGCGACGAGCAGGCCACGCTCGGCAGGGCTGGTGCGGGCCTCGCGACGCATACGCCTCACGCCGAGCGCGAGGCCGGCGACAAAGGCGAGCAGGAGCACGCATCCGACGAGGCCGAGCTCGGACATCGTCTGCAACTCGAGTGAATGCGGCTGATCGATGTCCTCGGTCGTCGCCCGCTCGAGGAAGTAGGGGCGGGTGTAGTTGCCGGCGCCGATCCCGATCACCGGATTCTGGCGCCAGACATCCAGGGCGACCCGCCAGTAGTCATACCGATTGCCGGCGCCCGAGAGCAGGCGCGACTGACCGGCTGCGAGACCCGCTCCGGCCGGGGCCGACAGGTGCGTGAACGCGGACCACTGCGACTTCACCGACCGATCGATCCGACCCGCCGAAGCGCCGGCGACCACGACGGCGGCGAGGGCGGCTGCGAGGAGCGCCACGGACACCGCGCGGCGCACTCGACCAGCGACCACAGGGTCTGATGCGACGAGCAGGTTGCGAGCGGCGACGGCGGCCGCCCAGGCCACGCCGACGGCGACGGAAGCGACCAGCGCGGCCCGACCGCCAGCATGAGCCACGCCGATCGGTAGGACGCCGCCGGCGCCGGCGTTGTAGATCGCCAGCAACGGCGCCCGGGCCATGGCCACGCCGATCGCCGCGAAGCCGAGGCCGACCAGTCGCCGGCGGGCGCCGGGGACCGTGGCAACGACGGCCACGAGTGAGACCAACATCGCGAGCGCCGTGCCGCGCGACTGCGAGAGCAGCGCCAGACAGGCCATCAGCGTCGCGCCGGCGCCCCCAGCACCGGCCAGCCCGGGCCGCCGGTCTTCGGCGGCCGCCCAGCAGAGCCAGAAGCCCATCACGAAGAGGCAGCCCTCGCCGTTGATGTAGCCGACGGGCGCGTTCAGTCGCCCGGACAGAAACAGCGAGCCGGGATCGCCCGCGAGCAGCCGGACGAGCACCGAGACCGCGACGGCCACCACTCCCGCGCCAAGCGCGGCGATCAGCCATGTGGCTCGGCGACGGTTGCGCAGCAGGGTCAGGAGGACCGCGAAGAGCGCGCCGTAGACGAGCAGGCGGTTGCCGTCCACCACGGCGCCCTCGACCGATTGCGCCCAGGCGGCCGAGCCCAGCGACCAGACCCCCAGTCCGAGCAGCCCGCCCAGCGCGAGGCAGGCCGGGCCCGCGACGCGGCCGGGGCGCGCAACGAGACAGACCGCCGCCGCGACCACCAGGCCGAGCCCAATCGGCACCCAGGTCGTTGCGTCGTAGTACGCCGCGACAAAGGGGCTCAGTCCTGCGCCGAGGCCGATGATCACGAGAGCGAGGACCGCCGCCCACCGAGGAGCCCCACGCACCGTCTGCGGCCCGATTGCGCCGGGGGCGACGGGAAACTCCTCCTGCTCGACGCTGTTGTCCAGCAACCAGATCGCCGAGCCCGCGACGGTCAGATAGAGCACCGCGCTGAAGACCACGAAGGCCGAGCTTCCTTCGGAAGCGAGCACCGCCAAGCCGCAGGCGCCGGCCTGGAGGGCCCCAAGACTGAGCGCGACGGCCCGACTCCCGGGCAGGAAGCGGCGCACTCGGTGGGTGAGATGATCTCGACCACCAGTCAGCACGGACACTCCTCGACGGCGGCGCGAGACGACGACGAGGCACGTGTCCAGTGCGGGTATGCCGACGAGGAGCAGCCCCACGACCAGGGCGTGCCACGGCGCCGGCGAGCGGCCCGCGCCAGCCATAGCGAGTACCGCCACGGCGAATCCGAGCGGCATGCTCCCGCCATCGCCGAGGAAGATGCGGGCCGGCCGAGCCAGGTTGCGCGGCAGAAAGCCGATGCAGGCTCCGCCGAGCGCCGCGGCGGCGATCGCCAGCCACGCGTCGTGCCTTAGAACACCGAGTACCGCCGCCCCGGCCGACACCACCAACGCCATCGTCGTGGCGGCCCCATCCATGTTGTCAAACAGATTGAACGCGTTGACGACAGCGACAATCCACACACACGTAAGCCCGAGGTCAGGCGCGAACCCCATATGCAGGTGCCAGCCGAGGCCGGCGGCCCAGACGACCGCACCCAGCGTGAGCTCGACCGCGACGCGGAGTCCGGGTGACACTGTCCGCCGGTCGTCGACCGTGCCGACGACCCAGAGCAGGCCAACTCCCCCGACCAGCGGCACTGTGCGCCCCCAGTCGCTCGCGGCCAGCAGTAGCGACGCCGCGAATCCCGCCATCACGGCAGCGCCGCCCAGATACGGCGTCGGCCGGGCATGGCCCTTGTATCCGGCCGGGAGATCGTAGAACTGCCAGCGGTCGGCCAGCGCGATCACGTACGGCGTGCCAAGGTAGACCACGATCGACGCGATCGCCAAGCTGACGGTGACGCTCTCAGCGAATGTCACTAGACCGAGATGGTCCGGCTTTGCGGTTTGGCCCCAAACGCGCCACCACGCTCAAGGATTGAGGCGCGCACACGAGCGGAGTCTGCCACGGCGGCCGCGCCCCTCGCACCACCACAGTGCCTCCCAGACCTCCCCGCGGGGCCGGCGACTCCCGACGCCAAGCGTTCACTCAGGGGCCCCCGACCGGGACCGACGCCGCAGCCACGACCGAAGCACGGCTACCACCTCCGGCGGCAGCGCGCGTGTCAGGAGGACCACTGCCGCATACAAGGCGCTCGCAAGAAGCGCGCGCACGATTACCGGGGCGCCGATCGCAACGGCGGGGCCAACCCCCGCCGCGACGGCGACCGCGACCTTGCCGAGGACACCAAGGTCCGGACGCCGGACGCGCCCACCGCGACAGACGAGCAACCCGCCGGCCGTCGCAACGACGAGCTCGGCCAGCGCCGTTGCCGTTGCGGCGCCGCGAGCTCCGTCGGCCGGAACGAGAATTCCGAGCAGCGCGGCGAGAAGCACGGCCGCCGAGGCGTTCAGTGCCACCAGCGCCCGGTAGCGGCGTTGGCTGAGCAGCACGTTTCCCCACAAGCTGGCGATGAAGCTCGCGCCCAGCGCAATGCTCTGGATCGTCAGAACGCTGTCCGCGGCGCGGAACGCGCGGCCCCCAATCAGCGAGATGGCCTCCGGGGCACCGACTCCGAGCGCGACGGCGAGACCGCCACCGGCGACCACCGACGCTGCGAACACACGCCCGACCACACGGTCGAATCGCGCGCGATCCTCGACCGCCGAGCGAGCGAGCACGGGCAGTGCGGTGCCGATCAGGAGCGCGGGAACGGCGCTCATTCCCTGCACCACCCGGAAGGCGGCTGAGTAGATTCCGAGCTGCCGATCGCCTCCGATCAGGTGAAGCAGGACGATCGCCTCGCGCGGGTACAGCGTGGATGCCATGATCGCGGCCGAGTACGGGAGGACCATCCGCAGCAGCTGGCGAGCCCGGGCGGGCTCGAACGAGGGACGGAGGGAGCGGCGGCCGCGAATGAGTAGGCCAGCCGGCACCAGGACGACGATGCCGGCCCAGACCGGGGCGGAGGAGAAGACGACGAGCCGGGCTCCGAGGAGGACGAACAGGGCGATCAAACCCGCTATCGCCGCCTGGCGAAGGACATCGAGCACCGCGACCCAGCCGAACCGCAGTTCGACCTGCAACATCACCGCATAGTTGTCCTGCGTCACCTGGAGCAGCAGTCCGACGCCGGCGATCGCCACGCCGGCCACGACGACAGACGGGTATGCGACGGCCGCGAAGGCGAGGATCAGGACGAGCCCTGCGAGCGTCACCAGGATTCGGACGCCGAGCAGCTCTCGGGAGAGCGACCCGCGCTGGCTCGGCGCGGCAATCGACAGCAGACGCACTCCGAGTTGCGTGATCCCGAGATCCGACACTCCGGCGACGATTGCCACGAGCGAGACGATGCTCATGTAGCGCGCGGTGTCGACGACCCCCAAGTCGCGAAACAGGAGAGCGGCCGACAGGGCTCCGAGCAGGGCCGAGACGGCGAAGCCGCCGACCCGCAACACCCCGCCGCGGATCACGGCGCCTGCCGCGGGCGGTGAGTGGGGCACCGGAGGGACCTGCGTCGTCGATTCAGGCACCGGGCTCGGACACGACCAGAGGGTCCTCGCGGTGGTGGAGCACGCAGGTGGCGACGCCGGGCAGTGGATCACCGGCGGCGGCGAGCCTCATCTCGAGCCCTTCCCGGAGCCGGCTACCTCCGCGTAGAGTCTCGCCCACCGATCGGCGGTGGCGCGCATCGAGAACCCGGCGACCGCCCGGGCCCGAGCGCAGACCCCGAAGCGGGCCCTCAGGTCGACGTCGTCGAGCAGCGTACGTAGCGCCCTGACGAGGGCATCGTCGTCTCCCGACGCAACGACAATGCCTGAGTGATCCGGCTCGATCGCCTCGACGGTCCCGGTCCCGACGTCAGTGACCACGGCCGGCAGCCCCATGGACTGCGCCTCCAACGTGGCGATCCCGAAGCTCTCGGCGCGGTTCACGGAGGGAAGCACGAAGACGTCGGCCGCAGCGAGCACGTCACGCAGCTGAGCGTCGGTGACGCTGCCGAGCAGATGGGCCCGCGGCGCTCTGGCCGCCAGGGCTCCCAGCTCCGCCGACAACGGTCCGGTGCCCGCGATCACGATCGACGCGTCGACACGCTCGGCGAGCCGGATCAGTCGATCGAATCCCTTGTAGTAGACCAATCGGCCGGTTGCCACCACCACTCGTGCCCCGAACCGCCGACGCAAGGCCGTGACGGCGGCTGGGTCGGCGGCCGCCGGCGAAAGGCGGTCGGTATCGACACCGTACGGGATGACGCGGGCACGGCCCGCATGCTTGGAGAGAAGGGGGCTTGTCCGAAGCATTGCGTGGGTGCCGCTGACTACCACAGCCGCCCGCCGCAGAACCGCGTCCACGACCGGGGCGTAGAGCGGCAGCAAGACCGCCTGGCGGACGATGTCGGCGTGGTACGAAGCGATGATCGGCCGGCCTGCGGATGCGACCAGAGCGGCGACCTCTCCCGTCGGATTGGGCAGATGCAGGTGGACGACGTCGGCCGGCATACGGTGGAGCCATAGCGGGAACGTGGGCGCCAGCGGAGCCGAGAGCAGCCGCCCCAGTTCGCCGACCGCGACTTCAGCGCCGCCAGCCACGCTGCGGATTCGCGTGCGCCGAGAACGTGAGCCGACCAGCACGCTGCTCTCGACGCCCGGCAGGCGGCGGAGGTCGTCGATGTGCCGCTCGATGCCACCGTGGACGTCCGGATGCACGTCCTTGTAGACGTGGAGGACGGATACGCTCATGCACGGACCGACTGCGGCCGCCGGCGACCCACCGCGCGCCGGCCGCTCAGCGGGCCGGCCACAGCGCCGCAGAGTCCCAGCACGCTCCCTGCGATCAGCCACTGGAAGTCGTCCCACCAAAGGTCATAGAACGCGGCCGCAAGCGCGAAGCCGGCGTAGCCGCAGGCGAGGCCGGTCGCGACCATGCGCAGCTCGCCGTCGCCCCGACGGATTCCCGCAGCGAGCGCGCGGCCGGTGAGCACGAGGACGGCCAGCAGGGCGAACAGCCCGACGAAGCCGAGTTCGGCCCCGACCGTCAGATAGGTCGAGTGCGCGCCGGAGGTGAGCGGCCCCTCACCCAGTTGGGGCCCGAAGTCCGAGAGTCCGATTCCCAGGACAGGCATTTCGACGAGGTCATCCGAGGCTCTGCGGAGGGTGAGGCTGTGCGTCTCGTTGGACTGGCGGTTCGCGGCGGTCGCGTCGTTGAGGCGACTGGCGACGATCGGCGAGCCGACGAGGGCGAGGACGGCGACGGCGACGGCTGACCCCAAAGCGGCGCGGCCGCGCGCGCGGGAGCTCATTCCGCGTAGCAGTGCCGGCAGGAATGCGGCGCCGCATCCCACGACGCACACCCCCGCTGCCAACCAGGCGCTACGCGAGCCCGACAGGAGGATCATGCACACGAGGGCGATGACGACCGCGGAGCTGGCGGCGATCCAGCGGACCGACCGACGCCCGGCGGCAAGACCCAACAGACCCAGAAGCGGCCCGAGCAGCAGCGCACAATACGCACCGAAGTGGTTTGGATCGGCGAACGTCGACTTCACGCGCAGGGTCGCCCCGGCAAACGACGAGCCGATGCGCGAGACCTCGAGTCCCGGTGCCGCCGGAAGCGACGCGAGGAAGGGCAGTAGCGGTGCGGCTCTGGTCGATCCGAACGACGCCTGCCAGAACCCGGCGGCAATCGGGAGCGCGACGCCTACGACGAGCGTCCCGGCGACGCGCACTGGATGTCCGATGCGCCGGACGAGGCCGGCGACGACGACCATTGCGACAGTCCCCACGGCCACCTGGCTCAAGACGCGGAAGCCGAGCGACCGGTTGTCCGAGAAGAGCACGAGTGAGATCGCCATGATCGCGGCGAGGAGCGCGTACGCCAGGGTGATCGGATCACGCGATGGTTGACGGAGCTGGTTCAGCCGTCCGCGAGCCAGGACGGCGAGGGCCACGACCAGGGAGAGTCGGAACAGCGAGACGTTCACGCCGAGCAGCGGCGTCCGATAGTCCTCGAGCGGAGCGGTCACGGCGAGCAGGCCGAGGGCGGCCTGGTCCGGGCGCCTGCCACACAACAACCACGCGGCGAGGCCGAGGACAGCCTCGAGGCAGACCAGGATCAGCGTGGCTCCGATCATGGAAGGTGACGCTCGATGATCTCGGCGTGACGCTCGGCGACCCGAGCCCAGTCCAGCTCGCGGGAGAGATCCAGGCCGAGCACGGCGCGGCGCCGCCGCTCGGCTGGATCCTCGAGCAGTGCACGCAGGTGCCCGGCGACGGCGACCGAGTCCCCGGGGTTCGCATAGAGCGGCGCGGACCCGGCGAACTCACGCACGGCGGGGAGGTCGGTACAGACGAGGGGAGTGCCCGAAGCCATCGCTTCGGCAGCGGTCAGTCCGAACCCCTCCTCACGAGACAGGAGGGTGACAGCGAGCGCCCCGCGGTAGAGCTCGGCGAGCTCAGCGTCGTCCGGACTCACGACGATCTCCGCACCGAGCTCCTCCAGGCGCCGGAGATCCGTCTCGGCCCCCCAGCCGGGGCGCCCGGCCAGGACGGCCCGGAGCGGGCTCCCCTCAGCGCGGAGCCGGACCAACGCGTCGGCAAGCGTGTCGAGCCCCTTGCGGGCTTCGAAGGTACCAACCTGCAGCAGGTATGGATCGGCGACCCGGCGCGGCCCGCCGGGCCGGAAGGCCTCGCTCACTCCCAGATGCACGACCTCGAGACGATCGCTCGGAACGTCGAGCACCTCCATCAGGGCGCCGCGCGTGTGCGCCGAGTCGCAGATCACGGTCCGCGCCCGCGCCACGCTCGAGCGCGTCGCCCAACTCGCGTGAGCAGCGTTCAGCCGCCCCCGGTAGCGTGCCGGCATGGTCAGAAAAACGAGGTCGTGAACCGTCACGACGGACGCGCCCTTCCACCACCACGGGACGACATAGGCCGTGCCGAACCACAGGTCAGGCCGCAGGCGCGCGAGCTCGAGTCGCGAGACCGCCTGCAGCCACGTGACGCGTCCCAGGCCCGAGGCCGTCGGCCAGCGAGTCCGGCGAATCGCGGGCGGCGCGCCGAAGAGGTCCCGGCGGTTGGAGAGGACGACAAGGTCCCAATGCGGCCTGGCCAGGCGAAGCCCACAGACGACCTCGGATGTGTAGCGACCGAGACCGGTGCGCGTCATCGAATCGGCGTCGACGATGCGGGCGTCGATGACTACGGACGGGCGCGTCACCGCGCCGCCGAGGGCTGTCTCGACCACTGTCCGGACCGGCCCCTCCGCCAGTCCCGGAAACCCTCGAGTGACGCTGTCGCAGCCGCGACCGGGCGCGGCGCACGACGCGCGCGCGCCAGATACACGCCGAGTACCGTCGCCGCACGGCGGCCAGCGGCGAGGCCTGACAACGGGCAGAGCGCCTGCGAAACCGCCAACTGGTTGCGGGTGCCGTAGTAATAGCTGGAAAGGGAGTGCTCGCCGCCCTGCGTCCTCGCCACGCGGTGTCGGATGCGTGCCGAGGGCTCGAAGTGGATCTGGTAGCCGGCGCGTCGAAGTCGCAGCGACCATTCGACGTCCTCGAAGAGGAAGAACAGGTCGTCGTCGAACATTCCCACCTCCCGGACCGCAACCGCCGGCACCATCACGGCCGCACCCGAAAAGCGCTGGGTGGGTCGTGGCGCCAAGTCCACGTCGCGAAGTTGCCTCCCGTAGCCCTCCATCCGCCCCGGCATGCCCGTGCGGGGGTCGAAGCGCGCACCCGCGTACCACGCGATGTCGGGGGCTTCCGCGTACACGATCAACGGCGCGACCACCCGCCGCGGCCGCGCGGCCGCGACCATGGCGCCCACAGCACCGCACTCGACCAACGTGTCGTTGTTGAGGATCAGGACGTGGTCGCATCCAAGGTCGAGGGCCTTGGCCATGCCGGCGTTGTTTCCTGCCGAGAAGCCGAGGTTTCGATCCATGCGAATGCGAACCGTGCCCGGGTACAGCTCGGCCACTCGCGACAGGACCGAGTCGGCGGACCCGTTGTCTACGACGATCTCGATCCGGTCGGCGTAGTCATCGGCCGCGAGGGACGCCAGGCAGTCCAGGGTCAGGTCCGCACCCTCGTAAGAGAGCACGACGACGCCGACGCGATTCATCCGAGCGGCGTGCGACGGAGCATGGGTCGGGCGCTGTACGCGGACTTGCCGAGCGATGACACCCGCAGGAGTATGGCGAGCACGGCCCCGCCTGACGTTGTCTCGGGGATCCGGCGAAGCTCGGGCCCGCGGTCAGACGATCAGCCCTTCGCCCACGCGGCAAAGCCGGGCTTGTGCCGTCCGTCGGCTTCAATGAGACCGCCGTAGGTGACGGGCCCCGCGTCGTACAGGTGAATCCAGCCGAGCGCATAGATCTGCGGATCCGCACGCGCGAGGCTCAGGGCATCCGTGATCCACTGTGCCTGGACGGACGGCTTGACGAAGAAGTTGAATTCCTGATCGATCGCGGTCGGGACAGTCCACTCGGAGAGGAACAGCTTCAAGCCCGGCCGCAGATGGCGGTTGAGGTCTGCTTCGAGCCGCTTGAGGTCGGAGAAGTCGACGTTCGCCTGCGGCGACGGTGGGTTTGCGAAGTTCGGTTCGCGAAAGCTGAACGGGTTGTGGGCGTAGAGGTCGAGACGGGGTGGCCGACCGTCCGGAAGGCGCATGTTCTCGATCCACTGCAGGGTGTCGATGTCGCCGGTCGTATATGTACAACCGCCGATCACGATGTTCTTCGCGCTGACCTTCTTCAGCGCGCCGTATGCCGCGTCGAGGAGCTGTGCGTAGATGTGCGGCGCCTGCTGCTGCGCGGCATCCAACCTGGCGCCGGGACGAGCCGGGACGAGGGGCATGAAGTTCGGTTGCCGCGAGGGCTCTCCCCAGATCATCCAGAGGTGTACGCCGGGGTAGCGATGCGCCGCGGCCGTGGCGAACGCCGCGAAGTCCTTGGGGTTGATCGGCGCCCAGTTGGACGCCTTGCCGGCGTTGGCCCACCCAGGGGTGTTGCGGAGCTGGAGGGTCACGCTGATGTGGTAGCGCGCCGCCTGTGCGACCGCGCTGGTGACCTCGCTCGGCCAGTGGTAGGCGGGATCACTGGGATCGGTGGGCGTCTGCGGACGGGTGGGCGCGACCAGATTCCAATCGAGGTCGTCTTCGTAGATCGTCACCCCGAGTTGTCGATACGTCGGAAAGAGGCTGACGCCATCGTGGACCGCCGGGCCCCAGATCGCCTTCTGCATTGCCACGGCCGGCTGCGGTGCCGCAAAGCAGAGAACGGCGATCACCGCGAGCCCGCAGGGCAGGAGCCGGCGCGAGCGGACACTCAGCACGCGCGCAATGTTACGGCCAAGCGAGCGCCGCAAGCGCTAGCGGAGCCTGTAGTAGAGCCGGCGGATCGCGCGGGTGGAGCGCATCAGCCGGCTGTTGCGAACCAACTCGAGCGCGCTCGCGAGAGCCTCGATCTCGACCTCGCGCGCCGCGACGAGCGCCTCAAGCGCAGTGGTGCCCCGCCTCAGGTCGGCGAGCTCTCCGAGGTCGACCTCGCGCGCCGTCGCGATCCGCGCCGTCTCGCGCCTCAGCTCGTCCGCGGCGGACTGCGCCTCGGTCAGGGCCGCGCCGAGCTCGAGGGCGCGGCGTACGACGTCGCGGACCTGCTCCGGGTCATGAGCAGCCGCGCGGGGTTCGAGCTCAGCGAGGAAGTCGCGCAGGCGTGGATCCTCGACGATCGTCCCCGCGTGGACCCTGCGCTCGAGCTCCTCGCCCGGGGCCACCCAGTTGTCGTAGTACGCGCGCAGCTCACCGGCCCGCAACAGCTTGAGAAGCTCCAGCTGGTCGATGCCGGTCCCGCTTCCGCGACCCGGGAGCAGCTCGTACCCGCGGCCGGTGTTGAGCGTCTTGCGCGCGAACTGCTCGTACGTGCGGGCCGGGAAGTGGAGCACCTCGATTAGTGGGAGCGGCGGCGCGGCGCTGAGGAGCGGCTCGTAGATCTCGTGATTGCCCGGTGCGACGACGACGTCCGCCAAGCCGCGGTGGGCGACCTTGGGGCCGAGTTCGCCGCCGGTCGGCGTCCTGGACGCGACGTGGCGCCAGATCATCCGCTGATGGAACGGCTCGCCGGCGTCGGGCCGCGGGAGGAAGTCGTGGCGGCGGGCGACAACGACCCCGAACGGCGCCGGAACCGCGCAGAGCACGTCCTTGAGGTCCCCGAGCGCCGGCCACCAGAACTCGTCGGCGTCGTTGTTGATCACCCAATCCGCCCCCAGCTCCTCGTACGCGAGCCGGGCGAGGCGTGTGACCCGCGGCGCCTGGTCGTGGACGTCGCCGTCCTCGCGCGACATCCGCAGGACGCCCATCTGCTCGAAGCTGCGCAGGATGTCCGGCGTCCCGTCGGTCGAGTTGTGATCGATCGCGTAGACGAAGTCGACGCCCTGGGCGAGGTGGTAGCGGAGGTTCGCCTCGAGGATGTCCTCCTCGTCGCGGACGACCAGGGTCATCGCGAGCACCCCTCGCCGACGGCCCGCGCCCGGCGGGTCGAGCTCGTCCGCCGCGAGGTCTTCCGTGCCCATTCGAGCGCCTACCCGCGGGCCCGGGCCCACCCTGTGGCGCCCGGCGGCCCGCCCACGGTCCTACTCCGGCGCTGGATCGGTCTCGACCTCGGGCGACGCGCTCTCGGGCGCGTCGGGGCCGACGGGCTCCACTCCGTCGAGCGGTTCGCCGTCCTCGGTCTCCGCGGATGACTCGGCCACGAGGGCGATCGCGCTGACGGTGTCGTCCTCCTTGAGGTTCATCACGCGCACGCCCTGTGAGCCCCTGCCGTAGCGGTTGATCCCGCGGACCGAGGTCCTCTGGACCATGCCTGAGTGCGAGATGAAGACGAGATCCTCGTGCTCGCGGACGACCAGGGCGCCGGCGAGGGCGCCCTTGCTCTCGGTCAGGGCGATCGTCTTGACGCCCATCGTTCCGCGGCCCTTGCGCGGGTAGTCGGCCAGCGCCGTGCGCTTGCCATAGCCGTTCTCGGTGACCACGAGCAGTTCCTGCTCGTCGCGGGCGACGTCCATCGCGAGCAGGTGGTTGCCCTTGTGCGAGACGTTCATGCCCTTCATCCCCGAGGTGTCGCGGCCCATCGGACGGACCTGCGACTCGTGGAAGCGGGCGGCCTGACCGGACCGGGAGACCATCAGGATGTCGTCGTCCCCCGAGGTCCTGCGGACGGCCACGAGCTCGTCGTCCGGGCGGATGTTGATCGCGATGATGCCGTCGGCGTTGATCGGCGTGTTGTAGGCGCCGAAGGCCGTCTTCTTGACGATTCCCTGGCGCGTCGCGAAGACGAGGAAGGCGCCCTCGTTGTAGTCGCGCGTCGCCAGGACCGACTGGACCCGCTCGCCATCGCGGAGCGGCAGGATGTTCACGAGGGCCCGCCCCTTGGCGGTACGCGAGGCCTCTGGCAGCTCGTAGACCTTCGAGCGGTAGACCTTGCCCCGGTTGGTGAAGAACAGCAGGTAGTCGTGGGTCGAGGAGATGAACAGGTGCTCGATGAAGTCGCCGTCCTTCATGTCCATCCCGGTCACCCCCCGCCCGCCGCGGTGCTGCTGGCGATAGGTCACGAGTGGCAGCGACTTGATGTAGCCCGAGCGTGTGATCGCGATCACCATCTGCTGGTCGGCGATCAGGTCCTCGATGTCGATCTCGTCGTCGGACGCCGAGATCTCGGTCCGGCGCTCGTCGCCGAAGCGCTCGGAGATCTCGGTGAGCTCCTCCTTGATGATCGAGAGGACCTCCATCTCGTCGCCGAGGATCGCCCGCAGCTCGCCGATCCGCTCCATCGTGTCGGCGTGCTCCCGGCGGATCTGATCGGACTCGAGCGCGGTCAGCTGGGAGAGGCGCAGGTCGAGGATCGCCTGCGCCTGGATCACGCTGAGCTCGAACTGGGCGACCAGCTCGCCGCGGGCCGTCTCCCGGTCGGGCGACGAGCGGATCAGCGCGATCACGGCGTCGAGGTGCTCGAGCGCGATCAGCAGGCCCTCGAGAATGTGTGCGCGAGCCTCCCGCTGGGCGAGCTCGTGCTTGGTCCGGCGGACGATCACCTCGCGCTGGTGGACCACGTAGTGGTGGATCACCTCGCGGAGCGAGAGCGTCTTCGGCACACCGTCGACGAGGGCGACCATGTTCACGCCGAACGTCGCCTGCATCGACGTGTGCTTGTAGAGCTTGTTGAGCACGACCTTCGGCAGGGCGTCCCGCTTGAGCTCGATCACCAGGCGCATGCCCCGCTTGTCGGACTCGTCGCGCAGGTCGGAGATCTCGGAGATCTTCTTCTCGTGGACGAGCGCCGCGATCTTCTGGATCAGCCCGCCGTCGCCGCCCTTCTTGACCATGAACGGCAGCTCGGTGACGATGATCGCCTCCTTGCCCTGCTTGAGCGGCTCGACGTGCGCGCGTGCCTGCACACGGACGCGGCCGCGCCCGGTCTCGTAGGCGTCGCGGATCCCCGAGCGGCCGAGGATGATCCCGCCGGTCGGGAAGTCGGGCCCCTTGACGAAGCGGGCCAGCCCCTCGACGTCGATCGCCGGGTTGTCGATGTAGGCGATCGTCGCGGCGACCACCTCCCGCAGGTTGTGCGGCGGGATGTTCGTCGCCATCCCGACCGCGATCCCCGAGGACCCGTTGACGAGCAGGTTCGGGAAGCGCGCCGGCAGCACCGTCGGCTCCTGTTTGCGCCCGTCGTAGTTGGGCACGAAGTCGACCGTGTCCATGTCGAGGTCGCGCAGCATCTCCGTTGCCAGGCGGTCGAGCCGGGCCTCGGTGTATCTCATGGCGGCAGCAGGATCGTCGTCGACCGAGCCGAAGTTGCCCTGACCGTCGACGAGCGGGTAGCGCATCGAGAAGTCCTGGGCCAGACGCACGAGGGCGTCGTAGATCGCGGAGTCGCCGTGCGGGTGGTAGTTGCCCATCACCTCGCCGACGATTCGTGCGCACTTCGCGTAGCTGCGCGTCGGACCGAGGCCGAGCTCGCTCATCCCGAACAGGACTCGGCGGTGGACCGGCTTGAGGCCGTCGCGGACGTCGGGCAGCGCGCGGCCGATGATCACCGACATCGCGTAGTCGAGGTAGGCCGAGCGCATCTCGTCCTCGAGCGCCCGCGGCTCGACGTTGCCGCCGCTCAGAATCTCAGTTGCCATGCGTGATCACCTTCTCCCTAGACGTCGAGGTTGACGACGGAGCGGGCGTTGTCCTCGATGAAGGCGCGCCGCGGCTCGACCTGGTCGCCCATCAGCATCGAGAAGATCAGGTCCGCCTCGACGGCGTCCTCGATCTTGACCTGCGCGAGCGTCCGCGAAGCCGGATCCATCGTCGTCTCGGCCAACTGGTCGGCGTTCATCTCACCGAGGCCCTTGAAGCGCTGGAGCGAGATCCCCTTCTGGACCATGTTCATGACCGCGTCGCGCAGCCCGTCGAACGACGCCGGCTCCTCGTGGGCGTCACCGAGCCGGACGCTGAACGCCGGCTGGCCGGCCAACTCGGTCAGCTGCTGGTGGACCCTGACCAGCTGGCGGTACTCGGTCGAGTCGAACAGGCTCCGCCGTAGGTTGAGCGTCCTCGCAAAGCCGGTTCGTCGTTCGATCACCCGCACCAGCAGGTCCCGCTCGTCCTGGCTGACCAGGCTGGCCACGTAGACCGAGTTCTCGACCTCGGCCCGCTCGAGCAGGTCGACCACGGCGTCCGAGCCCTGGACACCCTCCTCGAGGATCGAGCACTCGTCGATGAAGCGGACGACGTCCGCGCCATGAGCGGCGCGCAGCGAGGAGGACCAGCCCTCGTACTGGCGCAGCAGGCGGACCAGCCGCTGCCAGCGGGCTTCGGTCATCTTGAACTCCCGGCCCGTTCGGTCGACGACCGTGAAGCGGTCGAGCTTGTCGAAGACGAGGATGTCGTCGAGCTCTGACTCCTTCTCGATGTACCGCTCGCGACTGCCCTGCTTGAGCTTGTAGAGCGGCGGCTTGGCGATGTAGACGTAGCCCGCCTCGATCAGCTCCTGCATCTCGCGGAACAGCAGCGTGAGGACGAGGGTCCTGATGTGCGCGCCGTCGACGTCAGCGTCGGTGTTGTGGGCGCAGAGGCCGCCGGCGACGAAGTTCTCGTCGCCCCAGACCGAGAAGTCGTAGACACGGCCGTTGGTGGCCGGCGTGCGGGTGACCGACTTGATCGGGAGACCGATCAACGACTCGGAGATCGGCGTGTAGCGCCGGCGCTGCGAGCGGCCCAGAGCCAGCCGCGCGCGGACCGTCGAGGCGCCCGGGTGGTCGGCCCAGACGGTCTCGAGTCGCCCGAGGTCCTCGGCGTCGGTGATCGCGATCGTCCAGTGGGGGTTCTTCTGCCCGATCGGTGCGCCACGAAGCTCGCCGACGGAGCCCGACGGCAGCCTGAGCGATGTCGAAGCCACGACGCCGAGCGAGGAGAGCAGGTAGCCGACACCGGCGGCGATATCCCGTGACGACGTGCAGAGAACGGCTCTGCCGCTCGTCACGGTCCCATCGCCGAGGAGGTATCCCCGCAGAAACGCCAGCCGCAGCGGCTCGGTCACGTTGAAGACGATGTCCGGGATCCGCTTGGTGAGGGACGTCGTCCCGGCGAAGCCGAAGACGTGTGCCCAGGCCAGCGCGGCGACGCGGTTGACGAGCTTGAGCTCGGTACACCCGCGCGAGTCGACGTAAGCAGTCGGGGCCGTCCCGAACACGGCGGTGACCGCTTGGCTCAGCTCTCCGAGCAGGCGGCCGTTTCCAGCGCCGAAGCTGAGGCGGACGCCGCCGCGCGCCGACGAGGAGCCCTCGGCCAGGTAGAAGCCGAGCAGCGTGAGGAGTCGCTCGTCGACGGCTATGTAGCGACCAACCGCCTGGGCGGAGTGGCTCTCGGGAGTCAGCTCGACGTCGTCGCGCCCGTCGAGGAAGTCGAGGTCGCGCTCGTCGAGATCGCTGAGGCGGACCTCGTCGCGGACGCGGTTTCGACGAGCGCTGCGGTAGTCGCGCCGCCAGGTTCGCTCGAGTGCGCTCTCGCAGACGTTCACCCGCCGGCGCACGGAGTCGACGTCGGCTCCGACCGCCCGGACATACGCCTCGAAGTGGCTGACGATCGGCCGCGAGGTGCCGTTCTCCCAGCCGTAGAACGTCACCGGCTGGCGAATCCCCACCGCCTCGCACAGCGCCCGCTGGGAGACCCGGTTGCGGCGCCGCAGGGTCGCAAGCTCGAGACGGACGTCCTCGGGAACGTCGACGCGGGCTTCGGTCAGCTGGGGGTTCTGAGCGTGTTCGACGACCACACGCTGCTTGGACCAATCGAGCACGGCCGGCCCGCGCAGCCACACCTGGCTGGCGGCCTGTGGTTGGCGATGGAGCTCGCGGAGCAGGTCGATGCGGTCGGGGGCCGTAGTGGGGAGAGCGATCTTCCGCGGCGCGACGACGACGTCTCCGACCGCCAGTTCGTCACCGCGCTTGGTGCGCAGCTCGCCGTCGGTGTCGCGTACGTAGACGGAGTGATTGCCGGTGACCCGCAGGGACCGGCCGTAGAGCGTCGTGACCTCGAAGAGCGGTGCGGCCGTCTCGTGGCGCACGACGCCCTTGATCGCTCCGAAGTGGGCGCCCCGACCGACCAGGTCGACCGACAGGACGTCCCCGGGCGTGCCGTAGACCGACCGGACGAGACCCTGCGGTCCGTCGTCTGGCTGGCCGTCGACGAGCGGGTCGACGAAATCGCCGATCGTCGTCATACGGACGCCGTCGCCGTCTCGGACTAGCACGTGGTCCTGCCCGTCGACGCTCATCAGGATGACCTTGTGGTACCGAGCGTTCTCGATGTTGAACTCGTCGCGGACGCCGGTCCCGATCGCCGTGATCAGCGCCTGGATCTCGGTGTTCTGGAGGACCTTGTCGATCCGGCTCTTCTCGACGTTGAGGATCTTGCCGCGCAGCGGCAGAACCGCCTGGGTGTTGCGATCGCGGCCCTGCTTGGCCGAGCCGCCGGCCGAGTCGCCCTCGACCACGAAGAGCTCGGCGAGCGATGGATCCTTGATCGAGCAGTCGGCGAGCTTGCCGGGCAGCGTGGAGTTCTCGAGCGCGGACTTGCGCCGGGTCAGGTCGCGCGCCTTGCGGGCCGCCTCGCGGGCACGCTGGGCCTGGACGGACTTCATGATCACGGAGCGGGCCTCGGCGGGGTTCTCCTCGAGGAACTCCGACAGGCCGGCGTTGACGATCGACTCGACGAAGCCGGCCATCCCCGGGTTGCCGAGCTTGGTCTTCGTCTGCCCCTCGAACTGGGGGTCGCGCAGCTTGGCCGAGATGACCGCGGTGAGGCCCTCGCGGACGTCCTCGCCGACGAGGTTGTCCTCCTTCTCCTTGAGCATGCCCTTCTCGCGGGCGTAGCGGTTGAGCGTCCGTGTCAGGGCCGAGCGGAAGCCGCTCAGGTGGCTGCCCCCCTCGTGGGTGTTGATGTTGTTGGCGAACGAGAAGATCGACTCCTGGTAGGAGGAGTTCCACTGCAGGGCGACCTCGACCGCGCCCTCGTCGCTCTCGCCGGAGAAGAAGATCACCTTCTTGCCGACGGGCTCCTTGTTCTGGTTGAGGTAGCGGACGAAGTCCTCGATCCCGCCGTCGTACTGGAATTCGACGACCGAACCGGCCTCGCGCTCGTCGGCCAGGACGATCTTCAGGCCGCGCGTGAGGAAGGCCGTCTCGCGCAGGCGCTCCTCGAGCGTCCGCGCGTCGAACTCCAGGGAGTCGAAGATCTCCGGATCGGGGTGGAACGTGATGATCGTCCCGGTGGCTTCGTCGTCAGCCAGGGTTCGGCCCTTGACCAACGGGTACTGCGGCGCGCCGCGGGCGTACTCCTGCGACCAGACGTGGCCGTCGCGGCGGATCTCGATGAAGAAGCGCTCGGAGAGCGCGTTGACGACCGACACGCCGACGCCGTGCAGGCCGCCGGAGACCTTGTAGCCGCCGCCGTCGCCGAACTTGCCACCCGAGTGGAGAACCGTGAGCACGACCTCGACGGCCGGCCGGCCCTCCTTCTCCATCATGCCGACGGGGATCCCGCGGCCGTCGTCGGTCACGGTGATCGAGTTGTCCGGGTGAACGGTGACCTCGACGGCGTTGCAGAACCCAGCGAGGGCCTCGTCGACGGAGTTGTCAACGACCTCGTAGACGAGATGGTGGAGACCGCGGACGCCGGTCGAGCCGATGTACATGCCGGGCCGGAGGCGGACCGCCTCGAGCCCCTCGAGCACGGTGATGTCCTGCGCGCCGTAGTCGGCGGCGCCGCGGTTGCTCTGATCAGGCAATGATCCTCCGATTACATGAGAACGCCCCGGTCGGAGTCGGGCTGACGCCAGGCCGGGGCGGGTCTTCCTAAGTCCCCCATGTTACCACAGCGGGTCCCCCGGCGGCCGCCCGGCGGATCTCGTAAAGCCCTGCTAATGAGCCACTTTTCGCAGCACGTCGGAGTCCCAGACCGGGCGCGCCGGCCGGCCCGCCGCCAAGCGCCCGCGGCAAGGCCCTGGCGGCGGGGTCGGCGCTTGCGCTCGGCGCCCGTGGCGCCGCCCGCCCCGCTGACGGTAGGCTGGTCGCGACCTCCCGAGCAGGGGGAGACGTGGGCGGAGATTCCGCCGGGACGAAAGCGATCCAGACACCCGTGGCCGACCCCCTCGCCTTCGAGCGCAACACCCCTTACGGGCCGAGCCCCGAGGGCGTCAATCGGCCGTGGGCACTCGACGTCGGGCCCGTCGGGCTGACCGCCGATGGCACGTGGCAGATGTCCTTCGGCGAACGAGCGGCGCTAGAGGGCGTGCTGGCGCAGGTGCGGCCACGGCTGGCGGTCGAGATCGGCACCGCGGAGGGCGGAAGCCTCGCGCGGATCGCCGCGCACAGCGCCGAGGTGCACAGCCTCGACCTGACGCACGAACCCCTGAGCCGTGAGCTTCCCGGCCACGTGGAGCTCCACACGGGGGCGAGCGCCGACCTGCTCGGGCCGCTCCTGGAGAGCTTTGTCGAGCGGAAGCTCGACGTCGACTTCGTGCTCGTCGACGGGGATCATTCGTATGCCGGCGTCGCCGGCGACCTCGAGACGACGCTGCGGTCAAACGCGACCCGCCGCAGCGCGATCCTCCTGCACGACACGATGAATGCAGAGGTGCGGGCGGGCATCGAGAGCGTCCGGCCCGAGGCCTTCGAGAAGGTCGTCTACTTCGAGCTCGACTTCGTCCCCGGCTACATCTACCGGACGGGACCGGTCCGCAACCAGGCCTGGGGCGGCCTTGGCCTGATCCTCACCGACGACCACCGCTCGGCGGCCTACGCCTCGCCCCGCCAGTCGCTCTACTACGAGCCGTTCGCGCTGACCCACGCGGCGCGAATGATCCTACGCACCGCGCCCTGACCGCTCCGGGCGGTTCGACGCGTCTCAGCGGCTCCTGCGCCGCGCCCGACCTCGCCTGGTTGCGGCGGCGGCGTCCGCGCGGCAGGTCAGGCCTCGGAGCACGTCGCTGCCGAGCGCAGCGTTGATCGCGCTCACGAGCTCCGGGCCCATCAGGTCGATCTCGGCCGCCCAGACCGCCTCGTCGCAGGCGACGCTCAGGACGCCGTCCCGCTCACGCGCCGGCACACCATGGGCGGCGACCACCGGGCCGGCGGCGGACGCCCAGACGGCCTGCACGCGAGCGAGCGTGGTTGCCGGCGCGATTCTGGCGAGGAGCGCGTCGAGGGCCGGACCGACCGGGCGGGGCGCTCGCCGGCTCAAGCCGCGACGGCCTCGCAGAGGACGGAGCCCCGCGTGACGGCCACGCGGGCGACCTTCCCGCCCCGGGCCCCCGGGACATGGTCGAGGTCGGTCGTGGTGATGACCGCCTGCCCGCCGGCCCGCAGCTCGTCAGCCAGGCGCTCGCGGCGATCGTGGTCGAGCTCGCTCATCACGTCGTCGAGCAGGACGAGCGGCGGGCGGGCTCGCTCGGCGGCAAGGGCGTCGCGCTCGGCGAGCAACAGCGCGAGCAGGGCCAGGCGCTGCTGCCCCTGGGACCCATACACCCGCAGCTCGCGTCCCTCGCCGCGCAGGAGCAGGTCGTCCCGGTGCGGCCCATGGCCCGTGAACCCGCGGTCGAGGTCCAGCGGGAGGCGATCGGCCAGCTCGGAGGCCAGCTCCGCGGCCGTTGCGGCCCGCGTCCGCGGCCGGTACGAGACGGTCGCCGGGCCACCCAGGCCAAGGCCCTCCGCGTGGCGCTCGAAGCGGTCCGCGATCGCGGCCGTCGCGGCCGCGCGGTCATCGCGCAGCGCGACGCCGTGGGTCGCGAGCTCGAGATCCCACGCGGCGATCGCGTCACGGCCGGACGCTCCCGATCGGACCCTCGAGATCAGGGCGTTTCGCTGCACGAGCGCCTGCGCGTAGGCCCTGCGGGTCGCCGACCGGGCGGGCCAGAGGCCGGCCACCACCTGGTCGAGGTGGGCCCGCCGCAGACCTGGTGGCCCCTTCACGAGCTCGAGGCGATCCGGTAGGAAGACGCAGATCAGCGGACGGTGGGGGGCGTCGAGCAGTCGCTGCACCGGGGCCCCGTCGGCGGTTATCCGCTTCGGCTCGCCCGGCTCGAATCCGACCGTCAGCTGGTGGCCGCCGTCCCGGTCGCAACCGTCGACGACGACTCGCGCCGCCGGCGCCCCGAAGCGGACGACCTCCCGCTCGTTGGTCGTCCGACAGGAGCGCGCGGTGCAGCCGAAGTAGAGCGCCTCGAGCAGGTTCGTCTTGCCGGCGCCGTTTGGCCCGTGGATCACCGTCAGCCCGGGACCCAGCGTGACGGCTGCGTTCTCGTAGGATCGGAAGTCGCGCAGCTGCAGGCGCTCGACGCGCATTTCCCGCTGCGCTCAGACGTTCAACCTGATCGGCATGACCAGGTAGACGAAGCCACTTCCGTCGGCCGACTCGATCAGGCCGGGGCGGAGCGGGCTGGTGAGCTTCAGGATCAGCTCGTCGGACTCGACGCTCTCGAGCCCGTCGCGGAGGAAGTCGGGGTTGAAGCCGATGTCGAACGGCTCGCCCTGGAACGGGACCGGTAGGGCTTCGCTGGCCTCGCCGACGTCCGGGGTCCGGGCCGAGACGGTCACCTCACCCGGCGCGAAGGCCAGGCGCACGGGGGCGTTCTTCTGGGCGAGCAGGCTGATCCGGCGGACGACGTCGGTCAGCTCCTCGCGCGCCAAGCGGAGTTCGTGCTCTGAGCGCTCGGGCAGGAGCTGGCGATAGTTCGGGAACTGACCATCGATCAGCCGCGACGACAGCACGACGCCGTCGAAGCTGAACACGATCTGGTTCTGCCGGGGGCTCACCGTGAGCGTTTGGAGCTCGACCTGCCCGGCGATCCGCACCAGCTCCTGGAGCGCGCGAGCCGGGACGTTGGCCTCGAACGGCCGAGCGAGTGGTTCGTCGAGGACCGTCTCCTTGACGCTGAGACGGTAGGAGTCCGTCGCGACCATGCGCAGCTCGGAGGCCGAGGCGGAGACGAGGATCCCGGTGAGAATCGGTCTGGTCTCATCGCGCGACGCCGACCGGGCGACCTTGGCGATCGTCTCGATGAAGGCCGTGGCGGGCACCGTGACGTCGGCGTCGCCGGCAAGCTCCGGCAGTGGCGGGAAGTCGTCTGCTCGGAGCGTGCGGATGTGAAAGGTGGTCGGGCCCGAGACGATCTCGACATCCTGCTCTGCGTCGCGCAGCTCCAGCGAGACCTCGGCACCGGGAAGCGCGCGGGCGACGTCGAGCATCAGGCGAGCCGGGAGGACGACCTGGCCCGGGCGCTTGACCTCGGCGTCGAGGGTCAGGCGCAGGCCCATCTCCATGTCGGTCGCGAGCATCTCGACGCCATCCGCGCTAGCCGCGATCTTGATCCCTGAGAGCGCCTGGATCGCGCTGCGTGTCGAGGCGACGCGGGAGGCCGTCTGCAGGTGCCGCAGAAACGCCGCTGTCGAAAGGGAGATTTTCACTGATGCCTGACTGCTCGGAGTAGAAGTCTCAGAAGCTGTGGATACGGGGATAGACCGGGCTATGCTCGCACGTGGGGGGGACAGCGTGTGGAGTCGCTGTCGAGAGCGTCCCGCGAGGGACCGAGCGACTGTCAAGTGGGCGGCGCTCGTAGGTCGGCTGTCAACCGCTCGATCGCGCTGTACGCCTTTGGGTCGGCAGCGAGATGCGCGGCGGCGCGTTTGCACGCGTTGAGCACGGTGGAGTGGTCGCGGCCACCGAACTCGCGGCCGATCACGGGCAGCGAGTGGTCGGTGAGCTCTCGGGCGAGGTAGATCGCGACGTGCCGGGGCCAGGCGAGACGCTGGGTGCGCGATCGCGAGAGGAGCTCGTCGCGGGAGACCGAGAAGTAGGCGCAGATCGCGTCCTGGATGTTGGCGATCGTCGGCGTGGCCGCGCGCTGGCTGCGCAGACCGAGCCGCTCGATGACCTCTGCCGCGAGCGACGGGGTCGGCTCGTGTCCGGTCAGCGATGCGTATGCGATAACGCGGATCAGCGCTCCCTCGAGCGCGCGGACGTTGCTGGCGACGCTGGTTGCGATCTCGGTCAGGGCGCGGTCGTCGATGGTGATCCCGTCATGCGCCGCACGCTTACGCAGGATCGCCAGCCGTGTGGCGTAGTCGGGGCGTCCGATGTCGGTGACCAGGCCGGCCTGGAAGCGTTCGCGCAGGCGGTCCTCGAGCTGGGCAAGGTCGCCGGGGGTCCGGTCGGAGGTGATGACCAACTGGCTGCCGGCGTCGTAGAGGGCGTTGAAGGTGTGGAAGAGCTCCTGCTCGGTCGCGGCCTTGCGCTCGAGGAACTGGATGTCGTCGATCAGCAGGACGTCGACGCCGCGAAAGCGCCGCTTGAAGTCGTGCTTGCCGGAGACCCCGCCGCCGAGCGCTGACACGAACTCGTTGGTAAAGGCCTCGACGGTTGTGTAGCGAACCGTCAGACCACCACCGAACGCGCGGACGTAGTTGCCGATCGAGTGGAGCAGGTGGGTCTTGCCGAGCCCCGGCGGTCCGTAGATGAACAGCGGGTTGTAGGCCTGCGCGGGGAGCTCGGCCACCGAGAGCGACGCAGCGTGCGCGAGGCGGTTGGACGCGCCGATCACGAACTGCTCGAAGTTGTACTTCGGGTTGAGGGTCTCGGAGCCCGAGAGGTCGGGCGGCTCTGGCTCCGCCGGGTGGTCCGCCGGTGCCCGAGCCCCGAGAACCTGTACCCGGACGCCCGGCCCGAGCACGTCGGTGACGGCGCGCGCGATCACCTCGCCGAGGCGGTCCGCGGCCCACGCCGAGACCTGCGGTGGGCCGCTCAGGCGAAGCGTCCCATCTTCGAGCCCATCGCAGCGCAGGGGCTCCAACCAGAGGCTGTAGGTCCGCTCGCCGACGGCTGCGCGGAGCTCCCCGCGAACCCGGTTCCATGCATCGTGAGGGTCCATTTGTGACTCGCGAAAGCCTCCCCTGCGGGTCCGGCGTCGAGCTCAATTGCGAGAGGGGCGTGCGTCACGCCCCGGGCGGCGGCGAATATAGCAACGGGGTTGGGGGGTCCCGCGGGGGCCAGGGCGCATTTGCCGGGAAAAACACCGGACGCCCGCGGGGCGGCGTCTGGGCAGGGGCGGCGTCTATACTCTCTCCCCTCGCACGGACCCCCCGGGCCGGCGACCGGCACCCTGATGAAGCGGACATACCAACCGAAGAAGCGCAAGCGCGCCCGTGCCCACGGGTTTCGTGCCCGCATGCAGACGCGCGCCGGGCAGTTGACGCTCAAGCGGCGCCGTTCGAAGGGCCGCAAGCGCCTCACGGTCTGAGCGTGACGGAGCGCCGGTACGCCGGTACTCGGAGCCGTACCGCGGGCCGTCTGTCGCGGAGCGCCGAGTTCGACCGCGTCTACCGCCAGGGCCGTTCGGTGGCGAACAAGTATCTGGTGCTGTACGCCTTTCCGCGCGCTGACGCAGACCTCCCGCGGCTCGGCCTGTCCGTTGGGCGCAAGGTCGGCGGCGCAGTGGAGCGCAATCGCGTGAAGCGGCTTCTGCGCGAGGCCTTCGGCGAGCGCCAGGCCAGCGCTTGGGCCGGGTACGACGTGGTCGTCGTGGCCCGGCCGCCGTCCCGCGAGCTCGCCGCGTCCGAGGGCCTGCGGGGGATCCAGGCGGCGGTCGGCGAGCTGCTCGCGAAATCGGGCCTGCGCCCCGCGGGTTCAGCGTCATGAGGCCGCTTCGCGCGGTGGTGCTCGGGTCGATCAGCGCCTATCAGAAGGTGGTCTCGCCCGCGACCCCCCGGCACTGCAAGTACGAGCCGACCTGCTCGCGCTACGCCGCGCAGGCTGTTCGGGAGTTCGGCATACTCAGGGGACTGCTGCTCACCGGGTGGCGGGTGCTGCGCTGCAACCCCTTCAGTCACGGTGGCTTCGACCCGGTCTCGGCGCAGCGACTCTTCCGCGCCCCGGCGACCGCCGGCGACCGCCCGCCCGATCGATCACCACGCTGATGCCGACGATCTTCGCAAACGTCATCCAGGACGCCTTCGGACCCCTGATCAAGGTGTTCGAGACGATCCTCGTCTTCATCCACGCCCACATCACCGGCGGGAGCTGGGGGTTGGCGATCATCGGCCTGACGATCGTCGTGCGCGCCGCCCTGGTGCCTCTGACGCTGAAGCAGTTCTCCTCGATGGCGAAGCTGCAGGCCCTTGGCCCGGAGCTCAAGGTGCTGCAGAAGCGCTACAAGGACGACAAGCAGCGCCTGAACGAAGAGATGATGAAGTTCTACAAGGAGAACGAGGTCAACCCGTTCGGATCGTGCCTGCCCCTCGTCCTCCAGCTGCCGGTCTTCCTGTCGCTGTTCTACATGCTGCGGGTCGACCTCAAACAGCACATCTGCGGGGCCGCGCTGAAGACGGCCGGGATCACGGGCCAGACGGCGATCTCGAAGACGAGCTGTGGGTCGATCTCGGTCAACGGGCATCTCCTGGCGGCGCATTCGGGGAAGTTCCTGTTCATCCCCGACATCACCAGCGCAGCGTCCGGAGCCGTGCTCGCCGTTTTGATCGTCCTGTATGTCGGCTCGCAGCTCGTCTCGAGCCTGCTCACGACGGCGACGGTCGACAAGAACCAGCGGATGTTGATGCTCGGTCTGCCGTTCGTCTTCTCGATCTTCATCGCCCGCTTCCCGGCCGGCCTGATCGTCTACTGGATCACGACGAACCTGTGGACGGTCGGCCAGCAGTACATCGTCCGAAAGCGTGCCGCGCCGATCGTGGCCACACCGATTCCCAGTGCCGGACGCGGCGGGCGGGAGAAGGCGGAGATCGAGGCTGCGCCCGAGAAGGCGGCTTCCCAGGGCCTCCTCGCGCGGCTCACGGCGACCCGCGACGCGGCGCGCACCGCGGTGACCGGAGAGAGCCGCGCGGATGCCCCAGCGAAGAGGGGTGCGGGACGCGCGAACTCGTCGGGCGGGGCCCGGAAGACGGGATCGGGCGCCACGGAGACGAAGCGCCCCGCGGGGAGAACTCCTCGCGCTGGTTCGGCGGAGGAGTCGGCGGGGAAGGATGCCGCCAAGCCCGCAGCCGCGAAACCCGCAGCCGCGAAGGCCTCGGCAGGAAAGCCCGCGCCGGCGAAGACGGCGTCTGCGGGTACGGGCGCCACCAAGGCCCGGCCCGCCGCGAAGGCCCGGCCGGCCGCCAAGGCGCAGCCGAAGGGCTCCGCGGACGCCGGGGACGGAAAGGACGCCGCCGCGCCGCGTGCTCGAGGGGCGGCGCCGCCGCCGCCGCCACGCAAGAAGAAGAAGCGCTCGGGTAGGCGACGGTGAGGGCCGGAAACGGGAAGTCCTCCGCGGAGGAGGAGCTCGACCCCGCGGAGGAGCTCGAAGACCTCCTGGAGACGCTCGTGGAGGCGATGGATCTCGACGCCCGGGTCGTCGTCGTCGAGGGGGACGGCCTACTGAGCGGCACGCTCGAGGGATCCGACCTCGGGCGGTTCATCGGCCGCCGTGGGCAGACGATCGAGGCCGTTCAGCACCTCGCGCAGCGCATGGTCCTGCGCCGGGGACCCGGCGGCCCGCGGGTCGTGATCGACGCCGCGGGATACCGCGAGCGTCGCGAGATCGCCCTGCGGGGGCAGGCGGAGGATGCGGCGTCCGCCGCGACGCGGACCGGCGCGGCGGTCGAGCTCGAGCCGATGTCGGCGGCCGAGCGGCGGTTCGTCCACGAGTTCCTGCGGGAACGGGGAGGCGTCGACACGCACAGCGAAGGAGACGAGCCGGAACGCCGCCTCGTCGTCACCGTCGCCGCCCGTGGCCCCGCGACGCCCTGAGGTCGTCGCCCCGCCCCAACCACGTTTCACGTTTTTCATGACGGTGAAACAAGATCCGGCCCATGCTGCGACGATCTGACGCGTGGAGACCCTCAGCGAGTTCGAGCAGGGCGTCGTCGTGGGGATCCTGATCGGCGAAGGGTCGTTCGGGGGCGACGGCAAGCAGCCGCAGATCACGCTGCGCATGCACACGCGCCACGCGGCCCTCTTCTCCTGGCTCGTCAACCGCTTTCCGCGGACGAAGCTGTACGGCCCGTACGGTCACGACGGACGCAGCTACTACCAGTGGATGGCTCGCGGCCCGGCCCTGGTCGAAGACGTCCTCCCGGTCCTCGAGGCCGCCCTGACTCCTGAACTGGACGACTACGCGGCGCAACGGATGACGGCGATGTGTGACCGCTATGCCGACTTCATCGCCCGCGCGCGGCGGCGGGCGTGAGCGGCCCCACCGACTCGGACGCGGTATCCCGCCGACTGGCGGCGCTCGCGGCACGGCACGGGCTCGGCGACAGCCAGCTCGGACAGCTGCGCTGCCTCCTGGAGGTCCTCTCGACCGACCCGCACGCACCCTCCGCGGTGACCGCGGCGCGCGCGGCCGTCGATGTGCATCTCGCCGACTCGCTCACCGCTCTCGATCTCGAGGTCGTCGGCTCGGCGTCGCAAATCGCCGACATCGGGTCAGGTGCTGGGTTTCCGGGGATCCCGCTCGCCGTGGCGCTGCCGCGGGCCGGCGTTTGGCTGCTGGAGAGCTCGTCGCGGCGCTCCGAGTTCCTCCGGCGGGCGTGCTCGGCCGCGGGGGTGGGCAACGCCACGGTCGTGGTGGGGCGGGTCGAGGCCTGGGATCCAGGCGGGCTCGAGCAGGACGTCGTCACGGCGCGCGCGGTCGCCCCGCTGGCGGTCCTCTGCGAGTACGCCGCACCGCTCCTGCGCGTCGGCGGTGCCCTCGTCGCGTGGCGCGGGCACCGCGATCTCGCAGCGGAGTCGGCCGCGGACCGTGCGGCGATGGAGCTCGGCCTCGAGAGCCGCCCGCCGGTCCGCAGCGAGCCCTATCCTGGGAGCCAGGAACACCACCTCCATGTCTACGTGAAGGTTGGGCCGACGCCGGCGCGTTTCCCGCGCCGGCCGGGAATCGCCAGCAAACGCCCGCTAGGAGTCTCAGCTTGAGGGTCATGCAGCTCGGCAGCAACAATGCGCAGGTGGCCGGCCCGTTCGGGGTGGGGGAACCGCGTCGGCAGCGCGCCGGGTTGCGGCGCAACCCGAGCGGCCTGCTGCGGCCGTAAGGTTGGCGACGTGACGATCTTCGCTGTCGCGAACCAGAAGGGCGGGGTGGGGAAGACGACGACCGCTGTCAACCTCGCCGCCTGCATCGCCGAGGCCGGCTACCGCACGCTCCTGATCGACGTCGATCCGCAGGCCAACGCGACGGTCGGACTCGGCATGGCGCGGGCGCTCCGGCCGAGCGTCTACGACGTGCTGGGCGGCGCCTGCGAAGTGGCCGCCGCGATCCACCCCACGAGCGTCGAGGGCCTCTCGCTGATTCCGGCGGGCGCGGGCCTCGCCGGCGCCAACGTCGAGCTGCCGCGGATCCGCGGCTCGGAGAACATCCTGCGTGACGCGCTGCGGACGCTCGGCGACCGCTTCGACTTCGTCCTACTCGACTGCCCGCCGTCGCTCGGGCCGCTGACCGTGAACGCGCTGGTCGCCGCCGACAAGCTGATCGTCCCCGTCCAGGCCGAGTACTACGCCCTCGAGGGTCTGGCCGCGCTGCTCGAGACCGTGGCGATCGTCCAGCGCGACCTCAATCCGCAGCTCACCGTCGGCGGCATGCTGCTGACGATGTACGACAGCCGTACGCGCCTCGGCCAGGACGTCGCCGCCGAGGTCCGCCAGCATTTTCCCGAGCTGCTCTTCGACACCGTCATCCCCCGTAACATCCGGATCAGCGAGGCACCGAGCTTCGGCGTCCCGGTGACCGTCCACGACCCATACTGCGCCGGCTCCGTGGCGTACGTCGCGCTGGCCCGGGAGGTCGCCGCCCTATGACGCCGCCGGCGCCCCGCTCGCGCGGGATCGGCCGCGGCCTGGCGGCGATCCTCGCGGTGTCCGAGCCGCCCGACGGGGAGGCCGACGAGCTGCGCGACCTCTCGATCGACATGATCGAGCCCAATCCCCGGCAGCCGCGCCGGCATTTCGACGAGCAGGCGCTCGCCGGCCTGGCCGACTCGCTGGGCGCGCGCGGGGTCCTCCAGCCGGTGCTCGTCCGCCCCCGGTCCGGGGGGATGTTCGAGCTGATCGCCGGCGAGCGGCGCTGGCGCGCCGCCAGGTTGGCCGGTCTCGAGCGGATTCCGGCGCTCGTGCGCTCCCGAGGGGATGCGGAGGCCCTGGAGATCGCGCTGATCGAGAACATGGCCCGCGAGGACCTCAACCCGATCGAGGAGGCGCGGGCCTGTGCGGCCCTCGTCGAGGAGCTGTCGCTGACCAGGGAGGAGGTCGGATTGCGGATCGGCCGTGGCCGCGTCGCCGTCTCGAACCTCCTGCGCCTGCTCGAATTGCCGGACGAGGCCCTCGCGATGCTCGAGGCGGCGACTCTCAGCGAGGGCCACGGGCGCGCGCTGCTGCTCGCGCAGGATCACGACGACCGCCGCGCGCTGGCCGCCGCGGCCGCCGCCGAGGGTTGGTCGGTCCGGGTCCTCGAGCAGCGCGCCCGCGACGCCAACGACCGCTCGCCCCAGCCTCCGGCGCGCCGCAGCACCCGGAGCCCCGGGCTCCACCCCGACCAGGAGGACGCCTGCGCGAAGATCGGCGATGCCCTCGGGGCCGGGCTCGGCGCCGAGGTCTGGGTCAAGCCAGCCGCCGGCGGTGGCTACCGCGCCGAGCTCAGGTTCGACTCGCTCGACGAGGCCCTGGACCTCGCCGGGCGTCTCGGCCGGCCCCGGCCGGCGGCCTGAAACGGGCCTTTCGAGCCGATGGTTCGGTCCTGAACTATTGTCTGGCGCGCCCGCGAGAGCTCGCTACTTCGCGCGAGTGACGGCTCGCCGCGGCTCGCGGGGCCGCGAGCGCCCTGCCCGCTACAATGCCGCACCCCACGCGGGCGATTAGCTCAGTTGGTTAGAGCGCTTCTCTGATAAGGAAGAGGTCCCAGGTTCGAGTCCTGGATCGCCCATTCAGAAAGACCCGCAAACGGGCGCTTTCTGGCTCTCTGCTTTCTGGCTTTCTGACAGAGCTCGCCCCGAGCAGTCGCATGAAGGCGGTGCTGGTCCTCCAGGGAATCTTCAAGCGGGCGACCCGCGTCCACGGTCTCCCCGCAACCCGATCGCCGAGGTGGAGCGTCCGTCGGTGCGGGCGAGCGGCGACATCGCCGTGTTCGATCCCGACGAGGTCCGGCGGCTCGTCCGGGCAGCCTCGGAGCAGGACGCCGCGATCTACCTGACGGCGGCGTTCACGGGCCTGCGACGCGGCGAGCTGATCGCGCTGCGCTGGCGTGAGACCGACTTCGCGCGGTCGACGATCCGTCTTTGCGGAAGCTACTCGGGCGGGCAGCCCACGACCCCGATATCCGGGCAGATCCGCTCCGTGCCGATGGCTCCGGACGTCGCCGAGGCGCTACGCGCGCTGTGGGGACACTCGCGCTTCACCGATCCGGATGACCTCGTCTTCGCCGGCGTCGCCGACGGGCCACTCGATGGCTCGGCCCTGCGACGGCGCTACGGGGGTCGGTCTGACGAAGGCCAGCTTGCGGCGACTACGGTTTCATGACCTCCGCCACACCTTTGGGACGCGGATGATCGCCAAGGCGGACATCCGTCGGGTCCAGGAGTGGATGGGCCCCGCCGACATCCAGACGACGATGAAATACCTGCACTACGAGTCGCGCGAGGAAGATGCGACACTGGTCGCCGAAGCGTTTCAGACCTCGTAGTTCGCGCCCGAACCACTTCTCGTGGGCGCTCGGTGGCGGCGCTGCTCCTCGGGTCTCGAGCGTCTGCTTCGGTCTCGTCGCCGGGAGTATCGGCGCGTGGCCGCCGGACGCGCTACCCCGAATGGCGGTGAGCTCGCTGAGGTTCAACGTCGTCTACGAGGATGCTGGCGACGGCTGGGTCTACGCCCACGTGCCCGAGCTGCCCGAGGTCCACACGCAGGGCGAGAGCCTCGACGAGGCTCGCGAGATGGTCCGGGACGCGATCCAGCTGGTCCTCGAGGAGCGCCGCCCAGCGCGGCGAGGCGATCCCGCAGAGCGGCTGGGCACTCGTCGAGCCGGTCGAGATCGCTGCGTGAGAAGCGCGACCTCGAACGCCATCTGACTGCTCACGGGTGCAATCTCGCGCGTCAAGCCGCGAAACATGAGTTCTGGGAGAACCCGCAGACCGGGCAGCGCACGACGGTCCCCAGACATCGCGAGATCATGACTCCGACCGCGCGTGGCATCTGTCGCCAACTCGGAGTTCCGCCACCGCCGGCGTAGGTCCGCAAGACGGCGTCACCTCCGTCGGATATCGTGGCCGGGAGCGAGTCTGTCCGCCGGATGTGAGTTGATACCGGTCGAGATGGAGGCAGCGTTCGGTCGCACCCCCAGCCCGGATACGCTCGGCTACCAAGCGGCGGTTGACGCTGGAATGGCGGCGTCCGAGGCCGGCGTGACCGCGCTGGCCCTCTGCTACTTCGAGCGCGCGGTGCAACTGCGGTCCACGCCCTACGCGCTGTCGCATCAGGGGCGTTGCCTACGCGATCTCGGTCGGCTTGAGGAGGCCTTGGCCGCGTACCGCTCGGCGATGAAGGCAATCGGCGGAAAGGACTACGCGCGGGTCGGCCTGGCCACGGTTCTCTGTGATCTTGGCCAGCACGCGGAGGCGTTGCCGCTCGCAAAGGTGGCGGCTGAGGGGGAGCCGGACAGCCCGGCGGCCCTGCGGGTTCTGGCGCGGTGCCTCGACGAGCACGCGGAGGCACTCAAGGAAAGTCCCGCCGACCGAGCGTGCCTGCCATTCATTCGAGACTTCGCCCGCGACTTACGAGCGAAGGCCCGGGCGCTCGACCCGGTCTCGCAGGGTGAACGAAAGCGCGTCCGGCGCGAGACCGCCTTCCCGCTCCATTCCGTAGAGGTGGAGCGCTACGAGCAGAGAAGACCGCCCGAACCGGCGACGGATCCTGTGCGTCACACGCCGCCGACCGGCGAAGTCCCAGAGGTCGCGGAGCCTGCGCGGTTGATCAGCCTCCCGGCGAGCGTGTGCCGGCGCACACCGGAGCAGATCGCCGACGACCTGAAGGTCGCCGACAGACTGCTTGGCGAGGGGAAGACGCTACCCGAAGTCCTGGCGGCCGTGTCGATTTCGCGCCGGACGCTGCAACGCTGGCGCGCCCGATATGGCGGGCATCGCGTCGAAGATGTGAAACGTATGAGGGAGCTGACGCTCGAAAACCAACGACTCAGGCGGGCCGTGCGCGAGCAACAGCGTGAAAACGCCGGACTGCGTCGGCTGACGACCGCGAACGGCGAGCTGGGCGACGGCGACCCCGCGTAGCGAAAGGGCAACTCGCGTGGACCCGACCTCCACCCACCGGTGCGCTTCAGACCCTCTCCAGGCCGCCGGCCGCGACGCGCGGCGTCTGAGATGCTGGGAACGACGGCCGCTGCGGGCCTGCGTCCAGTCGTGGGCTACGCCCCGCGTCGTCGTACCGTCCGAGCTCGATCGCCGTCCGTTTAGCGAGATCGACGATCGTGGCGCCGGTCGCTCCAGCGAACTGCGTGAAGCAGATCGCGTCGAGGCGATCCTCAGCGGCCAGGGCCAGTTCGGCAGCTACGAGCAGGCATTCGAAGACGGCGTCGACCTCGTACGGTCTTCGAACTCGTGAACGAGCAGACTGGCAGCGGTCGTCAGGACGGCCCGCTCCTGGCGAGCGCCGATGGCCACCAGATGCGACGGTCGAGCTCGATGACGACGGCCGGCACGAGGATCGTCCGTACGAGGAAGGTGTCGATCAGGACGCCGAACGCGATCACGAAGCCGAGTTCGGTGAAGCCGATCAGGGGCAACGAGGCCAGGGCCGAGAAGGTGCCGGCCAGCACGATGCCGGCGGACGTGATCACCGGCCCGGTCACCGCGAGCGCGCGGACGGCTCCGCTGCGGGTGCCCGAGCGCAGGGTCTCCTCACGCACCCTGGCCATCAGGAAGATGTTGTAATCGACCCCGAGCGCGACGAGGAAGAGGAACGTGAAGAGCACGAGCGACGGGTCCTCGCCCGGATAGCCGAAGACATGCGCAAAGAGGAACGCCCCCGTGCCGAGGGCCGCGCCGTAGGAGAGTAGGACGGTCGCGATCAGGACCGCCGGGGCGACCAGCGAGCGGAGCAGGAGAGCCAGGATCAGGAACACGACGATCACGATCAGCGGCACGACCACGCCGGTGTCGTGTGTCGCCGCCGTCCGCAGGTCGAACTCCTGCGCCGTCGGTCCGCCGATCAGGATGCCCTGCCCTCCGGCGGCCTTGGCCGCCCTGCGCAGTGGCGCGATCGTCGCGAACGCGCTCCGGCTCGCCGGGTTGGCGGCCAGCGTGACGTTGAACAGCGAGATCCCCTTCACGCTCTGCACCGGTCCGACGCCGAGCACTCCGGGCACGACGCCCGGCACCTTGGCGACCGCGCGACGGACGGCGCGCAGATCTCGCCCGCCGGGGTCGACGACCTGGACCGGTTCGCTCTCCCCGGCCGGATAGTGAGCCGCGAGGATCGTCTGGCCCTGGGCGGACTCGACGTCGTCGCGGAACGAGTTGCCGCTGGTCAGGCCGGGATTCAGCGCCAGCACCCCGAAGCACAGCACGACGAGCGCCGCGCTCGCAGTCAGCGCGATCGACCTGTGGCTGCGATCGACGCGAGCGGCGATCTGGCGCCAGACGCCGGGCTCCTCGACTGCCTCACCGCCTTCGTAGCGCGGTACGAAAGGCCAGAACACACCGCGGCCGACGATCAGGAGCAGCGACGGGAGCAGCGTCAGACCGCTCAGCACGGCGAGCAGGACGCCGATCGCGGCGATCGGTCCGAGCCCGCGGGTCCCGTCGACCTCCGCGGCCAGCAGGCAGAGCAGCGCGAGGATCACGGTGGATCCGCTCGCGATGATCACCGGTCCCGCGCGCCCCAGGGCCAGGCGCATCGCGTCGTGGCGGTCGCGGTTTCGGCGCAGCTCCTCTCGGTAGCGCGATACGAGCAGCAGGGCATAGTCGGTCCCCGCTCCGAAGACCAGCACGGTCAGGATCGCCGCCGACTCCCCGGTGACCGTGACGCCGGCCCGCGTCAGGAGGTAGCCGACTCCCTCGGCGGTCAGCTCGGCGAACGCGACGGCAAGCAGCGGCACGATCCAGAAGATCGGGCTCCGATAGATCAGCACCAGCAGCACGAAGATCAGGCTCACGGTCACCAGCAGCAGGGTGCCGTTGATCGCGTTGAAGATCTCGACGGCGTCGTAGGACGACCCGCCCGGGCCGGTCACCTTGACCGTGACGCGCGGCGGTCCGCGGTGGACGACCGCCTTGATCAGCGCCACCTCTCTGATCAGTGCCTTGTTGTCGCCGTGCAGCCGCAGACCGAAGACCAGCAGCACGGCTTTGCGGTCGGGCGAAGGCACGGCCCTCGTCGCGCGAACGGTGTCAGGCGGCAGCTCGGTGTTCAGCTTGCGGCGCTCTCGCGTGATCAGCCGCAGGTCGGACGGGCGCAGGCCGCCGGGGCGCTCGAAGACGACGACCGTCGCGGTGACCTCCTGGCCTCCGGAGATCCGCTTGGTCACGGCGAGCGCCTTGGAGGACTCGGCGCTGCCCGGCTGATACGAGGACGGGTCGTTGTTCTGGGCGTTCTGGAACTTCGCCGACCCCGACGCGGCGAACCCCGCGACGACGAGCCAGACGGCGGCGAGGATCCATTTGGTTCGCCGGCCCGCGATCCATTCGAAGACGCGGCTCATCGGCGGCAGGCTAGTCGCACAGCTCGTACACAGCCGAGCCCGGCGAGCTGGAACGGCCAGGAGCGCTCAAGGTCGCGCTCAAGGCTGCCCGGCGGTTGATCGTGCAGCGCGCTCGACTCATCGCGCTCCGCTCAGCAGCGCGTTCCCGTCGTGCTCGCAGCGCTCGACCGGACTGCCGATCGTCGCGAGCGAGGCGGCATAACCCTCCTCGACTTCCAGGTCGTAGAGATGCACGGCCTGCGTTGGTCGTCCCGGACCGTCCCACGAGACGAGCGCCGCCCGTCGTGTCGGCGCCGTGACGGCGATCCGCATCGGCTCGACAGAGAGGCCGTGGCCGGTCGCCTTGAGGATCGCCTCCTTGCGAGTCCAATAGCGGCAGAACGCCCACGCCCGCAGCGGTTGCGCCAGCGCGCTCAGCTCGCCGAGCTCGTCCGCGCAGAGCACCGATCTGACGAGCGACTCCTCCTCGCTGGCCGCGCCGATCCGCTCCACGTCGACACCGAGCTCGACTCCACGGCTGATCGCCACGACGACACGCTCCGCGGAATGCGCGATCGAGACCTCGAGCATCGCCGCACGACCGGCGAAGCGCGGCTTGGAGTGCGCCGCTCCCGCGGCATATCGAATCGCGCGCGGCGCGACTCCCGCGTGGCGGGCGGCGACGATCCTCACGAGGGCGTGCGCAGCGAGGAAGCGCGCGCGGTCCTCCTCGCGCAGGAGGCAACCATGCCGCGTTCGCTCCGTGTCGTCGAGCAGGCCCAACAGCCGCGAGTCCGCCGCCGCCGGGCGCGACCACCAGACCTGGCAGCATCCCTCACGCAGAGGGGGGATGGCTCGAGGCGGCGCGGGGCTCACGCGGCCGCGCACTGGAGCTCTTTCATCAGCCAGTCGAGGTGGGACGCGAGGGTCTCCACGTGCGGTGGGTCCAGCAGCGACAGGTGATGCCCGGGAACGCGCACGACGTCGAGCCGGTCGCCGCAGATCGCATCCCACCCGCGCGACGGGTCCTGCCGGTCGAACCGCGCGTCGCGCATGCCTCCCGCGAGCACGTCGTTGGCGCTGAAGAGAGTCACCGGGCCGTCGTGGCGGGTCGGCCGGTAGCGCTCGAGCGAGCGAACGTCGAGATAGGACGTGCGCTGATGGCTGATGATCGCCGCGTTCGCGCTCGGGTCGATCAGCCCGGCGCCGACGATCGCCTCGATCATCGCGTCGGTCTGCGCTTCGTCGCCGAGTTGTGCCATCCGCTCATACGGGAGCGAGATCGGCTTGCCGTAGTTGCGTTCGAGGAATTCGGCAAAGCGCCGAAACCGCAGCTCGAGGACCTGCGTCTCCGAGAGCCCGGGCGGGTCGGCGAGCGGTAGGAGCGTGTCGATCATCGCCAGCAGCCCGACCCTCTCACCGACGGCGTGTAGGCGCAGCGCCGTCTCGTAGGCGAGCGCCCCGCCGAAGGACCACCCAGCGAGCTGATAGGGGCCGTGCGGTTGGGTCTCGCGGAGCAGCTCGACATAGCGCGCGGCGCGTTCCTCCACGCTGAGCGCCCCGGGGAGCCTGTCGAAGCCGTACACCGTGACGCTCGGATCAAGCAGCTCGACGAGCTGGCGGTAGACCAGCGTATCGCCGCCGCCCGGATGGAACAGGAAGAGGGTGGACGGACCGCCCGCATGCAGCAGACGCAGCGGCGTGTCCAAGGTCGGCTCGGCTTCCCGCAGCAGGCTCGCCTGGCCCTCGATCGTCGGCGCCGCGAAGAGATCGGTGACCGCCAGGGCCCGGCCGGACCGGCGCGCAAGCAACTCTGCTGCCCGCTCCGCGGCCGGCAGATCCCCGCCGAGCTCGTCGAAGCTCTGGGTGACCCCGATGCCCGGATCACCGAGCACCTCGGCCCACACCGCGTGGACCATCCGCTCGCTCGCGTCCCGCGGTGCCACGCGCGCGAGCTCGAGCCGCGGCGCGTCACGGATCACCTGTGGCCGTGGCGCTGACGCAGGCGGATCCGTCGGGAGGCGCAGTGCCTCGGCGAGCCATCCCAGCACGTCCTTGATGCTCGCCCCGCGCAGCAGCAGGGACGGCGGGAGGAGGACGTCGAAGTCGTGCTTGATCGCATTGCGAATGCGCACGGCCAGCAGCGAGTCGAGCCCGACCGTCGTCAGCGGAGCGTCCGGGTCAAGGCGTCCGGAGTCGGTTCCGAGGACCTCGGCGATGCGCATCATCACCCGAGCCTCGATCACCCCGCGCGCCGTGGCGGGATCGAGCTCCGATACGCCTGGCCAGACGGTGCCGGCGTGCGCGCCGGGCGCTGCGACGGCGTTGACCAGGCCCGAGAGGAGTGGGATGCCGGCGAGAGCCGGAAACGACTCGGCGACCGCCGAGGGGTCGAGCTTGAGGACGCCTGCGGCCGGCGTCCCGGCGCCGAGCAGGGCCTCCAGGGCCGCGAGCCCCTCCGCGGGCGTGATCTTGCCGACTGCGTGCACCGTGCGGTGGGCGGCCTGGCCAACCTCTGACCACGTGCCCCAGTTGATCGTGCTCGCGACCATCCCCTGCGCCCGCCGCCAAGCGGTGAGCGCGTCGAGGTAGGCATTGGCAGCCGCGTAAGCGGCCTGGCCGGGCGAGCCGATCAGCGCGGCTGCCGAGGAGAAGCCGACCCACCAGTCGAGCTCGAGCTCGCCGCACGCCGCAGACAGCTGCCAGGCGCCGGCTGCCTTCGCCGACCAGACGCGATGCAGGCTCGCGGCGTCGAGGCGCAAGGTCACCCTGTCCTCGATCACAGCCGCAGCGTGGACGACGCCCCGAAAGCGGGCTCCCGGGACGGTGCACGCCGCCACGGCGCGCTCGGCGACGCCCGGGAGCGCGATGTCGCCGTTGACGACGACGACATCGCAGCCGAGCTCGCGGAGTCCGTCGAGTTCCCGCTCCGCTCCGGGCCCCGGAGCCGAGCGGCCGTTGAGCACGACGCGGGCTGCGCCGTTCTCGGCCAGCCAACGGGCGAGCAGCAGTCCGAGCCCGCCGAGTCCTCCGCTCACGAGGTAGGCCCCGTCGTCTCTCACGACCGGCTTCGGGGCCGGTGCGGGGAGCTCCGGACGGATCAGACGGGCGACGTGACGGCGACCGCCCCGCCACGCGACCTCGTCCTCGCCGTCCCCGGCGCTGAGCTCGCTCAAGAGGCCCTCGATGCCGTGGTCGGGGTCGAGGTCGACCCAGGTGGGCTGGAGCTCGGGATGCTCGAACGCGAGCACGCGAACCAGGCCGCGCAACGCGGCCGGTCCCGGGTCGGGCCGATCACGTGCGTCGACCGCGGCCGCGCCCCGCGTCACGAACCAGACCCGCGCGCCGATCGCGCCGCTGCCGGAACGCTCGCTCAGCGCCCGCACGATGCCCGCGCCCTCGAGCACAAGTCGCTCGCCCCGGCCTGGCGCGTCCTGCGGATCGGCTCCCGGGTGCGTCGGCGCCGTCAGCACGACGACGCCGTCCGATGCCGGATCGCGTCGCAGCTCAGCTTCGCCCTCCGTGCTCGCGACGATGCGAGCCTGCGCACCCCGCGAACGCAGGCGATCCGCAAGCTCGCCGCCCAACGGGTCCGACGGGTCGCCGACGATCAGCCACCGCCCGCGATCAGGCGCCCCGCGCGGCGCCGCCACCGACTGCCAGGCGAGGCTCAGCAGCGTGTCCGAGAGCGCCATCGGCAGCTCCGACCGGGGGACCCGTGAGAACGTGACCTCGCCGAGCTCCAGGCTGACGCCGCCCTCGGCGTCAGCCAGCTGGACACTCGCCACACGCTCGTCGGGTCCACTCCCGTCGCCGACCGAGATCCTCGCGAACGCCGCCGTCTCGAGCCCCCCGAGCCAGCGCACCCGCCTCACCGAGCGGGCAAACCAGGTCCCATCCCCGGCCGGACTCAGCGACTTGACGAGCGCATCGAGCGCCTGAGTGAGCACCGCATGAGGCGATCCGCTCGCGAGCAGCACGTGCATCGGCGCGTCGAGCTGCACGGGATCGGCCGAGCGCGCCACCGTCGTCTCCAGGCTCGCCGAAAGATGCGCCCGCCAGGTGCCGTTGCCGATTCGCGAGTGCACGGTCAGACGGCCGGCGCGCCGCCCGGTCAGCTCGAGGCTCGTCGTCAGCGTGCACCGGTCACCGAGCGCGAGCGGCGCGTGCAACTCGAGATCGTGAACCAACACGGGCGATCCGTAGGAGCGCAGGGCCTCGGTCGCCGCGGCGCGGGCGATCTCGAGCCACGCCGAGAGCGTCATCCACCGGCCGTCTCCGAAGCTTCGCCGATCGCTGGGATCGAGGTCGGAGCGCCACATGCGGCGGGTCGCTTCGGGGAGCTCGATCCGTTCGCCGAGCAGGGGGTGAGCGGCAACCGGCGCCGGCCGCGTACGCGGCTCGAGCCAGTGGCGCGTGTGTCGCCACCTCGTCCGCGGCAGGTCGATGATCCTCGCATCGCCCCGCTCGGCGTCCACGAGCGCAGCACCGCTGAGCTGGAGTGCGGTGAGTTGGGCGTGGAGATGGGCGGTCTCGTCCTCCGAGCGCCGGCCGCTGCCAAGCACGACCGGGTGCTCCACCCCGGCCGCCCGCGCGTTGTCGATCATCGCGTGGATGAGCACCGGGTGCGGCGATATCTCGATGAAGCTCCGGTGGCCGTCCTGCGCGGCCGCGGTGATCGCGTGGGCGAACCGCACGGGCTGGCGAAGGTTTGTCGCCCAGTACGCGGCGTCGAACGCCGGGACACCTCGCGGATCGTCGAGCGCCGTGCTGTAGAAGCGTGTCTGCGCCGCCTGCGGCGCGAGCCCGCACAGGCCTTCGGTCAGAGCGCCGACGAGCGGATCGACGAGCGGCGAGTGGGCCGGGACCGCGGCCTTGACCAGCTTCGCGAGGCGGCCACGCGCCTCGACCGATGCGATCAGCTCCGCGACCTGCGCGGTCAGTCCGGCCACGACGAACTGCCCGGGAGCGTTGAACGCCGCGACGCCGACCCCGTCGTATCCGGCCAGCGCCTGCTCCAGCTCGTCGCCAGAGACCTCGAGCAGGCCCATCGAGCCGCTGCCGGCGATCGTCGCGAGGAGTCGTGATCGGAGCACCACGACCCGGGCGCCGTCACGCGCCGAGAGTCCGCCGGCGACGACTGCCGCGGCCACCTCGCCGACAGAGTGGCCGACGACCGCCGCGGGCTCGACGCCGTGCGCGCCGAGCAGTCGCGCGAGGGCGACCTGGATCGCGAAGAGCGTCGGCTGGACGCGGTCCATCTCCGTGATCTCCTCACCGCGCTCGAGCGCTTCGCGTACCGAGAAGCCGGCCTCCGGCCGGATCAACGCGTCGAGCTCGTCGACCGCGGCGGCGAACACCGGCTCGTCGCGCAGCAGGTGTCGGCCCATGCCAGCCCACTGCGAGCCGTGCCCCGAGAACACCCAGACCGGAGCGGCTTCGGCCCGCCCGGCGCCTGCATCGACGAGGTTCGGCGCCCGGTCGCCGGCTGCACAGGCCCGCAGGCCAGCGATCAGCGACGTGCGGTCCCGCGCGACGACGCCGGCGCGCGACCGACCGGAGAGGCGTCTCGCGAGCGTGAACTCGACATCGCGCAGGCGCGCCGTCATGCCGTCGGCCTCGAGCCAGTCGGCGAGCCGTTGGGCGGCTTCGCTGACGCGTGTCGCGTCGGGGCCGCCAAGAAGGAATCGGCCGACCCGCTCGGAGTCGCGCCCGACGCCCAGGCTGGCGAGACGGGGCGCCTCCTCGACGACGACGTGCGCGTTCGTGCCGCCGAAGCCGAATGCCGACACGCCGCCGCGCGCGGGCCGGCCGGTTTCAGGCCAGTCGATCGCGCGGTCGGCGACCGACAGGCCCAGGTCCTCGAAGTCGATGTGCGGGTGGTGGTCGGCGCAGTGCAGGCTCGCCGGAATCCGGCGGTGGCCGACCGCGAGGACGAGCTTGATCAAGCCGACGATGCCGGCCGCCGCTTCGAGATGCCCGAGGTTGCTCTTCACCGAGCCGACGAGCAGCGGACCCGACTCGGAGCGCCCGGCGCCGAGCACCGTGCCGAGGGCACGCGCTTCGATCGGATCACCGAGCAGCGTTCCCGTGCCGTGAGCCTCGACGTAGTCGACGTCACTCGGATCGAGCCTGGCCGAGCCGTAGGCGAGCCGGAGCAGGTTCTCCTGCGCCTCGACATTCGGCGCCGTGATGCCGTTCGAGCGTCCGTCCTGGTTGACTGCCGACCCGCGCAGGACCGCGAGCACGCGGTCCCCGTCGCGGAGTGCGTCGGCGAGGCGCTTGAGCACGACGACGCCAGCGCCCTCGGCGCGCACGATGCCGTCGGCCGTTGCCGAGAACGGCTGGCAGTGGCCGGTCGGCGAGATCACGCCCATCTCGTGGAACGCCGCCGTCACGGCGGGTCCGAGCAGCAGGTTCGCGCCGGCAGCCAGCACGAGATCGCTCTCTCCGCCCCGCAGACTCTGCATGCCGAGATGAAGCGCGACCAGCGAAGACGAACACGCCGTGTCGACCGCGACGCTCGGCCCGCGGAGATCCAGGGCGTAGGAGAGGCGGTTGGCGGCCACGCTCAGCGCGCCACCGGTGCCGCTCCATGCGTCGACCTCGGCGAGCTCGGCCATGGACCGCGCACCGTACTCGCCGGCGCTGACGCCGACGAACACCGCGGTGGCGCTCCCGGCCAGCGACGCCGGGGAGATCCCGGCGTGCTCGAGCGCCTCCCAGCCCACCTCGAGGACCATCCGCTGCTGGGGATCGATCCGCCGAGCCTCGCGCGGGCTGATCGCGAAGAACTCGGCGTCGAAGCCGGCGATGTCGCCCAGGAACCCGCCGGCCCGTGTCGTGCGCTCGAGCACCTCGGCGTCGACGGCCGCCTCGGGTTCGATCCACCGCCCCGCGGGGACCTCGCCGACCGCGTCCCCACCGCGCGCCAGCAGCCGCCAGAAGTCCTCCGGCCCCGCAACGTCGCCGGGCAGTCGGCAGCCGAGACCGATGACCGCGACCGGTTCCTCGGCCCGGCGCACCGCTCCGCTGCGCCGCTCGGCGGGCCGTTGCGGGAGCAGTGCCGCCGCGAGACGCCGGATCGTGGGGTGGTCCCAGACGAGCGTGCTTGGCAGCGTACGCTCGAGCAGATCCTCGAGGCGTCCTGCGAGCTCGACGGCGTCCCGGGACGAGAGGCCGTAGTCGACCAGCGGTCGATCGATCTCGACCTCGTCGGCCGCGAATCCGCACCGCTCGCCGACGGCATCCGCCAACCACCGCTCGAGCTCCGCGGCCGACATCGCCGGGCCGCTCATCGCTCGCACCCGGTGAGATAGCGCTGGCGGTTGGCCGCACGCGCGATCTTGCCGCTCGATGTCCGCAGGATCCTGCTGCCATCGAGGACCTGAACCTCGCGGAGCTTGAGATCGTGGGCTTGGGATACGGCACGCCGCACGGCCCTGGTGATCTCCCGAGCATCGACTTGTGCTGCCGCCTCGCCGCGCGCCCGCTCGAGCACGACCACGATCGCCTCGCCGCCTGCCTCCGCCGGCAGGCCGAAAGCGGCGACTCGACCCGCTCGCACCGCCGGATGGGCTTGCTGGACGGTCTCCTCGACGTCCTGCGGGTAGTGGTTCTTGCCGTCGACGATGATCAGGTCCTTGAGGCGGCCAGCGATGTACAGCTCGGCGTCGTGGCGCACGCCGAGGTCGCCCGTGCGCAGCCATCCGTCGGCGGGAAGCCGATCGCCACCGCCGACGAGATGGGCATCGAAGACCTCGGCGCTGCGCTCGGGTTGACCCCAGTAGCCGACGGCGACGTTCCGGCCGCGCACCCAGATCTCGCCGACCTCACCGTCCGGGCGCGCCACGCAGTTGAGCGGATCCACGATGCAGACGTCCTGGCCGACCGGCGTTCCCGTCGAGACCAGGCGGATCCGGTCGGCATCGCCGGACGGCGCCGCAGCCCGCCCCGTCATCAGGGCGGCGCGCGAGAAGCTCGTGATCCTTGGCGGCTCGTTCGCCGTGCTCGTCGTCACGAAGACCGTCGCCTCGGCGAGGCCATACGACGGCCGGTGGGCATCCGGCGCCAACCCGCATGGACCGAACAGCTCCTGAAAGCGCTCGACCGTCGTCGCGCGAATCGGCTCAGCCCCGTTCATCACGGCCCGCACACCCGAGAGGTCGAGCTTCGCGCGATCAGCCGCACTGAGCCTCTCGATCGCATATTCGAAGGCGAAGTTCGGCGCGGCCGTGACGACGTTGGGGTGGTTTGCGAGCGCTTCCAACCACCGCTGCGGGTGCGCGATGAAGTCGAACGGTGTCGAGAAGACCGACCGCGCACCGATCACCGCCGGGACGCACACCATCAGCATCAGGCCCATGTCGTGGAAGAACGGGAGCCATCCGACGGAGGTCGAATCCTCGTCCAGACCGAACGCCGCACTGCCCTGAAGCACGTTGGTCACGACCGCCTCGTGCGTGATCACCGCGCCGGCCGGATCGCGGGTCGAGCCAGATGTGTACTGGAGGTAGGCCGGCGCGCTCAGCTCGACCGCCGGCGGGTCGAATCCCGCCGCTGCCGCGAGGTCGACGCTGTCGACGGCGATCACGGCCGCCGGACGCGGGATCCGCGGGTCGTCCAACAGGGCCCGCACGGACTCGAGCGCGTCCTCCGTCGTCAGCCACGCCGTCGCCGCGCAGTCGGTGAGCGCGCCGACCAGGCGACCGGCGTGTGAGCTCGCTTCCGGAGCGAACAGCGGCACCGCGATCGTGCCGGCGGCGAGCGCCCCGAAGAACGCGACCGGATAGCTGAGATCCTGGGGACACAGCACGGCGACCCGGTCGCCCGCACCGGCGACCTCGTCGATCCTGGCCGCGACGGCGAGCACGCGGGCGTACAGCTCCGGCCAGCGGAGCGTGCGCGGGACGCCGGCCCGGTCGACGCTGTAGTCGATGTGCGTGAAGGCCGGCAGATCAAGGCCCGCACGGCGTGCGAGCGAGGCGACCAATGGCTCCACGCCAAGTGTCGCGGAGCGATCGTCGAGCACTCCTGTGGGGGCAGGGGACACGGGCGCCTTTCGGTTCGTTCATCGTCAGAGACCGCTGTCGCGAATGCTGCGTCCGTGCGATGACCCGCGCTGCTGGGCGTCTCGGCGCCCCTCGAGGAGCACTTCCGCCTTGTCCTCAATGTCGGCACGACTGGCGAGCGTCTTTAGTCCTGGTTCTCCTGCCGACGCTGCGACCCGCGACGTGACGGCGAACCGCGGCCCGGTCCTCTCAGGCGTGCGGCCCCGACGATCGCCCGCCCGTCAACCGCCGCCCGGTGCCCGCGCCGGTTGACCCTCGTCGCCAACTCGCTGGAAGCGGCGTGGAGGCGACAGGGCGCGGCGAAAGGCACCGACAGCCAGGCTCGAGCCCTGGATCGCCCACTGCGAAACAGGCCGACTCCGCCGGGCCCGAGGCTGGACGTCGCTCAGGGGGCCACGACGAGCTGGCGCGTGCAGATGAAGCTGCACGGGTCCCGCGACAGCGCGACGACGCTGACGCCGGTGATGCCTGACACCCTCACCTGACGACCCAGCGGGAGGACGGTCAGCCGCAGGCGCGACCCGCTCGCACTGCACTGCGTGTCGGCCGCGCTCAAACGCCCCGTCTCCCGCCCGACGCGCACCGTCGTGCAGCTGACCGGCCGATCGAGGATGAACGCCGACTTCGGGTGCGAGACCTGGATCAGGGTCGGCGGGGTCCGCTGGCCGGCCGGTCCGCAGAAATGCGAGGACGCCGTCGGCGGCTGGCCCTTCTCACGCAGCCCGGCGTACGACTCCGTCGCACAAGCCTGGCCGCCGCTCACGCTCAGCACATACGTGAAGCGCAGCCCGCTGTGCGTGATGGCCGACACTCTGCTCGACTGGGGCGCGGCCGAGGATCCGCAGCCGGCCAGCGCGGCCGCTGCCGCAAGCACGGCGGCGCACGTCCCCGTCGCCCGGGCCGGGAGGATCGATGCGAAGCGGTGAGTGCGTCTCACAACGCCGCGACTTTACCGGACCACCCCGCCGGTATTGTGAGCCGAGCCTATGACCAGACCGACTGCGCCTTGACCAGGACGAAGCTCGCCCGCCTGCTCTGCGTGGTGGCGCTGGTCCTCTCGCTGAGCGCCTGCGGCAACGCTTCGACCGGCGGCGCCCAGTCAGCCGGGACGACCGCCGCGGGCCTCGCCACGACGGCGACGACGGCCCCGACCACGACGGGGACGACCACCCCCGCCACGACGGCGACCGGCGGCCCCGGGCTCTCGCGGGGCGAGCTCGACGCCAGGGCCGGCGCGATCTGCTCGGCCGCGACCGCCGAGGGGAACCGGCTCAAGGCGCCGTCGGATATGACGTCCAATGCCCGCGCGGCCGCTGCCTACTTCGACAGGGCGGTCCCCGCGCTCGACGCCGAGACGAGGGCCCTCCAGGCGCTCCGTCCGGCCGCGGCCCTCTCGGGCGAGTGGGAGGCCGTCCTCGGCGCCCAAGTCGCGCTCGACAGCCTCGCCGACGGCTACCGCCAGAAGGCCCACGCCGGGCGCGAGACGAGCCTCGCCGAGATCGGCCAGCTCAGCACCGTCGGGGAGACGATCGCCCGCGCCGCGATCCGCCTCGGCGTCCACTGCGACTGACCGGCGCGGTCACCAGTCACCACGCCGAGACCTCGTAGTCCTTGAGGAAGCACCCGTGGACGTCCTCGCCCGCCTCGCCGCGGACGATCGGGTCGTAGACCCGGGCGGCCCCGTCGACGAGGTCGAGCGGAGCGTGGAAGCCCGCATCGGCCAGGCGCATCTTCGTCGGGTGCGGCCGCTCGTCGGTGATCCACCCGGTGTCCACGCTCGTCATCAGGATCCCGTCGGTCTCGAGCAGCTCCTGGGCACTGGTCCGCGTCAGCATGTTCAGCGCGGCCTTCGCCATGTTCGTGTGCGGGTGACCCGGGCCCTTGTAGCCACGGCTGAACTGGCCTTCCATGGCCGAGACGTTGACGACGTACTTGCGCCGTGCCGGCGAAGCCGCCAGCGCCGCCCGCAGCCGGCTGACGAGGATGAACGGCGCGCTCACGTTGCACAGCTGGACCTCCAGCAGCTCGAGCGGGTCGACCTCCTCGACGCGCGCGACCCAGCTGTTGGAGGCCTCGAGGTCCGGCGCCAGCCCGCCGGCGTCGATCGCCGTGCTCGACGCGATTCGCTGCGCCGACGCCGAGCCGGCGCTCAGCGCCAGTGCCGTGACCGCGTGGGCGCTCGGCGACCAGCCCGACCCGGGGGCCGCCGTCAGGGCCGGCGGGTGCGCCCCGAAGCTCGGCCCGAGCCAGTCGATCTCGGGCACCCCGGCCCCGTGCAGCGGCGCCGACTCCGCCCGCGCCAGCGCCGAGTATGCCCCGGGCGAGCGGCGCACCGTCTGCGCCGCGTTGTTGATCAGGATGTCCAGCGGCCCGCGTCCGGCGACCGTCTCGGCCAGCGCCGCGACCTGCGCCGGGTCGCGCAGGTCGATCCCGACGATCCGCAGGCGATCGAGCCAGGCCTCGCTGTCGGCCATCGCCGCAAAACGCCGGGCGGCGTCCCGCGGGAAGCGCGTCGTGATCGTCGTGTGGGCGCCGTCGCGCAGCAGGCGCAGGGCGATGTACATGCCGATCTTCGCCCGCCCGCCGGTCAGCAGGGCCCGCCGTCCGCGCAGGTCGGTCCGCGCCTCACGGCGGGAGTGGTGGCGCGCGGAGCAGTCCGGGCAGAGCTGATGGTAGAACGCGTCGACCTCGGTGTAGCGTCGCTTGCACACGTAACAGGCCCGCGCCCGCAGCAGCGTTCCCGCCGACCCGCCGGCTGCCCGCGAGCGCAGCGGCAGGCCCTGGGTCTCGTCGTCGATCCGCCCGGCCGCGCCGGTCGCCGTGCTCCCCGTGACCGCCTCGTCGTTCTCCCGGATCGCTCCCCGCCGCTCGCTGCGCCGCCGCCGCTTGACAGTCTTGTAGAGGCTCGCCGTCGCCCGCTGGATCGCCACCGCGTCGGGGTGCTCGATCGGCAGGCGCTCGGCCGCCGCCAGCACCCGCAGGGCCAGCTCGAGCTCGCCCGCGCCGAGACCGCTCGGCCCGGCCGGCGCCGCGGCGTCCTCGTGGTCTGGGGCCGGCTTCATCCCGAGATCATCCCCACCGGCGGCCCGCGCCGCGTCCAGCGGTCCGCCCCCGCTCAGCCGGCGGGCGCGAGACGGCGGCGGATCGGGTGATCGGCCGCGGCTCCCGGGCCGGCCTCGACCGTGACCTCGGTCCGCTCGAGGACCGCCCCGCAGGCCTCGCATCGTCGGCCGCTGCCGAGCGTTCCGCCGCATCCCCGGTGGCGGTAGACGGCCGGCGGGCCGGCGGGCGCCGGGGCGTGCCGGTCGCCCCACTGGACGAGCTCGACCATCACCGGCCACAGATCGCGCCCCTTGTCGGTCAGCCGGTACTCGTGGCGGGTCGGACGCTCCTGGTAGGGCACCTTCTCGAGCACGCCGGACTCGACGAGGCGCCCGAGCCGGGACGCGAGCACGTTGCGCGCGACCCCGAGGTCCGCCTGGATGTCGTCGAAGCGGCGCAGGCCGACGAAGACGTCCCGGACGATCAGCATCGTCCACCGCTCGCCGATCACCTCGAGTGTTCGCGCGATCGAGCAGGTCTGGCCCGCGTAGTCCCGGCCAAGCATGCGAACCACACTACCAGCTATCAGTTGCGTCACACAACTCCGGTCTGTACACTCGGGTCCTGTCATGCAACGCAGTCTCGGGCGAGGAGCACCATGGAGCGCAAGTGGAAGGTCCTGATCGTCGTCGGCGTCGGAGTCTTCATGTCGAGCCTCGACCTCTTCATCGTGAACATCGCCTTCCCGGACATCCGCCGGGACTTCGCCGGCGTCAGCCTGGCCTCGCTGTCGTGGATCCTCAGTGCCTACGCGATCGTCTTCGCCGCGCTGCTCGTTCCCGCCGGGCGCTGGTCTGACGCGTTCGGGCGCAAACGATCGTTCCTGCTCGGCCTCGGCATCTTCGTAGCCGCCTCCGCGGCGTGCGCGGCCGCTCCGTCGATCGACGTCCTGATCGGTGCCCGGATCGTCCAGGCGGCCGGCGCCGCCCTGCTGCTGCCGGCGACGCTCGGCCTGCTCCTCCCGGAGTTCCCGCCCGAGCAGCGCCACATCGCGATCGGCGCGTGGGCGGCGATCGGCGGCGTCGCCGCGGCCGCCGGGCCCCCGCTCGGCGGACTGCTGGTCGCGGCCAGCTGGCGCTGGGTGTTCCTGGTCAACGTCCCGATCGGACTCGCCGTGCTCGCGCTCGGCTGGCGCGAGCTGCGTGAGATCCGCCATCCCGACGTCGTCGCACCGGACCTGCTCGGAGCCGTACTGCTCAGCGCCGGGGTCGGCGCCCTGGTCGTCGCGATCGTCGAGGGGCCGACGTGGGGTTGGGCGAGCCTCCGCGTCGTCGGGCTCGCCGCCGTCGCGCTCGGCACGCTGGCCGGCGTCGCCCGCCGCAGCGCCATCCATCCGGCCCCGATCGTCGAGCCCGCGATCGTCGCGGTCCGCGCATTCCGGCTGGCCGCGATCGGATCGATCGTCTTCTACATGGGCTTCGCCGGCATGCTCCTCGGCAGCGTCCTGTTCCTGACCGGGCCCTGGCACGAGCCGATCCTCACGGCCGGCCTGATGATCGCGCCCGGGCCGGCCACGGCCGCCGCGTTCGCGGTCCCCGGAGCCAGGCTGGGAGCCCGCTTGGGCCCGGGCCCGGTCGGCGGTCTGGGCAGCCTCGTGTTCGGGGCCGGGGCGCTCTGGTGGCTTGGCTTCCTCGGCGACGCCCCGTCGTTCGCGGCGGACTTCCTTCCGGGCATGATGATCGGCGGGCTCGGCGTCGGCCTCGTGCTCCCGTCGCTGACCGGCGCCGCGGCCGCCGCACTCCCGCCGGCCCGGCTGGCGACCGGGATCGCCGTCCAGACGACCGCCCGCCAGATCGGCTCGGCGCTGGGCATCGCAGTCCTCGTCGCCCTGCTCGGCACCCCGGCGGTGGCCGGAGACTTCCACCCGGCCTGGCAGCTGATGGCCGGCACGGCCGCCGCCGCCGGCGTCGTGCTCGCCGCGATCGGCCCGCCGCGGCGACGGGCCTCCCCGCTTCCTGACGGCGCCCCGCTGCGGGCCGGCCTCGACGGCCGCGAAAAGCCCGACCGCGCGGCGACCCCCGCCTGAGCGCGCCGGCTTCGTCCGGGGTCGTCCGGCGTCGCCCGGCGACCGGCGGTCCATAAACCGACCGCGACTTTTGGACGCCGGGCCAACGCCCGGGCCACCGCCGGCCCTGAAAATGATGAATGGCGTCCGCCGAAACCGGGAACCAGACGACTGGCACCCGCCGGACGATGTCGCGCGGGCGCAGCGGCCAACCCCCACACGAGGATCTTCGAGGACCCATCGACACGACTCTCGCCGGAATCGATCTGACCCGCCTCGCCGACGCCGTCGCCAGCGACCTGCGCGACCAGGGGGTCACCTTCCGAGCGGGCGGCAACGACGACGAGTTCCGCGTCGACCCCGTCCCACGCCTGATCAGCGCCGCCGAGTGGGCGCCGCTGGCGGCCGGCCTCGCCCAGCGCGTCAGAGCGCTCGAATGCTTCGTCGACGACGCCTACGGCCCGCAGCGGATCGTCGCGGCCGGCGTCGTCCCGTCTGAGGCGATCACGACCGCCGAGTACTTCGAGCCCCAGCTCGTCGGATTGGACCATCCCCCGACGAAGTGGATCCCGCTCGCCGGACTCGACGTCGTCCGCGACCCCGACGGCGAGTTCAAGGTGCTCGAGGACAACCTGCGAACGCCGTCGGGCCTGGCCTACGCGATCGCCGCGCGAGCCGCGATCACCCGCAATCTCCCCGTCCCCGACGGGCTCGACGTCCGCTCGCTCGACGAGGCCTTCGCCACGCTCCGGCTCACGATCCTCGCGGCGGCGCCGGTCGGCGTCGAGGAGCCGACGGTCGTCGTGCTCAGCGACGGGCCGCACAACGCGGCCCACTACGAGCACCGCACGATCGCCGCGGCGCTCGGCGTTCCGCTCGTCGAGCCGACCGACCTGCGCTCGAGGGGCGGTCGCGTGCAAGCCCTCGTCGCCGGGCGCCACCGACCGGTCGACGTGATCTACCGGCGCACCGACGAGGACCGCCTGTATGACCGGTCGGGCCGGCCGACCCCGCTCGGCGAGATCGTCCGCGAAGCGCTGCTCGGCGGCCGCGTCTCGCTGGTCAACGCGTTCGGGACCGGCCTCGCCGACGACAAACTGCTCCACGCCTACGTCGAGGACATCGTCCGCTTCTATCTCGGGGAGGAGCCCCTGCTCGCGTCGATTCCGACGTATGACCTGAGTCGGCCGGACCAGCATGCGATGGTGCTCGAGCGGATCGACGAGCTCGTGATCAAACCGCGCGGCGGACAGGGCGGCTCCGGGATCGTCGTCTGCCCCCACGCCAGGCCCGAGTGCGTCGCCCGGATCGCCGCGGAGGTCCGCGCGCACCCGGAGCTCTATGTTGCGCAGGAGATGGTCTTGCTCTCCCGCCAGCCGACCGTCTGCGACGGCCGGCTCGAGCCCCGCCATGTCGATCTGCGTCCGTTCGTGATGGCCCGCGGCGAGCAGATCGACGTGATTCCCGGCGGCCTCACGCGGGTCGCGTTCGAGGCCGGTGCGCTCGTCGTCAACTCCTCCCAGAACGGCGGCGCCAAGGACACCTGGGTGCTGAGGTGAGTCGCCCGCTGATCGGCGTGACCACCTCCGAGCTGCGCCACCGCCACCAGATCGAGACGACCCCCCAGGGCGAGCCGGAGCAGACCGAGATGGCACTCGGGATCCGCTACCTGGAGGCGGTCGAGCAGGCTGGCGGGGTCCCGGTCGTGCTGCCGCCGCTGCGCCCGCGGGCGATCGGCGCGCTGGTCGGCAGGCTCTGCGGCCTGCTGCTCTCCGGCGGCCCGGACCTCGACCCGGAGGCCTACGGTGCCCGCGGCCACGCGATGCTCGGGCCGACCGAGCCCGAGCTCGACGCCTTCGAGGTCGCGCTCGCCCGCCGGGCCGACCGCCTGGGAATCCCGATCCTCGGAATCTGCCGCGGCGCCCAGGCGATCAACGTCTCGCGCGGCGGCACCCTCCACCAACATCTCCCCGACATCACCGACGGGACGATCCACCACCGCCAGAGCATGTCCGGTGAGCGGACCTCGCACGACGTGACGATCGAGCCGGACAGCCTGCTCGCGAGCGTCGTCGGGACCGCCACGCTCGCGGTCAACTCCTTTCACCACCAGGCGGTCGACCGTCTCGGACGGGGCCTGCGGGCCGTCGCCTGGGCCCCCGACGGGACGATCGAGGCGGTCGAGGCCCCCGGCCGGGCGTTCGTCCTCGGCGTCCAGTGGCACGCCGAGACGCTTGTCGCCCAGCGCCGCGAGCGCGACCTCTTCACGGCGCTCGTGCACGCCGCGGACGCCTACGTCATCGGGGCGCCCGCGGCGTCCCTGGCATAGGAGCCCGGAGATCGACACCGCCGTGTCAACCGACGCGGCCCGGCCCGAGCGCCGACCCGCCTGGGCCGAGTGGAACCCCGGCGGCGGGGGCGTTGCGTGGACGGTGGGCATCGAGGAGGAGGTGATGCTCCTCGACCCGATCGGGTGGGCCCTGACGGCCGCGATCGACGAGCTCCTGCCGGCCCTGAGCCCGGAGCTCGAGCCCCACGTCGGGGCGGAGACCCACGGCTCGGCGCTCGAGCTGCGCACCGGCGTCCACCGCGGCGTCGCCGGCGGGATCGCCGAGCTCCATGACCTGCGTGAGCAGCTCACGAGAGAGCTGGCCCCGTTCGGCCTGCAGGCCGCGGCTGCCGGCATGCACCCGTTCGCGGTCTGGCAGGAGACGCAGATCTCCGCCGGCGAGCGCTACCGGATGCTCCACGGCTCGATGCGCGAGCTCGCCCGCCGGGAGCCGACCTTCGCACTCCACGTCCACGTCGCCGTCGCCGACCCCGAGGACGCCCTGCGTGCGCTGAACCGGATCCGCGCGCATCTCCCGCTGCTGCTCGCCCTGTCGGCGAACTCGCCCTACTGGCAGGGCCGGGACACCGGCCTGGCGTCGGCCCGGACGCCGCTCTTCCAGGCGTTCCCGAGGGTCGGCATACCCCGGGCGTTCGCCGACTACGGCGAGTACGTCGAGGCGATCGACCTCCTGCTCCGGTGCGACGCCTTTCCCGAGCCGACCTTCCTCTGGTGGGACGTCCGCCTCCAACCACGCTTCGGGACGATCGAGGTCCGGATCATGGATGCCCAGACGACGACTGCCGACGCCGCCGGTCTCGTCGCGCTCGTCCAGAGCCTCGTGCGGCTCGAGGTCGAGGAGGGGTTCGCCTCGCCCGACCTGGTCGGCGCGCCCGAGGTGCTCGCCGAGAACCGCTTCCTCGCCGCCCGTGACGGGATCGAGGCGAAGCTGATCGTCCCGTCCGCCGGCTGTCGGATGCCAGCCCGCGACGTGCTCGCGCAGACGCTCGCCGCCTGCCGGCCCCACGCGCAGGAGCTCGGCTGCGCGGCCGAGCTCGACGCCGTCGGTCAACTCGGCGATCGACCCGGCCGCGCCCGCCAGATGTCGGGCGCCGGCGGCCCGGACGGTCTCGTCGGCCTGGTCTCGGCGCTGGCCGGGGCGTTCACCTGAGGCCGGGAGACCCCGCCCGTGGACCCGCCGGCGACCGCGCCCGGGCAGCCCCACCCCGGCGGACGGCGCCCCGGCCGAACTTAGCACCCGCTAACCCGAGCTGAAGCCGCCGCTCAGGAAGGGTTGATGAAATGACCGCGATGAACTACCCCGACTGGCGGCCCGAGGCCGGCGAGCATGCGGTGCACGGGCGGTGAGCTTCGGCGCGCCCCTGGTCCTGCTCGGGCTGCTCGCCGTCGCCGCGCTCGTCGCGTTCTACGTCGTGCGTCAGCGCCAGCGCGGCAACGTGGCCGGGACGTTCGCCGCCCCGGCGATGGTCGCCTCCGTGGCGCCGCACCGGCCCGGCTGGCGCCGGCACATCCCGATGGCCGCGCTCGCCGTCGCGCTCGCCGTGCTGGTCGCCGCCGCCGCCCGGCCGACGATCAGGGTCTCCGAGCCGGTCGGCAACCTGTCGATCCTCCTGGCGACCGACGTCAGCGGGTCGATGCAGGCGACGGACATCGCTCCGAACCGGATCACCGCCGCCCAGCACGCGGCCAACGCCTTCGTGCTCGGGGCGCCGAAGTCGGTCTCGGTCGGGGTGATGGAGTTCAACCAGACGCCGACCGTGCTCGCGCTGCCGAGCACCAACCGCCTGCGGACCTTCGCCGCGCTCGGTCAGCTGAAGATCTCCGGGGGGACGGCCACCGGGAATGCCGTCGAGGAGGGCGTCGCCGTGCTCAACCGCAATCGGGTCGGCGTGACCGGGAAGCAGGCGCCGGCGGCGATGATCGTGCTCTCGGACGGCAAGAGCGAGAGCGGCGTCGATCCGGTCGTCGCCGCCCAGCAGGCCAAGCGGGCGAACATCCCCGTCTACACCGTCGCCCTCGGGACTCCCGGGGGGACGATCGACGTCCGGCGCAAGGACGGGACCACGAAGATCGTCGCGGCCCCGGTCGACCCCAGCACGCTCGACTCGATCGCCAAGGCCTCGGGCGGGCAGGCCTTCGACGCGACGAACGCCGGCGGGCTCAGCGTGATCTACCAGGATCTCGGCAGGCGCCTCGCCCACCACGAGGTCCCGCGTCAGGTGACCGCCGACTTCGTGGGCGCCGGCCTGGCCCTCCTGCTGCTCGGGAGCACGCTCTCGCTGACCATGTTCGGCAGGCTGATCTGATCTCCCCGGCCCCGGCAGACCAGGGCGGCACCGGCCCGACGATCGACGAACCCCTGCTCGCAACCAAACGACGCGCGGCCCGCGCGAGACCCTCAAGGAGACCAGCCCGATGACCGACTTCGACGACCGACCCGGAGATTCCCCAACGCTCTGGGACGACCCGCGCAGCCAGCTCCAGGAGGCCCTCTCGGAGATCAGGCGGGTGATCGTCGGCCAGGACGCGATGCTCGAGCGCCTGCTGGTCAGCCTGCTCGCCGGCGGGCACGTCCTGCTCGAGGGGGTCCCCGGCCTGGCGAAGACGCTGACCGTGAAGACGATGTCCCAGGTCGTCGGCGGGTCGTTCAACCGCGTTCAGTTCACCCCCGATCTTGTTCCCGCCGACCTCGTCGGGACGCGGATCTACCGGCCTGACACCGGCCGCTTCGACATCGACCTCGGGCCGGTGTTCGCGAACTTCGTGCTCGCCGACGAGATCAACCGCGCCCCGGCGAAGGTCCAGTCGGCGCTGCTCGAGGTGATGCAGGAGCAGCAGGTCACGATCGGCGGGACGACCTACCCGGTGCCGCGTCCGTTCCTCGTCATGGCCACCCAGAACCCGATCGAGTCGGAGGGGACCTACGCCCTGCCGGAGGCCCAGGTCGACCGCTTCCTGATGAAGATCGTCGTCGGCTACCCGTCCTTCGGCGAGGAGGCCGCCGTCGTCGGCCGGAGCCTCGGCGTCCCGGCGACCGTCGGTCAGCGCCTCAGCCTCGAGGACCTCGAGCGGATCTCGGCGGCCGCCCGCGGGGTGCTCGTCGACCGGGAGATGATCAGCTACGCCGTGGCCCTGACCACCGCGACGCGCGACCCGGGTGCCTACGGCCTCAAGGAGATCGCCCCGTACATCGAGTTCGGCGCCAGCCCCCGCGGCTCGCTCGGTCTCGTCCGGGCCGCCCGCGTGCTCGCGATGTTCCGCGGCCGGCGCCACATCACCGGCCAGGATCTCCGCGACCTCGCCCCCGACGTGCTCCGCCATCGCCTCGTGCTGTCCTACGACGCGCTGAGCGACGGTGTGACCGCGGACGCGCTGATCACGCGCATCCTGGCCGGCGTCGCCCTCCCCACCGAGGACCACATGAGCCGGGCCGCGGAGCAGGCGGCGTGAGCCAGGCGCCGTTCGAGGTCCCCGCCGCCCGGCAGGGACCGGGAGCCATGTCGCAGGCCCTGATCGATGCTCTGGGGCTCGGCATGGTCCGCCGAGCGGCCGGCGGTCTACCGGGCGATCTTCGCGCGGCCAGCGTCGGCGGCGGAAGTGAGCTCGCGGCGCTGCGGATCTACGAGACCGGCGACGACGTCCGCAACATCGACGCGGCGGCGACGGCCCGGACCGGCGAGCCCCACGTGCGGGTCCACGTCCCCGAGCGGACCCACGTCACCTGGCTGGCGATCGACGTCTCCCCGTCGATGGCCTTCGGGACGGCCGACCGGCTGAAGGCCGACGTCGCCGAGGGCGCGGCGCTCGTGCTCGCCCGGCTGGCCGTCCGGCGGGCCGGCAGCCTCGGCATCGTGACCTTCGGCGGCGAGCGTATCCACGTGATCCCGCCGCGGTCCTCCAAGCCGGCGATGCTCGGGCTGCGGCGGACGTTGGCCGAGGGCGTCGCCCGCGACGGGCACCGCAACCCGCACAGTCTGGCCCACGCCCTCAAGGCGCTCGCCACGAGCGCCAAGGCCCCCGGGCTCGTCGCCGTGATCTCGGACTTCCGCGAGCAGGACGGCTGGATCCGCACACTGACCTCGCTGCGCGCCCGCCACGCCGTCCTCGCGGTCGAGGTCGGAGACCCCCGCGAGAGCGAGCTGCCGGCGGTCGGGCGCCTGGTCGTCGTCGATCCCGAGACGGGCGACACGCTCGAGGTCGACACGTCGCGGCGCGTGCGCGACCGCTTCGCCGAGCTGGAGGCCGGCCGTCGCGCCGAGCTGACCGCCACGCTGAGGCGGGCGCGCGTCGACCACGTGACCCTCTCGACCGAGGGCGACTGGCTGCTCGAGCTGGGACGCCGCCTGCGATGAGCTTCGCCGATCCGCTCTGGCTGCTCGGCCTGCTCGCGGTCCCGCTGCTGCTCGGCCTGCATGTCATCGCCGGCCGCCGGGCCAAGCGCTACGCCGTCCGCTTTCCGGCGATCGCCAGCCTGCGGATCGCCGCCGGCGGCGGCCTGTCCTGGCGGCGGCACATCCCCGTGGCCCTGCTCCTGCTCGCGCTCAGCACGCTCGTCGCGACGCTCGCCCGGCCCAACCACACCGTCCGGATCGCCGACTCCGGCGCGTCGATCATGCTCGTCTTCGACCACTCCGGCTCGATGTCGGCGACCGATGTCCAGCCGACCCGGCTGGCGGCGGCGGAAGCGGCCGCGAGCACGTTCATGAGCAGGCTGCCGACCGGCGTGAAGGTCGGCGTCGTGACCTTCTCGAGTGCGCCCGACGGCGTCCAGGCGCCGAGCACGAACCGCACCCCGGTCAAGCAGCTGATCGGCGCCCAGGTCGCAAACGGCGCCACCGCGACGGGCGACGCCCTCTCACTCGCGCTGACCCTCCTCCCGCATCCCGGCAAGCTCAAGCCGGAGACCTCGGCGATCGTCCTGCTCTCCGACGGCTCGGCCAACCAGGGCGAGGACCCCGTCGAGGTGGCAACCCAGGCCGGCGCCCTGCGGATCCCGATCTACACCGTCGGGCTCGGCACCGCCGGCGCGACGATTCCCGATCCCGGCTCGTTCAGCGGCGTGGCCGCCGTTCCGCCGGACCCGGAGCTGATGGGTGAGATCGCCGCGGCCTCCCACGCCCAGTCGTACTCGGCCACCGACGCCGGATCGCTGAACGGGATCTACAAGAAGCTCGGCAGCCAGCTCGGCTCGAAGCCCCGGCGCGACGACATCACCGTGTCGTTCGCGCTCGCCGGCCTGCTCCTGCTCGGCGGCGCCGGCGTCGCCTCGGTGGTGCTCGGCTCGCGACTGCTCTGACCCAGCCGGCCGACCCGCGGGGCGTCGCCTCGGCCGGGATGCGTCGGTCAGTCGGGCCCGGGCCGGTCCTCGGGGTGCTCGGCCGCCTCCAGCGCGGCGGCCCGCCGCGCCCTGTCGATCGTGTCGTCGTGGGTCTGCTTGGAGCTGAACACCAGGCGCCAGAGCAACCACAGCCCGCCGTAGCCGCCGACCAGGGAGATCACCGAGATGATCGAGATCGGCGTGTAGTTCGCAGCGAGCATGGACACCTCCTGCGACCCTAACACGCGGCCCCAAGCAGGCCCTTGGTAGGCTCCTAAGGTGGGTGCCCAGCCAGACGACGACGGCTTGGCCAGGCCGCCGGTCGCGCCCACGGCGCCGCGCGGCTGGTCGCGCCGGCGCATCGCGCTGCAGGCCGCGACGGTCCTGCTCGCGGTCGGTTTCGGCTACCTCACGATGCGCAACGTCCGCTTCTCGCAGGCCTGGCGGGCGCTCCAGACCAGCGACTACTGGTGGCTGATTCCCGCCTTCGGGGCGTTCGTCGCCGCGACGCTGATGCGGGCGATGCGCTGGCGCTCGCTGTTTGCGACCGATCGCCGGCCACCACGCGGGCCGGTGATCGCGGCGACGATGATCGGCTACCTGTTCAACAACATCATGCCCGCCCGGGCCGGCGAGGCCGCCCGCGTCGTCGCGCTCACCCAGCGGGCCGGGACGCCACCCGCGGAGATCGTCGGCACCGTCGTCGTCGAGCGCGCCTACGACGTCCTCTCGATCCTGATCATCTTCTTCTGCGCCGCCCCCTGGCTGCCCCGGGTCAGCTGGTTCGGCCCGGCCGCGATCTTCGCCGCCGTGTTGACGGTTCTGTTCGCCGTCGCGATCTGGGTGCTCGCCGTCCACGGCGACCGACCGCTGCGCTTCGTCCTGCGGCCGCTCGCACGCCTGCCCCGCCTCAGCAACGAGTGGGTCGACCGCTTCAGCGTCGAGCTGGCGACCGGCCTCTCCGGTCTGCGCGACCGCCGCGTCGCCCTCGAGGCGTTCGTCTGGAGCATCGCGATCTGGCTGGTCAGCGCGCTGTGGGCCTGGCTCATCCTGCTCGCCTTCCAGCCGAAGCTCGACTTCGCGGCCGGCGTCCTCGTGATCGTGGCGCTCGGCCTCGCGATGATCCTCCCTTCGCCGCCGGCCGCCGTCGGCGTCTTCGAGGCGGCCGCCCTGCTCGCGCTCAAGGCCTATGGCGTCTCCCAGACGGCTGCCCTGCCTTATGCTCTGGTGCTGCACGTGGCCAACTTCATACCGTTCATTCTCGGCGGCGTCCTGACGCTCCAGCTCGGCGCCCGCCGACCTCGCAGGCCCACTCCGGCGGCTACCTATACTGAGCTTTCACCCGACCGGAGCGGAGCGCTCTAGTGCAGGAGATGGTCATCTACGGCGTCAGCTTCGACATGGTCGGCAAGCAGCCGATCGTGCTCCTGAAGACCGTCGACGGGAATCGCTTCCTCCCGATCTGGATCGGCCACCCCGAGGCCGCGTCGATCCTGATGAAGCTCCAGGGGGCGACGACGCCCCGGCCGATGACGCACGATCTGCTCTGCTCGATGCTCGGCGAGCTGGAGGTTCGCTGCACGCAGATCGCGGTGACCGAGCTCCGCGAGAACACCTTCTACGCGTCGATCACGCTCAACGTCAACGGCCGCGAGATGGAGATCGACTCCCGGCCGAGCGACGCGATCGCCCTCGCCGTCCGGGCTGGTGCGCCGATCTTCGCCGCCGACGAGGTGATCGCCGAATCGGCGATCGAGTTCGAGCACGAGGTCGAGGACACCGACGACGTCGTCGAGAAGTTCAAGGAGTTCCTCGACCAGGTCTCCCCCGAGGACTTCGGCGCCGGCGAGTCCTAGTCCCGGCCACCGCGCAAGCTTTCTCCACCGCGCGATTGCGCCCGGCTAAGATGGCGCCGTGCCCGACACCGCCGCCGCGCGTGGGTCACGCCACCCCGCCGGCCGGGGCGGCCCGGACGCTCGGGCGGATGCACGACTGGCGCGGGGTGACCCGGACGCAAGGGCTCGGCCGCGAGCATCACGACCGGTGCTCCGCCTGCTGGCAGCCGCCGGGCTCGCGCTCTGGCTGATCGGTCCGACCGCGGCGCGCTCGGACTCGGGTCCCGACTTCGGCACGCTCGGACTCAACTCGTCGAGCTTCGGCTCGGTCGTCTCCCTCGTCACGCCGTCGGCCGGCCTCGCCCAGGCCGGTGACGAGTTCGTCGTCCAGCGCGACGTCCTCCAGAGCGACAACAGCGACCCCGGCCTGATCCAGGCCGGGGTCTACCGGTCGGGCGGCGGGATCGCGCTCGACAACTGCGGGGCTCACACCGGCTACGTCGTCTTCACCGAGGTCAAGGCCGCCAACTCGATGGCCTACAAGTGCCAGCTCTACAACGACATCTCCCCCGGGTCGGTGATCACGCTGGACCTCTTCCGCTTCAAGACCGCGGCGACCTGGGGCATCCGGATCAACGGCGTCCAGACCGGCTCGATCTACCGGCTCGGCTTCAGCAAGGGAGCCCCGGCGATCGGGACCGAGATCCAGAGCCTCGGCAGCGGCTACCAGTCCCAGGCGTCGACCCGCTACGAGCCGGCCGGCCACGCCCAGTGGACCGTCTACACGACGACCGGTCGCCAGCACGCGCGGAAGGTGACCCGCCACGACTCGATCTCGGCCTACCCGATGGCCGACCACCTCTGGAAGATCACCCGGCCGCCGTCCGAGGTCACGATCAAGCACAGGGTGTCCTAGTGGTCTGTCTCAAAATTATCTTGGCGTCTGGCGGCGTCTGGACGTGCCTGGCGCCACCCGGCGTCCGCCAACGTGCCACCAGCACGCCCGCGGACACCGTGCGACGTACGCCCAGCCACTCGCCAGCCACTCCAGCTAATTCCGAAACAGGCCACTAGATGCGCGGGCGCGGGCGGCTGCTCGCCGCGGGAGCCGGGCTCGTGATCCTCGGCGCGGTCGTCGTCGTCGTGCTGCTCAGCGGTCCACTCGCCGGCGGCGGCCGGCAGGCCTCGCCCAGCCCGACGAGCATCGCCGCCAGTGTCGCCCCCGGCGCCTCGGCCGCCGTCATCGCGCCCCGCGAGGCCGCCCCCGGGGCTCAACGCCTCGAGGTCATGCTCCCCGCCGCGCTGATCCATCCGCCGGCCGGGAGCGGCTCGCTGCAGACCGACGCGACGACCGCCTCGGTCTACGCCGGAGCCGGCTGGCGAGGGGCGATGATCGCGTCCGTCGCCGCCATCCAGGACCCAGCGCTGACCCAATTCGTGACGACCGACGAGACCGGTGGCCAGGCCCCGGGGGCCTCGTTCTATCTCGATGGGTCGGTCCGCACGACCCCCGGCCAGCAGCCGGCCGCGATGCCGATCGTCGACAAGGTCGCCCCGGCGGCCGAGCGCAAGCAGCTCGACGACAACATCGGCGCGCTGATCGCAGGCCTCCCGGCCCGCTCGGTGATCCGCGCGAGCGTCCGCCAGATCACCGTCGACCCGGCCGTCCACGGCATGGCCTATGCGGTCTCGCTCCGGGTCACCGACCTCCGGCGGCTCCGCTTCCGCCTCGGTGACATCTTCTCCGGCCTCGCGACCGGCCTCGCGCCCGGCCCGGACTCGACCGTCGAGGGCCTGGCGATCCACGTCGAGGACGCCGCCGGGCGGAGCGCCGGCAGCTGGATCGCGACGCGCGCCAGCCAGGGCACGACCGTCGTCGATCCGCGGATCCGCGCCCCGCGGGTCATGGTTCCCCACATCCATTTCGTCGACGAGACCGGCGGACCCCGGCCGCTCGCCTCGGCGCCCGCCGGTCCGGCCGGCTGATCGTCGCCCGGCTGATCGACGAGCGGAGCTCCAGCGGCGAAGCCTGCGCGAAACGACACCCGCGTAGATTGGATCGCGTGAGGTACCCGCGCCCGAGCGCCGTCGTCCCGATCGTTGCCGGCATCGCCTGCGCGCTGGCCCCGAGCGGGCTCGCCGCCGGCACCCCGGCCAGGCGGGCGGTCGCCGTGCCGAACGTCACCCGGACCTACGACCTCGTCGACGCCTACGCCAGGCTTCACCGGGTCGGCCTGCGGATGGCGATCCCCCAGCCGTTCTCGCTGCGCTCACTCTGCCTACCGACCGCCCGTACCCAGTCGCCGGCCGCGGGGGCCCGTGTCCACCGGCCGGCCACGGTGACCGTCCGCCAGCTGACCTGCCTGCTCGGCAGCCCGGCCGGCGGCTCCCAGCGGGCGGCCGTGGTTCCCGACTTCGATGGTCGTCCGGCCAGCTCGGCCGTCCACTGGGCCGAGCGCAACCAGCTCTACTGGGAGCTCGACCGGCTGCCTGCGCTGCGGCCGTCCTCCCGGGCCCAGCTGCTCGACAACTACGTCGTCACCGATCAGCGGCCGGCGGCCGGCTCCCTGCTGGCCCGCGGCATGCCCTGCCCGGGCGTCACGACCCCGGGTTGCCTGATGGCCACGCCGCTCGTCATGCGAGCTCGCGCCCGGAGATGAGCCCCTGACCCCGGGCGCGGGCCAGCCCGGAGTCGAGGATCCGGGCGATCAGCGCGTCGAAGGAGATCCCGGCGGCGTCGGCCGCCTGGGGGAGGAGGCTGGTGTCAGTGAGGCCGGGGATCGCGTTGACCTCGAGCACCTCGAGGCTGCCCGTCCCGGCTTCGAGCATCAGGTCGACGCGGGCGAAGCCGTAGCAGCCGAGCTGTTCGTAGACGGCGAGCGCGAGCTCCTGCGCCCGGGCCGAGACCGCGTCGGGCACGACGGCCGGGCAGACGAAGCTGGTCCGACCGATCTCGTAGCGGGCGGCGAAGAAGTCGTGGAAGCCCGGCTCCCGGGGAACGGCCTCGAGCACCGGCAGGGCCTGCGCGCTCGCGCCGTCGGCGCTCTGGAGGATCGACACGGCCAGCTCCCGGCCGTCGACGAACCGCTCGATCAGGACCTTGCGGTCGTAGGAGAACGCCGCGACCAGGGCGGCCGGGACGTCGCCGGGCGACCCGGCGAACTTGACCCCCAGCGCCGAGCCCTGCCCGGCCGGCTTGACGACGAGGGGGAAGCCGAGGCGGTGCTCGATCTCCGGGAGCGCCTGGGCGGCGCCGAGCTCCTTGAAGGCGGTCTCGTTGAACGCGTAGAAGTCCGGCGTCGGCAGCCCGGCATCGACCATCGCGTGCTTGGCGAGGACTTTGTCGGAGCAGTGGATGCAGGCCGAGACACCCGAGGCCGTGTACGGGATGCCGAGGATCTCGAGCAGCTCCTGGACCGTCCCGTCCTCGCCGTCGCGCCCGTGCAGGGCGATGAAGGCGATCTCCGGCTCGCTCGCGAAGAGCCGCTCGATCAGGTCCCCGCCGACGTCGATGTCGATCGCCTCGTGGCCGAGGCGCTCGAGCGCGTCCGCGACGCGGGCGCCCGACTTCAACGAGACCTGCCGCTCGAGCGACCGGCCGCCGCGCAGCAGCGCGACCCGAGCCATCAGCCGTCCACCGCTAGCCGCGCCGCTTCTGGGTCGGCCGGGCCTCCCGGTCACCGCGCGGGCGACGCGGCAGCTCGAAGACATCGGCGAGCGCCGCGTCCGGCTCACGAGGCGCCGGCTCGGGCAGGAGCTCGGGCGGCAGGACGACCTGGCGGGCCGGAACCGGGCCGGCCTGCGCCGGCGTGCCGGTGACGGCCCCGTAGAGCGCGACCTGCGCCGCGATCGTCTTCCCGATCCGCCGGATCCCCTCGCGGATCCGATCCTCGCTGACGCCGGAGAAGTTCAGCCGCATCGAGGATCCCCCGCGGCCGTCGACGTAGGCCGCCGCACCGGGCACGAAGGCGACCTTCTCGTCGAGCGCCCGGGCCAGGAGGTCGGTCGTGTCGATGTAGTCGGGCAGCGTCGCCCAGATGAACAGGCCGCCCTGGGGATGGGTCCAGCTCGCCTGCGCCGGGAAGTGCTCGGAGAGGGCGTCGAGCATCGCGTCCCGCCGCCGGCGGTAGAGCTCCCGCAGGCCGGTGATGTACTCGAGCCAGCCGCCGGTCCTGAAATACGCGGCCACGAAGTACTGGGTGGTCGACGACGAGCAGAGGTCCGCGGCCTGCTTGCCGAGGTTCATCTTTGCGAGCACCGGCCGCGGGGCGACCGCCCAGCCGAGGCGGAGTCCAGGCGAGAGGATCTTCGAGAACGTCCCGAGGTAGATCACGAGGTCGCCGCCGTCGATGCAGCGCAGCGTCGGCAGGGGCTCGCCCTCGTAGCGGAGCACGCCGTACGGGTTGTCCTCGAGCACGAGCAGCTCCTGCTCGCGGGCGACCTCGATCAGCCGGCGCCGGCGGGCCAGCGACATCGTCACGCCGCCGGGGTTCTGGAAGGTCGGGATCGTGTAGATGAACTTCGGCCGGCGGCCCTCGTCCGAGAGGGCCTTCAGCGTCGCCTCGAGCCGGTCGATCCGCATGCCGTCGCCGTCCATCTCGATCTGGATCACGTCGGCCTCGTACGAGCAGAAGGTCGGGACCGCTCCCGGGTAGGTCGGGGCCTCGGCGATGATCACGTCGCCCGGGTCGATCAGGGCCTTGCAGACGAGGTCGATGACCTGCTGGCCGCCGGTCGTGATCAGGATCTCGTCACGCGAGACGCTCATCCCCTCGGCGGCCATCACCTCGATCACGCAGTCCTTGGCCCCCGTCAACCCCTCGGTCGGCCCGTACTGGAGCGCGCGGGCGGTCGACTGCTCGGCGACCGTGCCCATCACCTCGCGAAAGAGCTCCGGCGGGAAGGTCGACGTGTCGGGGAGTCCGCCGGCCAGCGAGATCACCTCGGGGTGCTCGGTGATCGCCATCAGGTCGCGCATCGCCGACGAGCGCATCATCCGGGTCCGGGCCGCGAACAGGCTCGTGTAGCGCTCGAGCTCGTGCGACGCCGCCCGCTGTGGCCTGGGGCGCCCGCCCGGCGGGGGCCCGCCGTCCGCCTCGGCGGCCGTCGCCGGCCGGTCCTGGGCCGTTCGTGTCATCCCGGTGTCCGCGGCGCGCTGATCCGCTCCGCGGTCGGGGCCGTCGTCTATCGTCATGCCCCTGAACCGTAGCGGACGATGAATCTGATCCTGTACATAGCCCAGGGAGCCGGGCTCGCCGCCGCCGCGGGTCTGCGGCCGTTCCTGCCGGCCCTGCTGGCCGGAGCGATCGCATCCGACGACCTCGGCCTGACCCACCGCCTGGCGCTCGACTTCGCGCACACCGACTACTCGTTCCTCCAGACGACGATCTTCCTGCTCGTCGTCGTGATCGCGCTCGGCGGAGCCTTCGCCGCGCAGCACCGGCTCGGCGCCGAGCGCTTCGAGTCCGGACCGCTCGGATCGGCCGTCGCCGGCGCCGGGCTCGGCGTCGGAGCCCTGCTCTTCGCGGCGGTCCTCGCCGAGCATGGCGACAGCCCGTGGGCCGGACTCGTCGCCGGCCTGCTGTGCGCCGGCCTCGCCCAGGCGGCCTCCCGCGGCCTGCTCGCCCGGACCCGCGCCCGTCTGGCGGAGGGGTCCGCGCGGGACGCGCTGGTCGTCTACGTCGACACCGTCGCCCTCGCCGTCGCCGTGCTCGCCGTGTTCGCCCCGCCGGCGTCCTTCGTCGTGCTGATCTTCCTCGCCCGACTTCTCTACGGCGCCCGCCGGCGCGAGGGCGAGAAGTACGCGGGCCTGCGCATCCTCCGGTGAGCAAGAAGCTCATCCTCGCCGTGATCGACGGCGCCAAGCCGGCGATGCTCGAACGGACGATCGCCGAGGGCCGGGCCCCGATCCTCGAGCTCCTGATCGAGCGTGGGACCTACGTCCGCGATGTTGTCGCCGTCTTCCCGTCGGTCACGCCGGTCTGTGCCGCGTCGATCGTCACCGGGGTCGGCCAGGACCGCCACCTGATCCCCTCGATGAACTGGTTCCACCGGGGCGAGGGCCGCTACGTCGAGTACGGGTCGAGCTTCCGCGCGTCGCGCCGGTTCGGCCTCGCCCGGCAGCTGACCGACACGATCTACAACATGAACCGGGCCCATCTGGCGGCCGACGAGCTGACGATCTTCGAGTCGCTCGACGACGCCGGGATCCGCACGGCCGGGACGACCTACCTGATGTACCGGGGTCGCTTCCGCCACGAGCCGTCGGTCGAGACGACGCTGACCAGGTTCGCCTCGAAGACCCTGATCCGCCATCCGGTGATGGGACCGAAGGAGCTCTTCTACGCCGACATCTTCGCCAGCCGCGACACCGGCTGCCGCGGTCTGGTCGGGATGCCCGGGATTCGCGACCAGCACTCCGGCTGCGTAGGCACCTACCTCGTCGAGCACGATCTGTTCGACTTCATGCTCTTCTCGCTGCCCGACAACGACGCCTATTCCCACAAGCACGGACCCCACGCCCAGGTCGACTCGATCGCCCTCGCCGACCTCCAGCTCGCCCGCCTCGTCGAGGCCGCCGGCGGACCGGAGGCCTTCCTGGCCGATCACGCGGTGATCGTCGTCGCCGACCATGCCCACGGCGCGATCGAGCGGTCGATCTCGCTGGCCGACGAGCTCTCCGGGTTCGCGACCCTCCAGCCGGCCGACAGCCGGCCGCAGGACGCCGAGATCGCGCTCTGCCCGGCCCAGCGCTCGGCGATGATCTACATGCTCGGGGACGCCGGCGTCCGCCGGAGCGAGGTGATCGCCAGGGTCCGGGCGATCCCCGGGGTCGACCTCGTGATGTGGCGGGAGGACTCCCCCGACGGGCTGGTCGGCGTGCTCGCCGGCGAGCGCGGCGAGCTGCGCTTCGCCCCCGGCGGTGACGCCAGCGACCCGCGCGGCCGCCGCTGGCACGTCCGCGGCCAGCTCGGGACCGTCGACGCGCGGATCGACGGCGGCGTCTTTCGCAGCGACCACTACCCCGACGTGCTCGGCCGCGCCTGGGACGCCCTCGCCTGCCCGACCTCCGGCGAGATCCTGCTGTCCGCGGCCCCGGCCTACGAGTTCTGCGACTGGGGCGGCGGCCATCACGTCGGCGGCGGAAGCCACGGGTCGCTCCACGCGAGCGATTCCCTCGCGCCGCTGATTTGCACCGGCCTCGAGGGGGACCCGCTCGTCCGCGAGCAGTGGTCGATCAAGGACGTCGCCCCGCTCGTGCTCGGCCACTTCGGCCTCCTGCCCCCGTCGATCGAAGCCGGCCGGGGGGGATACACCGCCGCCGCGGCCAGCCCGGGGTCGCCGGCTTGAGGCGGTCGGTCGCCGCCGCGCTGACCCTCGGGCTCCTGCTCGGCGGGGCGGGCTCCGCGCTCGCGACCGGCCCGCCGACGCGGGCGACCGACCCGGCCTTGGTCGCGTCCAGCCGCGCGGCCCTGACCGCTGGGGTCCGGCCGGCCTCGGTCCCGGCGAGCGGCCCGGCGTCGACCCCGTCCAGCCGTGCGGCCCTGACCCCTGCGAGCCGCGCGGCCTCCGGGCCGGCGAGCCGCGCGGCCCTGATCCCCGGGAGCCGCGCGGCCGCGCGTACCGGGCCGCCGGCGTCGACGGCGACGACGTCGAGTCCGCCGGGCCAGTCGATCCTCTCGACGCTGTCCTCGGGTCCGGCCGTGATCGCCCCGGGCGCCCTGTTTCGTCCGAGCCTGCTCGACCGCCGGCCGCCCTACCACGTCCGCACGCCGAACCAGGTGATCGTGATCGCCGCGCGGATCCCGTCGATCGCGGCGACGATCAAGGGCAACCGCGGCGCCTACCCCGTGGCCTACGAGAAGGGCCCCGCCCAGTGGCAGGTCAGCTACTTCACGCCGGCCGGGAAGGAGGTCGCCCAGGTCCTGATCGACGACGCGACCGGACGCGTCCGCGAGGCCTGGACCAGCTTCTGGGTCGCCTGGACGATGGCCCGCGGCTACCCGGGCGCCTTCGGCCGCCGGGTCAGCGCGCTGTACGTCTGGATTCCGCTCAGCCTGCTCTTCCTCGCCCCGTTCTTCGACTGGCGCCGGCCGCGCCGGCTGCTCCACCTCGACCTCCTGATGCTCTGGTCGTTCTCGATCTCGCTCGCCTACTTCAACCACGCCGACATCTACCAGTCGGTCCCGGCCTCCTACCCGCCGATGCTCTACCTGCTCGGCCGGATGCTCTGGATCGGCCTGCATGCCCGTGCCCGGTCGCCCGGGCCCCTGCGCCTCGCGGTGCCCGTGACCTGGCTGACGATCGGCCTGGTCTTCCTGGTCGGCTTCAGGATCGCCCTCAACGTGACCGACTCGAACGTGATCGACGTCGGCTACGCCGGGGTGATCGGCGCCCAGAAGATCGTCGACGGTCAGCCGCTCTACGGAACCTGGCCGACCGACAACCCCCGCGGCGACACCTACGGCCCGGTCTCCTACGAGGCCTACGTCCCCTTTCTCGAGGCGTTCGGCTTCAGCGGGAAGTGGGACGACCTACCGGCGGCTCACGCCGCGTCGATCGTCTTCGACCTCTGCTGTATCGGCCTGCTCTTCCTGATCGGGCGGATGATCCGCGGGCCGACGCTCGGCGTCTGCCTGGCCTACGCCTGGGCGGCCTTTCCGTTCACCCTCTACGCAGCCGAGAGCAACACCAACGACGCGCTCGTCGCCGCGCTGCTCCTCGCGACGCTCCTGTTCGCCGGCTCACCCGCCCGGCGCGGCGTGCTCGGGGCGCTGACCGGGCTGACCAAGTTCGCCCCGCTCGCGCTCGCCCCCCTGCTCGCGACGCACGGCCTCCTCGACGAGCCCAGCCGGGCCCGGCGGGCTCGCGCGCTCCTGGCGTTCGGCGTGGCCTTCCTCGCCACGGCAGCGGTCGTCTCGATCCCCGCGCTCGCCCACGACTCGCTCTCGGTGATCTACCAGCGGACCGTCTCCTACCAGGCGACCCGGCCCGCTCCGTTCTCGGTCTGGGGCCTCTACGGCGGCCTCCAGTGGGAGCAGACCACCGTCCAGGTCGCCGGCGTCCTGCTCGCCCTCGGCCTGGCCGTCGTCCCCCGGCGGGCCGACCTGCTCGGGCTCGCCGCGCTCTGCGCGGCCGTCCTGATCGCGATCGAGCTCGGCGTGACCTACTGGTTCTACCTCTACATCCCCTGGTTCTTTGCCCCCGCGATCATCGCCCTGCTCGGACGCTTCGGCGACGAGCGCGACCCCGACCCGGTCGGAGCCCGGGCCGCCGCCCACGACCCGCCGCTCGAGCTCCTCGCCGCGCCCGCCGGCTGAGCCCGGCCCGCCCGACCCCCGTCGGGCGCTCCCTGCGCCGCGCCGGTCGGCCCGCCGGAAGCCGGCCAGAAAAATCTAGATCTGAAACTGCCCGTCGCGGTAGATGACCTGCTCGGCGCCCCCGCGGAGCGTCGCCGTCACCGTCCGGTCGGTCGTCGAGACGATGTCCGTGTGGACGCTCGAGTCGTTGAATCCGAGCCTCGCCCACTCCTCCTTGGTGACCCCGTCCGGGTTGCCGTCGTAGCAGTCGTGGTAGGCCGAGCCCAGCGCGATGTGCGTGTTCCCGAACGGCCCGCCGACGTTCTCGTCGTACAGCGTCTCGGCCATGAACCTCGTGATCCGCGAGAACCGGCTGTCGGTCATCGAGAACTCGCCGACCTTGTCGGCGTTCTCGCTCGCCACCATCTCCCGCAGGACGTCCTCGTTCTCGTCGGCGCTCGCCCTGACGACGAGCCCGTCCCTGAACTCCAGACGGATCCCCGAGATCAGGTTGCCGTACCGGTAGAGCGGCTGGTTGAAGCGGATCCACCCGTCCGTCCCGCGCCAGTCCGGGCTCGTGAAGATCTCGAAGCTCGGGATGTTCCGTCCGCTTCCGCCGATCCAGCAGCGGTGCTCGCCGAGTGAGATCCACAGGTCGACGTCCTCGCCCTCGATGTGCAGCCGCTCGATGTCGAGGGCATCGAGGCGCCCGACGTAGTCCGCGATCTGCGCGCTGACCGCCTTCCACCGGGCGATCGGGTCGTCGTCGTCGAGGAAGCACGCGTCGATGATCTGCTGCCAGTACTCCTCGTCCGACAGGCCGGCCTCCGCAGCCGCCGCCGCCGTCCCGTAGAGGGCTACGGTCCACGTGAAGCTGCCGGCACTCTCCTTCTCCCGCCGCCAGTCCATCAGCGGCTTCATCGCCCGGCCGGCGCGCATGATCTTCTTCGGGTCGACGCTCTTGAGCGCCTGCGTGTCGGTCGTCGAGATGATCGCGATCTGGTGGTCGAGGTCGTCGATCATCCCCCGCGTCAGTGCCTCCGGGAAGAAGTCCAGCTGGTCCTCGCCGGCCAGCTCGAAGAACGCCCGCCGGAGGTTCTCCGGCTCCGCCTCGTCCGGCAGGTACTGGCCGATCGCGTGGCCGCCCGATCGCCAGACGGCCTTGTGGACCTCGAAGTACAGCGGCTTGGCCGCCTCGTGGCAGGCGATCCGCACGACCTCGCCCGGTTTGATCCCGTCGCCGCCGCCGAGCGCGAAGTCGACGAGGACCTTCGCGTAGCGCTCGAGGACCTCCTGGGGTGGGGTGTATGCCACTTCAATCTCCTTCGCGTCGGCTTGCCGCCATCAGGATCTGCCTCACGTCAGCTTGCCGGCATCAGGATCTGCTCGATCGACTCGGCCCGCAGCGGGCTCGTGCAGTGGACGATCACGCCCATCACCCACGGGTCCTCCTCTGAGGTCGAGAAGCGGACCGGCATCTGGGTGACGAGCGACTCGAGCGCCTGCTCCCGCTTGACGCCGATCACCCCGCCCCGCGGGCCGGTCATGCCGACGTCGGTGATGTACGCCGTCCCCTCCGGGAGAACCCTCGCGTCGGCGGTCGGCACGTGCGTGTGCGTGCCGACGACCATGCTGACCCGGCCGTCGAGGTGCCAGCCCATGCCGATCTTCTCGCTCGTCGCCTCCGCGTGCATGTCGACCAGCACGTGGTCGACCTTCCCCCGCAGGTCCGACAGGATCGCGTCGACCTCGGCGAACGCCGACCGCCCGGCCTTCAGGAAGAGGTTGCCCGAGAGGTTGACCACCCCCAGCCGGATGCCGCCCTGCTCGACGACCGTGTGCCCGCGGCCGGGCTGGCCCTTGAGGTAGTTCGCCGGTCGCACGATCCGCGACTCACGGTCGAGATACGGGTAGATCTCCCGGTGGTGGTAGGCGTGGTTGCCGAGCGTGATCGCGTCGACTCCCGCGTCGAGCATCTCGTCGGCCAGCTTCGGCGTGATCCCCAGACCGCCGGCGATGTTCTCGCCGTTGACGACGACGAACGTCGGCGCATAGCGCTCCCGGAGGACCGGCAGCGTCCGCAGGAGCGCCCGCCGGCCGACGCTGCCGACGACATCGCCCACAAAGAGGATCGATGCCTCCGCGCCTTGTGCTGAGCCAGTCAATCCTGCGAGCCTAGCCCGATTGCGCCGACGGCTGCGCCTTCGCGAGCTCCAGCCGCCCCGACACCGCCCGCCAACACCTCCGAAAACCGGTCTACGGCCGCAGCGACGGGGGCATACTCCTTCTGATGGGCGTGACCACCGACGACAGCGCCAGGTCCGACGAGACGCTCGCCCCATCACCCGACGCCGTTGCCCCGGAGGCGGTCCCAGTGGCCCCGCCGGAGCCGCCCGAGCCGCCCGAGCCGCTCGTGCTCGCCCGCAACGTCCAGCTCGTCCTCCTCCTGATCGGCGTCCTCGGCGTCTGGTCGGCGGTCCGCGCCGCCCGCAACGTCGTCCTCCTGTTCGTGATCGCCAGCCTGATCGCCCTGATCCTCAACCCGATCGTCGGCCTGCTCCACCGGCTCCGCGTCCCCCGCGGCCTCGCCGTCCTGCTCGTCTACGTGTCGTTCTTCGCCGGGATCGTCGGCATCGGCTACCTCCTGTCGTCGCCGATCTCAGACCAGGTCGACTCGTTTCGCAACAACCTCCCCCACCTCACAGACCAGGCCAACAAGAGCCTCGCGTCGACGCAGCGCTTCTTCGACAAGAAGGGGATCCACGTCCAGCTGGTCAAGCAGGGCGGGACGGCCCTGCAGACGCTGCAGGCCCAGCTCGTCAAGGGGTCGAGCTCGCTCGTCGCGTTCAGCGGAGCCCTCCTGACCAAGGCCGCGAGCGTCTCGCTCGACCTCGTCCTGATCCTCGTGCTCAGCGTCTACATGCTCGTCTACGGCGGCGAGATCGGCGTGCTCGTGCGCACGATCATGCCCGGCGACGGCTCCCCCGAGGATGACTATCCCCTCCGTGTCCAGCGGGCCGTCTCCACCTACGTCCGTGGGCAGCTGCTGTTCTCCGCGGTGATGGGCACGACCGCCGGCCTCGCTCTCTACCTGTTCGGGGTGATCGGGATCTTCCCGGACGGGCGGACATACGCCTTCGCGTTCGGTGCGTTCTTCGGCGTGATGGAGCTCGTCCCGTTCATCGGCCCCCTGCTCGGCGCCGTCCCGCCGATCGTCGTCGCCCTCTTCACCAACCCGCTGACCGCCGTCTGGGTCGGGCTCCTGTTCCTCGGCCTCCAGCAGCTCGAGGGCCACGTCGTCGCCCCGCAGATCTTCAGCCACGCCCTGCGCATCAACCCCCTGCTCGTGATCTTCGCCCTCCTCTTCGGCGACGCCGTCTTCGGATTGGTCGGCGCCCTGATCGCCCTTCCGCTGGCCGCCGTCCTGCGCGAAACGATCCTCTACCTCCGCCGCCACGTAGTCCTCGAGGCATGGAACGCGCCAAGGAGCCGCTCGCCCGGGTAGCCTCGCCGACGATGCGCGACGACCCGACCAGTCCCGACCGGCCCGAGTCCGGCGTCGACGCGCCGCTCGACGTGCGCGGCGTCGGCATGCGCTTCGGCGATCGCGACGCCCTGCGTGACGTCAGCTTCACGGTCGCCGCCGGCGAGCTGCTCGCGATCATCGGGCCCAACGGCGCCGGCAAGACGACGCTCCTCTCGATCCTCGCGGGAATCCGCCCGCCGACCACAGGCAGCGTCACGCGCGCCGGCGGCCAGGCCGCCCGGATCGGCTGGGTCCCCCAGCGCACGGCGGTCTACGAGAAGCTCTCGGTCGCCGAGAACCTCCGCCTCTTCGCGCGCCTCGAGCGGCTCGCCGACCCCCAGGCCGAGGTCGACCGCATGCTCACGCAGACCGACCTGGTCGACCGCGCCGACGACGAGCTCGGCGACCTCTCGGGCGGCAACCGCCAGCGCGTGAACATCGCCGTCGGCCTGCTCGGCGACCCGGTCGTCCTCCTGCTCGACGAGCCGTCCGCCTCGCTGGACCCTCGTCAGCGTCAGCGCCTCTGGCGGTTCATCACCGGTCTCGCCGACCGGGGGACCGGCGTCGTCTTCGCGACCCATGACATCGCCGAGGCCGAGCGCCACGCCGAGCGCGTGCTCGTCCTCGCCGACGGCGAGCTCCTCTTCACAGGGACGCCGGCGATGCTCAAGGCCGAGGTCGGGCCGGGGTCGGACGGGCCCGCGGGCGAGTCGGATCTCGAGCAGGCGTTCGTCGCGTTCCTGAAGCGAAAGGGCCACTAGAGCGGATGCGCTGGCTCCTGATCAAGGACATCCAGATCCTCCGGCGCTCGCCCCTCCTGGTCGGCCTGCTGATCGTCTATCCGGTCGTGATCGCCCTGCTGATCGGCTTCGCGCTCTCCCGGGCGCCGGACAAGCCGCGGGTCGCCGTGGTCAACGAGATCCCGGCCGGCCAGCAGGCGATCAACGTCGGCGGGCACCGGGTCGACATCTCGAGCTACATCAACGAGCTGTTCGACAGCGTGACCCGCGTCCCGGTCAGCACGCGGGCCCAGGCGCTGGCCGACGTCCGCTCGGGCGCGGCGCTCGCCACGATCGTGATCCCCGCCGACTTCACCACCCGCCTCTCGAGCGGGCTCGAGTCGGCCGACGTCGAGGTGATCTACAACGGCGACGCCGTCGAGCAGTCCTTCGTCCAGTCGACGATCTCGGCCAAGCTCTCCCAGGCCAATACGGCCCTGGCGACTCAGCTCGCGCACGTCGCCGGCGGCTACGTCGACCTGCTCCAGACCGGCGGCAAGCTCAACGCGTTCGGGACGACCGTCGACGTGCTCGGGCTCAACCGCAGCAACGCCGCTCTCGGCTCGGCGATCACCGGCCTCCCGTCGGGCTCGCCGATCCGGGCCAAGCTCGTCCCGGTCGCCCGCTTCACGTCGCTCGGGGTCGCCGACCTCGGCTTCGCCAAGTCGCTGCTCAACACGATCGCCAACCCGATCCAGGTGCAGACGTCGCTGCTGGCCGGCCGGCGGACCCCGCTCAACGCGTTCGCCGTCCCACTGGCCGTCGCCGTCTCCCTGATGTTCGTCTGTGTCCTGCTCGCCGCCGGGATGCTCTCGCTCGAGCGGGAGGCCAACACCTTCTCCCGGCTGACCCGCGGCCTCGTATCCGGCGAGGGCGTGCTGATCGAGAAGGGGCTGCTGGCGGCCGGCTGCGCGTTCGTCGTGACGCTGGCGATGCTCTGCGGGATCGGCGCCTTCGTCCACCTCGACTGGGGGCGCCTACCGCTCTGGGTGATCGCGATCGCCGCGAGCGCGCTGGCCTTCTCGGCGCTCGGCGTCGCGATCGGCAGCCTCGCCCGCGAGGTCCGCGCCGCCTCGCTGCTCGCCTTCCTGCTCGCCCTGCCGCTCGCCTTCATGGCGCTCGTCCCCAGCGGATCGGTCTCCGGCGGCCTCTACGACGTGATCTCGGTCGTCTCGGCCGTCTTCCCGTTCAAGGCCGGGCTCCAGGCGATCGACGCGTCGATCAACGGCTCGCAGCCCGGATTCGGCAGCTCGCTCCCGCACCTCGCCGGCCTGATCGTCGTCTTCGGGGTTGCCGCCCGGCTGGGCCTGCGGCGCTTCGCCCATTAGCCGGCGGCGACGACCGCCCGGGCTCCTCCCGGGCGGCGGAGAGGAGGATGTTGAGACCTTTCAGCGCGAAATGGTTGCCTGAGTCAGTCAGCTACTTCTCGTGGAGAGTCTCCCTCTCCACGACCCGGTCCCCCGGCGGAGAGCGCGCTGCCTGACCGCTCGGGCCCCGGCCGTGATCCCCGACGGCATGCGCGCCCCGGGCCCGCCCCGCGCCGAGCCAAACCTACCCACGGCGTGGCGACCCGGCCGGCCGGATTGGACGCGGCGATACGATGGGTGCCTCGATGGCGTTTCCACAGACCCGTCTACGCCGCCTGCGCCGGACCGACGTCCTGCGCGATCTCGTGCGCGAGACGGAGCTGACCGCGTCCCGGCTGATCGCCCCGCTGTTCGTCGAGGCCGGACTCGACGGACGAGCTCCGGTCGACGCGATGCCCGGCGTCGAGCGACTCTCACTCTCGCAGGCGGTCGAGGCCGCCGGCGAGCTGTACGGGCTCGGCATCCCGGGTGTCGTCCTGTTCGGGATCCCCGCCGACAAGGACGACGACGGGTCCGGCGCATGGGACGACGAAGGCGTCGTCCAGCTGGCGGTCAGGGCGATCAAGAAGGCCCACCCCGAGCTCCTGGTGATCACCGACGTGTGCCTCTGCGAGTACACCAGCCACGGCCACTGCGGCGTCCTGCGCCCGGACGGGAGCGTCGAGAACGACGGCACGGTCGAGCTGCTCGCCCGCGCCGCGCTCAGTCACGCCCGGGCCGGGGCGGACATCGTCGCCCCGAGCGACATGATGGACGGCCGGGTCGGGGTGGTCCGCAAGGAGCTCGACGGCGAGGGCTTCGAGGACGTCGCGGTGATGGCCTACGCCGCGAAGTTCGCCTCGGCCTTCTACGGGCCCTTCCGCGACGCCGCCGGCTGCGCCCCGTCGTTCGGCGACCGCCGGGCCTACCAGATGGATCCGGGAAACTCGCGCGAGGCCGTCCGCGAGGCCCTGCTCGACGAGGACGAGGGCGCCGACGTCCTGATGGTCAAGCCGGCGCTCGCCTACCTCGACGTGATCGCCGCGATCCGGGCGGCCAGCCGGCTGCCGGTCGCGGCCTACAACGTCAGCGGCGAGTACGCGATGGTCAAGGCCGCCGCCGCCGCCGGGTCGATCGACGAGCGGGCCGTCGTGCTCGAGACGCTGACCGGGATCCGCCGAGCGGGTGCCGACATCATCATCACCTACCACGCCAAGGATGCCGCCAAATGGCTCAAGTAGCGCCGAAGATCCGCAGCCGCAAGGACGGTTCCGCCGTGCCGCTGGACGCGCTCGACAAGCGCCTGATGAACCTCATGCAGGGCAGCTTCCCCCTGGATCCGCGCCCCTACGCGTCGGTCGCCGCGGCCGCCGAGATCACCGAGGACGAGGCGATGGAGCGGGTCTCCCGGCTCGTCCGCGAGCGGATCATCCGCCAGATCACGCCGATCTACGACACCCGCGCACTCGGCTACGGGTCGATGCTCGTCGCCGCGAAGGTCGACCCCGAGAACCCGTGGGTCCCCGCGAAGATCATCAACAGCCACCCCGGCGTCTCACACAACTACCTCCGCAACCACGAGTTCAACATGTGGTTCACGCTTGCCGTCGAGAGCGACTCGAAGCTCGGCCTCCAGGGCACGCTCGACGTCCTCCAGGAGCTGACCGGCGCCGAGTCGATCCGCCAGCTGCCGACCCTCCAGCTGTTCAAGATCCGCATGGACCTCGAGATGGAGGGCGGCACCGGCGCGCTGTCCTCGCCCGGTGTCGAGCAGGAGCCGGTCGACCTAGAGCCGGTCGCCTACGACGACCGGGACGTCGCCGTGATCCGGGCCACCCAGGGCGACATGCCGATCTGCGCCGAGCCGTACGCCCCGGCCGCCGACCGGCTCGGGATGCCCGTCGAGGAGCTCCTGACCCACATGGCCGGGATGCGCGACCGCGGCCTGCTGCGGCGTGTCGCCGCGATCCTCTTCCACCGGCGGGCCGGCTTCTCGGCGAACGGGATGGGCGTCTGGAAGGTTCCCGAGGACCGCATCGAGGAGCTCGGCCCGCGGATGGCCTCGTTCCGCGGGATCTCCCACTGCTACGAGCGACCGACCTACCAGGACTGGCCGTACTCGGTCTTCACGATGGCCCACGGTCGCTCGAAGGAGGAGTGCGACGCCGTGCTCGACGCGATCGCCGAGAACACCGGGATCCACGAGCGGGCAACGCTGTACTCGTCGACCGAGTTCAAGAAGGTCCGGCTCATGTACTTCACCGACGAGTTCAAGGACTGGGAGCGCCCTCACGCGTAGCCTGAGCCTGCGCCGGCCTCGCGCAGCCCAGACGCGGGAGGCAGCGGACGGTCGCGGCAGAGCCGCCGCGGGCACAGCGTTGCCCGCGTGAGGATCCTACGCCCAGGCTGGGCGTGTGGCAACGCTCCGAACGCGGCGTAGGTCACCCGCCGGCCGGCGTGGCCACGCCGGCCGCTGGACGGCGCCCGGGTTGCGGCTCGCGTAGGCTGAAGCTGCCTTGTCAGCCGCCGATCCACTGCTTTGCGACAGCCGCTCGGCGGAGCTTTTTTCGCGGGCTGTGCTTGCCGTTCCGGGGGGCGTGAACTCGCCGGTGCGGGCGATGCGGGCGATCGGCCGGGATCCGCTGTTCGTCGCGCGGGGCGACGGGGCCGAGCTGGTCGATGTGGACGGCAACCGGTTTGTCGACTACGTCTGCTCCTGGGGGCCTTTGATCGCCGGGCATGCCCATCCCGACGTGATTGCCGCGGTCGTGGCCGCCGCGGAGCGCGGGACGAGCTTCGGCGCGCCCACCCTGGGCGAGGTCGAGCTGGCCGAGGAGGTCGCCCGCCGGGTGCCGGGCGTCGAGCAGGTCAGGAGCACATCGTCGGGCACCGAGGCCGCGATGACCGCCGTGCGGATCGCCCGCGCGGCGACCGGCCGCGACGTGATCCTCAAGTTCGCCGGCGCCTACCACGGGCACTCCGACGGCCTCCTGGCCGACGCCGGATCCGGCCTCGCGACGCTCGGCCTGCCGTCGAGTCCAGGCGTCCCGGCCGCGGTCGCCGCGCTGACGGTCGTCGTTCCCTGGAACGACCCGGACGCCCTGATCGCGGCAACCGACCAGCACGACCTGGCGGCGATCCTCGCCGAGCCGTGCGCCGCCAATATGGGCCTGGTCCCGCCGGCCCCCGGCTTCCTCGAGCTCCTCCGCGACCGGGCGACCCAGACCGGCGCACTGCTCATATTCGACGAGGTGATCACCGGTTTCCGGGTAGGACGGGGCGGGATGCAGGAACGCAGCGGCGTGCTCGCCGACCTCACCGTGATGGGCAAGATCATCGGCGGCGGGCTCCCCGCCGCAGCGGTCGGCGGCTCCCGCCGCCTGATGGAGCTGCTCGCCCCGGCCGGGTCGGTCTACCAGGCCGGCACGCTGTCGGGCAACCCGCTCGCCGTCGCCGCCGGCCTGGCGACGCTCGCCCTGCTCGACGACGGCGCCTACGCCCGCCTGGCGGCGACCACCGACGAGCTGGCCGCCGGCCTGCGGGAGGTCGCCGGCTCGCGCGAGATCCAGGTCCAGACCGCACCCGGCCTGCTGACCGTGTTCTTCGCGGCCGAGCCCGTCGTCGATCTCGCCGGAGCCCGGGCCTGCGACCTCGGCGCCTACGCGAAGTGGTGCCGCGGCCTGCACGCCCGCGGCGTCTATGCCCCGCCGTCCCAGTTCGAGGCGTGGTTCCCGTCGCTGGCCCACGGGCCCGACCACATCGACCGGACGCTGGATGCCGCGGCCGGGGCCTTCGCAGCACTCGATTCCGGCGGCGCCACGTGAGCACCGTCGGGTCGCTCGACGCGCTCGGCCGGCTGCGTGACGAGCTGCGGGCCGCCGGCGGGCTGCTCGCCGGCGAGCTCCTCGACGATCCGGTCACCCGGCCGTGTCCCACCCGGCCGGACCCCGCCGAACCCGATCCTCCCGGCGGGGCTGCCCCAGGAACAACCCCAGGAAGACTCGCGGCGGCCGGACCCCGCGCGGCGCTCGCGAGCGCCGAGTACGAGTTCCTGGTCGAGGCGATCTACGAGGGCTACCTCCTCCACTACGAGGCTCCCCGCCTGTTCCGGGAGGGCGATCCCGACATGGCCCTGCTCGTCGGCGACCGGCTCTACGCGCTCGGCCTCGAGCGGCTCGTCGGCCTCGGCGACATCGCAGGGGTCATCGAGCTCGCCGACGTGATCTCCCTGTGCGCGCTCGCCCACGCTCGAGGCCACGGCGAGCTTGCCGGGCCGATCTGGTCGGCCGGCGCACGGGCCGTCGGCTGGGGGCCGAGTCCGGCCCACGCCAGGGCCAAGGCCCTTGTATTGGCCGGCGACGACCAGGCCGGAGCCGCCCTCGACGCGCTGAACGGGCCGCGCGGAGATTCTTGACGATATTCTTCGGCTCAGCTTCCGCAGCAGGAGACCCCAGTGGCCGACACACGCAAGAGCCCCAAGCCCAAATACACCACTGACGCGAACTTCCCGGGGGCGTTTCCCGGAGAGACGGTCACCCGCCGGCGCTTCATGACGACGAGCGCACACACGGCCAGCGGGATCGCGACGATGGCCTTCGTCCTCCCGTCGCTCGGCTTTGCCCTCGGCCCGGTCTTCGAGAGCCATCACGTCACGTGGGAGACGATCGGCCTGACCGACGACTTCACGCCCGACAACTACGTCCCCAAGGTGATCACCGTCACCCCGGACATCGGCGAGGCCGGCAAGTCGACGGTCTACGTGCGCAAGCGCAATCCCGTGATCGACGGCGGAGCCGGCAACCAGTACAACCAGTTCATCGCGATCTCGACCCGCTGCGCCCACCTCGGCTGCCCGGTCCGCTGGACGCCGGCCGCCCAGCGCTTCATCTGCCCGTGCCACGGCGGCGTCTACGACCTCCTCGGCCAGCGGACCGGCGGTCCGCCGGTCCGACCGCTCGACCGCTTTGCGACCCGCGTCGTCGACGGCAAGGTCCAGATCGGCCCGCGCTACAGCCTCAACAGCGCGCTCAAGCCGTTCTCCCCGCGTGATCCCGGCGAGCCGCTCGACGGGATCGGCCAGTACCTCTACCCCGCCCGGCCGACGACTCGCAAGCTGAAGGGCGTCTAGTCGATGGCCCGGATCCCAACCCCGCCGCTCCCCTCGGCGCTCGAGCGCCCGCCCCGCAAGCCGGGAACCGGGAGCCGCGCCGAAGGCCGAGCCGAGCAGGGCAAGGCGATCGTCGACTGGGTCGACGAGCGGACCTCGATGTCCGGCGGGATGCGCTGGCTCCTGTTCCGGAAGGTCCCCAAGGGCAACTGGGCGTACACGCTCGGCTCGGCCGCGATGTTCGCCTTCCTCTCCCAGGCGGTCACCGGCATCTTCCTGGCGATGTACTACGACCCCTCAGCCCTCCACGCGTACGAGTCGGCCCGCTACATCACGAACACCGCCTTCCTCGGTCAGTTCGTCCGCGGCATGCACAAGTGGGGATCCTCGGTGATGGTGATCCTCGTCTTCCTCCACATGGCCCGGACGTTCTTCTTCGGCGCGTACAAGTACCCCCGCGAGCTGACCTGGGTGATCGGCGTCGTCCTCCTGATCCTGACGATGGTGATGTCCTTCACCGGCTACCTCCTCCCCTTCGACCAGCGGTCGTACTGGGCGACGATCGTCGGCGTCAACACCAGCGTCGGCGGCGCCCCCTTCCTCGGGCCGTACATCGCCGACTTCATGCGCGGCGGCCCCGAGTTCGGCGCGACCACGCTCTCGCGCTTCTACGCGATCCACATGCTCCTGATCCCCGGGATCATGGCCGCGATGATCGGCGCCCACCTCTACCTCGTCGCCAAGCTCGGCATCACCGCCCCGCCGTGGCACAAGGTGAAAGAGAACGACGAGCTCAAGAAGTCCGAGGTCTAGCCCCGTGCGCAGGCCAGCCTCAAAGACGGAAGCCGCCGCGGCGTGAACCAGCGCGAGAAGGAGGAGTACCTCCGCGGTTACTCGATCCAGAAGTCGACCGGCAAGCCGTTCTGGCCCTACGCCCTGGCCAAGGACGCGTGGATGGCGGTGATCGTGATGATCGCGATCATGGGCCTCTCGCTGATCCTCGGCGCCGAGCTCGGCCCGAAGGCCAACCCCGTCACGACGAGCTACACGCCCCGGCCGGAGTGGTACTTCTTCTTCCTCTTCGAGGTCCTCCGCGTGATCAAGCCACCGGCGTTCGTCGGTCTCGCGTCGTTCGGCGTGCCGACGATCGGCATGATCATGCTCTTCCTCCTCCCGTTCTACGACCGCAGTCCCGAGCGGCGGATCGAGCGCCGGCCGATCGCCCTGACGGCCGGTCTGATCGTGATCGCGACGATGGCCTACCTGACCTACGAGGGCGCGAACGCCGGGCCTCCCGGGACGATCGACATGCCGACGCCGGCCGCGGTGATCGCCGCCGGCCCGAAGACCGTCGCCGAGTTCAACGCCGGCAAGGCGGTCGCCGCCCAATCCGGCTGCCAGGCGTGCCACAAGATCGGCGAGGACGGCAACTCCGGTCCTGGGCCGCCGTTGACGCACATCGGCTCGCGCGTCTTCACCGCGGCGATCGAACGGACGCTGGTCAATCCGACGTCCCCGATGCCGTCGTTCGCCGGCCTGTCGAAGACCAAGTTCACGGCCCTCGTGACCTTCCTGTCAAACCTGAAATAGCGGCGTGAACGACGGCCCCGGCACGCTCGAGCCGGGTCAGGTGCGGACGATGTTCGACCGGATCTCGGGTCCGTATGACCTGATGAACTCGGTGATGACGGCCGGTCTCCACCACCGATGGCGCTCCCGTGCGGTCGATCTCGCCGGGATCGGCCCCGGCAGCCGGGTGCTCGACGTGGCCACGGGAACCGGCGATCTCGCGATCGAGCTGGCTCGCCGGGTCGCGCCGGACGGGTCGGTCGTCGGGTGCGACTTCTCCGACGGGATGCTCGACCGCGCGCGGGCCAAGGCGCCGGAGATCACCTTCGACTGGGGGGACGCCCTCGCCCTCGGGTACGCCGACGACGAGTTCGACGCGGCGACGGTCGGCTTCGGCGCGCGGAACTTCGGCGACCTCGACCGCGGCCTGGCCGAGATGGCCCGGGTCGTCCGTCCCGGCGGTCGGGTCGTGATCCTCGAGATCACCACACCCACCCGACCACCCCTGTCGAGCTTCTTCGGAGTCTGGTTCGACCGGATCGTCCCCGCCCTCGGCCGGCTGGCCGGCGATTCGGATGCCTACAACTACCTGCCGAACTCGGTCAAGCGGTTCCCCGCGGCGCCAGCCCTCGCCGGTCACATGGACCGACTGGGCCTGCGGGACGTTCGCTACGTATTGACGGCTGGTGGGATCATCGCGATCCACGTCGGGGTGGTGGCCTAGCTGAGCGCGGTCACCGACCCGATTTCGAACATCCTGGTGATCGGCGGCGAGCCGATGCGCGATCGGATGGACGCGGCCGAGGCCCGCCTGCTTGAGATCGGCGCCGCGCATCCCGACGGGCTCCGGACGATCGAGGCCGGCGGCAAGCGCCTGCGTCCCCTCCTGGTGTTCATCGCCGGCCTCGACGGACCAGACTCCGACCGGCTCGTCCGCGGGGCCGTCGCCGTCGAGCTGATCCACTCGGCGACGCTCGTCCACGACGACACGCTCGACGCCGCGCCGCTCCGGCGGGGCCGTCGCACTGTGTTCGCAAGCGGCGGCCGGCCGGCCGCCACGGCGATCGGCGACCTCCTGTTCGCCCAGGCCTTCGCCGAGCTGGCCCGCAACGAGAACGTCGAGCAGCTGCGCGTCCTCTCGGCCGCGAGCTCGGCCCTCGCCCGGGGCGAGCTGATCCAGCGGGAGGACGCCTGGAGCGGCGACGTCACGGTCGAGCGCTACATCCACCGCTGCGAGCTGAAGACCGCCACCCTCTTCGAGGCGGCCTGCGAGCTCGGGGCGATCGGCGCCGGATCGACCTCCCTCGAGGGCTTCGGGATGTCGATCGGCACTGCCTTCCAGATCCTCGACGACGTCCTCGACATGACCGGGCCGGCCGAACGGACCGGCAAGCGGCGGGGGACCGATCTCCTCGATGGGACGGTCACGCTCCCCTTGATCGAGGCCCGTCGCCTCGACCCGACCCTCGCCCGACTGGATCTCCGGAGCATCGACGACCCCGAGGACGTCTGCGACCGAGTCCTCGCGACCGGGGCGACCCAGCTCGCCCGAGAGCGGGCTCACCGGATGGTCGACGCCGCCAAGGCGAACCTGCCAAGCGGCCTCGGGCCGGATCAACGCCGGGCCCTCGAACTTGTGGCCGACGGCGTGGTCGAGCGCTACGCGTAGGCCCGGCGGACGCCTGCGGGCGGGGACTCAGAAGTCGGAGGGGAGGATGTGGTCGTCGGTCAGGGCCTGCGCGAAGCGGCCGATCTCCGAAGCCATGTTCTCCAGGCCGATCCGGTCGAGCTCGCCGACGAGGAACTCGGTGGCCCGGTCGAGCTCGCGATCGAAGCGCTCGAGCACATCCTGGGCGAAGACGCCCGTCCCCGACCAGTCGCAGTTCGGGCAGCACAGAGTCACCTGCCAGTAGGACTTGCCGAGCGGGAACCAGTCGACCGGTTGGACCAGGTCGCCGTGACAGCTGCCGCAGTGCTGGAGTTCCTGGTCGTCGTCGTCGTCGTTGTTCCCGACCGTCTCGAAGTAGACGACCTCGACCAGCCGTCCGCTGGGCAGCGTCAGGCGGCGGGTGAAGTGCTGGGTGTTCGGCTGATCCCCCATGTGGCCTGATATCGGCCGGCGAATGCAGGACCTTGAGCCCGCCGCGAACGACGCCGGCCGGCCGGCGCCAGCCGCTAGGGTGTCAGCCGATATGGCGAGCGCGATTCGGACGATCAGGCATGAGGATCGTCTGAGCCTCGTCGAGCACCTCGCCGAGCTGCGGACCCGCCTGATCGTCTCGGCGCTCGCCCTGGCCGTGGCGTTCGGCTTCTGTGCCTGGCAGAACAAGGCCCTGCTCAGCGTCGTCAACGCCCCACTCAGCAAACAGACCCAGAAGCAGGTCGAGAAGGGCAACGGCACGCTCGGCCAGACGGCGATCACCCAGAAGGCCCTGCTCGGCCTGGCGTCGGTCGAGGAGCGCGAGGCCGCCCTGCTGAGCTCGCCGGCGAGCGGCCTGAAGTCGCACGTCCGCGCGGAGCTCGCGTACTACGACCACGAGATCAAGGTCGCGACAGCAAAGGTTCCGCGGGTGGCCGTCGCCGACAAGCCGGTCACCCTGGGGATCGGCGAGCCGTTCACCGCGACGATCACGATCGCCTTCTACTTCGCCCTGTTGATCGCCCTCCCGGTGATCCTCTTCCAGGCCTACGCCTTCGTCCTTCCGGCCTTCAGCCCCAACGAGCGGAAGATCGCCCTCCCACTGATGCTGGCGATCCCCTTCCTATTCCTGGTCGGCGTCACCTTCGGGTACTTCGTCGTCTTCCCAGCGTCGGTCAGGTTCTTCCAGAACTTCAACAGCAGCTCGTACAACGTCCTCGTCCAGGCCAGCGCCTACTACCGCTTCGAGGCTCTGATCCTCCTGGCGATGGGCCTGATCTTCCAGGTCCCGGTCGGCATCCTCGCGGCGACCCGGGCGGGCATCGTCACGCCGAAGCAGCTGCGCAAGCACCGCCGGTACGCCGTCGTCGTCGCCGCGGTGATCGCCGCCCTGCTCCCCGGCGATGCGATCACGATGGCCCTCGAGACCGTCCCGCTGATCCTGCTCTACGAGATCAGCCTCCACCTCGCGTCATTCATCGAGAAGCGGGCCAACCGCCGCGTCGCGCACGAGGCCGCCGACGCCGCCGCCGCGACGGCGCCCGCTCCCGAGCCGGGGCCGGGCCAGGGACCGGGCCCGAGCCCAGGCCCGGGCCAGGGGCCTGGGGGGGACCCGCCGAGGTCGGGCGGGGCGCCTGCGCCCGCTCCGCTTCCGCCCGCTCCGCTCCCGCCGGCCCCTCTCCCGCCGGTCCCGACGCCACCAATCGCCCCGCCCGCCCCGCCGGCCGCGGCCGCCCGGCCGGCCGTAGACGGCCCGAGTGGACGGACCCCAGCCGAACCCGCGGCTCCGCCGCTCGCGCCACCACCGATCCCGCCGACGGCCCCGCCGCCGAGGCCAACCGAAGAGGAGGACGACGATGCTCTTTGACCTGCGCGGCCGCGGCAAGCGCCGCACGATTCAGGCGATCTACCTGTTCCTGGCGATCCTTCTCGGCGGGGGCCTGATCTTCTTCGGAATCGGCGGCGGCGGGGGCGGAGGGGGACTGCTGAACGCCGTCGGCCAGGGCGGCGGCGGCAGCTCGACGAACGTGTTCCAGAGCGAGGTCACCGCCGCCAGGAAGCGGGTCACCGCCGCCCCGAAGGACGCGGCGGCCTGGGCGGCCCTGGCGAATGCGCAGTACGAGGTCGCGGCCAGCGGGGACGGCTACGACGCGAGCACCGAGTCGTTCACGGCGAAGGGGAAGGCCGGTCTCTCCCAGGCACGGACGTCGTGGAACAAGTACCTCTCGCTGAATCCGAAGACCCCCGACGCCGACCTTGCGAACGAGATGGTCCGGGCGTTCGAGCCGGCCCAGCTGAACCTGCCGTCGGACGCGGTCAACGCCCAGGAGATCGTCGTCAGCCAGAACGAGACCAGCCCGGACGCGTACGCGACCCTGGCGGTCCTCGCCTACCTGGCCAGCCAGTCCCGCAAGGGCGACCTCGCGGCCGCCAAGGCGGTCAGCCTCGAGCCGAAGACGTCGCAGGCGACGCTGAAGACCCAGCTCGCGACCGACAAGACCCAGGCCCAGGCCGAGGTGGCCGCCGAAGCCAAGCAGGCGAGCGGCGTCGGTACGACGGCGACCCTCCCCGGAAGCTGATCCCGGCGGCAGCGGCTAAGATTGACGGCCGGTTGCGGTCCGCAGCCGGGACCCGCCCGCGGGCCGTTAGCTCAATTGGCAGAGCAGGGGCCTCTTAAGCCCAAGGTTGTTGGTTCGATTCCAACACGGCCCATCTCTGGAAAGACCTGCAAATCAGCTAGTTTGCGGCGTGCCACAAAGGCTGAGATCAGGCCCGTTTTCCGCCGTGGGTACCGCTCGTGGGTACCACTTAGCCCAAACATCGCCGTGCCAGTGCGCTAGAATTCTGTACATGCCGACGCTGCCTCTCGCCGAAGTGCGCGCCCAGCTCTCACGGATCGTAGAGGAGGCGACGAGCACCCACGAGCGCTTCGAGATCACCCGCAGCGGCCAGCGAGTCGCCGTGCTCATGGGAGCCGACGACTACGACGCCCTGCGCGAGACGATCGCCGTGCTCGGCGACGCCGAACTCCTGCGAGCGCACGCCGAGGGCATCGCGGCCCTCGACGCCGGCGACAGCGTCGACGTTGACGGTCTGGGCCATGCCATGGGTGCAGCCGGCCGGTTGCCGCTACCTGGGTGAGCGAGGACCTCGAGCGCCACCGGCTCGAAATTGCGGGCCCGGCCGTGCGCGCGCTGGCCGAGTCCCTGCCTCCGAAGGTCGCTGGAGCCGCCTACGCCTTCATCACCGGACCGCTGCTCGAGAACCCGAGACGCGTCGGCAAGCCACTGGAGGCGCCGCTCGCGCCCGCGTGGTCGGCGCGACGCGGGGCGTACCGGATTCTGTACCTGATCGATGACGAAGCCCGAGTCGTCAAGGTGACCGCGGTCCGGCACCGCAGCGACGCCTACAGGAGCTGACCCGGCCGGGACTCCCAAAGGCGTCGTCGACCGGGCAGCATTGGAACCTCTCGCCGAGTTGGGAGGTCTTCGGGCTCGACTCCGATTAAGAAGGTGATGCGCGCTTTCTCATGTTTCGAGCTCCACGAGCGGCCGTGGCCTTCCGCTACGACGAAGTCCGGCGGCGGACCATTCGCGGCGAGCTGCACCCTTTATCGGGCCGACTTCGACTTAAGAGGTATGGGCCATCGCACAAGCTCCACGGACGATTTGCTCCATGGCATAGCCGGACGGGCTCGCGCAGTAGCCCCGGGCCCGGTCGCTGGGGGCCTCGTCAAAGACCTCCGTGAAGGCCTCCACAGGTCGGAGGCCTCGGCCCCGGATCACCCCTGCAAAATCGCGCTTTGTCCTGGGGTGGCCTGCTTGACCGTAAGCGTTCAGGGGGCGGCCGGTCAGGTTGGGGCGAGTAGCGCGGGGATCGGCTGGCCGTGGAGGTCGGCGGTGATCGCGCTGGTGAGGTATTCGTGTAGGCGGTGGCCGTGGTCGGTCTGGGTGCCGTAGTTGTAAATCGCGCACACCACCACCCGGTGCTTGTTCACGGTCCGCGGCCCGGACCCGGTGTCGCTGACGCCGGCCAGCAGCTTCTCAACGTCGCGGGTCGTGACCTCGGCAGCCGGGCGTTCCGCGTCAAGGCGGCTCCGGCGTCGTCAGCGAATCAGGCGGACGTCGACTCCGAGCTCAAGATCGCTCCAGCTGCGGTCGGCCGTCAGGACGGGTAGCGCAAGCCGGCGGGCCAGCGCCAGGCAGGTGCGATCCGCGAGCGAGAGGCCGGCGGTGCGCGTCACCGGGCGCATCCAGGCGACGGTCAGGCAGTCCGCCTCGGTCATGGCCTCGATCGTCAGCAGCTCTCCGACGAAACCATGCTCGTGGAGGCCCGTCGCGAGCTCGTCGGCATCTCGACCGCGCTCTGCGACCTTCGAGAGAACCTCAGCCCAGTTGACGACGCTGATCGCGGCCGTCGCTGCCAGGGCTTCGGTGACGACGGACGCGCCGCGCTCATCCTGGATGACGGCGAGCCGGGCTGAGGCTCCAGGACGGACTGCGGCCCGTCGGGGGCTGGGGGCGCCTCAGAGGTTGACACTGTCGCCGCGGCGGGCGACGGGTGCTTCGGCGGCGGCCTCTGCGTGGCGTTCAGCGATCAGCTCGTCGGCGAGGCTGCGGCCCGGCGCCAGGTCCGCGATGATTCCGCGCGCGTATTCGATCGCCGCCCGCCGCTCGTTCAGCTTTGGATCGGTCGCTTGAGCCATGGTCCGATCGTAGCGCCGCGCAACGGCCTCGACCCGCAGGTCAGTTGCCCCGAGAAGTCGCCCGCGTACTGCATGTACTCCCTATGCCCCGATGTGATGGACTGGGCCTTCGCCGGCTGCGACCGCGCTCTCGTGAACAACGACCGTGGTGCAGAGGCTGAAGTCCAGTGGCAGCGCCGCCGTGGATAGCTTGAATGGCGAGTTGATGCGGCGGGGAGTTGCCCACACCGCGGCGACTGCGGGGCAGGTCGCCGACGGGGCGCCGCCATGCCTAGTCGCGAACTCGAGCAGCACGTGGGCGTAGTCCCCCACGCCGACGACGGTCACTCGCGAGTTGCCGGTGAGGCGAACCACGTTGGCCAAGGAGTGTCCGCGCTTGTCGACAAAGCGCAACGCGGGATGACCGGCCAAAATGCAGGTCTGTGTACCGGTGTTGCGAAACGCGACGAGCACGGCGAGCGTACTCGCCGTGTTCGTTCCGTCGACCAAGTGGGCAGCAAGGTGAGTTCGCTGGCAAGAACCTGTCGCGGAGGCGGCTACGCCTCCAAATGCACCCAGCCCAACCGCGAAGGTCACGGCGAAGCTAAGAGCAACGGCGAGGTGGAACATGCGGCTGCGCTTCGTCTCGAGAGCCCTCATCGCTTCCTCTCAGTCGTCGCTTCCGGGGTGTCGCCGGATCGACCTGCCTTCGGGTGGACTATGGACGTGATTCGCCGTCGGCAGCTTGACCCGAGCGCGAGTTCACGGACACACCATGAGGGGCGGGATGGTCGGACCGAGGATGTGGGCGTCGTGGTGGCCTGGGTACAAGTCGAGTAGCTCGACGGTCACGCAGCTTGTGTGCGCCGCCTTGGAATGGCTCACGACGCGCCTGGCGGACAGAACCTGGTGGCCGGGATGGACGAGTATCGGTCCGAAGGAGCCGTCCCCGCCCCGATTCGCGCAGCGCGGGTCCGCCCGGGTGCCGGGGCATGCGTCGTAGTTGATCTGGATCTCCGTGGTGCTCAGAACGGTCGCCGTGTAGCGCACCGTGATCGCGATTCGGTTGGTTGACTCGCGTCGCGCTTGGAGCACGACCGTACCCGCAGAGACATCCGGTGAGCTTCGAGTCGGCCTGGAGCTAGTCGGTGTCGTGGCGAGCGCGGCGGGAACAGTGATCAGACCGGTCGCCGCCAGAACGGCTACGAGAGTCCTACGACGAGTCCGACGTTCCGTGGTTGCCACTCCGATCTCCCTCGGTTGGGTTGCCTATAGAACGCGGCCGCTGTGGCTGAGTTGCGCTGTCGCGGAAGTCAAGGCGGGGCGAAACTGCCTCGGTGAAGTCATCGACACGACCGCCGGAGGGGGCGGTCAGGGTTTGCAGCTGGCGGAGAGCGGTGGCAAATGGGTTGACTCGGTGGTATGACGACGCCGCCGGCTCGTCGTCAGCGGCGATGGCGAATGGTCAGTAGCGCGCGATTGCCTGCGGTGTCGGGTAGGTTCTCGTAGGCGGTGACGCGGCTCGTTGTCGTGCCTCTGACCGCGCCGGTTCGAACGTCGCGCGTGACGACTTCAACGAGCAGCGGACGGAAGTCGTTGGCAGGATCGACGTCGTAGACGATCTCGGCGTCGCCGTCCTGCATCGTGAGCTTGTCCGCGCGGTGCCCGGCCACGATCTCCTGGCCGGCCTGCCGCACCAGTCCCCGTTTGTAGAGCGCCGCGAAAGGGCTGCCGGGGAGGAGCGGCTTCGCGAGCTGTGCCGAAAACGCCAGCGGCCGGAGCGTCCCGTTGGGAAGGCGCTGGACGGCTACCTTGCCGGCTACGGCCATGTCATACCGACCGGCCGCCTTCGCGGGCAACGTGCGCGAGAGGACCGTGCGGTAGCCAACGCCAGGCAGCGACCACGTCTCGTCGTGCTCAAGGTTCGTGACGCGGCCGGAAGCGTCGACGCTTCGCGACGCGTATCTCGTATAGACGATCTCACCCCGTTTGAGGGCGACGGCGGCGTAAGCGCGCGCCGCCGCATCCGGCGTCGCCTGACGACTGACCGTCGCGACGAGGACGGCGCACACACTCGCGGCAAGACCGAGCCAGACCACGCCCCTACGCGCGCCAGCGCGTAGCCGCGGCCGATCGCGAGGAGCGCGCAGCACGTCGCCGAGGAGCGCCTCGAGTTCCGCCTCGGGCGTCGCGACCGTCTCGACCGGATTGGCGGCGGCCAACCGGTCCATGAGTCCGTTGGTCATCGAGTCATCTCCATCGACCTCGTGGACATGGAATCACGAGTCGACTCGTCGAGTAGCTCGGCGAGCCGCCGCCGTGCGCGGTGAACGCGCATTCGGAACGTCGCGGTGCGACATCCGAGCGCCTTGGCAGCCTCTTCGTTGCTCAAACCCTCCCACGCCACGAGCATCAGAGCTTCTCGATCGGCCTCGGGGAGCCTTCCGAACGCACCGACGAGAGAATTCCCGGTCTCGCTCGGCGACGCGGTTGGCGCGGCGGCCACGCGGTCCACCAGAGCCGTGCGGCGTCTCGCTGCACGCCGCTGGTTGGCAAGCACACGTCGTGCAACACCGTAGAGCCAAGGCAGCGGCGAGTCGCTCGGCGCGTCGCCAAAGCGCCGCCACGCAACGAGAAACGTCTCGGCAACGACATCGCGCGCGTCTTCAGCGGACGAGCGGCGCAACGCGTACGCCAGAACCGCGTCGTGATGCGCGCGGAACACCCGCTCGAACTCCTCCGAATCTCCCCTCACACCTGACAAGTGTCCGGCAAGACGCCGAATGTCACCCGCCCCCGCAACACATCAGCCGACGCCCGATCCGCGGCAGGATCACATGAGCCGGCCGATCCCGCTTGTCGCGCAGACGGGCCCCAGCCGCACGCCCGACGCGGCTCAGGCCGAGCGAACGGCGCACGACCCTTGCGGCCCTCCCATCGCACCGGGGCGCCGAGCCAATCGTGCGACGCGGCCTGCTGGCCGGCACCTCGATACTCTCGGACCCCGGCCACCCTGGCGGTAATGGACCACACGGGTCCCCAGAGGGAGAAGGCCAGGAAGTACCCCCCGGTGGTCAGCCATCAGCTCGACAGCGCGCTCCTGGTCGATTCGTCCCCCGGCCGAGCGCGGGCGGAGCGCTCGCACGGAAATCAGCCCGGATCGCAGATGCGGTCGAGCCGCCGTGTTCGAGCTACTCTCCGGTGCCGCAGAGGATCCGCTGCCGGGGCGCCCAAACCTGAGGGTTGCGCCCTTTCTAGACGGTTCGTATCATCGTGGCATGGGTCTCGCGCGAACGATTGTGTTCCGGGGCGGGTCACACGATGGCGACCGTGGGGTTGGTGTGTCCAGCCGTGATTTGGCCGACCGCCGACGGATCGATACGGCCGACGGTCGAGGATGACGCCCGTCTGAGGATGATCGGCGCCGCTCAGCGAGACGTGCTGGTCGATATTCCAGGCAGTCCACTCCAGGCCAGAAGGCCGGCGCTGGTTGCCCAGAGGGTCAGGGCGGCGCCGAACCCCGGCAGCAGATGCCACAGCGTCGCCGGAGAACCCGTCGATCCGAGGGCCATGGTCGTCGCCGCGACGAGGCACAAAACCGCGGCCGTGATGTAGTACAGCGGGACGTCAAAGAACCGCGCCAGGGGGATGAAGTGCAAGCCGACGGCGGCGCAGATCACGGCCGGGAGCCACTGCGAGCGACCCGGGCCGCCAAGCAGGTTTGCGGCCGCGATGATGAGCGCCCACTCGGCCCCGAGGACGATGGTGAAGCGCCACCGCACGTCTGGTGGGCCGCTCCCGGCGGCCGACGGTGGCAGCGCTGTGGCGGCCCGCCGCAGCCGCCGTGCGCCGGTCATCAGCGCGCCGAAGATCGCGGCGGTGACGATCACGACGGCCGGGGTGATCGTCGGGCTCAGCGACGAGACGGCCGATGCGGCCCATGCCGCACCGAAAACGGCGCCGACGGTGACCCCTGCTGCGATGCCACGGAGCCGCTCGGGGCGGATCGGGTCGGTCGCTTCGAACGCGGTGGACGAGCCGGTGATGTGGGCGATCGAGCTGGTCATGGCGAGTCCTCTCTTTGCGGGTTCGGCGGGCCGAGCAGGGCCCGCACTGCGGTGGTGTAGTCCTCGAGCGCCCGCCGGCCGGACCGCGTCAGGGCGATGTAGGTGACCGGCGTCCGCCGACGGTGGCCCTTCGTGACCGCCACGTAGCCGGCGTCCTCGAGCTTGCGAAGGTGGGTGGACAGGTTGCCGGCGGTCATGCCGACCATTTCCCGCAGGCGTGGAAATGTGATCTGGTCCTCGGGCTCCAACGCCGCCAGGATCACGGTCACCCGGAGACGGGGTTGTGCGTGGATGACCGGATCCAGCTCCGGCAGGTCGGCCTCGGTCGTCACGAGTCCGCTCGCAGACGCTCCGAACGCCGGCTTCCCGTCGTCTGAGCCAGCCCCGCCGCGGCCAGGAGTCCTCCTCCGCCGGCGAGCGAGAGGACGAGGAAGTTGCCCGGCACGCCGGCCGAGACGCTGGCCGTGCCGACGACCAGCGTCCACACGCCGAGGCCGTACTGGACGTTGTCTCCCCAGACGATGCCGCCGGTCAGGTACAGGAGTCCGACGACCAGCAGCGAGCCGCCCGACCACGCGAGTGGCAGCAGGCCCGACGGAAGCCCGGCGTGACTCAAGCCCATGATGACCCCGTACAGCCCGGCGAAACCCAGGCCCCAGCTCCACCCGTACATCGCGCTGACCCGGCGCGACGGTCCCTCGACGCCCCGCCCGTGCCACACGCCCTGGCCCACCGACATCGCCACAGCGGCGGCGAACAGTGCCCCGAGGACGAGGGCAGCGACCCAGTTCGCCACGAACGGTCCGGGCCCCTTGGACGACGCGAGGTAGAAGCCGCCAAAGCCGACCAGCCAGGCCACTCCCCACGCGGCTAGGATCGGCACCGGGTTGACCCGGAGGCTGCGGATCGCCTCGGTCCTCTGGGCGTCCACCAGGGCCAGTGACGCCTCCAGGGCGGGACGATCGGTCGGGTTCGGCTGATCGCTCTTCGAACTCACGTCGGGCCGCCTCGTTCCTATTAACAGATGAGTTTGCGTTTCAGACTCATTTGAAAATAGCAGAGAGCCACCGTTGACGCAACCGGTCTGGCCGTGCAACGGGTCCGGCCATCGAGGCCCTCACCGGCCTGCTCGCCTCGATGGCCGACAACTTCACCGCATTCATCCCCCCGCCAAACCGCGCCCGAGTCCCGCGACTGGCTCGCGAAGCTGATGGGCGCTCCCGCCCTCTGGCAATCAACCGACCAAACCAACGCGCACGCCGCGGCCGGCGCGGGCACACGGCGACGCGTCCGCGAGTTCCGCATCGCCGCCGACCACTTCGCGCTCCTGAACACAAGTCAGGCCGTCGTCCACACCACCCTCGGCCCGCCGCCAGTGACCTGCCAGGTCAAGGCCTCCGACTCGCGCGCGAACACCCCGAACGGATCGGGACCCGAGCGGCAACCCCGTGGGGCCCTCCTCGGCAATCGCCGCGCCGAACGCCGCGCCGTCTTCGTCATCTTCGCGGCCGCTGTTGTGGATCTAGACTGCCGCGGATGGCACCCGATCGCCTGACCGGTGGCTGCGGCTGCGGCGCGGTGCGCTTCGCGGTCGCGACGGCGCTTGGCCCGGCGCGCTACTGCCACTGCACGCGCTGCCAGCGCCGTACCGGCACCGCCGCGTCGGCGTCGGCGATCGTGGCGTCCGGCTCGATCGCCGTCACGCAGGGCGAGGAGCACCTGCGCGCCTGGATGCCGGAAGGCGGGCGCCAGGCGGTCTTCTGCGGCGTCTGCGGCTCTGCCCTCTTCATCCGCCATCCCGAGACGGGCGAGTTCGCGGGCGTCCGCCTCGGAGTGATCGATGGCGACCCCGGCGTGCGCCCGACCGCGCGCCAGTTCGTCGCCTACGCGGCGCCGTGGGAGCCGCTCCCCGAAGACGGGCTGGCGCGCCACGACGAGCGGATGCCCAGGGTCCACTGGTAGGCCGCGCGTGTATCGCGAGACGTCCCAGCGGGATCCGGCGCCGGACCGAGACTCCACCGATCGCGACGGCGAGAATCGCGCAGCGCGGCCGGTCGACCACGAGTACTCCGGGCCATCCGGTGCGGGCCGCTCCGCCAACGCGACCACACGCCCGAAAGGTCACGGGACGGTCTGCTCCTCTGAGGCCCTCACGTTCACGACAGCCGGCGCAACGACACCAGTGGCGCACGGCGCGACGGCCGCATCCGTGGGTGTACCCGACGACGGCCGCGCGACCTCCCCGGTCGACGTCGACGGCCGACCCGCGCCGCCACTGCCCATCGGGCGCGAAGCTGACGCCGAGGGCCAAAAGACGTCGGACACCATCCACGTGCGGCAACGGTACAGAAGTTCGCAGAGTGTCCCTTTCGCGTGTCAGATACAGCTTCGCCTGCAACCAGCTGACGACGGGAGCGTCCTGGTCGCGACGGTCGGTGTCGAAGCGTCAGCTCTTTCGTTATAGCGCTATAATCTTTCCATGGCTATCACTATCACCGAGAGCCGGCTTCGATGGCGCAGCTGAGCGATATCCGCGTCCTGGTGACCGGCGCCACGAGCGGCCTCGGGCGGGCGATCGCCCAAGCCCTCGCTCAGGCGGGCGCCCGGGTGGCGGTGACCAGTCGCGACCGCGAACGGGGGCAGGCGACCGCCGCGGAGCTGGGCGCCCGAGCGCTGGGAGTCGAGCTCGACGTCCGCGACCCCAGCTCGGTGTCGGCGGCCGTCGACACCGTCTACGGGGCGTTCGGCGGCCTGGACGTACTGGTCAACAACGCCGGGATCGGAATGCGGACCGTGAACCCGCGGTTCATGACCCAGCCTCAGCCATTCTGGGAGGTGTCACCCGCCGGCTTTCGCGACGTGCTGGAGACCAAGGCGACCGGAGCGTTCCTGGTCGCCCGAGCCGTCGTGCCGCGAATGCTGAGCGCCGGCGGTGGACGGGTCGTCACGATCTCGATGAGCGAGCAGACGATGACCCGCCGCGGCTTCATCCCCTACGGACCCTCCGGTGCAGCCGTCGAGGCCCTCGCCCGGGTGATGGCCGCTGATCTGGTCGACACACCCGTCACCGCCAACATCCTGCTGCCCGGCGGGGCGACCGCCACCGGGATGATTCCCGACGAGATGCCAGATGAGTTGCGCGCCAACCTGCTCGACCCGGCGATCATGGGCCCGCCGATCGTCTGGCTGGCCTCTCCGGGCGCCGCCGCAGTCCACGACGAGCGGATCGTCGCCCGCGAGTTCGACGACTGGCTGAACACGCGCGAGAAGAAGCACCACGACGGGTGACGGACGGCCAGGACACCGACCTCGCGCGTCGCGCCTGGCGCGCGATGTCGCAGATCGCGCTCGATCACGACCGGAAGGTCGCAGTCTCGGACGCCCTCGGCCTGAGCTGGGCGCGCGTGCTCGCGCTGCGACGGCTCGCCGAACGCCCACACACGCTGCGCGCGCTCGCCGAACGACTGGCCGCCGACCCGCCGTACGTCACGCTGATCGTCGACGACCTGGAGGACCGCGGACTCGTCCGGCGGATGCCACATCCCGAGGACCGCCGGGCGAAACTCGTGGAGCTGACCGCCCGCGGCCGCGCCGCCGCCGCCCGCGCCGACGCGATCCTCGACGAGCCGCCGGCCGCGCTGCACGGCGCACCTGCCGAGGACCTCGCGGCTCTACTACGCGTACTCGACCGCCTCGGCTAGCCGGCTGCCCGCACGCCAAGCTGACACCGACCCGCGCCACACCCACCACGACCCGGCGTCATCGCCGCCACCTACCGGCCCGGGCCGCGCTGAGCCGCTCGATCGACGTGTCATGTGCCGGAGGCCGCCGAGCCGGCCATCGACTTTGAGGGACTAGACGTGCCCTGCCTGCCGCAGGCGAGGCGCGGCCGCCGACTCACGTGTTCGTCGGCGCCGCCGGGCGTCGGGCGGCGACGACGTAGTGGATCGTGGCGCCGGCGCCGTGAAAGGCGTTCGCTCGGACGCGGTCCGCAACCGCCCGCCGTTCCGCGATCCGTCGATCCCAGCCGGCGTCGAAGTCGCCCGGAGCGCCGCCGCCCGCAATGAAGAAGCGCTCGGTTTCGCCGCGCGACCAGATCCATCGGTCGGCTCCGCCGAGGAGCCCGGTCGCGACAGCCTGCTGCTCCTCAGACGCGTACGGCGGCGTCATCCGGGTCGTCTTGTCGGCGATGAACGTCTGGATCTCCACGGCGCCCTGGTCTGCAAGGTACCGCGGGAGCAGGTCGCCGATCGAGCTGTCGCCCTCTCCCAGAGCCAGCTTCCCCCGCTCGCAGGTCAGATAGAACTGCAGGAGATCGACGAGTTCCTCAACGGACGCGTCCGGGTCGGTGTCGACCAGCACCGACGCCCTGCTGTTCGGCTCGGCCGCGAGGATCACACCCCCGGGCCGGAGGACTCGAAGCATCTCCCTGAGAACCGCACCCGGATCCGGCACGTGCATGAGCAGCGTTTGGCAGGTGACCAGATCGAAGCTCGCGTCCCCGAACGGGAGCGATTGTGCCACTCCCTGCACGTAGCGAACCCGGTCCCCGAGTCGGGCGCCCGCCGCGCGCGCCGTCGCCTCCACGACCCAGGCCGGTTCGCGCTCAACCCCGATCAGCGTGGCCTGCGGCCCGACCACCGACCCAAGAAGCAGCTGGCCCCAGTGACCGACCCCGGACCCCACGTCCAGGATCGAGCCGACACCTGCCAGCCCAAGCCGCCCTGCGACCAGCGCGAGGTGATCCTGGTTCCACCAGAAGTCCCGAGTCGCCCCGAACGTCGACGCCGAATGCAGTCCGTCGACTTTCCCCGCCGGCATCACCGGATCCTACGACTGCGCTCGCCCGATCGCGGTCGCTCGCGCCCGGGCAACCCGGCGCGCTACCGTTCGGGAGTGGCTGTACTGGTCGAGTTCATGGTCGCCGTGTTCGTCGTCGGGGCCGGCATCGCGATCGCCGTCCCGAACCGATGGTTGCCGCTTCCGGTTGCCGTGGCCGTCGCCCTTCCGGCGATCGTGCTCGTCTCGGGCGAGAGCACGCAGGACGACTCGCCCGCCAGCCTCGCCTTCGCCGTCGCGGTGATCTATGGCCTGCCCCTGCTGGTCGGCGCCGGCGCCGGCGCCGGACTGAAGGCAGGGCTTCGCTCGTACCGCGAACGCCGCGGCCCGCGTCCGGGCTGACCTGCACTAGCCTTCCCGTCGTGCCCCTTCCCGACGTTCTTCGCACGCTCCTCACCGCCGCGGGCCCCTCCGGTTATGAGACCGCGCCCGCCGCCGCCTTCACCGCCGCCGGCCGGGCGTTCACCGACGACGTCTCGGTCGACATCATGGGCTCGGCCGTCGTCCGCGTCCCCGGCACCACCTCAGGCGCCCCTTTTCTGGCGATCGTCGGCCACATCGACGAGATCGGCCTGATCGTCACCCACATCGACGACGGCGGATTTCTCCGCTTCGTCGGCGTCGGCGGCTGGGACGCCCAGATCCTCGTCGGCCAGCGCGCCCAGTTGATCACCCGCAACGGCCCCCTCCCGGGAGTCGTCGGGCGCAAGGCGATCCACCTGCTCCGTGAGGAGGAGCGCAAGAAGGTGCCCGAGCTCCGCGACCTCCACATCGACATCGGCGCCAAGGACGGCGACGAGGCCCGCGAGCTCGTACGGATCGGTGACGTCGCCGTGATCGCCGGCGAGCCGGTCGAGCTGGCCAACGACCGGTTCGTCTCCCGCTCGATGGACAACCGACTCGGAGCCTTCATCGCCCTCGAGGCCGCCCGGATCGTCGCTCAGAGCGGCGGCGCGCCCGGCGACGTCGCCGCCTGCGGCGTCGTCCAGGAGGAGATCACCTTCGGCGGCGCCCGGACCTCCGCCTACAGTCTCGAGCCCGACGTCGCGATCGTCGTCGACGTCACCCACGAGACCGGATCCCCAGGCGTCGACGTCAACGAGATCGGCAAGCACGAGTTCGGCGACGGACCGATCATCGAGCGGGGATCCGTCCTGAACCCGGTCGTCTTCGAGCTCCTCCACGACGCCGCCAAGCGTGAGGAGATCCCCTTCACGATCGCCGCCTCCGCCCGCTCGACCGGCACCGACGCCGACGCCATCCACCTTTCGCGCGCCGGGATTCCCACCGGCGGAGTCTCGATCGCCCTGCGCTACATGCACTCGCCGGTCGAGATGGTCCAGCTCGACGACATCTCCGCAACTGCCCGACTGATCGCCGCGTTCGCCCAGTCGCTCACCGCCGAGACGTCCTTCGCCCGCTGACCCGCCCGTTCACGTCCGGCTTGCGAGTCATCTCGCCACGTCCGGCCAACGGGTGCTCTCGCCACGTCCGGCCCGCGAGTCACGCCACGTCCGGGTCCGTGAGACGGCTCGTCAGACCCGGCCGCGAACCAGGTCGATCAGCCGACCAAGGACGCGTTCGCCGTCAATCCGCAGCCCGTCGTGGTGGAACTCGTTGGTCACCCACGGTCGCAGACCCCGGATCCCCGCGGCCGTCTCCTCGGAGAACTCACGCGGGACGTACATGTCCTCCGCGTAGATCGCCGCCGCCACCGGCACCTCGTTGGCCGCCAGCCGCTCGGCGTCATACAGTCGCGGCCAGTCGTGCTCGGCCAGCCGCTCCGCGGCGTCGCGCAGCGGCCGCAGGCCCGTGTATTCGTCGAACATCCACGGGAAGACATGTTCGCCCGTGAACAGCTCCGGCTCACCCTCGTACGTGCCCGGCAGCATCCGCTCCGCCGACCACCGGGTCGTCCCCCCGTCGGCCCAGCACGCCTCGTGGAGAACCGCGTACAACGGGTTGCGGGCAAACGGCAGGGCCGCGTCGACGTCATGGAGAAATGCCGGTGACTCCGGCGCCAGCTCCAGCAGGTAGTGGAGCTTCTCCGACGACGCGCTGAATCCCAGGGAACCACCTAGCTGCCGCACGCGTCGCGAGCTGAGCCGATCGCCGGATGGCAGCCGCAGGTCGTCCGCCTCGACCCGCTTGTGCAGCTCCACCACCCGTTCGCGGTCGCCCGGGTAGCGCGCGTAGTGCGCCCGGCTCGCGGCGAGCGTCCCCTCGTACGTCGCCCGATAGACATCGTCGATCCGGTTGCCCACCGGCGGCAGTCCCCCGGTCACGAAGGCCTCTCGCAGGCCCTCAGGCGCGAGCGAGAGGTAGCTCACGACGCACAGGCCGCCGAAGCTCTGGCCGAGCACGCTCCACCGCTCGATTCCAAGCTCCCGCCGGATCCGTTCGGCGTCACGGACGATCGCATCCGCCCGGAAGTGGGTCAGCCGCTCGGCCGTCGCCCCAGGGTCGACATCGAAGGGCGCGCCGATCGGCGTCGAGCGCCCGGTTCCCCGCTGATCGAGCATCAGGACCCGGAAATCCAGGAGCGCCCGATCAAGCCATCCAGGTCCGCTCGGATTGCGTGTCGGCCGCGACGCCTCGTGGCCCGGACCGCCCTGGAGGAAGACGAGAAACGGGCGGTCGAGGCCTTCGGGATCGGCGACCTCACGTCCGAACACGACGATCCGCTCCCCGTCGGGCAGCGCGTGGTCGAGCGGCACCGAGAACTCGTGCTCGACGACCCTCAGGCCTGGCGGGCTGGCGCTGACCGGCACGCACCGGATTCTCCACTACAACCCGCCCGCCCGTCTGCTGGGGAAGGATCGCCCGTCGGCGGGGTCTTCCGGGATGACGTCAAAAAACCCCGGAGGATCCCTGATGAGACTTCACCTCTCGGCCCGTGCGGCCCCGCTCCTCGCGGCAGCCAGCGGCCTCGTCCTGCTCGCCGGCTGCGGCAGCTCCAACAGCTACAGCTCGACGCCCGCGCCGACCAACCCCGCCCCGGCCACCACCGCGCCCGTCGCGACGAGCTCGGCCACCGCGCACGCCCTCACCGTGACGGCGAGCCCGGACGGGTCGCTGATGTTCAACACGACGTCCCTGACGACAACCGCCGGCCACGTGACGATCGCCTTCACGAACATGGCCTCCGTCGGACACAACCTGACCGTCGCGTCGTCATCCGGCGCCGTACTCGGCGCGACACCGACCTTCTCGGGTGCTACGAAGACGCTCTCGCTCGACCTGAAGGCCGGCAAGTACACCTTCTACTGCTCGGTGGCGGGCCACCAGATGGCCGGCATGCAGGGAACGCTCACGGTCACGGCATGAACCCCGCCCGCAGAAGGATCCAGGCGATCGGCGCCGGTGCCGCCGTGCTGGCCGTCGTGATCGCCGCGATGTTCGGGGCCCAGGCGTTCGGCCGCAGCGTGGCCGCCACGGTCGGCGCGGCGCCGAACGCCGCCCTCGCTCACTCCGTCACCGCCGACGCGGAGGGTCGCACGCTCTACGTGCTGAGTCCCGAGACCGCACATCACCTGCTCTGCGTCACCCGCAAATGCCTGACCGCGTGGCCTCCCGCCACGGTCAGCTCCGCTCGCGCCAAGCTCACCCTCGGCAAGGGTGTCGTCGGGCCGCTCGGAATCCTCCACCGCACCGACGGCCGCTTCCAGCTGACGCTCCGCGGGCGACCGCTCTACCGCTTCGCCGCCGATCACGCCAGGGGTCAGGCCAACGGCAACGGGATCCGCAGCTTCGGCGGTACCTGGCACGTCGACTCACCGACCGCCGGCACGGTCCCGACTCCCAAGCCGCCGACACCCGCCCCGACCACCACGACGCCGGCGCCCACGACCCCACCGCCGACCCCTACCGTGCCGCCGATGACCCCCGCTCCGACCACGACCCCAACTCCGACTCCGGCCCCGACGACCCCTGCTCCGCCGCCGCCGAGCTACCCGCCCGGCTACACCTACTGACGCTCCACTGCGGCGGGTCGTACTCCCAGAGCGCGAGCCCGATCACGACGGCCGCCACCCAGCCTCCGGCCGGCAGCCGACCGGTCAGCCCGCTGCAGCGGCGCCGACACCGCTCGTGGTCACCGCCGCCGACCCATCGACCGGCCGTGCCGATGCGCCCGGCAGGGGATCCGACGTCCCCGAGCTCGGCTCGACGTCGGCGAGCGCCCGGGCCAGCAGTCGGCGGAGGGTTGCCCGCTCGTCGGTGCTCAGCGTGTGGAGGATCTCCGCCTCGATCGTCGCCTGCTCCTGCTCGGCCAGCCCCAGCGCGCTCTCGCCGGCCGGCGTCAGACGAACCAGATGGCGACGGCGATCGGTCGGGTCCCGCCGGCGCTCGGCCAGCCCGGCGCTCTCGACCTCGTTGAGCAGGAGGACGAGGTTACTGGCGTCGATGCACAGGGCATCGCCCAGATCCTGCTGCGGCGCGCTCGGATGGTCGCGGAGATAGCTCAGCGTGACGAAGTGGCGGAGCGTCATCCCCAGCCGCTCCTCCGAGCTTCGCCGGTAGACCATCTTTGCCAGACGACTCAACAGGGCCAATGAGCCCGGGGGCTTTTCGCTGTTCACCATCTCGAAACAATCCTACCAGTCTTACCTGGGGTCCCGGTGGTAGAGATCGTCTTTGCTACACTGATCATCGCCGCCGCAGCAAAGACTTTGCGGTTGCCTTCGACCTTACCCGCAACGCCGGAGTCAAATGCCTTCCATCGCCGCCACAACCCCAAGCGATCGCCGCCGCTGGATCGCCCTCGTCGTCGTCTGCCTCGGCCAGCTGATGAGCGTCCTCGACACGACCGTCGTCAACGTCGCCCTCCCCTCGATCCAACACGACCTCGACTTCACCCAGTCGAGCCTGACCTGGGTCATCAACGCCTACCTGATCTCGTTCGGCAGCTTCCTCCTGATGGCCGGCCGGCTCGGCGACCTGATCGGCCGCAAGCGGGTCTTCCTCAGCGGCGTGCTCCTCTTCACGGCCGCCTCCGCCGTCTGCGGCCTCGCCGACAGCCAGGCCCTGCTGATCGCCGCCCGCTTCGTCCAGGGCGCCGGCGGCGCCCTCTCGGTCTCCGTGATCCTCGCGATCATCGTCACCGAGTTCCCCCTCCCCGTCGACCGGGCCAAGGCGATGAGCGCCTACATGTTCGTCGTCGTCTCCGGCGGCTCGATCGGCCTGCTCGCCGGCGGCGCCCTGACCCAGGCGATCAACTGGCACTGGATCTTCTTCATCAACCTCCCGATCGGCCTCGTCACCGTCCTGATGGGGAGGTCCCTGATCACCGAGAACGTCGGACTCGGCCTGAAGAACGGCGTCGACGTGCTCGGCTCGGCGCTCGTGACCCTCGCCCTGATGATCGGCGTCTACGCGATCGTCGAGGTCACGACCTACGGGTGGACCTCGGCCCACACACTCGGCTTCGGCGGTCTCGCCGTCGTCCTCCTGGCCGCCTTCCTGCGGCTCGAGTCACGCATCTCGAACCCGATCATGCCCCTGCGGATCCTCCGCCTCCGCGGTCTGATCGGCTCGAGCGCCGTCCGCGGGTTCCTCGTCACCGGGATGTTCACGACGTTCTTCCTCGGGGCCCTCTACCTCCAGCACGTCCTCCACTACTCCGCCGTCGAGACCGGCGTCGCCTTCCTGCCGATGACACTCACCGTCGCCACGCTTTCACTGCTCGGCATCCCCGCCCGACTGGTCGCACGCTTCGGCGCGATGCGCGTCCTGATTCCCGGCCTCCTGTGCGGCGTCGCATCACTTGTCCTGCTCTCGACCGCTGGTGTCGGCGCCGGCTTCTTCCCGACGATCTTTCTCGCCTTCCTCCTGCTCGGCCTCGGCGCCGGGAGCTCGTTCATGCCGCTGCTGACGATCGCGATGGCCGACGTACCGCCGGCCGACGCCGGTCTCGGGTCGGGCATCGTCAACGTCTCGATGCAGGTCTCCGCAGCCCTCGGCCTGGCCGTCCTCGGCACGGTGGCGACCAACCACACCAAGGCACTCACCGCGCACGGCCAGCCGCTCGCCAACGCCCTCACCGGCGGCTACCACCTCGCCTTCACGGTCGCCGCGGTCGTCGTCGCCGTCGGAGTGGTCGTCGCCGCCGTCGTCCTGCGCCCGGTGACCGGTCGACCCGGATCCGCGCGGGCGGCCGATTCCCAGGACGCGCTCGAGCTCGAGGCAGCGTTCGAGGCGATCGAGGCCTGACCGGCCCGCCGGCCCGCCGGCTCGGCGGGCGCGCGCGCTCGAGCGAGTCGCTCGCCGCACGCGTCGTTCAGAGCGCCACCGTCTCGAGCACGGCCGCCTCCTCGCCCGCCGCGGTCTCGGGCCCTCGCGACGCGACGCTCCGCTCGGCGCGGATCAGCACGATGCACGGGACGATCGCCGCGGCGACGATTCCCAGCGACCACCAGAACGCCGTCCCGTACGCGCCCGCGATCCCCGCCGGCGTCGGCGCCCGCCCGGCCGAGCCGATCGCCCGCTGGAGGACGACCGCCAGCACGGCGGTCCCGATCGACCCGCCGACCCGCTGGAGGACGTTCATCTGCGGCGTCGCGTCCGACAGCTCGTCCGGGCGCAGCGCCGCGAACGCGGCCGCCATCGCCGGGACGAAAGCCAAGCCGATCCCGATCCCCCGGACAAACAGCGCTGCCGACAGGTCGAAGATCGACGTGTGTGCCCCGATCAGGCCGAACGGGATCGTCGCCAGGCAGGTGATCACCACCCCCAACAGCGCCAACGGTCCGCCCCCGACCCGGTCGGTCAGCCTGCCCGACAGCGGCATCACGAGGGCCGCGCCGAGGCCCTGCGGGCCGACCAGCAACCCCGTCGCAAGGACGCTCTCGCCCCTGACCTGCTGGTAGTACAGCGGCATCAGGATCATCGCCCCGAACAGCGCTGCCGCAAGGCAGAAGGTCGCGAGCGACGCCGACGCGAACGTCCGTCGGGCGTACAGGCGAACGTCGAGCAGCGGTCGCTCGACACGCAGTGCGTGGAAGACGAACCACACGACCAGGCCGATCCCCCCGACGATCGGCCCGATCACCTTCGCCGAGGAGAAGCCACCCGTCTCGCCGACCTCGGCCAGGCCGTAGGTCACCAGCGGCATCCCCGCCACCAGCAGGCCCAGGCCGACGAAGTCCAGCCGCCCGGCCGGCGCCCGGTCCGGGTTCGGCAGCCCGCGCACCGCGGCGACGATCGCCACGACGGCGATCGGCAGGTTCACGAAGAAGATCCACCGCCAGCTCGTGTTGTCGAGGATCACGCCGCCGACCGCAGGCCCGAAGATCGGCGCGAGCATCGCCGGTACGGCGATCACGCTCATCACCCGGCCCATCCGCTTCGGGCCGGCCGCTCCGGCCATGATCAACTGGCCGAGCGGCAGGATCAACCCGCCGCCGATCCCCTGCAGGACCCTGAAGACGATCAACTCGGTAGCCGTACTCGCCAGCCCGCAGAGCGCCGATCCGGCCGTGAAGAGGACCAGCGAGGTCACGTAGACCCACTTGGCCCCGAACCGCCGCGCCGCCCAGCCGGCCACCGGGATGACCGCGGCGAGCGACAGCAGGTAGCCCGTCACGACCCACTGGATCTGGCCGAGCGAGCTGTGCAGCTCCCGGCCGAGCGTGCTCAACGCGACGTTGACGATCGTCGTGTCGAGGATCGACATGATCGACCCGACGATCACGATCGCCGAGATCCGCCAGACCCACGGCTCGATCCGGTCAGTCGCCTTGGCCTCGGTCATCACGTAGCGAAAGCTAGGCCCTCCCGGAGCCCTGTCAAGCGCTCGGTTCCCGGCTCCGCCACCCGGCGACCGATCGATTTGGTGCTCACGAGTCCCCGACCGACCCGGCGAGCTGCTTCTCACCCCAGAACGACGCGAACGGGTTGGCGTTGAAGTCGGCGACCGACCGGTAGCCGGCCCGCTCGTAGAGGCGCTGCGCGTGAGGCTGCTTGGCCCCCGTGTCGAGCCGGGCGACCGAGTACCCCAGACCTCCGGCCGCATCCTCCAGCGCGTCGAGCAGAAGCTGGGCGATGCCCCGCCCCCTGGCCTGCGGCACGACGAACATCCGCTTGATCTCGCAGGCCTCGTCGCTCAGCCGCTTCAGCCCGCCGCAGCAGACCGCCAGCTCGTCCTCCCAGCCGACCAGGAACGCTCCCCCGGGGGGCCCCATCTCGGCCGGCGTCGCGCTCGGCGCCTGCGGGATGTCGATCCGTCCGTAGAGCGGGACCAGCTCGTCGATCATCGCCGCCACCAGCCCGCTGGCCGGCGGCCGGTCCGCCGGGGATGAGACAAAGCGCAAGTGACCCAGCATAGACGCCGCCACCCGCCCTCTCGGCCCGCGCGCCGTCGCTCGTCCCGGCGTCCCCGGCAGATCTCGAGCAGCTGATGCCCGCCGCGCACGGCCGGGTATCGTCGCGCCCTCCTGACGTCCCCCGACACCAATCGAGCCGCGCATGCCGGGCACCCTCAGACACGCCGATCCCGACCGCGACGCCGCCGCCTGCGCCGCGATCTACGAGCCCTTCGTCGTGGACTGCGCCGCCTCCTTCGAAGAGGTCGCGCCCAGCCCGGCCGAGTTCTCCAGGCGGATCGCCGAGACCAGCCGGCACCACCCGTGGCTCGTGCTCCAGAAAGACGACCGCGTCGTCGGCTTCGCCTTTGCCTCGCCCCACCATGAAAGGGCCGCCTACCGCTGGGCGGCGACCGTCGGCGTCTACGTCGACCCGGCCCACCACGGCGCCGGCGCCGGGCGCCAGCTCTACGGCGCGCTGCTCGACCTGCTCCGTCGCCAGGGGCTCTGGGTCGCGGTCGCCGCGATCACGCTCCCCAACGACGCCAGCGTCGGCCTCCACCGGGCGTTCGGCTTCGAAGAGGTCGGCGTCTATCGCGACATCGGCTGGAAGGCCGGCGCCTGGCGCGACGTCTCCTGGTGGCGGCTGTCACTCCGCGACGCGCACCCCGCCGCCCCCCCGGCCGAGCCGCTCGGTCCCCAGCGCCTTCCCGGAGACCCCGGCTGAGCTCAGGACACGGCGCCCCGCCGACGGGCGAGCACGGCGAGCGCCTCGTCGCACGTCTTCCCGCCCATTCCCTGACGGCGCAGGAGCGCCCGCAGCGCGTCCGGCCCCATCGATGCTTCGAGCAGGTCGAGCTTCTGCCACGTCCACTCGGCCGAGCTCTCCCCGTGGTCCGCCGGCCCGTCGAGCACCCGCCCCAGCAGCGCCAGGAGGCGGTCGAGCCGCTCGAGCTCGTCGGTCATCTGCCGGCCGGCGTGGACATCCTGCGCACGGTAGTCGATCAATCCCTCAGGCCGGCCTTGACCCCCGACGGTCCGGCCGCGTAGTCTCGCACGACGCCAAACAGGGGGCTCAGATGACCGATGTCGACCTTCAGCGGCTGGCCGCCGTCAAGCACATCGTCGTGCTGATGATGGAGAACCGGTCCTTCGACCACATGCTCGGCTACCTCACCCGCGACGGCATGCCCGACGTCAACGGCCTGACCGGCGCGGAGGTCAACCTCGACGCACACGGCAACGCCTACCCGGTTTTCGAGTTCCCGACCGGCGAGACCGCCTTCCACAAGCCAGGCCAGCCGTATGACCAGAGCCTCGATCCCTGTCACGGCTCCGACTGCGTCCGCGAGCAGCTCTCGGATGCCAACGGCGGCTTCGTGCGGAACTTCATCGCCCAGAAGAAGCCCCCGCCCGAGTGGCACGGTCTCCCGATGGGCCACTACACCGCCGACCACCTCCCCGTCTACGACCACCTCGCCCGCAACTACTGCGTCTGCGATGCCTGGCACAGCTCGATTCCCGGCGACACGTGGCCCAACCGGCTCTACTCGCTCGCCGGCCGCCAGGGTGAGAAGGTCGAGGCCAAGAAGCTGAGCCTGCTCAAACACCTCGTCGGCTCGTCGGCCTGGAACACGATCGCCAACGCCCCGATCTACGACGTCCCCGCCTTCACCCGCCAGCTCGCCGACGCCCAATGGCGCTGGTACTCGCACGACCCGGCCACCCTGCGCTGCGCCGACTCCCACTACCGCAACTTCGCCGGCCCCCAGCACGCCAACTTCGGCTACTTCGACCGCAAGGCGATCAGCCCGCTGACCGAGATCGCCGAGCTCCCCTTCGTCGGCCACGACAGCTTCCTCGACGACGCCGCCAAGGGCCAGCTCCGCGACGTCTCGTGGATCGACCCGAACTTCATCGACCTCCACATCCTCGACCCCGGCTCCAACGACGATCACCCACCCGGCGACGTGCTCGCCGGCCAGGCCCTCGTGCTCGACGTCTACGAGGCGCTCGTCAACAGCCCGGCCTGGCCGGACACCATCCTCGTGATCGTCTACGACGAGCACGGCGGGTTCTACGACCACGTCGCCCCGCCTCCGGTCGACGACGGCTCCGGCTTCCCGACCTACGGCGTCCGCGTCCCCGCCCTCGTCGTCGGCCCCCGCGTCACGCAGGGCGTCAGCCACCAGCTCTTCGACCACACCGCCCTGATCAAGACGATCCTCACCCGGTTCGCCTCCCACCCGCTCGACTCGATCCGCCGGATGGGCGCCCGCGTCGAGAACTCGGCCCACCTCGGCGTGCTTCTCGAGGACGACCCCCGCACGCCGACCCCCGATCGCGGCGACCTCCACGGCCTGCTCGACGACTGGCGAGCCCAGGCCCGCGCCCAGCGCCGCGCCCAGCCGGCCACGCCGTCCGCCGCGCCCGACGGGGCCGGCCACCCCCTCGTCCTCAACGACTTCCAGGCCGACTTCGCCCGCTTCGCGATCGCCATGCGCCACGCCGGGCTGCCGGGCGGGACTCCCTGAGCCTGGGCTCGTGCCTCAACCGGACCGGCCGACCGACCCACCGGCGCGTCGCGTCGCGTCGCGTCGGCGATCGGAGGTCGGCGTTGGCGGCGCGGCCGAACCTCGACTCGGGAGCCGTCCGCTCGGCGCAGCTCGCGGACGATGGGAGTCGGTGGAGGTCCCGCGGAAACAAGCTGCCTGAGTCAGGCAACTATTTTGCAAACGAAGCCACACACACCTTCCCTTCCTTTCGCCCGTCCTCCCCACGGATCCGTCGGCGCTCGCCGGCGCCGACCCTCCCCGCACGGATCGAGCTTCGGGTCCCCTCGCCCGATCGTCTCAGGCGGGAGCCGGCCGATCGGCTAGCGTTCGGCTCCGTGGAGACTCCGACCGCCAGCATCGACGGCGAGCTGATGGCGACCGCCGAAGCCCGCATCCCCGTGACCGACGAGGGACTCCAGCGCGGGGACGGCGTCTTCGAGATGATCCGCCTCTACGCTGGCCGTCCGTATGCGACCGACCGCCACCTCGCCCGGATGGCGAGATCGGCCGAGTCGATCCAGCTGCCGATCGACGTCGGCGGGCTCGCGCGGGACGTCGACCGCCTGCTCGCCGCCGGTGCACCGGCCGAGGACGCGGCCCTGCGCCTGATGGTCACCCGCGGCGGCCGGCGGATCCTGATCATCGAGAAGCTCCCCAGCTTCCCCACGTCGATGACGCTCGCCTGCGTTACGTACTCGCCCGTCCGCCTGCTCGACGGGGTCAAGTCGCTCTCCTACGCGGCCAACGTCCTCGCCGGACGCCTCGCCCGCGAGCAGGGCTTCGACGACGCCCTGCTCGTCACGCCCCACGGCCGCGTCCTAGAAGCCCCGACGTCGTCGTTCTTCTGGGTCAAGGACGCAGAGCTCCTGACCCCGCCGCTCGAGGACCGCGTGCTCGACTCGATCACCCGCCGCCTGATCCTCGACGTCGTCGGCGGCCGCGAGGCGATCACCACTCGCGACGACCTCGACCGGGCCGACGAGGCGTTCCTCGTCTCGAGCCTTCGCGAGGTGACCCCGGTCCACCGGATCGACACGGTCGAGCTCCCGGCCGACGGGCCCGTGACTCGCGCCACGGCCCAGGAGGTGGCGGCGCGGATCCGCGCCGAGCTCGGCTGATGCGCGTCCTCGCGCTCCCGGCCGGCTGATGCCCGCGCTCGTACCCCCGGGCGCCTGATGGTCGTCCTCACGGTGGTTGGTAACCGCCCCCAATTCGTCAAGGCCGCCGCCGTCTCCCGCCGCCTGCGCGAAGCCCACGACGAGCGGCTCGTCCACACCGGACAGCATCACGACGACGAGCTCTCGGCGGTCTTCTTCGAAGAGCTCGACGTCCCCCCGCCCGATCACTGGCTCGGCGTCCACGGTGGGGCCAACACATCCCAGCTCGGGCGGATGCTCGCCGGCCTGGCGCCGCTCGTCGAGGAGATCGGACCCGACGCGGTGCTCGTCTACGGCGACACCAACTCAACCCTGGCCGGCGCCCTCGCCGGAGCCGACACGGCGATCCCGGTCGTCCACGTCGAGGCCGGGATGCGCTCATTCGACCGGGCGATGCCCGAGGAGCGCAACCGGGTCCTGACCGACCAGCTGTCGGCCCTCCTGCTCTGCTCATCCGAGCTCGCCGTCGAGAACCTCCGCCGCGAGCGTGCTCCCGGCCGGGCGGTGGTCGTCGGCGACGTGATGGTCGACGTCGCGCTCGAAGTCCAGCCCCGCGCCCGGCGTCGCCTGCGGACACTCGACGAGCTCGGGCTGGCCGCGGGCGCCTACATCCTGGCGACGGCCCACCGGGCCGGCAACGTCGACGACCCGGCCCGGCTGCACCGGCTCGTCGAGCTGCTCGAAGCCGTCGGCGACCACGTCCCGGCGATCGTCCTTCCGCTCCATCCGCGGACTCGCGCCCGGCTGGAGGCCGCCGGCCTGACCGGGCGCGTCGAACGGGCGGCTCGCGTCTGCCCGCCGCTCGGCTACCTCGACTTCACCGCGCTGCTCTGTAGCGCCCGAGCCGTCCTCACCGACTCGGGAGGCGTCCAGAAGGAGGCCTATCTCGCCGGCGTCCCGTGCGTCACGCTGCGCGAGCAGACCGAGTGGGTCGAGACGGTCGACGCCGGATGGAACACCCTGGTCGGGCTCGACCCCGACGCCGCCCGCGCCGCACTCGCGCGCCGCCCGCCGGCGCACCGGCCCGAGCTCTACGGGGACGGTCACGCCGGTCAGCGGGTCGTCGCCGCGCTCGACCTGCTGGCGGCCTAGAGACGTCCGTCCGATCCGATCGACCGGCGGGTGTGTGTGGGTCGCGTCGGAAGTCGGGGGTCGGGGGTCGGGGGTCCGGCCGGGTCGAGTCGGGTCGTATGCGGGTGATCGGGGCTCGGTCCACGAAGGAGATGCTGTCAGAGGCGGGCGAGCGCTCTGCGGGGGACCGGGTCGTGGAGAAGTGGACTCTCCAAGGAAAGTAGTTGACTGACTCACTGACTCAGTCAGCTACTTTCGCGACGAAGGTCTCGCATCCACCTCCACCGCCCGGGAGGAGCCCGGTCGACCACATCCCATACCCCCGCACCCGACCCGCACGCGCACCCGACCCGCACGCGCACCCGACCCGAACCCGCCGGAGACCCGACGTGCAGTCGGTCGAGCGAAAGAGCGAAAAGTGCGAAACCCGAGCTTGACTCAGTCAAACGGCTTTTCTCGGTGTCTCCTCCACCGCGGGACTTCAAGAGCCGGTTGATCTCTCGAGCCCGCGTCGGCGGCGGAGCCAGACCGACCACGACCGCCAGGTCGGCGTGGCCGTGGTCAGGCCGGCGTCGAAGCCGACTCGGCCATCACGGTCTCGCCGGCGGCCTTCATCCAGACGTTCTGGTCGCGTCCGGGCCCGACGCCGACCAGCACGATCGGGACGCCGATGAAATCTTCGATGAAGGCGAGGTAGTCCCGCGCCGCCTGGGGGAGGTCGGCCTCGGTCCGGCAGTCGCCGATGTCCTCGGTCCAGCCCTCGAGTGCCTGGTACTCGCCGGTCGCGTGGTGGAGGACCGACTGGTGATAGGGGAAGTGGTCGAACTCGGCGCCCTCGAGGCCGCGGTAGCGGGTGCAGACCATGACCTGGTCGAATCCTGAGAGGACGTCGAGCTTGGTGATCGTCAGCGCGGTCAGCGTGTTCAGGCGGGTCGCGTAGCGCAGGGCGACGAGGTCGAGCCAGCCGCAGCGCCGTGGCCGGCCGGTCGTCGTCCCGAACTCGTGGCCCCTGGCCCGGAGCTCCTCGCCGACGTCGTCGTCGAGCTCGGTCGGGAACGGGCCGGACCCGACCCGGGTCGTGTAGGCCTTGCAGATCCCCCAGATCTCGTCGATGTCCTTGGGCCCGACGCCCGATCCCGTGCAGGCGGCGCCGGCGATCGGGTTCGACGAGGTGACGAAGGGATAGGTCCCGTGGTCGATGTCGAGCATCGCGCCCTGTGCGCCCTCGAAGAGGACGTTGCGCCCGGCGCCGAGCAGGTCCCACGTGACGCGCGTCGTGTCGGCGATGTGGCGCTCGAGCTGGTGGCCGTAGGTCAGGTACTGCTCGGTCATCGTATGGAGGTCGAGCGCGGGATCCTTGGCCCACGGGCGCAGCGAGAGGCGCTTGGGCTCGAGCGCGGCCGAGATCTTCTTCTTGAGGATCTTCTCGTCGAGCAGGTCCTGCACGCGGATCCCCAGGCGGGCTGCCTTGTCGGCGTAGCACGGGCCGATCCCCCGCTTGGTCGTCCCGATCTGGAGCTTGCCGAGGCGGGCCTCGCCGGCCGTGTCGAGGAACAGGTGGTAGGGCATGATCAGGTGGGCGTTGGCCGAGACCCGCAGTCCGGAGACGTCGATCCGGCGGGCCCGCAGGCCGGAGATCTCGTCGATCAGGACACCGGGGTCGACGACCACGCCGTTGCCGATGATGCACCGCTTGCCGGGGTAGAGGATGCCCGACGGGATCAGGTGGAACTTCCACTCGACGTCGCCGCGGACGATCGTGTGGCCGGCGTTGTTGCCGCCCTGGAAGCGGACGACCGCGTCGACCTGCTCGGCGAGGAGATCGGTGATCTTCCCCTTGCCTTCATCGCCCCACTGGGCGCCGACGATCACGATTCCGGGCATACCCGGCAAAGTTTACGTGGGTCAGGCGGAGGCGGTCTTGACCGGATAGGTCTCGCGGCGATGGTCGGTTCCGTAGAAGGGGAGCGGCTCGCCGCACATTCCCTCCAGCCGGGAGACGATCCGCTCGCCGACCTGGGCGGTGAGAGCGTCGAGATCGAGGTTCGTCGTGACCAGGGTCGCACGCTGGTCCTCGTAGCGGGAGTTGACGATCGAGTAGAGCTGCTCGAGCACCCACTCGGTCCGCCGTTCGGCCCCGAGGTCATCGATGTGGAGGAGGTCGACCTGGGCGAGCCGGTCGAGGAAGTCGAGCATCCCGCCGCCGTCGATCGACTCGCGGATCACGCTGAGCAGGCGGGGACACGAGTAGATCGCCACCGTGTGGCCGGCGTCGATCGCCGCCTTTGAGACGATCATCGCCAGCGCCGTCTTGCCGGTCCCGTACTTCCCGGTCAGCCAGAGGCCGCGGCCGTGGTCGATGTTCGCGTCCAGCCCGCGCACGTACGCGCGGACCTCGCGGACCTGGGCCGGGCAGTTGCGCTCGATGTCGATCACGTCGGAGTGCTCGAAGGAGATCTCCCGGTAGAGCCTGGGGATCTGGCCCTCGAGGCGGCGGGCCCGGGTCTTCGCGAGGCGGAGCGGCCGGCAGCGACACGGGCTCGACGTGCGGGTGTCCTCGTCGACGAGGAAGCCGCTCCCGTCGCAGAGGTCGAAGCTGCAGCGCTCGGTTTTCATCGTCGTTCGAGGGTAGGGCAACGATCGGCGGTGTACGACCCGCCGGCGGGTTGATCGTCCCAGTCAGCGGGAAATCTCCGCGCAGCGTGCGGGGTCGGCGGTCAGCTCTTGCCGTTCGTCCCGTGCTTGTCCTTGCCGCCCTTGCGCGACCGGCCGAGCAGCTTCATGTGGGTGTCGGCGACGGAGCCGGCAGTCTGGAGCCAGGCGCTCATCTGGCGGGAGACCTCCGGCCCGGGAGTCTCGACCGTCCCGTGGATCAGGCCGGCGACCAGCTCGTCGAAGCGCTCGCCGTGGGCGATCAGGCCGGTGATCTTCTCCTTGGCCTCGGGAATCTCCTGGCTGAGAGGGAGCGAGAGGTTCTTCAGGACGTCGAGGATCTCCCGGATGTTCTGGCCGGACTCCGAGAGGGCGAGATCGTCACCGGTGACCTCCCGATCGCAGCCGCAATAACACGTCTCGGTCATGCGTGACACTTTAGTCGGCTGGTAGTTTGGCCGGCGTGGCGGATGACGATCCTCCGGCTCCGCGCACGGCGCTCGCCCGGCTCCTCGGCTGGCCGGCACGCCGGCTGCTCGACCCGCGCGTCCGATGGACGGCCGACCTCGTCGACGGGCACCTGACCGAGCGGGTCGCGGGACTGCACGTGCACATCGAGCAGCTCGAGGAGCGGCTGCGCGGTCAGCTGGCCGTGCTGCGGGTGGAGGAGCTCGTCGAGCGGGGTCACGGGCGGGTCGAGGAGATCACCGACGAGCTCGGCCGGTTCCTCAACTGGGCCGAAGGCCACGAGGGCTACGCCGCCCAGTCCGAGCTCTGGTTCAACCCGCCGGTCGCGCTCGACCACCGGCCGGCGGGGGTTGCCGTCCGCCACGTCAACGAGCGGGTCGTCGAGCAGCCGTTCGTCTTCGGCGCGCTGGCCGGCCTCCAACCCGGTGCCCGGGTGCTCGACGTCGGCGGGAGCGAGAGCACGGTCGGCCTGAGCCTGGCGTCGCTCGGCTACGAGGTGACCGTCGTTGACCCCCGCGGCTACCGCCTGGCCCACCCGGGCCTGCGGGTGGCCGCGTGTCGCCTGGACGAGCTCGGCGCCGATCAGACCGGCTTCGACGCGGCTGTCGTGCTCTCGGCGGTCGAGCATTTCGGACTCGGCCACTACGCCGGCTCGGGCGAGGCCGACCGGTTGGACATCGCTGCTCTTTCGGAGCTCGCTCGGCGGGTGCGGCCGGGTGGCCTGCTAGTTCTCACGACCCCGTTCGGCCAGGCCGGCGTCGACGACTTCGAGCGGGTCTACGACTCGTCCGGGCTCGACGAGCTGCTCGCCGGCTGGGAGGTCGAGCGGGCGACGGGCGCATGGCGGATCGACGAGCTGACGTGGGTCGCCGGTGACCTGGGGGAGCCAGGCGGCGAGCGGGGCGTGGCGCTCGTGATCGCGAGGAATCCGCGGCCGGCGATCGACGTCAGCCGGGTCGGAAAGCCGTACGAGCCGGCGGCCAGGCTCGATCCCGACGAGCTCGGGCCGGATCCGATCGCGGCGCTCGGACGCTGGCTGGAGGAGGCCGTCGCGGGCGGGGCGCCGAGCCCGAACGCGATGCTCCTGGCGAGCGTCGACACCGCCGGCCAGCCCCACGCCCGGTACGTCCTGCTGCGGGGGCTCGGCGCCGACGGGCTGCGGTTCTTCACCAACCAGGAGAGCCCCAAGGCCGTCCAGCTCGACGCCGGCGGCCGGGCGGCGGCGACCTTCGGCTGGCACGACGTTCACCGCCAGGTACGCGTGACCGGCCGGGTCAGCCGGCTCTCGGACGCGGCCAACGACGCGTACTTCGCGTCGCGTCCGCGGGACACGCAGATCGGCAGCTGGGCATCTGACCAGAGCCGGCCGCTCGACTCGCGCGAGCTGCTCGACGACAGGGTCGCCGCGGCCGCCCGGCGCTACGACGGCGTAGATGTCCCGCGACCGCCGAATTGGGGCGGTTACGTCCTCGAGCCGGAGACGATCGAGTTCTGGCAGGGCCAGCCCAACCGCCTCCACGACCGGATCCGCTTCACCGCGGACGGCCGGTCCGGCTGGCGGGTGGAGCGACTGTACCCATGAGCCCGCGTACCTCGACCGGCAGCGTCGTCGCCCGCGCCACCTTCCGTCCCCACGCCAGCGCGCCGTCGATGTTGTCCGTCCTGATGATCACCAGGCCGCCGATGTGCTCCTTGCCCTCCGCGTAGGGACCGTCGATCATCGGCATGCCCTCATTTCGAGGGTCGACCACGGTGGCCCTGCTCGGCGGGTCGAGCCCGCCCGCGAACACCCACACGCCGGCGGCGCGCATCTCGTCCTCGACGGCGCGCACGGCGCGCATCACCTCCTCAAGGACGTCGGGCGGCGGCGGGTCGCCGTCTGGCTGATAGATGCTGAGCACGTATTGCTTCATCGGTGGTTCCTTTCTACCCGCACAGATCCCTCGCCGGCTCGTAGCTGGCGATCACCACGCCCTTGGTCGTGACGGTGCTCTCGGAGAGCCGCAGCGCTGCTGGCGTGCCGCCGGCAAACAGCCGCCGTCCGGTGCCCAGCACCAGGGGAGCGATCATCAGTAGATACTCGTCGATCAGATCCGCGGCCCTCAGCGAGCCGATCAGCACGCCGCTGCCCATGATCACGAGATTCGCGCTCGAGCTCTGCTTGAGGTCTGCCACGGCGGCCGGGACGTCCCCGTGCAGCAGGGTCGAGTTCGGCCAGTCGAGCCTCGCTGCGGGGTTGCTCGAAGCGACGTACTTGCGGGCGTCGTTCAGCGCGTCCCTGAACGGGCCGCCCTGGGCGTTCCACGTGGCCAACAGCTGCTCGTAGGTGCGCCGGCCGAACAGCCACGCGCGATTCCCGCCCATCCTCTCGCCCATCTTGGTGACCGCCGCCTCGTCGCCGTACGGGATCCCCCAGCCGCCGTGCTCAAACCCATCCCGCGTGTCCTCGTCCGGGCGGCCGGGTCCCTGCATCACGCCGTCGAGCGTCACCCCATTCATCACGATCACCTTTCCCATCTCCCGTCCTCTCGATCTCGGCAGCGCCACCCAACTGCGCCGCCTGGGGTTTCCCGAGACCAGGGTGATTGCGCCTCTCACCCCTTACACGAACGCGAACGTCCGAAATCGACAACGGGAGGCGAAGCTCGCCGGTCTGCGGGGCTCGGGTGACAGTGCCGTGGGGTTGCTCCACAACCGACTTGGTTCGTCGTGGTCCGGGCGTCTGGGGCCGGGATTGCCGGCGTGCTAGCGTCCCGCGCGTGATTGGCGAGCGGATCTCGATCGACGATGCCAGGCAGCTCGTGCTCGACCAGGTCGTCCCGGTCCCGGCCGAGCAGGTCGGCCTCGACGACGCCCTCGGCCGCGTTCTCGCGAGCGACGCTTCGGCCCCGAACGACGTCCCGCCGTTCGACTCGTCGTCGATGGACGGCTACGCCCTCCGCTCGGCCGACACGCAGGCCGTGCCGGTTGAGCTCGCGATCGTCGGCGAGTCCCGCGCCGGCACGCCGACCGACGTGCGCGTGCAGCCGGGCACGGCGATCCGGATCTCGACCGGCGCGATCGTCCCTGCGGGCGCCGACGCGATCGTCCGCCAGGAGCTGACGACGCCGGGCGACGGGACGGTCACGGTCAACGAGGCCGTCCGCGTCGGCAACGACGTCCGCTTCGCCGGCGAGGACATCCGCTCGGGCACGGTGATCCTGCGGTCCGGGACCCTGCTCGGGTCGCCGGAGATCGGCGTCCTCGCGTCGGTCAACATCCCCCAGCCGCTCGTCGCCCGCCGGCCGCGGGTCGCCCTGATCGGGACCGGCGACGAGCTCGTCGAGCCGGGCCGGGAGCTCGAGCCCGGCGAGATCCGCGACTCCAACGGGCCGGCCCTCACGGCGGCCGTGCGCGCCGCCGGTGGCGAGGTCCTCCTGCGCGAGCGGGTCGGCGACGACCGCCAGGCGACGATCGACAAGCTCGGCGCGGCGATGGACGGCGTCGACATCCTGATCACCTGCGGCGGCGTCTCGGTCGGACCGCACGACCACGTTCGCCCGGCGCTGGAGGCGCTCGGCGCCCGCGAGGTGATCGCCCGGGTCAGCCTCAAGCCGGGCGGCCAGGTCTGCTTCTACGTCGCGCCCGACGGGACCCTCGTCTTCGCCCTGCCCGGCAACCCCGGGTCCGCGCTGACGGCATTCCGCGTGCTCGTCGTCCCCGCGCTCTACGCGCTCCAGGGCCGCAGCTACAAGCAGAACACCGTCCGCGGGATCGCCGGGGCCGACCTCCCCGGGACGATCGGGCGGGCGACGGTCGTCCGTTGCAACGCCGAGATGCAGGACGACGGGTGGCACGTGACGCCGAACGGCGCGCAGGGATCGCACATCCTCACGTCGATGCTCGGACTCCCGGCGCTGGCCCTCGTCCCGGAGGATCGCGAGCTGATCCCGGCGGGCGAGGCGGTCGACATCGAGTTCGTCGGCTGACCCCACCGCCCGACCGGGAGTCGCGCCCGCCGCCTGACCCGGCTCCCCGGATCCCTGACGCGGGTCCCCGGGTCCCTGACGCGGGTCCCCGGATCCCTGACGCGGCTTCGCTGATCCCTGAGCCGGCTCCCCGGGTCATCGTCTTCCGCCTGAGCACGCTGCTCTCGATCGCCGCCGTTGTGCTCGGCGTGCTGATCGCCGTGGCGCTCGTCCTGCTCGCCAAGTCGGCCCTCGTCCTGATCGCGATCGCCCTCTTCCTCGCCGTGGCGTTGAACCCCGCGGTCGAGTTCTTCGAGCGACGGGGTCTCGGCCGGGGCCTGGCCGTCGCGGCCGTCTACGTCCTCACGCTGGTTGTCTTCGTTCTCGCGGGGCTCGTCCTGATCCCGCCGCTGGTCGACCAGATCACGAAGTTCATCCAGTCGCTGCCGCACATCGTCAGCGACCTGACCAAGGGCAAGGGTCCGCTCGGCTTCCTCGAGCGCAAGTACCACGTCGTCGAGGAGGTCCAGACGGCCACGAACGGCGTCAGCGCGAGCAAGCTGACCGGCGACGCGGCCCCCGCCCTGAGCATCCTCAAGGGCGTTGCCACCAGCCTGATCGGGGCGTTTGTGATCGCCTTCATGACGCTCTTCATGCTGCTGGAGGGGCCCGAGTGGCGAGCGCGGATCACGGGCGCCCTGCCCAGCGACCGCCGGCCGCAGATCGAGCGGATCGGCTCGGGTGTCTACCGGTCGGTCTCGGGCTTCGTCACCGGCAACCTGATCGCCAGCCTGATCGCCGGCGCGTACTCGGCCGTGATCCTGCTCGTCGCCGGCGTTCCGTACGCGCTGCCGCTCGCCCTGTTCGTCGTCTTCATCGAGCTGATCCCGTACATCGGTCCGCTGGTCGTGACCCTGCTGCTCTCGCTGATCGCCGTGACCAACGGCGCCGTCACCGGGCTGGTCGTGCTCGGCCTGCTCGGCGTCTACCACCTCGTCGAGGGCCATACCCTCCGGCCGCTGATCTACGGCCACGCCCTGAAGCTCTCGCCGCTCAGCATCATCGCGGCGATCCTGATCGGGACCGAGGTCGCCGGGATCCTCGGCGCGCTCGCCGCGATCCCGGTCGCCGGCTCGATCCAGGTGATCCTGACCGAGCTGCTCGACGCCCGCCGCGACACGGTCGAGGCGACCGGTGGCTGACCTGATCCTCCACATCGCCAAGCGCACGGCGTGGGAGGAGGCCCGGGCGACGGGCACGTATGCGCCGGCCTCGCTCGCCGCTGACGGATTCATCCACTTCTCCGACGTCGACCAGGTGGTTCGCGTCGCCAACCTGGGGTTCCCCGGCGTCGGCGACCTCGTCCTCCTGTGCGTGCTCGCCGACCGCCTCAGCGCGCCGCTGCGCTACGAGGCCGGCGACGGTGACGACGAGCGCTTTCCCCACCTCTACGGCACGCTCAACCTGGATGCCGTGATCGACGTCGTCGCTTTCCCGGGGACCCGCGATGGCTTCGTCCTGCCGTCGATCAGCCGGCCGTAGTCCGTCGCGCGCGAGTCGGCTCAGGTCGCGAGGATCCCCAGGCCGACCTCGGGCCGCTCTGCTGAGCTCGACGTGACCCGTCGGGAAGTGGAGGATCTTGGTGCCGGGGATCCCGCCGGCGACTGATTTCACGATCATGACACGAACCATTCGCGTGGCTAAGCGGCGGCTGTGCCGCCTCCGGTGGCCTGGGGCCCCGCCCGCTCGCGTCGCAGGATCCCGAGCAGCTCCTCGTACGGGCCGGCCAGGTAGGCGTCGTCGCCGGCGGCGAGTCGGGTGTCGCGGCGAGGCGGGTGCTCGAGGACGTCAGGCCCGCCCGCCCGCGCGATCGCGACGACGCGGATTCCGGCCGAGAGGTCTGACATCGAGAGGTTCTCGAGACCTCCGCCCGAGGAGATCCGCAGGCGGGCGACGAGGAACGGGTGGCTCCCCACGTAGAAGCTGAAGACCACGTCGAGCCCGAGCGCCGCGCCGACGAACCACGGGGCGGCGATCGCCACGGTCGACCAGACGTGCCGGAAGTCGAAGCTCTGCTCGAGGCGCCGGCCGAGCTGACGATCGAAGACCCGGAGCACGACCGGGACATCCGCCCACCGCTCACCCAGTCGATCCCGCACCGCCAGGCCGGTCTCGATGTTCGTCAGGTCGTCGGATGTCAGGATCGCGACCGATCCCGCTCGGGCGAGGTTTGCCGCGTCGAGCGTCGTCCCGCGGGTCGCGTCTCCGAGGACCAGAGGAACGCCGCGCCGGCGGACCTCGGCCACGTAGCTGTTGGACTCGTCGCGCTCGACCACGACGACCTCCCGGCCGCGACGCAGCAGGCCGTCGAGCACCTGCATGCCGACCGCGCCAAGGCCGACCATCACCGTGTGGCCGCGCATCCCCGGGATCTTCGCCTGGCCGAGCGACTGGGCGATCCGCCGGCTGACGAGGGCGTTCGTCACGAGTGCGAGGAGCGTCGTGACAAGCGTCGTCCCCGCGACGATCAGGGCGATCCCGAACGCCTCGACGGCGGGCGGCTGCGTCGAGAACGAGAAGTCCCCGAAGCCGACCGTCGCGACCGTCTCCACGGTGAAGTAGATCGCGTCGATCACCGGCAGACGCCCGTGGCCGGTGTCCGTCCGGTAGGCGAAGTGGAGCACGAGCGTCGAGGCGACGAGCAGGCCGAGCCCGAGCAGGAGAGCGGCTCGCAGCGCCCTGTCGGCCTCCGCGGCGACCCGTAAGGCCAAGTTCCGGATCCCCGCGACCGCCCGCGCCCAGGCGTTCTGGAGCTCGACGCCGGCACCCGCCCGCGGCGCGAGGTTCGCCGCCTCGAGCTCGACCTCGGTCCCGACCAGCGTGACCCGGTCGCCCACGTCGACCCGGAGGTCGCGTCCCGGACAGATCACGACCTCGTCATCGGCCTCCCGCACGACCCCGAGCGGCGCCAGGCTCCCGAACAGCTCCCGGAGGCTGGCTGCCCGCGGGGCCGGCACCTCGGTCGTGACGAAGCGCGTCGACCCGAGCACGATGTCGTGTGCCCGGCGCCCGACGCACGCCTCGATCACCGACGGCGCGAACAGCGCCGCGACGTCGAGCACCGTCGCGGCCCCGGTCACCTCCTCGACGGCGTTGGCGACCGCGGGGTTGTCGAGGTGGGCGACCACCCGGACGTCCGGCCGCAGGTCCCGGACCAGGAGAACCGTCTCCAGGGTCCGCAGGTCGGTCGTCTCGGTGACGACGACGGCTGCCGCCCCGGCGATCCCGGCGTCGTCGAGCGGCTCGCCCAGGTGGCCGCCGCGCGGCAGCGTCGGGATGTCCCAGCTGCGGGTCATCCGGGCGAGCGCCTCGTCGACCGAATCGTCGAGCACGACGACCCTCGCCCCGGCGAGGTGGAGCTGCTCGACCGCCCGGAGGCCGATCTCGTGCAGACCGCAGACGATCACGTGGCCGACCCACCCGCGCGGTCCGACCGGCCCGGGCGGGTTGCGCGCGGATGACTCCCGCTCGAGACCGTGATCCTCGAGCGTGCCGGACACGCCTGACATCCTCCCGACCCGCGCCCGCCCGAGCCATGGACCGCCCGGCTCAAGAGCTCCGACCGACGGTCCCGTGGCCCGGCTCGTGCTCGCATCCCCTGCGGCCGGGGTAGGCTCGAACTCGTGCTCGAACTGGTCGACCTGCGGCGGACCTACGGGGACGTCGTCGCCCTCGACGGCCTCGGCTTCACCGTCTCGCCCGGCCAGGTCTTCGGCTTCCTGGGACCCAACGGGGCCGGCAAGACGACAGCGATGCGGGCGGTCTTCGGGCTGGTCTCGCTCGACGCCGGCGACGTCCGCTGGAAGGGCGCCCCGATCGACGAGTCCGACCGACGCGGCTTCGGCTACATGCCGGAGGAGCGGGGCCTCTACCCCGGCATGGGGATCCTCGACCAGCTCGTCTTCCTCGGCCGGCTGCACGGTATGTCGACCGACGCGGCCGGCGCGGCCGCCCTGCTCTGGACCGATCGCCTCGGCCTTGCCGACCGCCGCGCAGACAAGCTCGAGTCGCTGTCGCTCGGCAACCAGCAGCGGGTCCAGCTCGCCGCCTCGCTCGTCCACTCACCGGACCTCCTCGTCCTCGACGAGCCCTTCTCCGGCCTCGATCCGGTCGCGGTCGACGCGTTCAGCGAGATCCTCGTCGAGCAGGCCGCGGCCGGGGCGACCGTCGTCTTCTCGAGTCATCAGCTCGATCTCGTGGAACACCTCTGCCAGAGCGTCGCGATCGTCGACCACGGCCGGCTCGTCGTCGCCGGTCGCGTCGGGGACCTCGCCAAGTCGGGCCCGTCCCGGCTCGAGGTAAAGGTCGCCGGCGACGACGCGGCGACCTGGGCGGCCGGAGGTTCGCCGCGGGGCGGGCGGGCGGTCGAGCGCCCGGCCGGAATCGAGCAGGTCGCCGTCGGTCCCGACGGGACGGCCACGCTGACCCTCTCGCCGGGCGCGGACGCCCAGGCGATCCTCGACGCGGCCCGCCGCGCCGGTCGGGTCGAGCACTTCAGCTTCGCCCACCGCCGGCTCTCCGAAGTCTTCCGCGAGGCCGTCGGACAGCCTGCCACCGAGGTCGCACCGTGAGGACGGCGTGGTGGCCGAACGCCTGGCTGATCGCCCGCCGCGAGATCGACGAGCGCTCGCGGGCCAAGTCGTTCGTGATCACAACCGCGATCCTGGTCCTCGGGGTCGCAGCGGGCGTCGTGATCCCGGCGATCATCGGTCACAACCGCACGACGGCGAAGATCGGGCTCGTCGGGCCCGCGGCTCCCGAGCTCAGGCAGGCCGCGCTCGCGGCCGGGCGGGTCACCGGCGACAAGGTCGAGATCACGGCGGTTCCGAGCGCTGCGGCGGCCGACGCGGGGCTGCGGTCGGGTGCGCTGGATCTGGCGATCCTCGACGGTCGGGAGATCCTCATCAAGAAGCAGCCGGTCGCCGGGTCGACGTCGTCGGAGTCCACCTTCGCCGATGCGCTCGCCGAGCTGGCCGGACTCGTCACCAAGCTTCCGCCGGCCGCCGCCCAGTCGGCCCTGACGCAGGGGATCGCGATTCCCGTGCGAGGTCTCGAGGCGGCCCCGAAGAGCCTGACGAGCAGGTTCACGGGCCTCGGCGTCGACCTCCTGATCTACATCGTGATCTTCTTCTACGGGATGCGAATCACCCAATCGGTCGGCGAGGAGAAGTCGAGCCGGGTGGTCGAGGTCCTGCTCGCCACCGTCCGCCCGACCCAGCTGCTGATCGGCAAGGTGATCGGGTTCGCGGCGATCGCGTTCGCCCAGATCCTGGCCGCAGCTGCGACGTTCGGGATCTGCGGGCTCGCCGTCGGGTCAGACGCCGTCCACGGGACCGCCGGCGGCGTCGTGCTGATCGGTGTTCTCTGGCTGGTCCTCGGCTTCGCCCTCTACTCGACGGCCTTCGCCGCCGCCGGGTCGTTGATCACGCGGCAGTCGGATGCCGCGAACGCCGCGATGCCCCTCCTGATCCCCCTGATCCTCGCGTACTCGCTCTCCAACGGCGTCCTCTTCAACGGGTCGAACTCCTTCTACGACGTGCTCGCCTACGTCCCGTGGACGGCGCCCGTCGCGATGCCGACGTTGTTCGCGATCGGCGCGGCCTCCGCCTGGCAGGTGGGCGCGTCGGCGGCGCTCTGCCTGCTCGCGACCGTCCTGACCGCCCGCGTCGCCGGAGTCGTCTACGCGCGCTCGGTGATGCGGACCGGCGCTCGCGTCAAGGTCCGCCAGGTGCTCGGAGCCGAGGGCCGTCGCGGCTAGTTGACGAGCCGCACGGGTCACCTCGCTGGCCTGTCGGCGCCCTGCACGGCGGGTGTCGCCCGAGCCGACCGGTGGCCGTCGGGCGGACGATCGGTCATGATCGGCTGGTGGCCGTCGGATCTCGCCCGTCGTGCGCGTCGCGAACACGAGTCGTCCGCTCCGAGTCCGAGCGCGGACGGTTCACCCGGGCCGTGGTCGTTGCCGACCGCCGCTTGGACGGGGTCGTCGCGCGCGACCACGTCGGCGTCGCGCTGGACTGCGCCGCAGCGGTCGGCTGGCTCCAGCCGCCGGTCCCGGCCGTGACCCTGATCGTCGGCCTGTCCGAGCCGGTCCGCTCGCGGACCGGCGCACTCCCCGACGACTGGATCGGCGGGCTGGGCGAGACCGGCGACGTGGTCGAGATGCCGCGACGGCACGGGTCGCTCGACATCAAGCTCACGCCGCTCGGGGCGTACTCGGTGCTCGGCGTGCCGGTCTCGGAGCTCGCCGGCGGGTGCGTCCCCCTCGAGGACGTGTTCGGGCGGCCGGGGGCGCAACTCGGCGACCTGGTCCGCGACACCCCGGACTGGGCGAGTCGGTTCGAGCTCGTCGAGGCATTCCTTCTGCGACGCGCGGGCGCCGGCCCACAGCCGACGCCGATCGTCGCCCGCGCGTGGTCGCTGCTATGCGCCTCCGACGGCCGTCTGCCGATCGGCGAGCTGGCCGCGACCGTCGGCGCCAGCCGCCGCTACCTGGCGGCACGGTTTCGGGAGGAGGTCGGGCTCGGCCCGAAGAAGATGGCCCGTGTCCTGCGCTTCGCGGACGTCCGGCGTCGCCTGGAAGCCGAGCCGGCCGGACTCGCCGACATCGCCCAGGCGTGCGGGTACTGCGATCAGGCCCACCTCAACCGCGACTTCCGCGAGCTTGCCGGGACCACGCCGGGAGACTTCGTCGCCCGGCAGACGGCGGTTGCCGGGCGCGCGGAGCCGCAGGTCACATTTGTCCAAGACGTCGCCACCCCCGGGCGCGTAGGGTCGGCCCGGCTACCACGAGACCGGAGGCGACCAGCGAAATGAACGACGACAATCGGCCGAACATCTTCCCGGCCCTGCGCTACCGCGATGCCGGCGCGGCCCTCGTCTGGCTGCAGGAGGCGTTCGGCTTCTCCGAGCAGGCGGTCCACCGCGACGCGGCAGGTACGCCGACCCACGTCGAGCTGCGCCTGGGGGCGGGCATGGTGATGTTCGGCCAGTATCGCGATGCCGGCTGGCTCGGCGGTCAGGCGCCGGACCCGCTGGCCTCGACGGTGAGCATCTACGTCGTCGTCGAGGATCCCGACGCCCACTACGCGACGGCGACGGCGGCCGGCGCGAGGATCGTCCGTGAGCTGACCGACGAGTCGTACGGGTCGCGCGAGTACAGCGCACGCGACCCGGAGGGCAACCTCTGGTCGTTCGGCACGTACGACCCGTACGGGGAGACCCAGGGGACCAGCTGACGAGGCCGGGGACCTTCGACGGCGTGGTGATCTTGCCAGGCAGCGCGGCAGATGGCGGGCGCTGGCCGACGGCTCGTCGCTCTCCCACGTCGACGGCGTCCCGGCGGCCGTCATCAAGGCCGTGTCGAGGGTTGCGCGCGAGGCGTCGGTGCCGGGGGGCGTATCGTCTCGAGGATGACGACACCCCCGCTCTCCCTGCTTGAGTTTCCAGCCGACGACCACGAACGTGCCCGGCGGTTCTGGGCCGGGCTGCTCGGTGTCGAGCTCGAGGATCGCCGTGACGGCGAGGGAAGCGGCTGGCAGACCCACTCCGCCGGCCCGGAGGTCGGCGTCCACGAACGGGGAACCGGGCCGGGGGACACCTTCTCGTTGCCGTACTTCGCCGTTGCCGACGTGGCGGCTGCGCTCGACCGGGTCAGGGAGCTCGGAGGCAGCGTGATCCATCCGGGCGAGCAGTGGGCGATCTGCCGGGACTCGGAGGGAACTCCCTTCGGCGTGGCGCGCCGCAGCTGAGGGCGGCCCACCGCGCCGTCCGGCGGGCGCGGAGCCGGCTATCCCTACCCGAATGTAGGGATCGAACGAAGATGGACACCCGGCCCGCGGGCTAGATGGGCGACCTGCGGGCGTGCGAGCCTGCTCTGACCGGGGATAGGTGGACAATCCCTCAGGAGCGGCTTGCGCGTCGTCGTCGGCGACGCGCCCACCGGGCTGGTGGATCTCGGCCGGCGCTGAGTCAAGCGCGCAAGGCTGCATATCGCGGGCCCGTTCCATCGGCTCGGTCCGCGCTTCCGGGCGGCGATGTGGTTGAGGCGACACGTGTGGGCTGCTGCCTTCGGCTCGGTCGGGCGGCGCGAGGCTGGTTTTCGGGCTCAGCCGGTGTTCGTGACGACGTTGAGCTGGTTCTCCGCGTTGCGGATCTGAGAATAGAAGCCCACGCGTGGGTTGCGGGAGTTGGCCGCGAACATGATGCCGAGCGCCACGCCGTCGGCGGTGAAAACGGGCGCGCCGCTGTCGCCGGGAAGGATCGGACCGCTGAAGCTCGCCTTGTAGACGTTGCGCAGCGTAAAGCCGGGAGCGACCTTGTAGTTGCCGCCTTGGCCGCCGGCGACGAGTGCGCCGCACGCAAAGCCGCCGTAGGCGCCCGAAGTGCATACGACATCGCTCCGGCGTCCGCTATTCAAGGCTGCCCGCTTGACGATCGACACGGTCGCGGCGTTCGGCGCGATGAATACCTGGTTTGAGACGGAACGGAATCTGATGAATCCGAGGTCGGTCGAGATCGTGCCGGCGTCAGCGGTCGAGTTGTTGATGTCGCGGGTGCGCGAGAACGTGCCGAGGGTCTTTACTCCCTGCCTCCACTCGGTCAGCCGCGGTTGTCCTGTGAAGCAGTGGCCTGCGGTCATGACGCCGTGCTCGATGCCCAATGTGCGCTCCGTGTACCCAAAGCCGGCCGTGCAGTGGGTCCCGTCGCCTGAGATGTGCAGACCAGCCAGCACCGGGTCATGGAAGTCGTCTCTGCCGGGTGCAGGGCTCCGTGCCGCGGCCACCGAAACAGCGGGAGCTGTTCCTTGAATGGCTAGGGTATTGGCGCCGCTGAGGAGTTGAATGGGGTCGTCTTGGAATATCGAGATGGCGTTGCCGTACTGCGCTGCGAGCGATAGGGCTTCGGGCGAGTTCGGATCGGCGACCCCGACTTGCACGGTGTTCTGTGTCTCGTCGGGGGTGACCGACAGAATCTGGCCGCTGGTATCGGCGGTCATCGTGTCGGTGATTTCATTCGTGATTGCCGTGAGCGCATCCCAGGCGTGCTGCACGAGGAAGCCGCGCAGTTCAAGCGACGGAAAGGCGAGGCGCAGGAGGGCAGTGTTGCCATCGACGTTGCTCGTGAAGCCAGCGTAGAGCGAGGATCCATCGCGATACAGGCCGCCGTAGCCTCCTGGAGCGATCGTGCTCGCGAGCAGTTCGACCGCGGAAGCCGTGGGATCCGCGTCGACCGCGGTTGCAGGATCTGGGTCGGTTGGATCTATCGGGAAGGCCATGCTCGCGCCTACGACCTGGCTTGTTGCGGCGGTAAAGGGCATCCGGGGTTGAGCCAGCTCAGCCCAGACGCCTCACATCCGCCGAACGCTCTCCTCGGAGCGCGTTCCGATTGGACAACTACCCCGCACAGTGGGCAACTGCTGGACAACGACAACCACAACAAGGATCGGACATCTTTAAACGCCCCTATCCGAATGTAGGGATCGAGTCGAGTTGGCCGCCGAGCCCGGGGATACTTGGCCGATTGGGCAGCCTTGGCGGCGGGTGAGGTCGGGGATAGTTGGCCGATCCTCCGGCCCGCCGTCGTATGCCACCTTCGACCGAACGCTCGTGGCTGACTGGCGCGTGGCGAGGCGGACGGCAGCGGCGCGAAAGATTGCTTGCCGGATCGAGATCTAGTTCCTGCCGTCCGCCTTCAACGATTGCCTCCCGACAGACCCACGACTTCTCCGCGCCGGACGCCGCAACTCCCGGCCGAGGGGAGGCAGGGAGACCTGCCGTGCTAGCCGCATTGGGGCGCGCCCAGCTTCGCGGCCAATAGGAACCGGCCTTCCGGTAGCAACGGAACAGGAACGCACGCTAAGCGACGCCGATGAGCAGCTGTTGGCGCTGGCCAGCAGCGAGCTCGTGAGGCAACGTGAAGGGAAACGTCCCGAGCATCAGGACGTGCTCGTGCTGCAGCGGAGAGAGCCGGGCGAGGTGCTCGTCGTTGATCTCGCCGGCGTTGCTGGGGAGGTGGCCGACGGGCGTCGTCCATGTACGGTGACCCCACTCAGCTCGTAGACTGCTGCTCTCGGAGGCGCGCGACGGGTGGCGGGTGGTTTCTCAGAGACGGCTCGTGAACGCCGGTCGCAACGGCGTGGAGGGCAAGCGCCTGAAGCGGCGGCGATTGTCGCGCTACTTGCCGAGCCCGGCGACGAGGTTGATCGTGGTCGCGATGATCAGCGTCCCGAAGGCGAATGAGAGCAGCGCGTGGCGCACGGCGGTCCGGCGGATCGCCTTGCTCTCGAGGTTGGTGTCGGAGACCTGGTAGGTCATCCCGATTGTCAGCGCGAGGTACGCGAAGTCGGCGAAGCCGGGAGGGTCGTCCTCGTTGAAGTCGATGCCCCCGGGCTCCCCGGAGTAGTACATCTTGGCGTAGCGCAGGCTGAACACCGTGTGGACGACCGCCCAGGAGAGGACGATGCTCGCGGCGCACAGGCTGACGAGGAATCCCCGCTCGAGTCCGGTGCTCTGGTTGGCCTTGACGAGGACCAGGCCGACGGCGAGCAGGCTGACGATGCTTGCGCCGATCAGGAGGAGATCGGTCGTCGCCCGGCCGGGATTCTCGCTTCGCGATCGTTGGGCGGTCAGCTCCGGGCTGAGCGGCCAGATCGAGCGCCACATCCAGACCACGAAGATGATCGCCGCGAGGCCCCAGGACGCGAGCGGTACGACCCAGATCGGGGCGAAGACGCCGGTCACGACGGCGGTGAGTACGCCGACGCCGGCGGAGATGGCGACGCGGACCGTGACCGGTGGGCCGCCCGGTCCATGGCCGACCGAGGCGGTCGCCGCCAACGGTTTTGGCCTCTTGTCCAAGGCTGCGAAACCTACTGGTGAGGGCGGGTGTTTGCGTGCCGCGCTACGAGCGAGCCGAGCGCGACGGTGAAGACCAGGGCGACGGCGAGGATGGTGGTGCCGACGATGCCGGAGCCGGGAGTGAGGGCGCGGATCCCCGGCACGATCGCGAAGACATCACCAGAGCGATGAGCCCGGCAAGCCTCGGTAAGCGTCGCGATCTCGATCAGCGCGACGCGGCCGGGGACGAGGACGAGGACGAGGACGAGGATATGCGTGGTTGCCTCGGTCAGGTTCTGCGCCGGGCTGACGGGAGGGACTTGGGACCCCGAAGCCCAGGAAACGGCGCGGACGGCGATCCGCAGGGCGCTGATGCTGTGCAGCACCAGCTGTTGATGAGTCTGGTTCTCGATGCGCAAGAACCGCTGGCGCGTCGAGCTCATTCCACGTTACATCGCAGCGGCACCCCAAAAGCGGATCAACCGGTGCGCAGCAAGCAGGGCTCCCTGCCGGCGGCTCGCGCGCCGATTGGTCGTTGCCGCCGCCTGTCGTGCTGCTTGCCGCAGACCGGGCGGGGCCCGGCTGATTTATGATCCCGGTTGTCTCGCCCCGCCGGCGCAACCGAGTCCACGATGAGCAAACGAGACGCTAAGAGCACCCTGGGCACCCACGGCGACGTGTTGACGGCGATCTCGGACGGAATGGTCGGGTTGCTGCGCGAGTTCTACGGCCGCGGACCGACTCGCGCGAAATCCTATTTCGAGGACGATCTTGTCGTCTGTCTTCTGCGCGGCGGCTTCTCACGGGTGGAGCAGACGCTGTTGGAGGGCGGGCGCGGCGCGTCGGTGATCGCGCAGCGAATGGAGTTTCAGGAGCTGATGCGTGACCGGTTCGTCGCGGTCATCGAGGGGGCGACGGGCCGGCAGGTGATTGGCTTCATGAGCGGAAATCAGCAGGATCCGGACATCATGTGCGAGGTTTTCATCCTTGCGCCGACCGACTTGGTCGACGATCACGAGCTCCCCGGGCGCGAAGCGCCCGTCGCCGCCTGACCGATGACGATCCGCTTCGCTGGCGTTGAGCGCGGCGATCGACATCCAGGCGTAACAGCCTCGCTGCGCGGGAGGAGTACGATACGGTTACTGGAGGGCATCTATCGTGATGTGGGCCCAAGCAGCGGCGCGCAGCACGATCTGACTTTCTGAGGGTTTCTCTAACAGCCCCGGAGGTCGTTCGATGTTCTCTACCCAGGCCGCGTCAGCTTCAACCGCCGAACCGTCGGCGCTTCCGGTGGTGTTCGAGTGCCCGCGGGTCAACGGCGATCCGGATTCTGTCTGCGTGCATGTCGCCGGTGAGCTGGACATCGCGAGCGCTCCCAAGCTGGAGCTGGCTCTGCGCGAAGCGCTGCTGCTCGCGCGCCTGGTTGTCCTTGACCTGCGCGATCTCGCGTTCATCGACAGCTCGGGCGTTCACGCGATCGTCAACGCAAGCATCCGCGCCCAGGCGCTCGCGCGCCGCCTCGTGACTCTGCGGGGGCCCGAGAACGTCGATCGCATCTTCACGCTCACCGGGAACTTTGAGCAGCTCGAATTCGCCCGCGCTGATTGCCTCGAGCCGGTCTGCGTCGAGCCATCGCGACGCCGGCGATCAGGCCCGGTGCGTAGCCCGCCCGTTTTGCGGGCACTCTCAAGATGAGCGTCGTTCCATACAACGTGACGATGACGCTCCGCACCAGAGCAGTCCAAGCGGTCTTGGCAGCGCAGCGCCACCAAGCAGCCACCGGACCGCACGCACCCCCAGTCACATCAGTCGTCGCGCAAGGCGCCGCAGCAGGCAGCGACACGGCGCCACCAACCGAAGTTGACCAAGGAGGGCTCTATGCCTGACGAAGCCGGTAACCAGAAGACCGAGACAGCCCCAGTCACCACTCTGCATGCGTACGCGGATGGTCGCGTGAAGGACGCCGCTCCAGGATCGGGCGGCATCACGGGCCAGAACGGCCTCTCGGGCGAGGCGTCCTACACCGATGGTGGGCACCCCGATCACACCGAGTTCGGCGCGACCCCAGCCGCCAACGGTGATCGCGTCGAGCCCGCGGCGCCGAGTGGTGACCCCGAGTTCGTTGACCCGGAAAGCCCGGCTCGCGCCGGAGCGGGCCGCACGCCCCGCGGCGCTCCGCCCGCCTAACGAGTGGCTCGACCACTCCCACCGGCCGGGGCCCGCCCGGCCGGCCGGTGGGTGCGGCGGTTCACCGCGCCACGGCACGTCCCAGCTCGCTCGCGCTAGATGATCGCGTACCGGCTGCGACCATCACACGCCACACAAGAGATCCGCGACATGCACGCCAACGCGACGCGCAAGCCGGCCAACGCTCTGGCCGGGACGGTATGAAGTCTGACTACGGCTCGTTGGACGGACCCAGCCTGCCGCTGGTGATCTCCGCCGCGACGCCGCGCTGTACGCGGAGTTCTACCACCACGTTTCGCGCGATCGCGACGACTGTCGAACTACCACGTTTGCTCCCGCACGAACTCGGGTATTCCCCGTGGTGGAGTACGAGCCGCGACGATCAGAGCGTGCGCTCAGTCTCCCCGACGGCCGCCTCTTGGCGGCCAGGAAGGTCACCAGACCTATGATTGCCTTGGGCGTAATCCTTCTTATCGCAGCGCTTCTGATCCCGAAGCTCGCCGTGTTGTGGGCTATCGGCATCATCGTGCTGATCATCGGCGTGATCCTGGCGGTTCTCGGCGGGATGGGGCGCGCTGTCGGTGGTCGCCGCCATTACTACTGACTCTCGATCGTGAGCATCAGCGTCGCGGAGCACGACGGGACTTCCCTGGGTCTTCGCGATCGCTCCTCGTAAGCTCGTCTTCGTCCATGACTTCAGCTGCGGGCAGGCTCGCTTACCTCGGTTTCGCGGTCCGTTTGCGTTGGATCGGCCCGCCTCTCAAGCGGTCTTCGGTTAGCACGAGGCCGGCTGCGGCGTGGCCGCACACGCCGTGGGCGGCTCCGCCGGGGAAGGTCGCCGCGCCGGTCAGGTAGAGGCCGCGGAGCGGCGTGCGGTACGGGCTGAGCGACGGGACCGGTCGGAAGACGACTTGGTCGAGGGTGTAGCTGCCGCCGCCGACGTCGCCGCCGACGAGGTTCTGGTTGCGTCGCTCGAGGTCTCGTGGGCCGAGCACGTGGCGTGCGAGGATGCGCTCGCGGAAGCCCGGAGCGAAGCGCTCGACCTGGGCTTCGACGCGGTCGACGTGGCGTGCCTGCTCGGTCGCCCAGTCGGTGCTTTGTGGGCCGTGGGTGTATGCCCAGGCCGTGTGCTTGCCGGCCGGTGCGCGCGAGGGGTCGGCGAGCGATTGCTGTCCGAGCAGGAGGAAGGGGCGTTCGGGCAGTCCTTCGGTGCTCGACGTCGTCGCGAGTACTTCGGCCGCGTCGCCGCCGACATGGACCGTGCCGGCGTCGCGCACGATCGCTGAGGTCCAGGGGATCGGTCCGTTGAGTGCCCAGTCGATCTTCAGCGTGGAGGGGCCGTAGCGGTAGCGTCCGAGCGCCTGCGCGTAGCGTCCGCCGAGGTCGTCGCCGGTCAGGCGCAGGAGTGCGTGGGGCATTACGTTGGCGATCACCTGCGGGGCGGTGATCCGCTCGCCGCCGGTCAGCTCGACGCCGACGACGCGGCCGCGCTCGGAGGCGATTCGTGCGACGGTCGCCGCGGTCCGCACGTGGCCGTTCTGGGACTCGAGGTAGCCGACGAGCGCCGCGGCCAGCCGGCCGGCGCCGCCCTCGGGGCTCGGCCAGCCGGCGCCGTGTCCGAGCAGGTTGAGATAGGCGGCGGCGATCGCCGAGCCGCTGCCGGGCGGCGGGACATCGGAATGCATCGCGGCCCCGTAGAGCCAGGCCTGGGCGGCGGTGCCCTGGAAGAGTTCCTCGCCGAGCGCTTGGGCGGGCATCAGGAGGAGTCGCACGAAGTCGACCATCCCGCGGACGCCGATTCCGGCGAGCAGGCGCGCGGGCCCGGCGAGCGGGGGAAATCCCGCGAGCATCGTCAGGCGCAGGGCGTCGAAGTTCTCGACGAACGGCGCGGCGAAGTCGTGCCAGTGAGCGCCGTCGCCGGGGCAGAGCGCGTCGATGCTCGCCGCGGTCCGGTCAAGGTCGCGGTAGAGGCCGATCGCGGCTCCGTCGGCTGAGACCGGGTGGGCCATGCATACGGCGGGGTGGATCCAGCGCAGGCCGTGGCGCTCGAGCGGCATGTCCGCGTAGACCGGCGACGCGGCGGCCGCCGGGTAGACGGAGGAGAACGTGTCGTGGAGGAAGCCCGGCAGCGTCAGCTGCTCGGTGACGACGGCGCCGCCGGGTCGGTCGGCGGCCTCGAGCACGAGGACGCGGCGCCCGGCCCGTGCGAGGCGGATCGCAGCCGTCAACCCGTTCGGTCCCGATCCGATGATCAGCGCGTCGTAGTCCATCAGGCGGTTGCGAGGGCGAGTTGGTGGAGCATGCTCCGGGGCACGATCGCGCCGTCGCCCCAGAACGCGTGCTGCGCTTCGCGGCCGGCAAGCGCGTACATGCTCGCCACGTGCCAGAGCATCGGATCCCACGTCCCCGCCGCGCGCACGAAGTCGCGCCCGTCGTGGCGGAAGATCAGCAGCCGGTTCTTCCCGTGGCCCATGAAATGCCCCTCGTGCGCAGTCAGGTCCAAGCCGAGGATCGGCTCCCCACCGTCGGCCACAGCGCGCGGCTCGTTGCAGCCGAAGTTCGCGAGTCCATCCTCGAGCTCCTCGAAGTACACGCGGAGAGCCGACTCGTCATCGCGAGTCACGAGGCTCGTGACCGTCACGTAACCCCGCTGGAAGACCGGGCGCCCGAACGCCGTCCCGGCGACGACCTCGATCTCGAACGTCTGTCCCAGCAGCGGCGAGCTCCGCAACGGCGTGAAGCGACCGACCTCGGTCGCATAGTCCGGCCACGTCTCAGTCGCCGACAAAGCCGCGATCACCCGCTCAGCCGAGTCGACCTCGACCGGCGAATACGTGTGCCAGACCTGCTCGGAACCGGGCGCGACGCCAGGCGTCAGCGCGCCGACGTCCGCCAGCTCGAGCAGGGCCTCCGGCTGGAAGCGCTCCCTGTCCTCCGGGGCGCGGAACGCGATGCCGTATCCGCGCCGCGCGTCATCGCGGTAGGCATCGGGGAACCAGTCACCGAGCAGGCGCGTCGCGCCCGCGAGCAGCTGCTCGCGCTGCAGCGTGCCGCGGCTTGAGTCCGACCCAGCGAAGCGGTGACGTCCGAACGCGCGATGAAACGCAACGACGTCGACGAGACGCAGCTTGCGTCCGCGCTTTTGCTCCCAGTAGGTCGCGACGATCGCGAACGCCAGCCGCAGGTCGTCCACCTCACGCTCGGCGGGGTCGCGTCGGTAGTACGCGGCGTTGAGGAAGTCGGTGACCCAGCCCGCCGCGTCGGGTCCGGCGATCGACCAGCCCGCCAACCGAGCGAAGCTCGCCTGCTCCGAACCGATCGTCCGGCCAAGCAGGACCCCGGCAGCCACCCCGGCGCCAGCAGCCACGGCCAGCCCCGCCCTGTTTCTTGACGGCGCCGCTCGCCGCAAACCAGCTGCGACGCTCACGCCGCGCTGACCACCGGGCCGGTCGGTCGCGCGAGCTGCAGGAGGGCTTGGATCGACGGTTCTCCCGCGTCGAGATAGCAGGCCCGGACGTCTGGCACATCCGCCAGCGCGAACGACACATCCGGCTGATCGCGGCCCTGCACGACGACCAGCTCGTGGCCTTGCCGCCGGGCCAGGGCGCCAGCCTCGCGGATGACGCGCCCGCCGGTGCCATCGAGGAGCACCGCCGCGCGCAGGTCGAGCATGACCAGACACGCGCAGGCGCGAGCGCGATCGAGCACCCGCACAAGCGACGGCGCGCTGGCCTGGTCGACTCCGCCCGTCACATCGACCCACGCCGCACCAAGCCGATCGGCACGCAATCCGCAGCGCAGGCTCGGCGGCGCGGCCTGCGAGAACGCCAGCGTCGGGGCAGCAGACACATCTTCAAGCATTTGAATTCTCCGGGGTCGCGGACACCAAGCGAGTCCTCGGAAGTCAAACGGTGCTGCCGGCCACCCTCAGGCCGACCTCACGATGATGCCCTCCACAACGGACGGGGTTTCTCTCGTCGCCCCCGGCGGGGAACCGGACGCGACTGGATGCACCACTGTCATCGTAGCCATCATGGTGCGAGGACGTCGCGCCGGCGATGGCGGGCGCAAAGGGCTCTGCTCGGTAGCGCGAGGGGCGGCTCGCGAGTGTAGGGATTCGTCGTGGCTGGGAGCGACCTCGTCGACGACCACGAGACCTCTTGCCGGCACGCCGCCGCCAGCCCGCTCCCGGATCCATGACGCAGCAGGGTTCGACTGTCGGCGAAGGGCGGACACGCGGGTCAGACAGCCCGCTGCGCGACTCGAGTACGATGAGCCCTAGAGGGCATTCATTCTGAGGTCCGGCCCAGCGCGGGCGGGCAGCAGGATCTGACTTCGGAGGTTCCACCAACCCCGAAAGATCATTGTGGGCCGCGCCCTGGCCGTACCCATGCCCGATTCAAGTGCTTTACCGGTGACGTCGCCTGCGCTGTTCGGTCGCGCCATCTGTATGCACGCGCGCGGCGAGCTGGACATCGCGTCGGCACCGCAGCTGGCGTTGACGCTCCGCGAAGCCGTCTCAAGCGCGGGCTCGTAGTGCTCGACCTGGGCGCCCTCCCGTCATCGACAGCGCAGGCGTACACGTCATCGCTAGCGCGAGCATCCACGTCCGCCAGCTCGCCGATCGGCTGGTCATCCCTGCGGGGCCCCGCCAACGTCGAGCGTATCTTCGCCCTGGTCACGGTCTCTGAGGACCTCGCGTTCGGGCCCGCCGCGGCGCTCGTGCCTACCCGCCCGCACGCAAAGCGCCACACGAGTAGCGCAACGGCGCGATTGAGACCAAACTGGCACGCGATCAAGCTTCGCGTGGCGCAGATGCCGTCTGTGGTCGGCCGCGCGGGGACGCCATGGCGTCACTGACTAGAGCCGCGATAGCGCCCGAACAGGCCGTCTCGGCGTGGATGGACGCGTTCAACGCGCGCCACCTCGACGGCCTTCTCGCGCCTCTTCATCCCGACATCGAACTTCACCCGCCGCGCCTCAACGGGCGCGCCGGCGCATACCACGGCCATGACGGCGTCCGCGAATGGTTCGCGCAGCTCGACCCAGGAGGCCTCGAGCAGCAGATCGACCTCTCGGCAGTCGAAGTCGCAGCCGACGGGCGCGTCCTCGCCGCCGGCACGCTTTGCCTCGCAGACCAAACGGCGATCGCGCCATTCGGAGCGATCCATCGCCTCGAAGACGGACTGATCATCGACGCTCGCCACTACTTCAGCGATCAGACCATGCTTCAACGCCTGGGCATCTTCCCATGAACCCGACACCCCAGGCCCGCAGCCAGACGACGGACGAGCGCCCTGTCGGCGTCCCCCGCGAGTGGCCGGAGACGTCGCCGCAGCAGCTCGCTAGAGCTTTGGAGGCGATTGCGGGCCGTGAGGGTGAGGCATTCGTGGACGCTGGCTCCGGCGACCTTCAGCCGCAGGCCCTCTCTGGCGGACGTCTCTTGACGGCAATCTCGACCAGAATCGTCGCGATCCTGCGCGAGCATTACGGCCGAGGCGCGATCAAAGCCAAAACGTACGCGGTCGACGACATCATCTTCGTCGTGCTACGCGGAAGCGGCTACACGCCGCTTGAGAAGACGATCATGGCCGATGGTGGTGCTGAGCGGGTCGTCGCGATGCGCCACGACTTTCAGCGCATGGTCGCCGAGCGCTACAAGCAGGCAATCCGGGAGTTGACCGGCCGCGAGGTTCTCGCGTTCCTCTCACAGGCCCACGTCGAACCCGACGTCACGATCGAGATCTTCTTCATCGACGGACCCCTCGAAGGCCTCGGACCATCCGAAGCCCCGACAGCCGCGGTCTCGATCGGCGGAGGCGTGTCGTGAGCGACCTGGCGCCTGATCTTCCTCCGCATTCGACGAACGGCGCGAGCAACGGGCATCGTGGCAGCATCGGCCCGGGTTCGGGGGTGCTTACGGATGAGCAGACGTTCGCTCGGCGGGATCGGGCGCTCGCGGATGCTGATCAGACGTGGTCTGAGAGCGACCAGACCCTCGCGGATGCTGATCAGACGAGCTCTGATGGGGATCAGACGAGCGCCGACAGCGATCAGCTGGCTGCCGATCGCGATCAGGCCGCGAGCGATCGCGACCTCTCCGCGGGCGTCGACGCGCGAGTGCATGAGCTCAGTCGTGGTATGCGAGAGCGCTCCGCGGTGCAGCGCGAGCAGAGCGCCCAGGCGCGGGTGGACGCCGCGCACGATCGCGACCGCATAGCCCGGGTGCGCGATCTGGCGGCGCTCGCACGGGACACTGCCGGTGACGCCCGCGACCTCGCGATGGCTCAGCGAGACGCTGCACACGAACGGGCCGCCGCGGCGCACCTGCGAGTGTCGGGTGCCGAGGTCGTGATGCGCGCCGCGCAACAGCGCAAGCGTGCCGCCGAGCTGCGCGAGGCAGCGTCCGAGCAGCGCGTGCTGGCGGCCGCGGACCGCCAACAAGCGGCGGAGGACCGCGATCACGCGACGTCTGAGCGGCTGCGGGCGCTCGCGGACCTCGAGGCGCTCGCCGGGCAGCTTGCGATCGCCGCGCTCGACCCGCTGACCGGGGCGCGCACCCGGGCTGCCGGCCTGCGTGACCTTGACCACGAGCTCGATCGCTGCCGGAGGACCAATGCACCGCTTGTTGTCGCCTATGTCGATGTCGTCGGGCTCAAGAGCGTCAACGACAGCGACGGTCACGCCGCCGGCGACGAGCTGCTCAGACACGTCGTAGCGGTCATCTCAGAGCGCCTGCGCCCCTATGACCTGATCATCCGGCTCGGCGGCGACGAGTTTCTCTGCGTGGTATCCAACATGCTCTTGGCAGATGCGCGCGAGCGTTTCAACGTGATCGTCACCGAGCTCGCCGCGCAGCCGAAGCCGGAAGCGCTGACCGTCGGATTCGCCCAATTCACCGGCGTCGAGACGGCCGCCGAGCTGATCGGGCGCGCGGACGGCGAGCTCTTGGAGGGCCGTCGTGCCAGCCCCGGGCCGCCGACCGGATCTTCCGGATGACCGGGGACTCGACCATCTTTGACCGATTCCTCTCGCGACCGGCACCCCCAGCCATGGCTGAGCTCGGGGTGGGAGGCGTCCCGCTCGCCGGCAGGATCCCGCTGGACGGATCTGCGCCGTGGTGCAGCTAGCCACGTTGCCGGTAGCCGGCCGGCGTCCGACGCCGCGACGGGCGTCCTGGTTCGCTCCTTGCGCGGCTTTGCGTCTTGCGGTTCGTGGACCAAGATTTTGTTCACGCCGTGACCGCCGCTCCAGAGGTCCTTTAGGGGAGATCTCGCTGGCCCTGGACCCTTGGGTCATGTGTAACTTGCTCTATCCAGCGAGCCGCGGAGTCTGACGCTGGCGCTTTCGGGCGGGCCGCCGCTCAGGGGGGTTTGGCTTCCCCGGGCGTAAACGTCGCCGACGAGGACGCCCGGGGATGTGGAACGTGGTGGAATGATGGATGAGACGGTTAGCGACGCAGACGAGGGCACGCCCGCGAAAGGCGGCCCGTCACTCGTGGGCAACTCGGCCCCTACCTCGGATGCGGGGAGTGAATTCGAGCCGGCATCCGGTCCAGACCGCGAGTTCGTCGCTGCGCCCCGTGTGCGGGCGTACCTTCAGGCGCTCGGCCCGGGCCTGATCACGGGCGCATCTGACGACGACCCGTCGGGCATCGCCACCTACGCGCAGGCGGGCGCCCGGTTCGGCTTTTCGATGTTGTGGGTCGCACTCCTGACCCTCCCGTTGATGATGGGGATTCAGGAGATATGCGACCGTACCGCTCTTGCCTCGGGCAAGACTCTCGGCGAGTTGATCACGATCCACTTCAGCCGGGTCTGGCGGGCCGTGATCGCGATGCTGATCGCGGTCCTGGTCGTCGCGAACGCGCTCAACATCGCCGCTGATCTCGTCGCGGTTGGACAGGGGATGCACCTGCTGCACGCGGGACCGAGCCCGGTCTGGGCTCTGATCGCCGGTGCGGGCATCACCGGGGTTCTGGCTGCCGGCTCGTTCCTGTTGATCGCCCGCGTGTTCAAGGTGCTCTGCGCGGCGCTGCTCGCCTACGTGATCGTGCTCTTTCTCGTTCACATACCGTGGCAGACGGTGGCCGTCAACGCGGTGATCCCGCACGTACAACTTTCGTCGGCCTACATCGCGCTGCTGGTCGCCGTGCTCGGCACGACGATCTCACCGTATCTGTTCTTCTGGCAGGCCATGCACCGCGTCGAGGACATGCGAGAGGAGCGGTTGGGCGGCGAGCGGCCGGTGCCCTTGCGCCGCCGCAGTCAACGCGCGGGAAAGTCAAAGCAACTGATGAGCCGCCTTGACGTGTTCACCGGCATGGCGTTCTCAAACGTCGTGATGTTCGCAGTCATCACCGCGACTGCCGCGACGCTCGGGCGCACGCACCACCTGAGCATCTCCTCCCCAGCCCAAGCAGCGCAAGCGCTGCGCCCCCTGGGAGGACAGATCGGCTCCTACGTCTTCGCGCTCGGCTTCACCGGCTCGGGCATGCTCGCGATCCCCGTACTAGCCGGCGCGGGCTCGGCGGCGATGGCCGGACTGATCGGCAGGGGAGCCGGCTTTTCCAACTCTCTGCGCCAAGCACCGCTGTTCTACGGATTGTGCGCCGTCGGCACGATCGGCGGCATGGCGCTCAGCCTGGCCTCCGTGAACCCGATCAAGCTGCTCGTCCTGGTGGCCGTCATCAACGGCGTGACCGCCGGCCCATTTCTGATCGTCGTGATGCGCATCTCCTCAGACCGCGCGATCATGGGCGAGAGCACCAACGGTGCCCTCGCGCGCTCGGTCGGCTGGGCAACGACAGGACTCATGATCATCGCCGCAGTTGCCCTCTTCGCGACTGGAGGTGCGTAGACAACCCCCGGCTTCTCCACACAATCTGGTGGGCGATGTCCGATCCAACGCGACGGCCCGCGTTCGACGCAACGACCAACGAGGGGAACGGTCCCAGCGTTGGTCTGGACGCGTCCGAGGGGCGCCACGTTCCTCGCGGACACATTCCCTGCGATGAAGGGCCTCGGAGGCGACGGTGATCGCCGCAGAGCAGCCGGTGGCGACATTGGGCGCCGCTGGTCGATGCGTTCCTCGCTCGTGCTGATCTGGCGCCCTCGAGCTGCCGTTCCTACACCCAGACGCTGAGCCGCCTCGTCATCGAGCTCGGCGCGGGTCTCGAGCTTCGGAGCGTCGACGCTGACGAGCTGGGCGCGGCGGTCGATCGCGCGTGGGGCCGGTGTGCGCCGGCGACGTGGAACCGGCATGTCGCGACGACCAGGTCGTTCGTGGCTTTCTCCCGTCGGCGTGGTTGGCTGCCTGCGGGTCTTCAGGTTCGCGTCGAACGGCGGCGTGAGCCTGCGGACCGCACTCGCTCGATCCCGTACGCCCAGATCGACCGGCTGTGGCGCCGCTCAGACGTCGCCGTTCGCGAGAAGGCGCTGTGGCGCCTGCTTTACGAGACCGCGGCGCGCGCCTCGGAGATCCTCTCGTTGAACGTCGAGGACATCGATCTCGAGAACCGTCGCGCCGTCGTGCGCAGCAAGGGCGGCGACATCTAGCGTGCGTTCCTGTTCCATTAGTACCGGAAGGCCGAACCGGCCCGCTTCCCGCGGGTTTGGGGGCGGCGGTAATTCGGCGCATTCCGGCGTGGGCTCCACTTCTGACGCATAGCGCTCGGCTTGCTCTCGCAGACTGCGCCCGAGCGGCGTGAGACGGACGGGGTCAGCCGCTGCGTGGCTGACGAGCATCTTTCCGCCGATGGTGGTCTCGATCCGCTGCACAGCCCGCCTCAAACTACCGGTGGCCACGCCTAGCGTTTCGGCGATCCCCGCCAGCGTCGTGTCCTCACGCAGCGCGAGCAGATTTCGGAGTCGCGTATCGCCCCAGGGGGTCGCGAGGACCGCTGCAAGGAGTGGGGGAAGGTCAGGCGGGGCATCGGGATTTGGTCCGAGGATCTCATCGGCTTGCACGAGGAGTTCCCGGCCGAGTTCCGTGAGCCGATCGGGGTGCTGTGCGGTAGCGCGTCGCTCGATCAGCCGGCCGTCGCAGACGACCTCGAGCTTCCGCATCTTTTCCATGAGCGAACCATGCGAGACCTTGAGGCGCGATGCTGCGGCTCGCATCGACGGGGTTCTCGCGCAGACTTGGAACAAGCGAATGCGTCCCTCGGCGCCCACGCCGCACATGGCCGCCGCGAGTGGCTTGGGGTAGGCGTCCCATGCACGCAGACTGGGGGTGCCCTTCGGTCTGATCTCTATGCCGTGCTCGCGTGCGACTCGAGCGATCGTCATTGCGCTAGTCCCGACCTGGTCGGCAATCTCGCGGAGGGTGTATCGCTCTTCGACGTAGCGTTGACGAAGCCAGCGCGGATCGACCCGGGCACGTTGCGGTCGACGGCGCGCCGGTACGGCAATCTCGTTGCGTACGAGTTCGGCGCGCACCGTCCGCGCGCCGACGCCGAATTTGGCGGCGATCGCTTTTACGGATTGACTCTCGGTCTCGATCATCAGACGGAGGGCGTCGGGCGTTGTCTCGGCGAGGAGCCGAGAGCGCGGGGCTACTCCCTCCCCGTTCTGGTGAGTCGCCACGTAGAACGGGTGTCGTCGGATCAGGTGGCGGAGATGCTCTAGCGTGATCCCAAGTCGTTCTGCTACGTCCCTTGGCGCCTTCCGTGCGTGGAGCATCTGGACCGCTTCGCTGTAGTCGACGCTGTAGACACCGGGGCCAGGGAGCGATTCAACGTCAACGTCTCTCCCCGCGGGCGACCATTCGAGCGGCTCGTTCTCGCGGCCGGCTTCGTCGAGAAAGCGGCGGGCGTGCGCGGTGAGCAGATCGTGCGTTGCTACCGGGAGTTTGAGCATGAAATCGTAGTAACGCAGGATGTCACCCGGGCTTCGGGGCCGGAAACGATCTGGTGCTTGCTCGAGCACTCCTCCCGTGAGGGTCTCCCAGAGCCAGAGTTGCGCCGTGCGCAGTTTCCGCGGTCCGCCGGTCGGTATTCCGCCGACGCGGCACATGTGGTCCCACTCCCTGGAGGTTACGAGCGGCGCATCGGCGGCAAGGACTCGACGATTTCGGTAGTCGATCGGCGAGCCGAGTTCGTCGAGTTCGTCGGCAAGACGGATGAGCAACTCAAGGATCGCTGGGCCGTGAGGGTCGCTCTTGACGAGAACCGCGAGTCGCTGGATCCCCGGGGTGTCGGTGTGGCTTGGCCACTGGTCGGCGATGACCGCTTCGGTGGCCTTGCTCCCGGGGAGGCATAGGCCCGCCGCCATCGCGATGCGGAACGGCACGACGTGGTTGCCATTTTGAATTCGGGCGCGGATCGCCCAGTCAGGCCATAGCGCCAACGGCATGACTCGCAGCCTGGTCGCCGGATCTTGGCCCTCAGGTCGTCTGCCGGCGGTACGGGTGCGGTACCGGAGGCGAGCGCATGGTGAAAGATGGGGGTCGCGGTGGCGCAGCACGGTGGAGACAAGACCAGGACTGGCGTAGCGCCAGGGTCCGGCCAGGATGCCGCAGTCGGGTCGATCGCCTAACGCGATCGCGCGCAGAACGTCGCCTCCGGGCTCGGCGAGCGCTTGGTGTGCTTGGAGAATGGTCCTCGCGAACCCGGGTACCGTGAGGCCCTCGTTGTCGAGCTCGCCTACGTCGAGTCCGAGCTGTGTTGCGACGACGACCACGTCGACGAGTCGCCGTCCGAGGCTCCCCAGGCTCGACTCATCCGTCGCCGGGTCGAGAATCCCGGTCATTTCAGCCTGGAACTCGAGTAGACCTGCTGGAATGGGGTGGCCGTCGCGCACGGCGGTCAGGAGATGCCGGCATTCCGTGAGCTCGCGTTGCTGGGCCGACGGTTTAGCGCGCCAGCACGTGCTCGGTCGCCTATCCAGCGAAGGACGACCCACCCCGCGGATCCCTTGGCGCGAGTTGCACTTGGGACAGCGTGATTCCAGCAGGCGCGAGTGGTCGGGACACGCAAGGAACCATGGAAGCCGCCAAGCGGCGAGCCAGCGTCCGCCGTTCGCCTCAAGGCAGGAAGGGCAGAATCGAGTCCAGGTCATCGGTCGGAGGGGCCGTCCGAGTGCGGCGTTCTTGAAGCGACGGTGGATCCACAGCCCGTAGCGGGCGAGGGGTTGCCACAGCGCTTGGATACCAGAAGGATCCACGCCACACGCGATGCCCGCCGCGTTGGCGGCCTTCGTGTCACTTATCGAGAACGGGTTGCGGCCGAGGCGAGTCCACTGTTCCTTCAGAGTCGAATCAAGGCCGAGCGCCCAGACGAGGTCAGTTGACGAGATCTTGAGCCTGTGGGCATATGCATCGAGCCAACTGTCGAGCGACTCGCCCGCGAGCGGCTCAAGTCTGATCGGAATTCTCATCTGCGTGCCGGCAGGATCGACGCGGCTGTCTGATCGAATCGACCGGCCAACGGTCCGCTCAGGCGGCCTTACGCTTCGCAGCGCCGCTGGTGCTTACGCGCGTGGTGAGGAGTCCGCGCTCGAACGCCGCCTGTAGCTCTTGGCGGGCGTGCTCAGCCGCCTCGTCGTTACGCACGTGGTCCATCAGCTCGGTCGTGAGGGCCTCGGTGCCGGTCTTGACCGCCCGGTGACAGCCCCGCGTGATTAGCGTCATCAGCGACGCGAAGTGGCCCGTCGAGCGGGCGTAGAGATAGTCTCCGAGTACGTCGGCAAGCATCCCGCGGGTCGCATTGGTTAGGACCAGATCCCGTTCGATCGCCAGCAGTAGTTGCCGCCAAGTTCGTCTTCCCTCTTCTGTGGCGATTTCGAACGGGTCGAGCGATTGGGTTGTCCAACGGCGGGCGGTTTGCGCGAACGCCGCGTCCTGAGGTTGCAGGCCCTCGGTGAGAAGTTGACGTTCGCGTAATCCCACTCCGACAAACAGGAACGTGACCGGGAACTGGTTGGCGAGCCATTTGAAATGGTTGGCGACATCGCGGTCGTTGCGCCGGTTCATGTCTAGAAAGTGGACGTCGTCGATGATGATGAGCCGCGTCTGGCACGACAGGACGCAGTCGGTCGCGCTATCAGCGAGTTGGGTGGCGTTGCCGCGCGAAGCCCCCGGGTGATCGAAGAAGCGGCACAGCCCGGCGTTTAGGCTACGCATCGTCGTGTTCGACGTCAGGCCGAGGTAGGCGACGGGGATCCGGTCGTGTCCGGCCGACGTGGAGACGTCGTGCATCGCGATTTGATCGCGGTGATAGCGGACACCGAACGCCACGGCTGCCGTCGTCTTACCAAGGCCAGGGTTCGCCGAGAGAACCGCCGAGCTTCGGACACGGTCGCCGTCTTGGCGGTTAGCGGCGACGATCTCATCCAGGTCGTCGAACACGCCCTGCATCTGGGGGGTGATGATCGGACCGAGGTTGGCGTGCCAGACCGCTCGCGCGTCGTCATAGCGCCGACGTCCAGTCGGGTCGAGGGCGTCGCGCTCAGCGCGGGTCAGCACGTCGGGCTTGCTCCGCCTCGGCATCTCCGCGCGTGCAAACCAGCCCGCTTTGCGCGACAAGGTGTAGTCGCGCTCGAGGTGATCCCCTGTAGTCACGAGAAGGTCCCGAACGCCTCGTCGTAGAAGTCGCCGCCCGACTCGTCGTTGGGCACCGCGGACAGCTCGAGTTCGTCGTCATCGTCTCCGAGGAGATCAGCCGGAACTCCGTCCTCGCTGGCACTCGTCCTCTGGCTGACGGCGCGGACGCTGGCGAGGTCCGTCACGCTCGCCACCTCGCCCTCGCCGGCGATGAGTCGATCGTTGCGCTGCTGCGAGAGGCGGAGAGCCATCCGCCTCTCGGTCGGGTTACCCGTGAGGCCCGCGTTCCAGCGCTCAAGCAACTCCGCGAGAACTTTTCGGTCATCTGGGAACCGGTCGGACTGGCGGGCAAGCCGCCGGGCGTAACGGAGCGCCTCAGCGCTGAAAGGCACCTCGATGTCGCTGAAGTGCTTGCAGCGCAGCTGATGCCACTCGTTCGTCTTCGGGTCCTGGAAAAACAAGCGGCGGACATCGTCCGGGTCGTGCCGGATCGGCCATTTGCCGGCGTGCACGCCGGTCACCGGGCTGCGCCGGTCCCGGTATTCGTTCAGGGCTGGGCCGTCGTAACGCAGATCGTAGAGCTGAACGCCGTAGTGGTTGATCCTTCGCCACTCCACCGGCAGGAAGTCGTAAACGAGATCCGCGCGCGCCGGCACGAGCAGGCGTCCCGTGCGCGCGATCCCAAGCTCAAATGCGTCCAGCGGGCAGAGGTCGAGTCCGGGCACGTCGGGATGTACGAGACCCTGGTGGGGCCGCCGGTGGTAGCGCTCGGCGACCCACTCACGGATGATCTGCTCGAGTTCATCAACGAAGTAGTACGCGAGATCCTCTGGGTGCTCGCCGCGGCTGTAGACATCCGGGCCCTTGTAGCCGGGAAGCGCCGCGAGGAGGTCTTCGCGAAGTGTCCGAAAGAACCGCTCCACTACCGCCTTGTCCGTCGGCTGAAATGGCCTTGCGGGCTGAATGCTGATGCCGAACCTTGCGCACACCGAGCGCAGGTGCGCCGACACGAAGACTTTTCCGTGATCGATGACGAGCGTGTCTGGCGCGACGCCCGGCAAGCCAGGCGCGGCTTTCGCGCTCGAATCGGTGATGAACACGACGTTGGGGATCCCTGGATAGGGCAGGATTCCGCCGCCTGTACGCGCAGTCGAGTCTGGGCAGATCGCCTCGAAGAGCACCAGCGAGGCATCGACTGCCTTCGTTGACATCGGTGAGAGCCGCAGCGCCACCAGCGCGCGACTGCACAAATCCACGGCGATCGTCAGCTCCAGCCGCGCCCATCGCAATGTAATCGGATCCATCGCGAAAACGTCAAGCGGCGTCGTGTCCAGGAGCAAGTATTCGCCAGGACGAACCGCGAAAAGCCTGCCGTACGGAGCCGCCGGCCGGTTCGCGATGCTCCGTTTGCCCTTCGTGCTTCCGACCAGCGCATTGGTTCCCCGCGTCACCTCGGTCAACGCGAGCTTCGCCTTCCAGCGCTTCGGAACCACCGCGGCTTCGGGGCCATATCTTTCCGCGACGCGAGCGTCGACGCGGTCGAGCAGCAACTCGCGCGGGGGCCGGCTCGCTCCGACGTGCTCCTCTAGCACCCGCGCGAGTTCGTCCAGCCAGCGGGGATCGATGCCCCGTAACGGCTCACTGGCTCGCTGGTGGCGCGCATCAATCAGACCGGCTTCGCCGGTTCTCTCATACGCCGCGACCCAACGACTGAGAGTTCTGACGCCGACACACATCTCCGCCGCCTTGGCTCCATAGCGCGCCATCTTCGCCACCCCAGGTCGGAATTCGGCGCGCGGCTCTCCCGGTAGAGCGTCCTGCGAACTACCGGACCGGTAGCCCGTCAGAACCTCCCGAACATGCGCGGCGCGAGTGGCAAGGACGGCCAGTTCCTGCTCGCTGAGGTTCGCGAACAGCGGCCCGATGGCCGGCTCGGGACGGACGGTCGCCGCGTCAAGCAGACAAAAGCCCGGGGCGGAGAGCAGATACGCGATCGACAGGGAGCGGGTCTGTCGGGTGAGCTGCGCCTCGATGCTGGCCCGGCCGCCCCCAAGAGCGACGACCGTCCAGGTCTCACCGTCGTGGGAGATCTTCGATCCGACGGTCAGACACGCAACGTTCACGGTTCAGTTCATCTCCAGTGCGGTCTCGCTGGTCAGGGGCCTCGTCAGGTCCATTCGCAATATCCCCGACCACAGGAGGTGGAGCACCACGGGACGCGGCTCGCGAAAGCCGCATGCGCGTACAGCGGCCTCGGCTTCGGCGATTGTCTCGGCCGCGCGAGCGGCCGACGCGGCCGCGGCGAGCGCGGCCGCGTCGAACAACCGGGACTGCTTGTATCCAGCGAGGAACCGCATATTGGCGAGCAGTTGGCGATCTGCGCCACTCCAGACCTCGTGCTCCCAGCCACGTGCCACAAACACGTCCGCAGCCCAGCTCAGCGCGCGGGCGACCCCTGGCTTCTCGAGGCGATCAGCGGGCTTGACGTTGACCACGAGGACGGAACGATCGGCCCTCGCAAGCAGGAAATCAGGGACGTGACGACGCTCGTCGTCTCTCACGAGAAAGGGTTGCGCCGCGATTCCGACGACATCCGGGTCCGCATCGGCGAGGAGCAGACGTGCCAGTTCGAGTCGGCTCTCATATACGACGTGGCCGCCAGTCGTCGAAGACCAGTACAGGCCCGGGAAGTGACGCTGCCCGCGGTGCGAGCGAATCTCCCGCCAAGGCACCGCCGAGAGAACGAGATCTGCCGACAGCGCGCTCAGCGGGACGTCGTGCGTCGAGCGATCAGCAAGCCGTATCGACGCCATGGCGGCCACCTAAGACGTTCCACTGACGAACATACGTTCGATACTAGGCTGCCGACCGGACGGTAAAGCGGAACGCGCGGCGACGGTCTCTGCGACTGAAAGACGGACCGGTAGGACTCTCATACGCGTCGGACCGAACTCACGGGGTCGGGCCAGTCAGGCGTTGAGCTGAACGCCGATCTCGCCGCAGCCCCCGCGAAACGTACCGAGAGTCCGGATGCAAGAAATCGTCGCGCTCCCGCCGCGAATCGGTCTCGACCCCGATTGGCCAACTATCCCGCGTCTTGGCCACGTAGTGGCCATCTATCTTCGATTTTGGCCATCTTCATTGGTTCCCTACACCGAAGCGCTCGCCGCTCGTGTAGTTCATGAAGCGGGGGTATTCCGGTTGAAAGGTGAGGGTGACGGTGCCGAGGGCGCCGTTGCGGTGCTTGGAGATGATCAGGTCGGCCTCGCCCGGGCGTTCTGAGTCGTCGGGGTTGTAGTAGTCGTCGCGGTAGATGAAGACCACGAGGTCGGCATCCTGCTCGACGGCGCCGGACTCCCGGAGGTCTGAGAGGAGGGGCCGCTTGTCCTGGCGCTGCTCGACACCCCGGTTGAGCTGGGAGAGGGCGATCACGGGGACCTCGAGCTCGCGGGCGAGGAGCTTCAGACCGCGCGACATCTGCCCGATCACCTCTGAGCGGTTCTCGCTGCGCGAGTCGGTCCGCAGGAGCTGGAGGTAGTCGACGATCACCATCCCGAGACCGCCCTCGTGCTGGGAGTGGAGCCTGCGGGTCTTGGCGCGGATCTCGAGCAGTCCGATGTCGCTCGAGTCGTCGATCCACAGGGGCGCGCCGGCCAGCCGCTGGCTGGCCTTGATGATCTTCGGCCAGCGGTCCTCGCCGACGCGGCCCTTGCGCAGCTCGTCGCCCTTGATCCGCGCCTGCGACGCGATGAACCGCTGGGCGAGCTCGGCCTCGGACATCTCCAGCGAGAACAGGGCGACCGGCTTGCCGAACTCGATCGCCGCGTTCTCGGCGATGTTCGTCACCAGGCAGCTCTTGCCCATCGACGGCCGGGCGGCCAGGACGATCAGGTTGCCCGGCTGGAAGCCGCCCGTGATCGCGTCGAGGTCGCGAAAGCCGGAGCCCGTCCCGGTCAGCGTCGTCTCCTCGAGCGAGAGCCGGTGGAGCTTGTCGAGCTCGTCGTTGAGAACCCTCCCGATCTCACGGAAGTCCTGCTTGCTGTCGCCGTGAGCCACCTCGAGGACGACCTTCTCGGCCTGCTCGACGATCTCCCGTGCTCCCTCGCGCTGGTCGAGCACGCTCGTCTGGATCTCATACGTCGCGCCGAGCAGACGACGCATCAGGGCGGCGTCGCGGACGATCTGCGCGTAGTGGCGGAGGTTTGCGACGTTCGGCACCGTGCTCGCCAGCACGTCGACCGCGTCGCTCCCGCCGGCGTCCTCGAGCTTGCCGGTCCGCCGCAGCTGCTCGGAGACAGTCAGCAGGTCGATCGGCTCACTCTGCTCGTAGAGCTCGAGCATCGCCCCGTAGATCAGGCTGTGCCGGTCGCGATAGAAGTCCTCTGGCCGGAGCGCCTCCTCGATCACCAGCGAGTACATCGTCCGGTCGGAGAGGAGGATCGCGCCGAGCACCGACTGCTCGGCCTCGATGTTGTGCGGCGGCGTCATGCCCTGCGCCGCCCGACCCGGTCCTCCGGCCGTCGCGGCGGCGGCTGCGCTCCCGTTGCGGGTACGCGGACCGATCGGGGCCTGAGTGCTCATCGAGCTCCCGATCCTAGGTCGCGGCCTCCCGGGCCGTGGTGGCGTTGCCGCAATCTCCGCATGAATGAAGGATCGCGCGCCGGCCGGATGACGCCGCGGATCAGGCGCCCGGCTGGGGGTCCCGGCGGCGCCGGCGGACTCCGGTCGGCCGGGCCTCGTAGTCTTTCGCGGGTGAGCCCGGCCGCCCGCGTCTACCTCGTCCGCCACGGCCAGACCGACCGCTCGGCGCGGATGATCTATTCCGGTCGGGCCGACATCCCGCTGACCGCGACCGGATCCGACCAGGCCCGCCTGGCAGGCGAGCGGCTCGCCGGGACCGGAGTCGACGCGATCTACTCAAGCCCGCTGATCCGCGCCCAGGAGACGGGCAGGGCGATCGCCGGCGCGACCGGCGCGGCGTTCGTGGTCGAGCCGCGCCTGATCGAGGTCGACTACGGACCGATCGAAGGCCTCGATCGGTCGGCCGCGCGGGCGCGCTTCGGCGAGCGTTTCGAAGCCTGGCGGACCGATCCGTATGGTTCGCCTCTGCCGGGCATGGAGGCGCTCGGCGACGCGCTCGACCGGGCGCGGAGCGCGACCTCGGATGCGATCGCCGGCCACGACTGCCCGGTGCTTGTCGGCCACCAGGGCATCCTCCGGCTCGTGCTTGTCGCGCTCGGCCGGATCGAGCCCGGCGACTACTTCGCGACCCGACTCGACGAGGCCGAGCCGATCGAGATCCGCAACCCGACCGTCGTCCCGCCGAGACAGGCCTGAACCGCGGTTCGACGCGGACCTCGTCCGGCCTGAAGCGTCCCGGCCGACCGGCGACTCCGGCGCCCGCCTTCTAGACGTCTCGTCTAGCGGCTGGCGGTGACGATCGTCTTGATCGTCGCGGTCACGCCGTCGGCGACCTCGACCACGACCATGTGGGTGCCGACGTTCTTGATCGGTTCCTCGAGGTGGACCTTGCGCTTGTCGATCCGCAGGCCCCGGGCCTCGCGGACCGCGTCGGCGATGTCCTGGTTGGTGACCGAGCCGAACAGGCGGCCGTCGTCGCCGGCCTGCTGGGTGATCGTGAGGACCGTCTTCGAGAGCAGCGCGGCATCCTCGCCAGCCCGCGCGATCGCCGCCCGCTGAGCCCGCTCGGCAGCTGCCGTCCGCTGAGCGGCGGCCGCGATCGAACCGGCCGTGGCCGGCTGAGCCAGCTTCCGGGGGATCAGGAAGTTCCGCAGGTAGCCCTTCGATACGTCGATGACCTGGCCGCGCTGGCCCAGCGTGTCAACGTCGGCAAGCAGGATCGCCTGGGGCATTACCGGTCACGGTCGCCGCGATCGCGACGACCCCCGCGCTCGGGCGTCTCCTGGGCGCCCTCGTTCACGTACGGGAGCAGGGCCAGCTCGCGGGCCCGCTTGACCGCGCGGGCGATCTGGCTCTGATGGCGCCGGCAGGCGCCGGTGATCCGGCGGGAGCGGATCTTGCCCTTCTCGGAGATGAACTTCCGCAGGGCGACGACGTCCTTGTAGTCGACCTGCTCGATCTTCTCGCGACAATGGTTGCAGGGCTTGCGCCGGCCGCTGCCGGTGCCGCCCTTCTTGTCACGCCTGCGGGCCGGCTTGGCCCGTCCACCACGGCTCTTTGCCATCTGATCCTTCGCAGTCTCTAGAACGGAATATCGTCGTCGCCTACGCCTGCGCCCACACTGCTCGGAGCCGTCTGGAAGTCCCGATCATCGACTGGAACGTCGCTCCTGGCGCTGGCGCCCATCCCGGATGTCCCGAAGCCGTTGCCCTGGGCAGCGTCGTCGCGACCGCCGAGGAACTGGACGGAATCGGCAATGATATCGACTGCTTGGCGCTTCTGCCCCTCCTGGCTCTCCCACTCCCGCCATTCGAGGCGTCCCTGGACGCCGACGGGCCTGCCCTTGCTGAGGAAGCGGGCGCAGTTCTCGCCCTGGGCGCCCCACACGGTGACGTCGAAGAAGTTGGGCTTGTCCTCCCAGTCGCCGGTCGACCCGTTCTTACGCCGGGTGTTGACGGCGACACGGAGCTTGCAGACCGAAGTCCCGCTCGGGAGCGATCGCAGCTCGGGATCGGCGGTCAGGTTTCCGGTGATCACGACGACGTTCAGGTTGCTGGCGGCCAAGGTGCTCCTTTCGGGTTCCACCCCCGCGGGGCGGGCATTCGCTCTCTGTCGGGTCATCACCCACTGTAGAGCGGCGCTCGGCCGGTACATGTCGAGCGGCCCCGCGTTTTGCGGGAAACGGCTGCGCCCGGGCGAGGTCAGGCGGGTGGGCCCGGCCCGGAGACGGCTAGGCGTGTGCTGGTGCGGCGGACCGCGGCGACGCCGGCTCGGAGGCCGGCGGGCGGGGTGCGTCGGGAGTGCCGGGCGCGAGCTTGATGATCCTGTGACGGATGACGCCGTCGGTGATCCGCAGGGTGCGCCCGAGCGACGCGAGCAGGTCGGGAGTGGCGTGAAACTGGATCAGGTGGTACTCGGCGGACTTGCGATGGTCGATCTCGTAGGTCATCGCCCGCTGGCCCCAGTCGTGGTAGCCGATCAGCGTTCCGCCGGCCTCGACCGCAGCGCGGGAGTCGGCGACGATCTTCGCGCGGACGTCGTCGGTCGCCGAGAGGTCGAGCATCAGGACGAGGTCGTATGTGGGGGAGGTCGAAGACAAGCGACGCCTGACTATACAGACGAGCGCCGGGGGATCAGGCCCGCGGCAGCGCCGACAGGCTCCGCGCGTGGCGCAGGCCGCGTTCGCGCGGAGCGCCGGCGGCGGTCACCTCGCCCGGCGGGCGAGACGTGCGTCGGTGAGCCCGGCGACGTCGATCTCGTCGAGCGTGGCGACGACGATGTCGGCGTGCGCCTGGGTCAGGCCGGCCGCGTCGTCGTGTCGTGCGACGCCGAGCCCGGCGAACCGCCCGGCCTTGGCGGCCTGGATGCCGGAGACGGCGTCCTCGACGACGAACGCCGCCTGCGGGTCGACGTCGAGCTCGGCCGCGGCCGCGAGGAAGATGTCCGGATGCGGCTTGCCGTGCTCGAAGTGCCGGCCGGACGTGTCGGCGTCGAACGCCCCGAGGAGCGTGAGCCCGGGCGTGATCCACGGGTAGTGCAGGCCCTCCTGCTCGGCGAAGCTGTCGAGGCGGATCTGCCGGAGGAAGAGCCCGGCGTTCTTTGACGAGGATGCCGCCGCCACGCGGATTCCGGCGTCCTTGACGGCGAGCAGGAAGCGCAGGGCGTCGGGGTAGGCCGAGAACTTCCCGGCGTCTATCAGCTTGACGACCATGTCCTGCTTGCGCTCGGCGTACAGCTCGACGCGGGCGCCGTCGGGATCCGGCACGCCGAAGTGCTCGAGCGCGGCCCGGGCGCCGTCGATCCGCGGCTTGCCGGAGAGGACCTGCTGGTAGACCGCGGGCGTGAAGGCGTCAGGCGTCCAGCTCGTCTGGTCGCGGATGTCGGCCCACTCGTTGCCCATCAGCTCGGCGAACGTGTCGCGCCAGGCGGCCTCGTGCGGCGAGTCGACGAGCACGCCGTCGACGTCGAAGATCCCTCCGCGAAAGCCCTCGGCCGGTGTCATCGAACGCTCACGGGGTCGCTCTCCTGACCGACCGGCTGGTGTTCCCCGAGCGCGAACGTGCAACGCTCGCCGGGGCCGAGCTCGCGCACGTCGTCGCCGATCCCGACCCGCAGCGGCCGGCTGTAGCCGCCGGTGATGACCACGGTCAGCTCGTCCTGGCCGACCGTCACGCGGATCGGCGTTCCGCGGACCTGCATCGGGAAGGACAGGCCTTCGAGCTTGTCGGTCAGCATCGGGGCGAAGTAGAGCACGCCGTCGCGGACCTGGGCACCGGTGTAGGCCCGCTGGATCAGGTCGATCGTCCCGGCCATCACGCCGAGGTGGATCCCCTCCTTCGTGGTGCCGCCCTGGATGTCGCCGACGTCGCTCTCCAGCGCGATCAGGAAGCGCTCCCAGGAGTGCTCGGGCTCGATCGGTGCGAGCACGCCGGCGTGGGCGACGTAGCTCAACGTCGAGCCGTGTGACGTCCGCTGGTCGTAGTACTCGACGTTCCGGCGGGTGCTGTCGCGGTCCCAGGCATAGCCCAGCCGCGCCAGCAGGGCCTCGATCTCCTCAGGTGTGAAGAGGAAGAACAGCAGCGTCGTGTCGGCCTGCTTGGCGAGCATGTACCGGTCGGGGTGGTCGCCCTCGGCGCGGAGGATCCGGTCGAGCCGCTGGATGTTGCCGTGGGTCTCGCGGTAGGCGTCCCAGTCGAGTTCGCGGAGGTTCTCGTACCCCTCGAACTGGCTGATGATGCCGTCACCGTGGAACGGCACGTACATCTTGCGGCTCATCTCCTCCCAGCGGGCGATCTCGTCGTCGGTGAGGCCGATCTTCGCTCGGAGCGTGTCCCGCCGGCGCTCGCTCAGCAGGCCGAGGACGACGTCGGCGCGCTCGCAGATCCATGCGACCATGACGTTGGTGTAGGCGTTGTTGCGAAGCCCGGGCTCCTCGGCGCCGGGGTAGCGCTCGTGAAACTCGTCGGGGCCCATCACGCCGTGAATCTCGTAGCGGTCGCGGTCGGGGTTGTAGTGGGCTATCGACGCCCAGAAGCGGGCGATCTCCAGCATCATCTCGGCGCCGTGATCGCGTAGGAAGTCGAGGTCGTCGGTCGCCTCGTGGTAGTGCCAGACGTTGTAGAAGATCGCCGCGTTGACGTGCCGTTGCCGGTGGCTGAGGTCGGGGTCCCACTGGCCCGAGAGCGGGTTGAGGTGGACGATCTGGGTCTCCTCGCTCCCGTCGCTGCCGCTCTGCCAGGGGAACATCGCGCCTGTGTAGCCGGCCTCTCGTGCGGCCGCGCGGGCCTCGCCGAGGCGCCGGTAGCGGTACATCAGCAGCTCGCGGGTGATCTCCGGCAGGCGGGACGTCAGGTAGCGAAAGACGTAGAGCTCGTCCCAGAACACATGCCCGCGGTAGGCCTCCCCGTTGAGGCCTCGGGCCGGGACGCCGGCGTCGTGGTTGGCCGTGTGGAGCGAGCAGACCTGGAGGATGTGGGAGATGTGCAGGCGCAGGAGCTGCTGGATGCGGTCGTGGCCTGGCAGGTGGACGTCGCTCGAGCGCCACAGCTCGTCCCAGGCTCGGATGTGGCGGGCGCGGGCCTCCGCGAAGTTCGGGTACCGAACGACCGACTTGCCGGCGTTCGTCAACGGCTCGTTGATCGCGCGGTCGCGGGAGGTGTAGAAGGAGACGAGCTTCTCGATCCGCACGGGGACGTCCTCGGCGACCTCGAAACCGAGCACCTGCTGGGTGTAGTCCTCCATCTGGTAGAGCGACCGCCGGACGTCGCGCTGCTCGGTGCCGCTGAAGACGCGGGTTCGCGCGGCCTGGGCGATGTAGATGTTCGACTGGCGCGTCTCGACCTGGAGGGCGATCACCTCGGGTCCGAAGGTCCTCGGCGAGACCGGGTCGAGGTGGCGCCCCTCGAGCTGGTTGTAGCGGGCGACGCCGCCGTTGGTCACGCGCCCGTCGAGGGCCGAGACGACCTCCACCGGGCCGGACCAGTTCTCCGGGGTGATCGTCCACTCGATCGCGGCCTGGTGGGAGTGGGCCATGCTCACGAAGCGCCGGCTCTTGAGCGACGTGTCGCGGCCGGCCCGGTCACGGAAGCGGAGCTCGCGGGAGACCGTGGCGGTCCCGATGTCGTACTCGTGCCGGTAGTCGAGCAGCTCGACGTTGCCCAGGCGAATCGCGTCCTCGCCGCCGATCTTGAGCTTCAGGACCAGCCAGTTCGGCAGGTTGACGAGGTCCTCGTTGAGGACTGGGCGGCCGCCCATGATCGTCGTCTCCCGGTTGTAGAGGCCGTGGGCGTAGGTGCCGGGGTAGTGGACGTCGTCGGCGTCCTCCCATTCGGCCGTTCCCCGCGCGCAGAAGTAGCCGTTTCCGGTAGACGTCAACGCTTCTCGCAATCCCTCTTCCGCGGGATCGAACCCGTCGTAGGCTAGCGCGCGCTCATCCACCTCACTTGACCCTAGCGCACCGTGCCCGTCGTCCGCGGGTCATTTCTGACAACAGCCGGCGACCCTGGGCGAACCGCGCCACGCCGGCTGGGTCGACGGGTCCAGCGCGAGCCGGGGAGGGGCCGGCGACACCCCTGAAAGTCGCTGAGCGACTCACTCGGGCTCCGCCCTTCTCGCTCGGCCGGCTGCACGCCGGTGCCGGTGCCGGTGCCGTGCCGGTGCCGTGCCGGTGCCGTGCCGGTGCCGGGGCGGTGCGGGTGCGGAGTGGGTGCGGAGCGGCGGCGGATGCGGAGGTGTGGGATCTGACCGACCGGGCTCGTCCCGGGCGGCCAAGGAGGATGCCGAGACGTTCATCGCGAAATGGTTGCCTGAGTCAGTCAACTACTTTCGTTTGAGAGTCCCCTGCTCCACGACCCGAGAGTCCCCTGCTCCACGACCCACCGCCGTGCAGGGCCCGCCACGTCTGACCTCCGGGGCCCGGGGAGCGATGGTCCTCGAAACGGCATGCTCGCCGGGGCCGGCCCCCCGCGTGAGCATCGCCACGCGGAAGACCACCCGGAACGGGGCCTGACCCCCACGACCCAGGGGAGATCGCCGACTCGGGCACGCGTCGGCTGTCGCCGGACTCGCCGCTCGTCGGGATCGGGGCGGCTCGGGCGACACGCGCCTACACAGGCAGCCCGAGCGTGAAGGTCGTGGCTCCGGGCTCGGACTCGACGTCGAGCTGGGCGCGCATCCGGTCGGCGAGCTCGCGGGCGATCGCCAGGCCGAGGCCGGAGCCCTGGACGCCGTCGGAGGTGAAGAACGGGTCGAAGATCCGCTCGGCCGAGCCGTCAGGGATGCCCTGGCCGTGGTCTTGAACGGCCAGCCAGGCCCCCTCGGCGTGCGGCTGGCGCTCGGCGCTGACGACGATCGGCGTCCCGGGAGGGGTGTGCGTGATCGCGTTGTCGATCAGGATCCGCAGGACCTGGGCGACGCGCTCGGGATCGCACGTCGCGCGGACGGGCTCCCGGCCGACGCGGAGCTCGAGCTGCGAGCCGTGGGCTGCCAGGGCGGGGATGAACTCGCCGGTGACGGCCCGGGCGAGCATCCCGAGATCGGTCGGCGTCGGGTCGATCTCGACCGAGCCGGCCTCCAGGCGGGAGAGGTCGAGCAGCCCGGTCGCGAGCTTGCCGAGCCGGTCGACCTGGGCGCGAACCTGGCCGACGAAGGCGCGTCTGGTCTCCTCGTCGAGCTCCTCGTCCTGGATCAGCTCGAGGAAGCCGCCGAGTGAGAAGATCGGCGTGCGCAGCTCGTGTGAGGCGACGGCGATGAAGCGCTTGCGGGCGGTCTCGAGCTCCTGGAGCTGGTGCTGCATCTCGTCGAGCGCGGCAGCCAGCTGGCCGAGCTCGTCCTTGGAGTCGACCCGGAAGCGCCCGCTGAAGTCGCCCGAGGCCACGCGGCGGGCGGCCTGCTCGAGTCGCTTGACCCTGATGCTGAGGGCCCGGGCGACGAGTGTGCCGGCGAGCAGGGCGAAGACGAGAGCCACCAGCCCGGCGATCAGGACCCGGCGGCGGATCAGGGCGACATTGGCCAGGACGTCGTCGAGCGGGACGCTGAACAGGGCGACCTCGGCGACGCGCCCGTCGAAGTCGATCGGCACGGCGACGACGCCGATTCGTCCGCTCGAACCCGGGAGCGTCCCGCTGATCGGCGTGCCCCGGCGGGCGGCGCTCATCGCGAGGGGCGTCGTTCCGGGGGCCTGGCGCTGGTCGCCGGAGTCGTCGATCGGATACGCGGTGAGGCCGGCGGTGCCGGAGCTGATCCCGAGCAGCGTGAGGTGGGCGCCGGTCCGATCGGCGGCGTCCCGGACGGCGTCGGCGACGCCGGTCTTGTTGATCGTCGAGCCGACCGTCTCGGTCAGGCCGGGTCGGGCGGCGATCGCGAGCCCCTGGAGGTTGCGGACCTTCTGACCGCGGAGGCTCGACTCGAGCGACGGGGTCACGTAGAGATAGACACCGCCGATCGCGGTGACGGTGATCGCGAAGAAGAGCAGGGCGAGGCGGTTGCGGATCGACCGGGTCAGGGTGAGGCCGGGGATGATCCGCACCCAACCCCTCAGGCGCCCGCGGAGGGTGTGCGGGGCGACGGGCGGCGGGAGGACGTCGAACGGGCCGGTGCCCACGTCGTCAGTGCTCGGTGTCGTCGCGGAAGCGGTAGCCGACGCCGCGGACCGTGAAGATGTACTCGGGCTCCTTGGGGTCGAGCTCGAGCTTCTCGCGCAGGTGGCGGATGTGGACGTCGATCGTGCGTGGGTCGCGGTAGTCCGAGTCGCCCCAGATCCGCTCGAGCAGCGCCTCCCGAGTGAACACGCGACCCGGCTCGCGGGCCATCGCACCGATCAGCTCGAACTCGACGTAGGTCGTCTGGGCGGACTGACCGCGGACGCGAACCGAGCGCTTGGACCAGTCGAGGACGAGCTGACCGGCTTCGAGCGTGAGGACTTCGGCGTCGCCGGGGCTCGGCGCCGGAGCGGTCAGCGTGGCTCGACGGAGGGCCGCGCGGACGCGGCTGCGGAACTCGCGCATCGAGAACGGCTTGGTGATGTAGTCGTCGGCGCCGAGCTCGAGGCCGAGGACCTTGTCGATCTCCTCGGCCTTGGCGGTCAGCATGATGATCGGGACGGTGCTGATCGCGCGCAGCCGGCGGCAGGCTTCGAGGCCGTCGACGCGGGGCATCATCACGTCGAGCACGACGAGGTCGAACTCGGTCTCGGCGAACCGCTCGAGGGCCTCGGCGCCGTCGACCGCGCGGACGACCTCGTGGCCGTCCTTGCGCAGCGGGTAGGAGAGCAGGGTCAGGATCGACTGCTCGTCGTCGACGAGCAGGATCCTTGTGGCACGGTCGACCATGAGGTTGGGGTGAACGGTCGCAGATCCCGGCGGGCACGCCGCCACCCGGGGGCCCGCTGTGATTGGGATGGCCGGTCGGCGGGGGGCGGAGGGCCGGGGCGGGCAGATCTCGCGCGGGGGTCGGGCAGGCCGGCGGCGGGGCGGCCCGGAGCCGATCGCCTGATCACTACGCTGCTCGCGTGGTCGATCTGCGCCTCTACCGGCTGGCGTTCGCGCCGCTCGCGCTCGCCATCGTCTACGTCGCGTTCTCCCTGGCGACGTGGCCGCCGGCCCTCTCGACGACGCTGCCGCCGACGGCGTTCTCGGGTTCCGCGGCGATGACCAGGCTCGAGGCGCTCGCCAAGGCGTATCCCGACCGGCGGCCGGGGTCGGCGGGCGACCGGGAGTTCGCGAGCTACATGGCGCGGACCTTCCGGGCGGACGGCTTCGCGACGAAGACGCACAGCTTCGTCGGCGACACGGTCAGCGGTCGCCGGAGGCTCGAGACGGTGGTCGCCTCCCGGGAGGGCTCGCGGAGTCCGAGCATCGTGATCGTCGCCCACCGCGACAGCGCGCGGCCGGGGTCGCTCGCCGAGCTGTCGGGCTCGGCCGCCCTGGTCGAGCTGGCCCATGTCTTCTCGGAGACGACGACCAACCGGGCGCTGACGCTGGTCTCGACCAGCGGCGGAAGCGGCGGGGCGGCCGGGGCGGCCGACCTGGCCGGGGAGATCTCGGGGCCGGTCGACGCGGTGATCGTGCTCGGCGATCTGGCGGGGTCGCGGTCGAGCCGGCCGTACGTCGTCCCGTGGTCGGACGGCTCGCAGATCGCGCCGATCGGGCTGCGCAGGACCGTGCAGGCGGCGCTCCAGGGCCAGTTCGGGCGCAGTCCGGGCGGGATCGCCGTGAGCGACCAGGTCGCGCGGTTGGCGTTCCCGCTGACGGTCGGTGAGCAGGGTCCGCTCGACGCCGCGGGGATCCCGGCTGTCCTGGTCCAGCAGAGCGGCGAGGTCGGGCCGAGCGCGGGCGATCCACTCTCGCCGACGACGACCCGCTTCCAGGAGTTCGGTCGCGGTGTGCTCGCGGCGGTCGACGCGCTCGACAACGGTCCGAACATCGGCCGGCCGTCGCGCGACCTGCTGCTCGGACACCTGGTTCTCCAGTCGTCCGGCGTCAGGCTCCTGGTCGGCCTGCTGATCCTCCCGGCGCTGGTCGCCGCGATCGACGCCCTGGCCCGTGCCCGCCGGCGGCGGGCGGCGCTCGGCGGGGTGTTCACGTGGCTGGCGATCGCGTCGGTGCCGTTCGGCCTGGCCGCCCTGTTCGCCGTCGTGCTCGGCCGCAGCGGCCTGCTGGCGGCGGCCCCGACCGGGCCGGTCACCTCGCGCCAGCTTCCGTCGGGCGTGTCCGGGACGATCGCGCTGATCAGCGTCGGGATCGTGTTCGCGCTCGCCTGGCTCCTGCGGGCCCCGCTGACCCGCCGCCTTGCACCCGGGGCATCGCCGAGCGCTCCGGGGGCTGGCGTGGCGCTGATCCTCGTGTGCTGTGCGATCGCCTGCCTGGTCTGGGTGTTCAACCCGTACGCGGCGCTGCTGACGCTCGTGCCGTTGCACCTCTGGCTGTTCGCCACGATGCTCGAGCGCCCGCCGCCGAAGGTCCTGTCCGTCGTGCTCGTCGGCGCCTCGCTCGTTCCGCTGCTCGCCGTGATGGCGCTCGACGCCGATCGGCTGGGCCTCGGCCCGTACGCGTTCGCGTGGACCGGTCTCCTGATGGTCGCCGGAGCCCACATCGGCCTCGGCCCGCTCGTGGTGTGGAGCCTGTGCGGCGGCTGCGTGATCGCCGCCTTCGCGATCGCCCTGAGCCGGGCCCGCGAGCACTACGAGGAACTGCCGCCGATCACCGTTCGCGGGCCGGTCTCCTACGCCGGGCCCGGCTCGCTCGGCGGGACCGACTCCGCCCTGCGGCGGTGACGCGTGATCTGCTTGGCGTCAGCGATTCGGCCGTGCGTGGGTGACGCCCGGCTGGCCTGGGCGCGTCAGCCGAGGGTGTGGACGTACCCCGAGAGCTCGACCGGCCCGGCTGGTCCGAGCAGGCGGGCGCCGTGGGGCGGACCGGCGGTGACCCGGCCGATCCAGTGGACGTCGTCCAGCGCCCGGTCGACTGCCGGCCGGTCGGTCGGGGCGACGCAGAAGCAGAGCTCGTAGTCCTCGCCGCCGGCGCTCGCCAGCTCGGCCGGGTCGACGCCGAGCTCGGCGGCGACGAGCTCCACGCCGTCGTCGAGCGGCACGGCGGCGAGATCGATCTCGAGCAGGACGCCGCTGGCCGCACCGATCAGGCCGGCATCGCCGGCCAGGCCGTCGGAGACGTCGATCATCGCGTGGGCTCCGAGGCGTCCGAGCCGGCGGCCGTCGGCCAGTCGCGGAGTCGGTCGCATGTGACGGTCGATCAGCGCCGCTGCGTGGATGCCGCCGCCGGCGCGGCCGTCGAGCACGGCGAGCCCGGCGGTCGATCCCCCCAGGCGGCCGGTGACACCGACGAGGTCGCCGGCCAGCGCGCCGTCCCGACCGACCAGCTCGGTCTCGTCGTCGGCCCAGCCGACGACCGTCACCGAGATCACCGGGGTCGGTGAGGCGACGACGTCCCCGCCGGCGATCGTCGTGCCCGTCTCCGCGGCCAGACGCTCGGCCCCCGCCATCAACTCGAGCGCGCCGCCGGCGTCGAGTGGCCGCCCGACCCCCAGCGAGAAGTAGGCCTCGCCGGGCGCGGCGCCCATCGCGGCGAGGTCCGAAAGAGCAGCCGCGAGCACCCGGTGGCCGACATCGGCAGGGGTCGAGCGGGCGAGTCGGAAGTGGACGCCCTCGACCATCGTGTCGACCGAGACGACGGCCAGGCGGCGTGCCCGGACGACGGCCGCGTCGTCACCGATCCAGCGGACCGTCCGCTGGCCGCGCTGCTCGAGCAGGCCGGCGATCGCCTCGATCAGGGCACGCTCGGACCGCGGCCGGTCCACGGCGCCCCGGCTCAGCGGTGGCGGTAGACGATGCGGGCGCGATCGAGGTCGTAGGGCGAGAGCTCGCAGCGAACGCGATCGCCCGGCAGGATCCTGATGCGAAACCGGCGCATCTTGCCGGCCACATGGCCGAGCACGACGTGTTCGTTGTCGAGCTTCACGCGAAACATCGCGTTCGGGAGAGCCTCGATGACCTCGCCCTCGAACTCGACCTTGTCTTCCTTTGCCACTGTGTGGATCCTCGCATACCCCGCGTCTGTGCGCAGCTCACGGCCGCCCGGTCGGGCTACCTGTCAGCTCCACGGTAGCAACCGCCGAGCTGTCGCACTCTGGTCGCCCGGCAGCGCGAGACGGCCGGCCGGGCGCGACGGCGACCCGACGCCTCCGGTCGGACCGACCGAGACCTCGGCGCGGCTCAGTGGCTCGGCGCGGCGACCCCGCCGCCGGCGCCCGTCCCGACGCCGGCGCCCGTCCCGACGCCGGTTCCCGCGCCGTTGCCGGCGCCGCCCGGCACGTTGGTCGGCGGGCCGGGCGTCCCCTGCCCCTGCTGGGCGCCGTTGTTGCCCTGGGCGCCGCCGGCCGTCCCGTTGCCGGACGGTGTCGTCGTCTGGGTCCCCCGTCCCGGAGTCGTCGTCGTGGTTGTGTTCGTCGGCGACGTCTGCGGTCCGGTCGGCCTGAGTGGGACCGCGTTGGTGAAGTTGGGCGGGCTCCCGGTGCCGCCCGCGCCGCTGGTCACGTGGCTCAGGCTGCCGGTGAACGCCCTGTAGACGAGCGGCTGCTTCGGTGCCGGGAACGGCGTGCAGTGGGTGCCCACGATCGGCAGCATGTAGTTGTGCCAGATCTCGGCCGGGAGGGCGCCGCCCTGCTGGGGTTGGCCGTGGACGTCGTTCATCGGGACGTTGCCGCTCGGGTAGCCCATCCAGACGACGGTCGCGTAGTTGGGCGTGTAGCCGTCGAGCCACGCGTCGACCAGCTTCGTCGTCGTACCGGTCTTGGCTGCCGACGGGCAGTTGACCGCGGAGTGCGTCGCGGTCCCGCGCAGCACGTTCTGCTCGAGGATGTTCGTCTCCTCCGCGGCGACGCCGTCGGTCACCGCCTGTACACGGTTGTCGTTGCTCCAGCTCGAATCGACCGTGCCGTTCGGAAAGACGACCTTCGTGATCACCGTCTGCGTGTTGCGGTAGCCGCCGTCGGCGAGTGTCGAGTAGACGTTCGCCATCTCGAGCGGCGTGACCCCGTTCGTGAGCCCGCCGAGCGCCTCCGCGGGATAGCTGTCGAGCTTCGTCGTCACGCCGAGCCGGTAGGCCATGTTGGTGATGTTCTTCTCGCCGAGGTCGGCCGCCAGCTGGGCGTACACCGTGTTGTCGGAGGTCACGGTCGCCTGGACGAGGTTGATCTCGCCGGCTTCCTCGCCGCCGAAGGTCTGCACCGAGTATGTCGGGTTGCCGGGCAGCCAGCCGGCCGTCAGGAAGTGTGAGTCGTAGTCGGTCGTGTTCGGGTTGATCCCGTCGCTGAGGGCCTGGGCGAGGTCGATCGCCTTGAACGTCGAGCCGGGCTGTCGGTGGCCCTCGGTCGCGAGGTTGTACTGCGTCTGCTGGTAGGTCGATGACTGTGCCATCGCCTCGACCTGCCCGTTGTGCGGGTTCTCGGTGACGATCGCCGCCGACGGGTCGCCGGGCTCGTTGAGGACCCCGGCCATCGCCTTCTGGGCCTGATGCTGGAGTGAGAGGTTGAGCGTCGTGTAGACCTTCAGGCCGCCCTGGAGCACGGTGTTCGCACCGTACTTGGCGATCAGCTGCTGCTGGACGTAGTTGAAGAAGAAGTTCTCGGTCCGGTGGTTGTAGTAGTTGCCGTGGGCGATGCCCAGCGGCGCGGCGTCGGCGTAGGCCTGCTGGGCCAGCGTGATGTAACCGAGCTGGGCCATCTTCGCGAGCACCTCGTTGCGCCGGGCCTTGGCGGCCGCCGGAGCGTTGAACGGGTTGTACTCCGTCGGCGCCTGCGGCAGGCCGGCGAGCAGCGCCGCCTGGGGGAGGGTCAGCTGCCCGGCGGTCTTGTTGAAGAAGATTCGCGCGGCCGCCTGCACGCCGAGCGCGTCCTGGCCGCCCTCGGCCCCGTAGGGCACGGTGTTGAGGTAGTCGGTGAGGATCCAGTCCTTGTTGTGCACCTTCTCCAGGCGCTCGGCCAGGACGGCCTCCTTGATCTTGCGCTTCAGCGTCCGCTCGTCGACCCCGACGTAGAGGTTGCGGACCAGCTGCATCGTGATCGTCGAGCCGCCCTGGAGCGTCTTGCCCGACGTCAGGTCGGTCATCGCCGCGCGGATGATCCCCTGGAAGTCGACCCCGTGGTGCTGGTAGAAACGCTGATCCTCGATCGCGACGGTCGCCTCCTTGAGGACCGACGGAATCTGCGCCGAGGGGATCGGCGTGCGGATCGTGTCCGAGAGAATCGTCCCGAGCGACGCGCCGTCGGCCGCGTAGACCGTCGAGTTCGCTCCGTCGCTGATCTGCGTGAGCCGACCCAGCGGCGGGACGTTGTCGGCGACGGCGACGACGTAGCCGAGCACGATCCCGATCGCGACGATGAGCGTCCCGAACAGCGCGGCGAACCCGATCATGATCAGACGGGCCGGGTCGCTGCTGTGGCGCCTGCGGCGGCGCTGTCGGTCACGGGCGGTCATTGTGCCAACGCGAAGACGGGAGGCGGAACGCGAAGACCGCGAAGTCTCGCACACCCCGGGCATCTGACCCGCAGCCTGCAGGGCGGGCTCGTGAGATGATCGGACACGCTTGATCGAGTCGCACGCCACCGACCTTCCGGCGACCCGGCCCCTGGCCAAGCCGCTCGCCTCGCGCCTGCGTGAGGACATCGCGCTCCGCCGGGCGGCCCCCGCCCTCGGCGGGCTGCTGGCGATCGTGGTCGTCGTCGGGATCGGCGCGTTCGCCGTGCTCGGAGCGGTGCCCCACGGCGGCTTCGATCCGCCTGGAGTCGTCGACCACATCGGCGGTCTGCGCGACGCTCTCGCGGCGCCGTTCGCCCGCTGGGACTCGGTCTGGTACCTGACGATCGCCCAGCACGGGTACACGCCGGGTCCGAGCCCGGCCTTCTTCCCGCTGTACCCCCTGCTCGTCGCCGGGGTCGGCGCGCTCGGGCCCGGGCTGCTGGTTGGCGGCGTCCTGGTCTCGCTCGCCGCGATGCTCGTCGCCCTGCGCCTGCTCTGGCGGCTGACCGAGCTCGAGCTGGGCCGGGCACAGCGGGACGTCGCGGACCTCGCGGTGTTCGCCGTCGCGCTCGGACCGATGGCCTTCTTCTTCAGCGCGGTGTACAGCGAATCCCTGTATCTGGCACTGACGCTCGGCGCCTTCCTCTCCGCCCGCCAGGAACGCTGGGCCCGGGCCGGCCTGCTCGGCGCGCTGGCCGCGGCGACGCGGTCCTCGGGGCTGCTGGTGATCGTCGGTCTCGGCCTGCTTGCGCTCGAGCAGCGCAGGCCCGAGAGCCGTTGGGCGCGCTGGCCCCCCGGGCGGGCCGTCTCCTCGCCGGAGGTGCGCGCGGCGCCGGCCGGGCGTCGGGATCTGCTGTGGATCGGGGTCGTGCCGCTCGGACTGCTCGCCTACCTCGGAGCCCTGGCCGTCGCCGGGCTCGACCCGCTCGAGCCGTTCTCCTCCCAGCAGGAGTGGTTTCGCCATTTCACCGGTCCCCTCGGCGGCGTGCTCGACGGCGGGCGGGCGGCCTTCGACGGGGCGCGTCAGCTGCTCTCGGGTCAGACCCGGACGGTCTACTACCCGCTCGCCGGCGGGGATCCGCTGATCGCCGGCTGGCACAACGTGATGCTGTTCGGCTTCCTGCTCGGCAGCTTGCCGCTCCTCGCCGGCGCACTGCGCAGGCTGCCGCTGGCCTACGGCGTGTACGCGCTCGCCGGGACCTGCCTCGCGCTCTCCTACCCGGTCTCGCCCCAGCCGCTGACGTCCCTCCCGCGCTACCTGGTCGTGCTCTTTCCCCTGCCGATCGCCCTCGCCCTCTGGCTCGCCCGCCATCCCAGGCTCCGCCTGCCGGTGCTCGGCGCGAGCGCGGTCTCCCTCGCCGGATTCACCGAGCTCTTCGCGACCTGGCACTGGATCGCCTGATGTCCCCGGACCTCGCTCCGCCGCGGGCCGTGCTGCTCGACGCGCTCGGCACGCTGATCGGCATCGAGCCGCCCTGGCAGCCCTTCGTCGATCTGCTCGAGCTCCGCCACGGGATCGCGATCACCCTCGAGCAGGCGGTCCCCGCGCTGCGTGCGGAGATGGAGTACTACCGCGGCCACTGTCAGGCCGCGCGGGACGCCGCGTCGCTCGCCGTCCTGCGCGACGACTGCGCGCGGGTCGTCGCCGACGCACTCGGCGGCCGGGTCGCCGCGCTCGACCGGCCGGCTCTCACGCGGACGCTGCTCGACGCGCTGGGCTTCGCCGCCTACCCCGACGCGGCCGCCGCGCTCGGCGGCCTGCGCGACCGCGGGGTCCGCCTCGTCGTGCTGAGCAACTGGGACATCTCGCTCCATGACGTGCTCGCCGGGTCCGGTCTCGCCGGGCTCCTGGACGGCGTGGTCTGCTCGGCCGAGCAGGGCGTCGCCAAGCCGGCCCCGGAGATCTTCCACGCCGCCCTGGCCGTCGCCGGCGTGCCGGCCGAGCTGGCCGTCCACGTCGGCGACAGCTACGCCGAGGACGTGCTCGGAGCGCGGGCCGCCGGGATCGAGCCGGTCCTCCTGGTTCGGGCGCCCGGCGACGGCGGGCTGCTCTCCACGCAGGAGCACTCCCCCCCGGGGGATGTCCGGACGATCCACAGCCTCGCCGAGCTGCTCCCGAGCCCTAACCTCCGCTGATGGACCTGCCCGCCGAGATCGGCCTGCCGGAGCCGCCGGCGCCGCCGCCGGCGCGGTCGCCGGCCAACGGCTGGTCGCCGATCTTCGCGCCGCTCGCCCTGCTCGCCGGCTTCGGCGCGGCGATCTTCGGCGGTGCGATCATCGGGCTGCTGGCCGCGCTGGCGGGGGCCAGCATCACCCACCCGCCGGCGGTCGTCGAGCTCCTGGCGACGCTCCTCCAGGACGTCCTGTTCGTCTCGAGCGCGGTCTACTTCGCCGCCCGGGCGGCGCGTCCGCGCCCGGGCGACTTCGGTCTGCGGGCGACGCAGGTCGGCCGGGCGCTGGTCCTGATGGTCGGCGCCTACGTGGCGTTCCTCGTCTTCGCAGCCGTCTGGGAGGCGATCCTCGGTCTCAACGACAAGGAGCAGGTCGTCCAGCAGCTGGGGGCCAATGACAGCGCGATCGGCCTCGTCGCGGTCGTCGCCCTGACCTGTGTCGTCGCGCCGATCTGCGAGGAGTTCTTCTTCCGCGGCTTCTTCTTCCCGGCGGTCACCAACTGGCGGGGGCCGTGGACGGCGGCCGTGGTGACCGGCATCGTGTTCGGGGCGATCCACGTCGGCTCGGCACCGGTCGGCGACCTCGTCCCGCTGGCGTTCTTCGGCTTCCTCCTGTGCCTGCTGAGGTGGTGGTCGGGGTCGCTCTATCCGTGCATCGCCGTCCACGCCATCAACAACTGCGTCGCGTTCGGTGTCAGCGAGCACTGGCACGACCAGATCGCCGTGCTCCTGATCGCCGTCGGCCTGGGGATCGCGGCGACGCTCGGCACCGTTGCGCGTGTCCTCCCGGCCCAATAGGCTCGGCCGATGAGACCCAACGCCCGCCTGGTTTCGCTGCTGCTGACGGCGCTCGCCGGCTTGATCTGCGCCGGCCCGGCCGCGGCGCAGGACCCCGCCAGCGGGGCGACGGGGTCGACCGGCCTGACGAGCACCGGCACGACGACCCCGTCCGGGGTGCTCTCGCCGATCACGATTCATTACAGGTTGGAGAACAAGGCCCGGGTCCCGGTCGGCGCGGTGATCACCGGCGGGCAGCTCCGCGTCGTCGGCACGGTCACCCCGTTCGTCGGTGGACAGACCGTCTTCGTGCGCACGTACCGAGGTGATCTCAAGCTCGCCACGCGGAACCTCCCGGTGACCAGCGCCGGCAACGGGATCGGGCACTTCGTCGGGCTGATCGGCGTCGGCGGGCGGAGGGCGTCAGTCACCGTCCACGTGTCCCACCCGGCGACGGGTCTCCAGGCCGGGGAGGACGCGACGCCGCGCAGCCTGCCGGTCGTCGCCGCGTCGCTCGTCCCCGGCCAGCGGGGCGCCGCGGTCCAGCTGCTCCAGGAGGAGCTCGCCGGGCTTCACTATGCGGTGCCGAGCTCCCGGGTCTTCGACGACGCGACCCAGCGGGCGGTCGTCGCCTTCCGCAAGATGACCGACCAGGTCCGCTCCGCCGAGGCCAACCGGAAGGTCTTCGAGCTGCTCGCGACGGGGGCCGGGACGTTCAAGGTCCGCTTCCCCGGCCAGGGCACTCACTTCGAGGGAGACCTGACCCACCAGGTGCTGGCCGAGGTGCTGGCCGACGGGAAGGTCCGCCGGCTGTATGAGATGAGCTCGGGCAAGCCGTCGACGCCGACCGTGATCGGGACGTTCCACGTCTACCTGAAGACTCCCGGGATCAACGAGAAGGGCATGGTCGACGCGAACTACTTCATCCGTGGGTATGCGATCCACGGGTACGCGGAGGTGCCGACCTACGCCGCGTCGCACGGCTGCCTGCGCATCCCCGTGCCCGACGCGGCGGCCGTCTTCGCGTGGGCGCAGTACGGCTATGCCGTCGACGTCTACTACCGCGACGGCGGCGGCAGCCACAAGGTCAGCAACGACGCCGGACCCTAGCCGAGGGGGCGGGCCCGGCCGGTGGAAGCCGGAGATCGGCTGCTGGAAGCGCGGCGCTGGCGCTGGACGCGGGGGAGCGGGTGCTAGAAGCGGGGGAGCGGCTGGTCGCCGCGCCGGGTGACGTGCGGCCGGCGGGCCAGGCCGGCCGTCCGAGCCAGGGCTCCGAGGCCGACGGCGTAGATCAGGAGGCCGACGCCGAGGTCGAAGATCCGCGAGCCCCACGAATCGGCGCCGCCGGGCGCCCACGCGTGGAACGGGCTGACGAGGTCGCGTGCCGCCGAGTCGATCGTCCCCCGAACGCCGGTCTGGGCGGCCGGGCCCTTGATCGGCGGTCCGAGCACCTGTGCGCCGCTCGCGCCGACCTCGGCCTGCGCCTGGTCGGACGCGCCGCCGGCCTGATCGATCGCGAACAACGCAAAGCTGGCCAGCAGCACGAGGCTGGCCAGGATCGCGAGTGTCCTCAGGAGTCTCGAGAGCATCTGTTCTCTTGTCGGCATCGCCGCACCCGGCCTTTAGGCCTCGGGCAATACGATCTCCGCCGGATGCTCGAGACCAGCCCCACATCCGAGCCCGCAGGGACGGCCCGCGACCGGCTCGTCAGCGAGCTGCGCGAGCACGCCCTGGTGATCGGCGAGGTCGTCCTCACGAGCGGCCGGACCGCGTCCTACTACGTCGACGCCAAGCGGGCGATCCTCCGGCCGGCCGGCTTTGCCGCGCTCGGCGAGCTCGTCGCAGCCTACGCGTCGAAGTGGGAGGCCACCGCCCTCGGCGGCCTGACGATGGGCGCGGATCCGGTCGCCTGTGCCGGGCTCGCGGCCGGCGCCACCTGCAATGCGTTCTTCATTCGCAAGGAGTCCAAGTCCCACGGACTCCAGCGGCGGATCGAAGGCCCGCCGCTCGGTCCCGGGGATCGCTGCCTGGTCGTCGAGGACGTCGTCACGACCGGCGGCTCGACGCTCGTTGCGATCGAGGCGCTCCGCGACGCGGGCCACGAGATCTGCGGCGTGATCAGCGTGCTCGACCGCCTCGCCGGCGGCGGCGAGGCGATCGCGGCGGCGGCCGGTGCGCCGTACGTCGCGCTGACGACGATCGACGACGTCTATCCCGACCGGGTGCGCTAGCTGACGACGATCGACGACGTCCGTCCCGACCGGGTGCGCTGGCTGACGACGATCGACGACGTCCGTCCCGACCGGGCGCGCCAGCGGAGGCGACCCGGGCGTCTTGGACGCCGGCGATTTCGCTGGTCTTCGGGTCAGGGCCCCGTTCGGGGTGATGTTTCGCGGCGGCGGGGTGCTCACGCGGCGGGGGGGGGCTTGGCGAGCGTGCCGTCGAGGATCATTCGGGCCGGGCTCGCGGGAGGTCAGAGGCGGGCGAGCCCTCGGCGGAGGTCCGGGTCGTGGAGGTGTGGACTCTCCAAGGAAAGTAGTTGAGTGACTCAGTCAGCTACTTTCGCGACGAAGGTCTCGCATCCACCTCCGCCGCCCGGGAGGAGCCCGGTCGGCCCGGTCGATCACATCCCACACCCCCGCGCCCCGGCCCCCGCGCCCGATCCGCACAGCTGCCCCCCGGGAGGCTCAGCGGTAGACGCTGTAGACGATCCGCCCGTTCGAGGCCCACGTCGCGACCGCCCCGAACGACGGCATTCCCGCGAGGGTCGGCGCCCCGCCGACGATCCGGCCGGCCAGCGACCGGACGGTTCCGACGATCCCGCCCGGGGAGATCCGCACGACGTGGACGACGCCGCCTGAGGACCAGCCGACGAACGCGGCGCTGGTGTCGGTCGCGAGCGTCGGCGCCGACCGGACCGACGCCGACGCGAGCGTGATCGGAGCGCCGACCGGCGCTCCCCCAGGCCCGAGGCGCAGGATGCGGAGTGCCCCGGTCGGGGCTCCGCCGACCGACGGGAGGTAGGCGACGAGGATCTCGTTCGCCGAGTTCGCCGTGACCGTGATGTCCCGGGGATCCTCGCCGGCCGGTGCGATCGCGACGGGTGCCGGGAAGACCCCGCCCGCGGGGCGCACCGACGCCATCAGGGTGCCGTCCTGCGACCAGACGGCGACGACCGAGCCGCTTGGCGTGCTCGCGCTCGTGAGCTGCTCGGCGTTCGGCGCCGCGGCGATCGGCTTCGCCGGCGCGAAGGCCGCGGCTCCGGCCGGCCGTTCGGAGTCGAGGATCTCCGCGCCGTTGGTCGACACGGCGACCTGCGTTCCCGCCCCGTCGTACGCCGCGACCCGGCCGAAGATCGGCGCGCCCGGAAGGATCGCCGGGCTGGCGAAGCCGGCGGTCGTGACGTTGGCGAGCTGACTGATCGTCCGCCGGCTCCAGCCGAGCGCGACCGTCTCGAACGACGCCGGGCTGTGGATGAAGGTCGGCGAGTAGGCGCTCTCTCCGCCGCCGCTGAGGCCGGCAGTCGGCCCCGCCGTGAGGCTCGGTGAGACGATCGACCCACGGATCCGGTGGTTTCCGTCGAGGTAGCGCCGCCACGCGACGGCCAGCGTTCCGCGGTGGTCGAGGAACGCCAGGGCCGGGCTGTCGACGAGGTGGGCGGACGAGTCGAGCACGAGGGCCGCGCTCCGCAGTCCCCCGGCCGGCGTGCCCTCGCGGATCTCGGTGCGGTTCTGCCCGCCGAGCTGGCGGACCCAGCCGATCGCAAGCCGGTTGCCGCCGCCGACGGTCGCGACCGGCTCGAACGAGTTCCCTGCGCTGGTCGCCGTCCGCGTCGCGCTCCATTGCGACGCACCGGCCGCGGTCGGCGCGACGACCACGACGGCTGTCGGAGCCCCGGCGATCAGGCCGGCGAGACCGACCGCACGCAGGCGACCGGGCCGGCGACGACGGTTCGGATACGCGCGATCTCTGGTCGGGTCGGCGCGTCCGATCATCGCACCCAGACTACCCCGCGCAACTGCCGGCTGGAAATCCTCGGTCCGGCGCCGTAGCCTCTCGGCGTGGACGCCGCCCGCCCGCAGCTCTCAATCGGCCTGATCGGTGTCCTTCTCGGAGGCACGCTCGGCGCGATCTTCGGCGTCGCGGTCGGCAGCACGAGCAACTCGACCGCCACGCAGACGCAGATCGAGACGGTCGTGCGCACGCAGAACCTCACACCGACGACGCAGACCCTGAAGCTGCCGCCGACGACGGCGCCGACGACCGTGAGCACGGGCCCGGTCGACACGGTGCCGCCGATCGTCGCGCCGCCGCCGACCACGGGGACCGAGACGGCGACCACGACGACGGCGTTCTCGGTCCCGGCCACGACGCCGACGACGGGCGCCGCCGACGAGAACGACATCCAGCCGCCCGACCCGGCGAGCCCGCCGGCGACGTTCTGCAACACGCACGTCTGCGGGCCGAGCTACGCCAAGGGCGACGGCCCGGCGGTCGAGTGCGCCGACGGCGTCTGGACGCGGCAGGGCGGCGAGGCCGTGACCTGCTCGGGCGACGGCGGGCTCGGCAAGGCGAGCGGCGGAGCCTAGGAGGGCTCCTGCGGGCCCGCCTCGCGGAGCTGACCCTCCGCGACGAGAACGCTCTCCGGCGAGCCCTCGACCGGGACTCCCGCGGTCGATCCGAGCCCGGCCCGGCCGAGCACCCCGGCAGCCGGCCCTCGGCGGGCGAGCCGCCGGTCAGCGCGCGCTTCGCCGCCGAACTGCTGGCCGCGGAGGCCCGCGTCGCCCGCCGCAGGGCCGCCGTTCCGGTCATCACCTACCCACCGGCCCTGCCGGTCACCGCCCGCCGCGACGATCTGCTCGCCGCGATCTCAGACAACCAGGTCGTGATCGTCGCGGGGGAGACGGGTTCGGGCAAGACGACCCAGCTGCCGAAGCTCTGCCTCGAGCTCGGCCGTGGCGTCCGCGGGGCGATCGCCCACACCCAGCCGCGCCGGCTCGCGGCTCGGGCGGCGGCCGAGCGGATCGCGCAGGAGCTCGGCCTCGAGCTCGGCGGGGCGATCGGCTACGCCGTGCGCTTCAGCGACCGTTCGACCGACGAGACCCTCGTCCGCGTGGTCACCGACGGCCTCCTGCTCGCCGAGATCCAGCGCGACCGGCTGCTCCTGCGCTACGACACGATCATCGTCGACGAGGCCCACGAGCGGAGCCTGAACATCGATTTCCTGCTCGGCTACCTCGGCCGGCTGTTCCCCCGCCGGCCCGACCTCAAGCTGATCATCGCCTCGGCGACGATCGACGCCGGGCGCTTCAGCCGGCACTTCGGCGGTGCCCCGGTAGTCGAGGTCTCCGGCCGGACGTATCCCGTCGAGGTCCGCTACCGGCCGTTGGCCGAGGCCGCCGCGGCGGGCGAGAAGGAGACCGGGCCGAGTGACCCGATCGAGGCGATCGGCGATGCCGTCGACGAGCTCCTTCGCGACGGCCCGGGCGACGTGCTCGTATTTCTGAGCGGTGAGCGCGAGATCACCGACACGTCCGAAGCACTGACCGGACGACTCGGCCATGCGGTCGAGGTCCTGCCGCTGTACGCCAGGCTCTCGCACGCCGAGCAGCGCCGGGTCTTCGCACCCCATCGGGGTCGGCGGGTCGTGCTCGCGACGAACGTCGCCGAGACTTCGCTGACCGTTCCGGGGATCGGCTCGGTGGTCGACCCGGGGACCGCCCGGATCAGCCGCTTCAGCGGTCGCCTGAAGGTCCAGCGCCTGCCGATCGAGGCGATCTCCAAGGCGTCGGCCGATCAGCGCAAGGGACGCTGCGGGCGGACGTCTGACGGGATCTGCATCCGCCTGTACTCCGAGCAGGACTTCGCCGGACGGCCGGACTTCACCGAGCCCGAGATCCTCCGCACGAGCCTCGCGTCGGTCCTCCTCCAGATGGCGTCGCTCGGCCTCGGCGAGGTCGACGACTTCGGCTTCATCGACCCGCCCGACGCCCGCCAGGTCCGCGACGGGATCAACCTGCTCGAGGAGCTCGGCGCCTTCGAGCCGAACGCCAAGGACCCCGCCAAGCGGATCACCCCGCTCGGTCGGCGGCTCGCCCGGCTTCCGGTCGACCCGCGGCTCGGACGGATGGTGATCGAGGCGGATCGGCTGGCGTGTGCCGATGAGGTCATCGTGATCGCTGCGGCCCTCTCGATCCAGGAGGTGCGCGAGCGGCCGGCCGAGCACCGGGACGCGGCTGACGCGCAGCACGCCCTGCGCGCCGATCCGGGCTCCGACTTCGCAAGCTATCTGAACCTCTGGAACCATCTTCGCGACCAGCGCAGCGCACTCTCGGGCAGTCAGTTCCGCAGGCTCTGCCGGGCCGAGTTCCTCCACTACCTGCGGATCCGCGAGTGGCAGGACCTCGTCACCCAGCTTCGCCAGGCCGCCCGCACGGCCGGCGTCACCCTGAACACGGTGCCGGCCGACCCCCAACAGGTGCACCTCGCCCTGCTGTGCGGCCTGCTCTCACAGATCGGCATGCGCAACGTCGCCCGCCGCGACTACGACGGCGCCCGCGGCGCCCGCTTCGCGATCTTTCCCGGCTCGGTCCTCGCCCGCCGCCCGCCGTCCTGGGTGATGGTGGCCGAGCTGGTCGAGACGAACCGCCTGTGGGGGCGCACGGCTGCCGGGATCCAACCGGCCTGGGTCGAGCCGCTCGCCGGCCACCTGCTCAAGCGGACCTACGACGATCCCCACTGGGAGAAGCGCCGGGGGTCGGTCGTCGCGACCGAGCGCGCCACGCTGTACGGGCTGCCGGTGGTCGCCGGGCGCAAGGTCGCCTACCACGCGATCGGCCCGGTCCTCGCCCGCGAGCAGTTCATCCGGCGGGCCCTGATCGACGGCGACTGGGACGGCCGGCACGAGTTCCTCACCCACAACGCCGAGCTCGTCGCCTCGGTGGAGGAGCTCGAGCACCGGGTCCGCCGGCGGGACATCCTCGTCCCGGACCAGGCCCTCTTCGACTTCTACGACGCCCGGATCCCGGCCGACGTCGTCTCGGCCGCCCACTTCAACCGGTGGTGGTCGCGCCAGCGGGGGCCGGCCCGTCACCGGCTCGACTTCACGCGCGAGCTGCTGGTCGGTCCGGATGACGCCGACGCGCTCGACCCGCGGGCGCGTCCCGAGCACTGGCGGGCCGGCGACCTCGTCCTGCCGCTGTCCTACCGCTTCGACCCGGGGGCCGAGAACGACGGCGTGACGGTCGACGTCCCCCTGGCCGCGCTGGCCGGCCTGCGGGGCGACGGCTTCGACTGGCTGGTCCCCGCGCTGCGCGAGGAGCTCGTCACCGCCCTGATCCGGTCGCTGCCCAAGGACCTGCGCCGGCCCCTCGTGCCGGTCCCGGCCCTCGCCGGTGAGATCGTCGCGAACCTCGAGCCGCGGCAAGGGCCGCTCCTGGAGTCACTGGCCGGTGAGGTCGAGCGCCTGCGCGGCGTCCGCGTACCGCCTGAGGCGTGGGACTCCTCCCGGCTGCCGGCCCACCTGCGGATGACGTTCCGGGCGCTCGACGAGCATGGCGAGCCGCTCGCCCAGGACACCGACCTCGACCGCCTCCGCGACGGCCTGCGCCCCCGTCTGCGAGCCGCCCTGGCGCAGGCGACCGCCGGCCTCGAGCGCCACGGGATGCGAAGCCCGACGTTCGGGACGCTGCCGCGGGTGGTCGGTCTGCCGGGCGGCGGCGACGCCGTGCGCGCCTACCCGGCGCTGATCGACGAGGGCGACGCCGTCGGCGTGCTCGCGCTCGAGAGCCCCGAGGCCCAGGTCGCGGCGATGCGTGCCGGGACCCGGCGGCTGCTCGCCCTGACCGTACCCTCGCCGGCACGGGCAGCCGAGCGGAGCTTGAGCGGCCCGCAGACCCTGACCCTGGCCGGCGCGCCCCACGGGAGCCTCCGGTCGGTGCTCGACGACGTCGTCGCCGCGGCGATCGACAGCCTGGTCGACGCGGCCGGCGGGCCGGCGTGGAACGAGCAGGACTTCGGGGTGCTGCGCGATCGGGTCGCCGCCGGACTGGTCGATGCGGCTGTCGAGGTCCTCGGCCGGGTGGTCGCGATTCTCGAGGCCCGGGCCGCGGTTCACCGGCGGCTCGCCTCCCTCTCGGCCGACCCCGCGCTGTCGGCCGCCCGGCTGGACGTCGCCACCCAGCTCGGCTCGCTCGTCTACGCCGGGTTTGCCACCGTGACCGGGGCCGCCCGGCTGGCCGACATCCACCGCTATCTCGAGGCGGCGCTCCGCCGGCTCGAGCGCCTGCCTGACGCTCGCGCCCAGGACGCCGACCGGATGCGGGTGATCGGAGAGCTCGAGCACGAGCTTCGCCTGCGGGTCGAGGGGTCCAAGGGCGCGCCGGCGGGTGCGCCGGCGCTCGACGACGTCGCGTGGATGATCCAGGAGCTGCGGGTCAGCAGCTTCGCCCAGGGGCTCGGCGTCCGCGGCCAGGTCTCGGCCAAGCGGATCAGGCGGGCGCTCGCAGACGCGTGATGAGGTCGGCGCCGAGACGCATCCGGCTGGCCGGGGCCGGGGCCGGGGCCGGAGGCGGGGCGGGGGCCGGGGCCGGGCGGGAGCGAGAGCTGGTGCGGGTCGGCGCCGGGGGTGTGGGATGTGATCGACCGGGCTTGTCCTGGGCGGCGGCGGAGGTGGATGTTGTGACGTTCATCGTGAAATGGTTGCCTGAGTCAGTCAGCTACTTTTCGGAGAGTCTCCTTCGTCACCATCCGGTCCCCCGCCGAGGGCGCTGCCTGACCTCTCGAGGCCCGGGCGGTGATTCACCCGAGCCACCCCGATCGATCACACTCGAAGTCGGGCGAGCCAGCCCGGCGAGACCGAACGTGAGGGCGCCGAGGCGTCGGCTCGGGTAGCGTGGAGAGCGTGCTCGCTGACAAGTCAGGCAGCGTGGAGACGATCTCCTCGACACCGGCCGAGGGCATCCGGATCGCCGGTCTGACCAAGTCGTTCAAGGTGTCCGGCGGCGTCGTGCGGGCTGTGCGCAGCATCGACGTGACGATTCCGCCCGGCCAGACGCTCGCCCTGCTGGGGCCGAACGGGGCCGGCAAGTCGACGACGATCGACATGATGCTGGGCCTGAGCACCCCCGACGCGGGCAGCGTCTCGGTCCTCGGGCGCACGCCGCAGGAGGCCGTCGACGCCGGGCTGGTCTCGGCGATGCTCCAGGCCGGCGCCCTGATCCGCGACGTCACCGTCCGCGAGCTGATCGGAATGGTCGCGGCCCTCTATCCCCGGCCGATGGCCGTCGGCGACGTCCTCGAGCTGGTCGGGATCGCCGACCTCGGCCAGCGCCGGACGCAGAAGCTCTCGGGCGGCCAGACCCAGCGCGTCCGGCTCGCCGTCGCGCTCGTCGCCGATCCACAGCTGCTGATCCTCGACGAGCCGACCGTCGCGATGGACGTCGAGGGGCGCCACGGCTTCTGGGCGGCGATGCGGGCCTTCGCCGCGCGGGGAAGGACGATCATCTTCGCGACGCACTACCTCGAGGAGGCCGACGACAACGCCGACCGGATCGTGCTGATGGCTCACGGGTCGATCGTCGCCGACGGCGCCCCGACCGAGATCAAGGCGCGGGTCGGCCGGCGGACGATCCGCGCGACGCTGCCCGACGTCGCGCCCGAGCGACTCCAAGAGCTTCCAGGCGTCGCCGCGGTCACGCGTCACGGTGAGACCGTCTCGCTGGTCTGCGACGACTCCGACGTCGCGATTCGCGCCCTCCTGGCCGCCTATCCACTAGCCCATCACATCGAGATCGCCGGGGCCGACCTCGAGCAGGCCTTCCTCGAGTTGACCGGCGACGAGGACATCCCAGTCGGGGAGGCGGTCGCTTGATCGCATTTGCCTACACCCGCTTCGAGTTCGTCCGGATGTTCCGCAACCCCCGCTTCCTGATCTTCTCGATCGGCTTCCCGCTGATCCTCTTCTACGCGATCGCCGCGCCCAACCGCAACGTCCGCAGCTTCAACGGATCCGGGATCTCCTTCCCGCTCTACTACATGGTCGGCCTCGCGGCGTTCGGGACGATGGCCGGGATGATCGCGACCGGCGCGCGGATCGCCAACGAGCGGACGACCGGTTGGACGCGGCAGCTGCGGATCACGCCGCTGACGACCCGTGCCTACTTCCGGGCCAAGATCCTGACCGCCTACGTGACGGCCCTGCTCACGATCGCGCTGCTCTACATCGCGGGCGTCTCGCTCGGCGTGTCGATGTCCGCGGGCGACTGGCTCGAGATGACCGGCCTGATCCTGATCGCCCTGCTCCCCTTCGCCGCGCTCGGGATCTTTCTCGGCCACCTCGTGACGACCGACTCGATGGGCCCGGCGATCGGCGGCGGGACGTCGCTGTTCGCGTTCCTCGGCGGGACGTGGTTCCCGATCGCCGGACACGGCTTCCTCCACGACCTGGGCCAGGTCCTGCCGTCCTACTGGCTCGTCCAGGCCGCCCACCTGCCGGCCGGCGGGCACCCCTGGCACGCGATGGCCTGGATCGTGATCGCCGTCTGGACGGGCGTGCTGTCGCTCGGCGCGGCGTTCGCCTACCGGCGGGACACGAAGCGCGTCTAGCGCCCCCGCCAGGAATCGAACCTGGATTTGCCGCTTAGGAGGCGGCCGTCTTATCCGTTGGACTACGAGGGCAGGCGACCCATTCTGCCGGCTTGTGCGCCCGAGCCCCTGACTCTCCAGTCGGCGGACGCCCGAAGATGTCGCGATGGCCGGCGATCAGCACCCTGCGACGACCGCCGGGTGCTCGCCCGTCCGCCTGAGTCGCGCCGCCCGTCCCCGGACGCAGACGCCGAGGCGCAGCCGGCGCTCAGTCGAGGTAGCTGACGACCTCGGAGGCATCCCGCCGGGCGGGCGGCTTGGCCTCCTGGCGGACCGGGCCGAGGTGGATCAGCCCGAGCGAGATCTCGTCGTCGCCGATCCCCAGCGCCACCCGGCCGTTCTTGGAGCCGAGCACGGCCGGCGTGCGCCAGTAGCCGGCCAGGCCGCGGGCGTGCGCGGCGAGCAGGACGATGTAGATCGCCGCCGACGCCGCGCAGACGTCCTCCAGGCGCTGGTCGACGGGTCCGGTCTGGAGCACGCTCGCCGCGACCAGCGTCGGCGCCCGGTCGAGCTTGGCCGCGTCCGACGGGCTCCCGGCATCCTTGAGCGCCGCGAGGGCGGTCGGGCCGACCACGCGGAAGCGCCACGGCTCGGTCAGGCGGTGATTGGGCGCCCACCGGGCAAGCTCGAAGAGCTCGTCGAGCGTCTCCCGGGGGACCGGGTCCCGGCCGTAGACCTTGTGCGTCCGCCGTCCGTGGATCGCCGCGTCCACCGGATCGGGTCCGGCGCCGCCGTCGATCGGATCCCCTGCGGCCATCACTCGTAGAGCGACTCGCGGGCGAGCCGGTCGCCGTCGTCGGAGTAGAGATGGACCTCGAGCAGCTCGCCGGCGTAGTCGTCGGGTGCCAGCAGCGTGAACCGGCGATCCTCGACCGGGCATTCGTCGACGCTCACGCCACCGAGCTCGGCCGTCGCCAGCGTCCCGCCGGAGATCAGTGACCGGCCCCAGACAAGGGTCATCGACGCGACGTCGTCGCCCGTGCCGTGCCACGTGCCGATCACCTCGTCGGAGAGGTCGAGCTCCCAATCGGGATTCTGCTCGGCCGTCTGCTCGGTGAAGTCGGCGTGGGCCGAGAAGTCGGTCGGCTCGTCGTCGGGGTCGTCGCCGGGGACATAGACGACATACCCGTAGACCTCCATCCCGCTGGCCGTGGCCGCGCTCGCCGGGACATAGGTCCGCCCGTGCCACGTCCGGTCGGGATAGAAGACGATCTCGCCGGGCTCGCCCGCGTCGTCGGCGACCGCCTGGGCGGCGGCGAGGAACTCCGCCTGGAGGCGGTCGCGCCACTGGCCGTCGGGGATCCCCTCGTGCGGCGGCTCGGCCGCGTAGCGGGGGACGAGGTGGCGGGCGGGGGGCATCGCGGGGGAGCTTATTTGACCGGGCGCCGGGCTCCCGGCCGGGCCGGCGTGCGATCAGACCTCGAGCATCAGCGTGACCGGCCCGTCATTGACCAGGGTCACGGTCATCCGGGCGCCGAAGACTCCGCGGCGAGCGTCGAGGACGTCACAGAACCGTTCGTAGAGCGGCCTTGCGAGGTCGGCGGGCGCGGCCTGCACAAAGCTCGGCCGGTTGCCCCGTCGGGTGTCCGCGTAGAGCGTGAACTGGCTGACGCAGAGCACCTTCCGGTCGCCGAGCGGGGCGTTCATCCGGCCGGTCTCGTCCTCGAAGACGCGCAGCTGGCGGACCTTCTCGGCGAGGCGGTCCGTCCGCGCAATGTCGTCGTCGGCTGTGATGCCCAGGAACACGCAGAGCCCGTCCCCGATCGAGCCGACCTCGCGTCCGTCGACGACGACCGTCGCCCACGCCACCCGCTGGACGAGGGCGCGCATCAGGCTTCGCGGAGCTCGGCGGCCGCCTGTTCGGGCGCGAGCGTGTTGAGGTCGACACCGGCACCCAGCTCGAGCCCACCGATCTGACCGAGGCGGGGGAGGATGTCGATCCGCCAGCAGAAATGGTCTGACCCGCGGGGGGCGGTGCGAACCCAGAGGTTGAGCGGGGGACTCCCGCCGAATCGGCGGGCCAGGCGCTGGAGTCCGTCGTGGAGGAGCCTGGCGCCGGTCGGTCCCTCCGCCTCGAAACGCGCACGCGGCCGCCGGGGGATCAGCATCATCTGGTAGGGAAGCTGGGACGCGTATGGGGCGATCAGGACGGCCTCGTCGTCGATCGCGACGATCCGCTCCCGCCGGCGGACCTCCTCCTGGAGGAGGTCGGCGACCAGGCTCTGGCCCATCGTCCGGGTCGCGTACGCCCCGGCCCGCTCCCGCTCGCGCGCGATCTGGGCGGGGACGAAGTCGAGGGCGAAGAGTTGGGCGTGGGTGTGCGCGAGGGACGCCCCGGCCTCGTGGCGCTCGTTGACGATCAGGTGGACGCACGCCGCCCGGTGGTGGTGGACCATCCGCCGGCGCCAGACGTCGAGCGCCACAGCGACCTGCTCGGCGTCGAGCTCGGCGAGGGACGAGACGCAGTCGGCCGCGTTGACGATCACCTCGTGCGACCCGCCGGCCGCGAACGCCCTGAACAGGTCGGGGGTGGCGTCGGTCTGCGGGGCCGGGCTCGCCGGATCGAGCGCCGGAAACCGATTGGGGACGACGCGGACCAGCCAACCGGGTCCGTCGGCGGGTCCGCCGTCCGGTCGGACCGCGTAGAGCTCGGCCGGCGTGCGGTCCTCGTTGCCCGCGGCGAACGGGTCGGTCGCAGGGTCGATCGGGTCGGCCGGCGGCGGCCGCAGGTCCGCGCCGGGGCGGTCCGCCCGGTCGGTCGCGATGATCGTCCGCCGGCCGGAGAGCGGGTCGACGCGAACCTCGGGCACCCGCGGAAATCTAGTCAGCCGGTCCGCCGGACCGGTCCGGCGCGCGTGAGCGTCGCCGGCCGCCGGCCACGGGAGGTCCTCGCCGATCACCTGGACGCCCGGGGCCGCAGCGCGGACGAGCGGTGGACCGAGTCGCACGAGCGGGTCCGGCCGATCGCCGACCGCCTGCAGATCCTCGCGGTCAGGCGACCCCGACGAGGGCCATCACCAGCGCGGTCAGGGTGGTCAGCGCCGTGGCGCTCGGCCGGCCGGCGAATGCCGCGAAGACCAGACCCTGCGACGACGGCGAGCACTCCCGCGACGATGCGCTGCGATGTCTGCGTCGGCGTCCGGACCGCTCCGGCCACGCCCGCAGCACTGGCGCCGAGACAGACCACTAGATCAGGGTGTCGATCGGGTCTTGCATGTCCTTCGTGGTACTCCGTCCCGCCCGGCCCACACGCGCGTTCAGATCAGCGGCTCCGCGTCGACTCGTGGCCCACCACGCGCGTTCAGATCAGCGCCTCCGCGTTGACTCGTGGCCTGAGCCCACCGTTCAGTCCCCGATCGCAGCGGTCAGAGCCGACAGCTCGGCGAACAGGGTCTGCAGGCGGGAGGCGCCGAAGTCCCGCTCGATCGCCGCCTGTGTCTCTCGCCAGGCCGGCAGGGCGCCCGCCAGCGCGCGCACGCCCAGATCGCTCAGCTCGGCCGTCCGCCGGCCGTCGACCCCGTCCGCCGCCATCCTCACAAGCCCGTCGCGCTCGAGCACGCCGAGGTTGCGCGTCAGCGTGGTCCTGTCAACGCCCAGGATCTCCGCCAGCGGTGTGATCGAGATCCGGCCGGCCGTCCTCAAGCCGACGAGGATCGGCAGCTGTGTCGCCTTGACGTGGCTCGGCGCGAGACCAACCTCGTAGCGCCGCGTCACCGCTCGCGCCGCCCGCCGGACCTTGTTGCACGCACACCACGTGCGCACTTCCTGGCAGGTCGCGGCGTCGGCTGGGCTCAGTTCCACCATCCCGACGCTCGGCGGCACTACTACCTCCTTCGTGATGACCGTAAGAGTGCTACTCGATTCGACAGCGTGCTACTCGAATCGACAGCGCTCGGCCGCTGAAGCCGCCCGGGCACCGCCAACCACAGCTCAACCAGGCATCGAACGAGACACAGACACAACACTAGCACCAGGAACGCGCCGTCCTGCGAGCTGTCGCGACCCTCCCTGACCGTGACGGTGGGCACCCCCTGTGGCAGCCGGGCGGCCTTCGCCGCGGCGCCGGTGGGCCGGTCTGCTTCTGCGCCCGCGGCCTGCGCCCGACCGGCGGCGGCCCCGGCGGTTGGGCGGCCGCTCGTCGTCGCCGGTGGCCGGTCGTCCCCGCAGTCTGCGCCCGATCTGCGTTGATCTGTCGCCGCCGGTCTTGCGTATGGTCCCAAAGGGTCCGCGAGCCGCTCGGTCCAGGGTGTGTAGACGCTCGGTCCAGGGTGTGTAGATACACGGTTTGGGCCCGACGGCCGCTGGGCAGCCGAAAACGACGTAAACTAATCAGCGGCCTCGAGCAGCCGTCCGAACCCTCGGACGACGGAGCCAGGCCCCGACCATCGTCACGCCGAAACGGACGGTCGCCGAGCGACCGGGCGAGGCGAACTTGGGGGTACAGGGAGTGGAGTCGGACTCAGAAACACCACGGAGCCTCGGCGGCGGCCGGCTGCTGGCGGCCATCTCGACGAGGATCGTCGCGATCCTCCGCGAGCACTACGGTCGCGGGCCGACCCGGGCTAAGACCTACGTGCTCGACGACCTGATCGTCGTCGTGATGCGCGGCAGCGGCTTCACGCCGCTCGAGCAGACGATGATGGACGACGGCGGCGCCGAGCGAGTCGTCGCGCTGCGCCACGGCTTCCAGGTCCTGATCGGCGACCGCTACAAGCTGGCGATCGAGGAGCTGACCGACCGCAAGGTGATCGCCTTCCTCTCCCAGGCCCACATCGAGCCCGACCTCACGATCGAGATCTTCTTCATGGACGGACCCCTCCAGGGCTTCGGCGCGGTCGAGGTCGTCGAGCCCGACTAGGCCCGCCCGGCCGGCGGGCTGCGCGAGCTCGCGATCGAGCCGGGCGCCGACGACGAAGAAGATCTCGATCATCAGCTGCGGCCCGACGTGGGCCTGGCTCAGCGATCTGATCACCCGATGGCCGGTCACGTCGGCGACGACCTCGTGGTAGCGGCCGGCGATCATCCGCTGGAAGTCCCGCCGCAGTTCGACGACACTCTGCTGCCTGCCGATCTCGATCATCGTGCGCTCGAACGCCGTCAGGCCGCCGTCGCGCATCACCACGAATACGATGTCATCGACCGCATAGGTGTCGACGTCGCCCGGGTCGCACCCGTACCGCTCGCTGAAGATCCCGCCGAGCTGCTGCGAGATCGCAGAAAGCGTCTGCTCGTCATCAGGAAGTTCCATACCGCGGTCCGTCTCAGCCGGCACCCTCTGGACGCCGACCGCCTCTTGTATCGTGGCCGGCGCTGCACTGGAGATCCGTCTGACCCGTGGCTGGCCGGTGATCTGACTCTAGCCGACCGGCCGGCATCGGGCGCTAACTATTTGATTAACGCCCGTGTCTTGGCCCGATCTGCACAGCATGGCCGACCGCGATCAGCCGATTCGCGGAGACAACTGCAAAACATACTGAGACCATCGGCATGCCTCCCGCGAGCCCCGGCCGCACATGCCTGCGCTGCGCTGACCTGCTGGCCGACCGGCCGCCGCGCTGACCTGCCGCCCGACCGGGCAGCGCGGCCGGCAGGCCGCTAGCCGCCGATCGCCGACATCGACCTGGCCGGCTGGATGAAGCCCGGCTCGCCGACGTGGTGCTTGAGCTCCTTGCGCCAGACCGCGTCCCGGATGATCTGCTCGAGCACCTCGTCGCTCTCGCCGTCGCGCATCGGACCCCGCAGGTCGGTCTCGTTGAGCGAGAACAGGCACGTCCGGAGCTTCCCGTCCGCCGTCAGGCGGATCCGGTTGCAGTCGCCGCAGAACGGCTCGGACACCGGGTTGATGAACCCGACCCGGCCCTTACCGTCGGCGAAGCGGTACGTCCGCGCCGTCGCCGAGGGCTCCCGCGGCTCGCGCTCGAGCGGGTAGACCGCGTGGATCAGGTCGCGGATCTCCGCGCCCGTCAGGACGGCGTCGGCCTTCCAGTTGCGGTCCCCGTCGAGCGGCATGAACTCGATGAAGCGGACCTCGTACGGCTGCTCCCGCGCGAACCGCGCGAACGGCAGGACCTCAAGCTCTGTGAAGTCCCTGATCGCCACCGCGTTGACCTTGATCGGGTGGGCCTCCGGGAACTTCGCCAGCGCCTCCAGCCCCCGCAGCACCTGCGGGAGCGAGTCCCGCCGCGTCTGCTGGAAGAAGCGGTCCCGCTGGAGCGAGTCGATCGACACGTTGAACCGGTCGACCCCAGCCTTGACCAGCGCCTCGGCGTGGCGCTCGAGCAGGTAGCCGTTCGTCGTCAGCGAGATCTCCTCGAGCTCCTCGACGCCCTTGAGCATCCCCACGAGCTTCGCCAGGTCCTTGCGGACCGTCGGCTCGCCCCCCGTCAGGCGGACCTCGTCGACGCCCATCGGCGCCATGATCTGCACGATCCGTTCGATCTCCTCGAACGTCAGCAGGTCCGCCCGCTCGAGCCACGGCAGGCCTTCGGCCGGCATGCAGTACTGGCAGCGGAAGTTGCATCGGTCGATCACCGAGATCCGCAGATCGCCGATCGTCCGTCCATGTCCGTCTGTAAGGGGTTCGATCACAACAGTCCTATGCGTAGGCAGCGGTCGTTCGGATCATAACCGCCGTGGATACCCGCCAAACGGCTCGTTCCGGCGCGTCCCGCGCGCGGGACGACGACCGCGCGCGACCATTGTGCCTTCTGGGACTAGGATGGCTACGGGAGAGTGAGACAGACGCAAGAACCAACGGATCTCGCGGCCAGCCGATCGGATTCCGATCGGCTGATGACCGACGAGCGCCTGATGGCGCTCGTCCAGGCCAACGACCCCCACGCCTTCGAGGTCCTCTACGACCGCCACAGCACCCAGGTCTTCTGGCTGGCGATGCGGATTCTCGAGGACCGCGGCCTTGCCGCCGACGCCTCCCAGGAGGCCTTCATCGCCCTCTGGCGCAGCCGCGCCAGCTACGAGCCCGGCCGCGGCCGGGTCAAGTGGTGGCTTCAGTCGATCGTCCGCAACCGCGCGATCGACCTCCGCCGCCGCGACCGCGACATCGTCCTGCGCACCGATGACGGCCTCGAGCTCAACCCGTCCGACGACAACACCGAGGACGAGGTCATCGAGCTCACCGAGCAGCAGGAGCTCCACGCCCTGCTCGACACGCTTCCCTCCGAGCAGCGTGAGGTCATCGAGCTCGCCTACTTCGCCGGGCTCACCCACGCCGAGATCACGCAGAAGCTCGGAATTCCGCTCGGCACGATCAAGGGCCGCATCCGGCTCGCGCTCGAGAAGCTCCGCGCCGCCCTGCCCGAGGGCCACACGCCTCTCTTGGGGTAACCCACCTCTGACCGGCGGGGCCGGCCAGAAGACAGACCATCAAGTCCCGGTCGCCCGAGCGCCCACGTGCGCGGCCGCGTCGCGCACGAGGTCGGCCACCGATGTGTACGGGCCCACATGCGTGAAGGCGAGCTTTCCCTCCCGGTCGAAGAACAGCGTCGTCGGGTAGTAGGCGCCCGCCTTCAGCGAGAACGCCACGTGCGCGTCGGGGTCGACGTAGCTCGGGTAGGTGACCGGGAACTCCCGCAGGAAGGCCGCCGCCCGGCTGCGGCTGTCGGACACGTCCAGACCGATCAGGGCCGCGCTGCGGCCGAGTCTGACCCCCGCCTGCTGGAGGATCGGGAACTCCATCCGGCACGGCTCGCACCACGATCCCCACTGGTTGACGATCACCGGGTACCCGTGAAGCGATGCCAGCAGAGCTTGGAACTCGCCCGTGGTCGTCGGGATCAGCCGGTCGGCTTGCGAGTGCAGCCGCGACAGCGGCGCCGGCGACCCCGCGAGCGCCGCTGCGGCCTCCCCCGGCGTCGGCGCCTGACTGCGGACCGCCGCTCCGCAACCCGCGATCGTCGAGGCTCCGAGGACGGCGGCGATCAGTCGTGCGAGGCGCATCTGCCGAACTGAGGGTTTCACACGCCGCCGCTTGCGGTATCCTAACCGCGTAACGCGAGTCCGTCGTCAAGCGGGCTCGCCGCTCTCAGCGAAGTCGGTGTACTCGAGTCGCGCGAAGTCTCCCCGCCTGTGCCCCGGACGGGGTGCGATTCCGCCTCAGGCAGTTCGGAGCCCTCCCCTTGGCAGATTCCACGTCACTGGCCGTTGCGGCCCCCCCGCGTCCCGCAGAGATCTCTCGCGCGGAGGAGTTCACCCATGAGCGCTTTCTCCACGACGGCGAGGACCCCGCCGTCGCGCTCGCCCCCCACTCTCCGCGCGGACGCGCCCTCGAGGTCGCCCTGGCCGAGATCGCCGACGGCCTCAAGGAGCCGTCGACCGCCTGGCGGCGCGAGTTCTCCCTCCTGCTCGGCCTCGAGCGCGTCCTCTCCGACGACGAGCCCAAGCTCGTCGACGGGACCGTCCTCTCCGCCCACCAGGTCGACGCCCTCTCCGGGACGCTGACCGCCCTCCTCGCCGAGGCCCAGTCCCGGGTCTCGACGAACGGCAACGGCACCCAGGCGATCGACCCGGATCTGCTCGCCCAGGCCTCGATCCTCGGCATCGAGGACGAGATCACGGTCACCGACGACGACGTTCCCGGACCCGAGCCCGACGACGACGATGACGACGAGGACGACGACGACGAATTCGCGCCCTCGGTGACCGACGACGACGATGACGATGAGGACGACGACGACGTCACCGCCGAGCTGGAGGCCGAGCTCGACCGCGCCGAGCTCGAGGCCCCGCCCGACGACGACTGGGACGAGGAGGACGACTCGGCCCAGCTCGACGGCGAGGATCAGCTCCCCGAGCAGGCCGAGGATCCCAACGCCGCCAAGCGGTTCTGGTTCGAGCACGCGACCGGCGCCGGCAAGACGGTCGCCGCGCTCGGCTTCGTCGAGGCCTCCCGGACCGGCGGCGTCCTGATCCTCACCCACCGGCGCAACCTCGTCGACCAGTTCCACGGCGAGCTCCGCGACCGCGGCTACGCCAAGCGGATCTGCCCGGCCCTGCTCGGCGACCAGGACCGCGGCGACGGCCCGGTCACGGTCGAGACCTACCAGTGGTTCGTCCGCAACGCCGGCAACATCTCCAGCGCGTACACGATCGTGATCTGCGACGAGGCCCACACCGCGTTGGGCGAGAAGACGAGCGCCGCGATCCGCGCCTGGACCGGCCCGATCTTCGTCGGCATGACGGCGACCGGCGCCCTGATCGCCCGTCACGTCACCGACCTCTTCCCGACCCAGACCTCCCGCTTCGACCTCGCCCAGGCCGCCCGCCGCGGCGTGATCTCCCCGCTGCGATGTGTCCGCATCCCCCCGGGACCGGGCGTCCGCACGATCGCCAAGGTGCCGCTGCGCCGGGGCGAGGTCGACACCGAGTTCGATCAGGAGATGCTCGCCGAGCTGCTCGACCAGCACCCGTTCAACACGGCGGTCGCCAGCCTCTACAAGGTCCGCTTCAACGGCGTTCCCGGCGTCGTCTACGCCGCCGGCGTCCGCCACGCCTACAACCTCGCCGAGGCCTTCCGCGCCGAGGGCCTCAAGGCCCAGGCGGTCTCCGGCGAGACCAAGAAGCGCGAGCTCGCCTCGATTCTCGCCCGCTACGAGCGCGGCGAGATCGACGTCCTGATCAACGCCCAGCTCCTCGCCGAAGGCTGGAACAGCCCCCGCGCGACCGTCTGCATCCACCTCGCGCCGACCGCCTCCAAGCGGATCTACCAGCAGCGCGTCGGACGCGTCACCCGCCGCCACCCCGGCAAGGAGGCCGGCCTCGTCGTCGACTTCGTCCACCCGGCGACCAAGCACGACGACCCCGTCGTCACGCTCCACTCCCTGCTCGACCGCGACGTCTACCGCGGCGGCGCGATCGTCGTCGGTCCCGTCCGCCGCGGCCGCGGCCGGCGGGTTCGCGTCGAGCGTCGCGTCCTCCCCGTCTGCTCGGATCCCGACCGCCGCGCAGAGGTCTTCGAACGCGAGCTCTGGCGGATCGCCGTCGAGCACCTCGACTACGGCGAGCAGCACGTCTGGGCCGCCCTCGCCGGAGCCCGCGTCCAACCCCACGGCTGGCGCCGCGCCCGGGCGATGCTCCACTTCGACCGGACCGGCGAGCTCCGCCGCCGCTTCCTCTCGACCGCCGTCCAGCGCAACACCAACCCCCAGCTCCGTCTCAAGGCGCTCGCCGAGATCGCCGCGATCCGAGACGCCGAGGCCTTCGACACGGCGATCGACATGATGGGCAACTGGACCCGCGAAGAGCGGCGCGAGGGCACGAAGATCATGCTCCAGGCGATGGTCGACAAGCGGATCGGCCGCCGCGACCAGGCCAACGCCTGGATCTGGCGGATGGCCGAGTACACCCGCGACGTCCACGAGGAGTACGCCGCCCAACGCTGGCCCGAGACCAAGCGCCTGCTCGGCCTGCTCGTCAACTCCTCCGGCGCCGCCCACGCCCGCAACGCCCGCCGTCTCGTCCAGGCGATCCGCAAGCAGGACCGCCGCCTCGCGGCCGCCCTCCTGGCCGCCGCCCTCGCCCACACGCCCGAGGCCGAGGAGGTCCTCCGCGGCGCCCGTACCCGGATGGCCCGCAAGCCGCCGGCCCTCGCCCGCGAGCTCCTGCGCAACTTCCCCAAGCGCCGCGCCCGGGGCAAGCGCCGCCGCCGGCGCGGGGCCAGTGCGGCCGACGGTCACGTCGCAGGGATCAACGCTCAGGCCCACGCCGACGCCGGCCGGGACGCCACGCAGAACGGCGACGCCCGCGGTCAGCCCGAAGCTCGCAACGGCCACGCTCACGTCGAGCAGCCGCCCGGCCAGGCGCGGAGTCGGCCATCCAGGGGCGCTGCCCGCCGGGCCGACCAGGCTCGTCGTGTGACGGGCGAGGCCCCCGCCACGCCCGATGGCGGCGCCGGCCCCGCCCGGCCGCCGGCCGATCCGCCGGAACACGAGTCCCCGCATTCCCCGACGGCCGCCGCGCCCCGGCCCCGTCCGGGATCCGACCCCGAGGCCAAGCCCAAGCTGCTGGTCCCCGCGCTCGCTCCCGCGCCCGCTTCGACGGCGCCCGCCGCGTCAACCCAGAAGCCGGCCCCGGCAGCGAAGCCCAAGCCGGCTGCCCGGCCGCGCAGGACGAAGCCCGCCGCCGAAGTCGACGCCGGCGCGAGCGGGGCGGATGCCGCCACGGTCGCACCCGCCGCCCGCAAGACGGCCGCCCGCACACCGGCTGCCCGCACGCCGGCCGTCGCGAAGACCACGCAACCGAGCGCCGAGCAGCCGGCCGCCGCCAGCAAGCCGGCGGCCGCCAGGAAGCCGGCGGCCGCCAGGAAGCCGGCTGCCGCCACGAAGCCGGCCGCCGCCAAGAAGCCCGCTGCCGCCAGGAAGCCGGCCGCCAAGAAGCCGACCGCCGCGGCGCGCAGCCGGGCCAAGTCGAGCGTCACCGCCGACGATCTGGAGGCGGCGATCACCAACGGCACCGGCGACGCGACGGCGGCCAAGCCGCGCGCCCGGGCCGCGCGCAAGGCCGCCGAGCCCAAGGTCGGCTGAGCCCCGGCGGGCCGCCGGGGTTCGCGGGATCGCGCCCCCACCGGGGCGCTTGCGCCGTCAGGCTCGCGGCGCCCGGACGGCCGGGTTCTCGCAGGGTTGCGGGGAATTCACACCAACATACGTCTACCTACGCTCATCCCCTCTAAGGTCGCGTCCGATCTGTTCTGTGCGAGCGCCGGAGACAAGACACACAGTGTCACCGCGAGCAGCGCGGCACCGCTGGCGTCCGCAACACACGAAGTACGTGACACAGATGGCACAACATGACGCGGGTGCCGGCAGTCCGTCGACGAGTGACGGACGGCCGGCAACTGTGACTTGGGCCACCGCATACGGTCCATCTCATACCAACTCATAGGAGCCCCCGTGATCCGCCCCGGCAACCTCGTCCTATCCGCACGCGTCCGGAGGATCCTCTCCACCCCAACCCCGATCCCGGCGCAGGCTGCGACGACCGCCGCACTGGATCGTCCCACCGAGCGCGGACCACAGACCGCAGCCCCGCGTGAGCGGAGCCTCAGCCGCAGGCACCTCCTGGCGCTCACGGCCGCCGGCGCCGCCTCGACGGGCCTGACCGCCGTGATGGCATCCTCGGCCGATGCCGCGGCGACGCCGGTACCCGGCGGTTCGTTCAACGTCACCGACTACGGCGCCCTCGGGGGTGACGCGGGCGACGATGCCCCGGCGATCAAGAAGGCGGTAGCGGCCGCAGCCGCGATCGGCGGCGGATCTGTCTACATCCCGGCGGGCACCTACCGGTGCCTCAGCCAGGTCGTGCTGCCGCCGGACGTCCCCGTGGACCTCGTCGGCGACGGCATGGGATCGTCGACGCTTCACTTCCCGTCAGACCTCGGAGCCGGCAAGGCCGCGATCGACTTCTCGGCGATCGCCCTGAGCACCGACACGGTGCACGTCTTCCGAGACATCACGGTCCTCGGGCCGCGTCTCGTTGACAAGCTCGGCCAGTCCCCGGCCGCGATGGACGGCATCCGCCTCGTCGCCGGAGTCGTCCTCGAGCGCTGCTACGTCGCGTGGTTCCACTCCGGGTGCGTCGTCGTCGGCGATCACCAGAGCCTCTACAACTGCCGCATCAAGAACAACTACTACGGGCTCTACATGGCGGCCGGCGCCCCGACCTACGGGAACCTCACGGTCGTCGCCGGTGACCTCACCGGCGCGAAGTTCGCGGCGATCGGGATCGCATCCGGAGGGTTCCTCGACGCTTCGGTGCTTATCAACGTCGCATTCGGCTTCGAGCCGTACTGCATCTTCTGCGAACAGAGCAGCCGTATCAGTACCGTCCTCTCGGGGACGCTGTTCGCCAACTGCGGGGCCGAGTCCGTCGGCAACGCCCTGTTCTACGAGCAGAGCCCGGGCAGCAGCATCGTCGGCGGGTGCATCTGGGAGCCGCTCGCGTTCACCTGGAGCCCGGCCTTCAGGCTGACCTCCCTGCCGCGCGACGCCGTCTTCTCCTGCTACTCGCTCGACAACTGCCAGATCACGATGTCAGTCGACGGCGGCGGCATGGCGCCCGGCGACAAGGCGGTCTTCCAGATCCGCGGGAACACACAGGCCACGACGATCGGCCAGGGACAGTACCTCCTGGCCCTGCTCGGTACCGGGAGCCTGTTCGACGTCGCCGCGAACGGCTCGATCTGCGGCTGGCAGCTCGAGAACGCCGGATGGTGGTCGGCCTCCGTGCAGCAGGTTCGGGGAACCGTCGGCGTCACCGCCCAGACCTGCCTCGAGCGCAGCAACAGCGGCGTGCGGCTCGCGTGCTCGACCTCGAGCAATCCACCGGCCGGCGTAGCTCTCCACTCCGCCGCGCCCAACCAGTGGGTCGCGGTCGCGTTCACCGGAGAGGTTCACCTCTCCGGAGGCGCCATGACCACCGACACCTACCTCAAGAAGTCGGCCACGCCAGGGCAGGTCACCTCGGCGACCGGGCCGGCCGACGGGCCGATCTTCGCCACGTGCCTCGGGGTCGAGGCCAGCGGGACCTCCGCCCGGGCCCGCCTGTGCCTGTAGCGCGGCCGCCGGAGCGACTCAGGACCGCGGCGCGCCACGCGCGATGAGCCAGCGGTTGTGCGGTGGGGGCCGAAGGTCCTTGAACCACGACCGCTGGTTCACCACGGTCGGCGCATACCCGGCGTCGCGCAGGATCCCGGCGCAGTCGCTCTCGAGTCGCGGCGAGTGGGTCTCGACGATCAGATGCGGCCGCCGGTCACGCAGCAGACGTCCGGCGCCCGCGAGGGCGTCGACCTCGCCACCGTCGATGTCGATCTTGATGAAGTCAGGAACGAACCCCTCGGGCGAGTAGGCGATGTCGTCGAGCGCGAGGCGATGACCGCTGCCGTCCGCGCTCCGCGCGATCGTCGCCTCGATCACGCTGAGTCGGTCGGCGTACCGCGGATTGCTCGCGAACACGCGGCGCATCCTCGCCGTCGAGTCCGGGTCGCAGTCGATTGACACAACCGGCCCCGTGGTAAGACCCGCGAGAACCAGCGCGTCGTATCCGGCTTGACCACCGACGTCGAAGCAGCCGCCTGACGGCGGGCACAGCTCGCGGATGTAGCGGTTGACCTCGATCTCGTAGAGCCCGAGGAACAGCTTCGTCTGATGGCGGAAGTCGATCTCCATCCGTGCCCCCGCGCCGATCCCGCATGGCAGCCGGCGCAGGGCCAGCCCTTCGGGGAGCAGACGGTTCTTGACGCGTCCTGCAACAGCGTGGGCGACGCCGGTCACGACGACTTCCTCCGACGCGCTATGAGCGTCGACTCCGCAGCCATCGATCTGGATGTGCGGGTCGCAATCACCTGATGGTAATCCTATCCGTCAACGGCGTCGCCCGCGAGGTGAGATGCAGCGCTCGCCAAGGGTGATGTATCTCACCACCCCTCACCCCGGCGGCGGCCGCGATGGGGACGAACATCACCTTGTGATATCGAGAGCATTGCGCAAAGGTGCATGGCAGATGACTCCGATGCTGCGACCACTGCATGTACTCCGATATGTACACGTGGGTCAGACGCGGCACGATCCGCCGGCGCGGTGCCCGTGCCTCCGCGGGCGGTCCGGGGGCGCGACGGACAACCTCGACGGCCCGGTCCCGGCGGTCCGGTGACGCCCTCGAAACCGGCCACGGCGCTGCGCAACGTGTCGGCGGTGCAGTCGATCTCGCCCGTGGGCGACCGGGCTGCCTTCCCCTCGCCGGGGCCGATCCTCCGCGGAGCGAGCGTCGCCCTGGTGCACGACTACCTGCTCGTGATGCGCGGCGCCGAGCGAACGTTCGCCGCGATGGCCGACTGCTTTCCGGAGTCCCCGCTCTTCGCCCTGCTCTACGACCCCGACGGGACCGGCGAGCGATTCGCCAGGCGAGGTGTCCGGACCTCGGGGCTGCAACGCCTCGGGTTCGGACAACGCGGGTTCCGCTCCCTCCTGCCGCTGCTGCCGGCCGCGGCTGGAAGGTTGCGGATCGAGGGCCACGACATCGTCCTCTCGAGCAGCAGCGCGTTCGCCCACGGAGTCTCCGTACCCGCCCCGGCAATCCACGTCTGCTACTGCCACTCACCATTTCGCTACGTGTGGGAGGACCTCGCCCGGGCGCTGAGCGAGGCGCCCGCCCCGCTGCGCCCGATGCTCCGGGGATTGCTCGCCGGGATCCGCCGTTGGGACGTCGCGGCCAGCCGCCGGGTCACGAGCTACATCGCGAACTCCGAGGTCACCCGCCGCCGGATCGCAGACCACTGGGGCCGCGAGGCCACGGTCATCCACCCGCCCGTCGACGTCGAGCGGTTCGGCCTGCTCGAACCCGAGGACTACTTCGTCACGGTGTCCGAATTGGTACGCCACAAACGCGTCGATGTCGCCCTCGAGGCCGCGAAGCGAGCCAACTGCCGGATCAAGGTCGTCGGAACCGGTCCCGACATGCAGCGGCTGGCCGAGGCGTACGCGGGCAGTGCGGAGTTCCTCGGGCGCGTCTCCGACCGCGAGCTCGAGGACGTCGTCGGCCGGGCGCGGGCGCTCGTCCTTCCCGGGGTCGAGGAGTTCGGGATCGCCGCCGTCGAGGCCCAGGCGGCCGGGCGGCCGGTGCTCGCCGCCGATGCCGGCGGCGCCCGCGAGACGGTGATCGACGGCGAGACAGGCGTCACCGTGCCGCTCGGCGACGTCGGGGCCTTCGCGGAAGCGATGCGCTCGGTCGACTTTGACGCCTTCGACCCCGAACGCATCCGCGTCAACGCCCGCCGGTTCTCGACCGCGAGCTTCCAGCAGGCCCTGCTCGACGAGGTCGAACGCGTCGCCGGCCAAGCGCCCGACAGCCCGCCGGGACCCTGCCGAAACGGACGCACGCACCTCCCCAGCGTGGGCAGGCCCGCGCGGCCCACCGATCGCGACGACGCCCCGGCTCCGCTGCCGCCCGCCCAGGTGCGCCAGCGCCACCTCGTCTCGGGGATCAGCCTGATGCTCGGGGATCTGACGGCCGCGCTCGCGACCGGGCTGGGTGTCCGCGCGTTCGGTGGCCCGGCGCCCGACCCGGTGACGGCCGTGGTCTGGCCCCTCCTGCTGATCGCCTCGCTCGCGATGCTCCACCTCTACGCCGGCGAATCCGCGCGCATCGTCGATCCCGGCCTCGACGATGGCCCCCGGCTCTTCCAGGCGACGACGCTCTCCCTGATGGGGCTGATCGCGCTCGGTGTCCTCGGGATCGGCGCCCAGGTCGACCTGGGCGACGTGATCGCCCTGTGGATCGCCACCCCGATCACGCTGCTCGTGGCCAGGCACCTCGCACGCTCGGCCGCCCGGCGGATGATCCCCGTCGAGCGCTGCCTCGTACTCGGAGACGACCCCGCCGCGGTCCGCGTGACGAGCATCCTCGCCTCCTCGCCGCGGGTGCGCGCCCACGTCGTCGCCCGCGTCGTGCTGGCCGGTTCGGGCGCCGCGTCCAACGGCGCCGGCTCGCGACGTCGCAACGGGCGTGCGACCGCGACGGTCACGCCCCGGGATTTGCCGGCGCTGGTCCGCGGGCTCGAGGTGCACCGCGTGATCATCAGCGGGCGGTCACACGGTGAGGCCGACCGCAGCGAGACGATCGGCCGGCTCCAGGCGCTCGGCGTCGGCATCAGCGTGCTGCCGGCTTTGGAGACGGGCCTCGACACGCTGACCGTGGAGCGAATCGGCGGTCTCCCGGTCGTGGGGTGCTCGACCCGCAGGCGGGCCCGCGGCCGGCACGCGGTGAAACGATGCCTCGACATCGCGTTCGCCGGGATCGCCCTCGCGCTGCTCGCGCCGGCCTTCGCGGCGATCGCCCTGCTGATCAAGCTCGACTCGCCGGGCCCGGCGTTGTTCCGCCAGCCGCGCGTCGGACGTGGCGGGCGCCATTTCTCGATCCTCAAGCTCCGCACGATGGTCGATCGAGCCGACGAGCAGCGCGACGGCCTGCTCGGCCTCAACGAGAGCGACGGGCTCTTCAAGCTCAGGCGCGATCCGCGTGTCACCCGCGTCGGGCGGGTCCTACGCCGCACGTCGCTCGACGAGCTCCCCCAGCTCATCAACGTGCTGCGCGGCGAGATGAGCCTCGTCGGTCCCCGGCCTCTCGTGCCGGAGGAGGACGCCCTGATCACCGGGGCGGCCCGCCTGCGCCTGTCCGTGGTACCGGGCATCACCGGCCCCTGGCAGGTGCTCGGCCCGCTCCGCGTACCGCTCGACGAGATGGCGCAGGTCGACTACCTCTACGTCGCCGAATGGTCGATCTGGGGCGACGCGAAGATCCTCCTGCGCACGGGGTCCCACGTCCTCACGGGGCGTGGCCTGTGAGCATGCGCAAGCCCCCCGCGGACGCCGGGACCGTCACCCTCGTCGCCTACGACATCGCCCCGATCGGGGGCATGGAGCGCGCGGCGTTCGAGCTCGCGTGCGGGCTCCTCGAGCGCGGCCACAAGCTCGTCGTGATCGCCCGGCGCTGCGACCTTCCGGCCGGTCCGAACCTGCGGTTCGTCCGGATCCCAGGTCCGGCGCGCCCGGCCGCGCTCGCGACGTTCATGTTCGCCGTGCTCGGCTCGATCGCGGTCTGGCGCCGGCGCGTCGGCTACCTGCACACGGTCGGCGCGGTCGTGCTTCCCCGGGCCGACGCGATCACCGTGCAGTTCTGCTTCCGCGCGTTCGCCGATCACGGGCTCTCGCGTGCGAGTCGCAGTTCGCGCCTCTACCGCCTCAACGATCGCATGACCACGTTGATCGGCACAGCGCTCGAGCACTGGTGCTATGCGCGGCGGCCCGCGCGCATGCTGATCACCGTGTCGGCCGGCGTCGGCCGTGAGCTGCGCCGTCACTACGGCGTGCTCGACGGGACGCTCCGCGTGATTCCCAACGGCGTCGACAGCGCAACCTTCCGGCCCGACGACGCAGCCCGCGAGCGCGTCCGCGGGCAACTCCAGACCGGGGAGGATCCACTCGCGGTCTTCGTCGGTGGAGATTGGGAGCGCAAGGGCCTTGCCCACACGATCGAAGCCCTGGCCGACGCGGCCCGCTGGCGGCTGGTCGTGGTCGGCCGCGGAGACACCGAGCGCTACCGCGCGCTGGCCGAGCGGGCCGGAGTCCTCGACCGCGTGAGCTTCGTCGGCCACCAGGCCGATCCCAAGCCTTACTACGCCGCCGCGGATGCGTTCGTCCTCCCGACCGCCTACGAGGCGCATCCGCTCGTCGCGCTCGAGGCCGCCGCGCACGGACTGCCGATCCTGGGCACGAGCACGAACGGCCTCGAGGACCTGATCCAGGATGGCGAGAACGGCTGGTATGTCGAACGCAGCGGCAAGTCGATCGCGGCCTGCCTCGGGCGGATCGAGATCGACGAGTCGCGACGTCTCGCGATGGGCGCCGCAGCCCGCGCAAGCGTCAGCGAGCTCGACTGGAAACGCATCGTCACGGACTATGAGGCGGCCTACATGGAGCTCGATCCAGCATGAAGGTTCTGTGCGTCAATCACACCGGGCTCCAGAGCGGCGCCGAGATCGCGTCGATCCGACTGCTCACGAATCTGCCTGACGATGTCGAGCCGATCGTGGCCTGCCCAGACGGCCCGTTCGCGCAGGCGCTCCGCGATCACGGCATATCCTGGCGCGCCCTGCCCCCGACGGAGGCGAGCCTCAGCCTGAGCCCGGCCAACCTCGCCCGCGGCTGCGCGGGGCTGACGCTCGGGGGCCTGGCGCTGCGGCGGATCGTCGGTGAGTGTCGGGCGGATCTCGTCCACGCACTGACGGTCCGCGCCGGAATACTCGCGTCGATCTGCGGTGGACGGGGGTCGGCTCCGCTCGTCGTCACCGTGCAGGACGTGCTCCCGGCCCACCCGATCTCACGCGTCGTCGCCCGGCTGCTCGAATCGCGCGCCGCCGCGATCATCGTCGACTCCCACTACGTCAAGGACCGTTGGCTGGGCCGGCCCGACGGCGGCACCCCGATCGACGTCGTCCACCCGCCCGGGGATCCGGAGCGCTTCCGCCCGGCCCAGCTCGACCGGGCGCAGTCCCGCGCGGCGCTCGGCCTCCAGCCGGACGGTCCGGTGCTCGGGATCGTCGGTCAGATCACGCCGTGGAAGGGCCAGGACGACGCGGTGCGTGCGCTCCACGCCCTGCGCGAACGGTTTCCGTCGGCGGAGCTCGCCGTCGCCGGAGCGGTCCTGTTCGACTCGAGCCGCTACGACAATCACGGCTTCGAGGCGTCGCTGCACTCGCTGATCGCCGAGCTCGGACTCGCCGACGCGGTCCACATGCTGGGTCATCGGGACGACATCCCCCGCGTCCTCGCGTCGCTGGACCTGCTCCTTGTACCCTCCTGGGAGGAGCCGTTCGGGCTGGTCGTCGTCGAGGCGATGAGCTCCGGCGTCCCCGTCTTCGCAACCAACCTCGGAGGACCGGGAGAGATCATCACCGACGGCGTCGACGGCCTGCTGCTCGCGCCGCGCAGTCCTGAGGTGTGGGCACGCGAGGCGGCCAGGGTGCTCGCAGATCGTCCGCTCTACGAGGCGATGGCCGCCGCCGGCCCCGCATCCGCGAGTCGCTTCTCCCCGGGCGCGCACGCCGACGCGACCGTGGCCGTCTACCGCCGCGCCGTCCGCCCGCCGTCGCCGGCGACCGCACATCCCGGCACCGATCCCGCGACCGCCTCCGCGCAGGCCGGGTCCCCAACGACGAGGGAGTCTTCGCATGCTGCATGAGCCCGCCGGACCCGATCGCCCACAGCGTGAGCTGCGCGACGTGCTCGCCGGGCTGCGGCGCCGGGCTTGGGTCTTCGCGTTGTCGGTCGTGGTCGTCGCCGGCCTGGCGTTCCTGATCGCGCGCTCACGGGCGAACGTCTACACGGCGTCCGCGGTGGTCGTCTTCGACGTCGCGGGCCAGCTCCAGCAGAGCCTCTTCGGCCCGGCGTCCGCGCCGCAGGAGACGGCCGACCAGCAGACCGCAACCGACCACGACCTCGTGACGCTGCCGATCATCGCCCGGCGCACCGCAGCCCGGCTCGGTCGGGGGCTCACCGCGCAGGACGTCTCTGACCGCATCAGCGTTCCCGCCGGCGATCAGTCGGACACCGTCACCGTCCAGGCGGTCGGTCCGTCGGCCGCCGACGCGGCGCAACTGGCCAACGCGTTCGTCGCGGAGACGATCGCCTACCAGCGAAGCAACACGCAGAACCAGATCCTCGCCGCGCGAGACGGCGTCGAGCGGGAGATCGCCCAGGCCGCCGGCCAGAGACCGAGTCTCGCGGCGCGCCGCGCCCAGCTGAGCACGCTCGACGCCGACGTCCTCAAGATGAGGCTGATGGCCGCCGTCGACGACGGCGGGATCCAGCTCGCGCAACCCGCGCTGCGGCCGAACTCACCGACCTCGCCGCGGCCCGCGCACGACGCGCTGATCGGTGGATTCGCGGGACTCCTCCTCGGTCTCGTGCTCGCCCTCATGCTCGATCAGGCCGACGACCGCGTGCGGGATCCCGACGGCACCTCGGCTGCGCTTGGCCTCCCCCTGCTGGCGGTCGTTCCCGGACAGAAGCGACGGCGCGGCGGCCACCCGGCGGCCGCCTCGACCCCGGCTGCGCTCCAGGAGCCGATGCGCAGGCTGCACGCCCGCCTGCGAAGCGGACGCCGGCCGTCCGGCGCGCGCTCGGTCCTGGTCACCTCGCCGACGCGTGGCAGCGGAACGACGACGGTCGCCTGGCATCTGGCAGCGGCCGCGGCGGAGGCGGGAGAGCGCGTCGTGCTGGTCGAGGCGGACCTGCGCGAGCCCGACCTCGCGGCGCTGCTGGGTGAGGACGGTGGCGCGGGGCTCGTCGACCTGCTTCGGACCCCGCGGGCGGATCGCTCGAAGTTCGTCCGCCGGGTTCGCCTGCCGCTGCGAAATGCCGCGTCGTCGGAGGGCGCGCCGGAACAGGGCGTCCGTGAGGCCGGGGCCGAGCGCGGCGGGTCCGGGCTGGACGTGCTGTTCGGAGGCTTCGCCGACGAGGATGCCTACGCATTGCTCGCCTCCGACGCGATGTCCCGCATCCTCCGCGAGCTGATGCAGAGCTACGACCGGGTGATCGTCGACTCGCCGCCGGCATCGTTGTTCTCCGACGCGATGCCGCTGATGAACCTGGTCGACGGTGTGATCATCGTCGTCCGCGTCCGCCAGGATACGATCGCCGGGGCGCAGCACCTGGCCACAGAGCTGCGCGAGACCGGCATCGAGCCACTCGGGATCGTCGTCAACGGCGCCACGACCGCGTCGTCGGGGGCCGCGTTCCAGGCGGGCCCAGGACTGCGCCGGGGCGTCGAACGCGACGTCGACCGGCAGGTGTCCGCCGCGGCCGCGCGCTAGCCACGGTGGTCGGCCGCGAGCGAACGATCGGGCCGTGGGCCGTCGTCCTGTCGGGCGCCGCCGCGGCGTCGCTCGCCGCCGGCGCAGGCCTGCCAGCCGCCCACCGGGCGGTGCTCGCGGCCATGCTCGTCGCCGCTCTCGCGCTGCTCGCCTGGCGGGTGCCGGGCACGGCCGCGACGCTGACGCTCCTGTTCCTCCCATTTCTCGCGCTGATCCGACGACTGCTGATCTCGGACTCCGGCTGGAGCTCGTTCGATCCGCTGCTGCTGGTCGGCCCGCTGATGGCCGTCGTCCTCGTCCACCGGCTCGTGATCGCCGAGCGCCGGCCGCTCGCCCCGGATCGCACGTCGATGCTCGTGGTCGCGCTGATCGCGCTGTCGGTCGCCGAGGTCTTCAACCCGCTTGGCGGCGGGGCCAGCATCGGCGCCGTCGGGCTGATGTTCCTGACGGCCCCGCTGCTGTGGTTCTTCGTCGGCCGCGAGGTCGGCAGCGAGACCCGGCTGCGAGGCCTGTTCACAGCCGTCGTCGTGATCGCCGTGCCGATCGGGATCTACGGGCTCCTCCAGGGCGAGTCGGGAATGCCGTCGTGGGATCGCGCCTGGCTTGCCCTCAACACGAGCTACCAGGCGCTGAACGTCGGCACCGTCGCGATTCGTCCGTTCGCGACATTCTCGAGCTTCAGCGAGTACTCCCGCTGGCTGGCGGTCGCGATGGTGATCGCCGTGGCCTTCGCGATGCATCGGCGGCCCCGGTTGCTCTGGGCGCTGCCGCTGGTCGTGCCCGCGCTGGTGCTCTCCGCGGTCCGCGAGTCGGCCGTCCTGGGTCTGCTCGGGCTGATCGCGATGGCCGGGCTGCGAACCCGCCGGGCCGGGCGTGGCATGGCGATCGTCCTCGTCAGCATCGCGCTGCTCCTGATCGGCGGAAAGGTCTTCGGAAGCGCGTTGACCGGGACGGCATCGCAGTCTGGCAACGCCCTGCTCGCCCACCAGGTCGCGGGTCTCGTGAACCCGACCAGCACGAACGAGTCGACCTCCACGCTCGGCGTCCACTGGAAGCTCGCGGTCAGCGGTATCGCGCAGGGCTTCACGCGGCCGCTGGGTCAGGGCCCGGGTGCGGTGAACATCGCCTCGCAGCAGCTGACCGGATCCAGCCAGCCGACGACCAGCACGGAGATCGACGTCTCCGATGCCTTCGTCGCCCTCGGCCTGGTCGGCGGCTGCCTGTTCCTCGCTTTGCTGTGGACGGCGTTTCGCCGCGTCGCGCGCAACTACGCCACCCGGCCGTCGGCCGTCGGCCTGGCGGCCTTCGGGATCCTCGTCGCCGAGCTCGGGCAGTGGCTGAGCGGCGGTGACTACGCCCTGACGCCGCTGCTCTGGTTCGTCCTCGGCTGGGCGACCCGGCCGCAACGGGCGGCACCCCCTCGTCGACTCCCGAGTCGCGGCTCCTGGCTGACCGGCTGGCGTCCGCCGATGCTCGGGACCCGGCCCCGCGAGCGCTCGCCGGCCGGAGTCGCGCTCGGCGCGCAGTCGCGGCCGGCGCTGCGGTCGCTGCGACGCGACAGCGTCCAGATGATCTCCTTCAACGGTCTCGGGCTGCTCGCGAGCGTGGTCAGCGGCGTCGTCCTCGCACGCGCGCTCGGGGTCGACGGCCGGGGAGCGGTCAGCGCGGTCCTCGTCGGACCGTCCCTGACCACCGTGGTGTTCGCGATGGGCTGCTCCCCGGCGGCCGCGTATCACTTCGCGCGGCACCCCGCGGACGGCTCGCGGCTGTTCTCGACCTGGCTCGTGATGCTCGTCCCGTTGATCGTGATCGGGTCCGTGGCCCTCTACGCACTGCTCCCCGTGCTGCTCGCCGCGCAGAGCGCGTCGACGATCTCGATCGCTCGCTGGGCTGTGCTGTGCGTCCCGATCGGCCCGCTCAGCGAGCTCGTCTACGGGATGCTGCTAGGCGATCACGACTTCCAGTCCTACAACGTCCTGCGCTTCGCGCAGCTCGCCATCCTGGCCCTCGGCTACGTCCTGCTCGCCCTGACCGGGCACCTCACGGTCGTCGGCGCGCTGATCGTCAACGGGGTCTCCGGCGGGGTCTCGCTGGTCATCGGCGGCGCTCGGGTCCTGCGTCGCGTCGGGCTGGCGAGACCGAGCCTGGCGCTCGCGCGCTCGACCTTCTGGTACGGCCTGCGCGCCCACGGTACGAACACCGGCGCGGTCGCCAACGAGCGTCTCGATCTCCTGCTCGTCCCGGCCTTCGTCGGCGCGGCTTCGGTAGGCCTGTACTCGGTCGCCAGCAGCATCTCGTGGATCGTGATCGCGCTCGCGAGCGCGTGCTACGCGCTCGTCCTGCCGGTCGCGATCCGCCAGGGCGCCGGCGGGCATCGCACCGTGCTCGCGTCGCTGTGGGCGACGCTCCTGCTCGCCACGCTGCTCGCGCTCGGCCTGCTGCTGACCGCCGGACCGGCGATTGCGCTCGTCTACGGGGCCGGGTTCAACGCGGCGGTGACGCCCCTCCTGGTCCTGCTGCCAGGATCGGTGCTATACGCCGGGACGCGGGTCCTCTGGTCGGGGCTGTACTCGGTGAACCGGCCGGGGCTGGCCGCGCTCGCCCAGATTCCCGGGGTCGTGATCACGGTGGCCGGGCTTGCCGTGCTGCTGCCGCGGATCGGCATCGACGGGGCGGCGCTGGTGTCGAGCGTGGCCTACACGGTGCTGTTCGCAACCTCACTCGTGATGTACCGCCGGGCCGCCAAGCTGACCTGGGCGCAGGTCGCCGACCTTGCCGCGCTGCGGGACATCGCCCTGCGGCTGCGAAGGCTGCGGTCCGCGTGAGGCGTCGAGGCGACAGTCGCCGCTCGGTCAGATGACCAGGCGCAACCACCAACGGAAGGCGAGCTCCACGTCATATGCCACTGCTCGGTCGTGACATCAGTCGGGTGCTGCGGGCGCCGTTCGACCCCAGTCACTACAGGACCGTCAGGGCGGTCTTCGCCGTCTTCGGCGAACCTGTCCGCGCGCTCTCGAGCTACGCCCTGACACGCGGGCGCTATCCGTGGCCCGCCGTCCTGCGCACGCCGACCGGGCCGGTCACGATCACCCTCCACAGCCCGCACGACGTCCGCACGGTCGTGGAGATCTTCTGCCGCTCGGAGTATGGCGTGAGCGGTGGCGAGGTCGTCGTCGACCTCGGCTCGAACATCGGCGTGTCGGCCCTCTACTTCCTGACGCGGCGCCGAGGCGGTCGCGTCTACGGCTACGAGCCGGATCCGAGGAACATGGCCAGGCTCCAGGCGAACCTCGCGCCGTTTCGATCGCAGGTCACCCTGACGGAGGCGGCTGTGGCGGTCGAGGACGGGACGGCGCTCTTTCGCCAGGAGGCGAGCGGGCGGTATGGCGGGCTGGCGAGCTTCTCACTGCGCGAGGGAGTGGCCGAGATACCCGTGCGGTGTGTCGCGATCGCGAGCGTTCTCGCGGACGTGCTGGCGGGCGAGGGGCGCATCGACGTGCTCAAGATCGACACCGAGGGCAACGAGCCGGAACTGGTCGGAGCCATTCCCCCCGACCAGCGGGAGCGAATCGGCGAGTTGTTCTACGAGACCAACGATCCACAGGATCCGACGGCGCGCCTGACGTCAGAGGATGTCGTGCTCGCAACCGCGGCGAGCGGCTCGGACCGGTCGTGAGCAACTGCTTCCCAACACCAGCACACCAGGTGGACAGATTGATGCCCACGGCGCGGAGAAACCTCACCTATGCAGCGATCGCGCCACCTGTTACGTTCATCCTGGTGACCAGCTTGACCGTGAGTGACATCAGGATCGGCAGCGCTCGGCGTGGCGCCTGCCGGGTGAGCTCATGACCCCAACCCCGGTCGTGACTCGCCCCCGCGCGGCTGAAGCGAACAAACAGGCGGAGATTCGCAGCCACGAACGCGATTCGCGCGACCGGCCCGCCGTGTGGACGAAGCCGTTTCACCTCGAGTGGGGCGCTCAGTACTGGATCAAGTGGGGGGCAGTCGACTATGCCCTCGGAGCCCTTCAGGTCCCGGAGGGATCCCGCGTCCTGGACGTCGGCTGTGGACAGGGCTGGACGTCGGTGTTCCTCGCGGAGTCCGGCTTCGAGGTGACGGGGATTGACATCGCCCCGGCCAACATCCGACTGGCCGAGGAGCGGGCCAGGCGCTGGGGCCTGGAGTCGGCGCGGTTCATCGAGGCGGACATGGACGACTTCGCGATCGAGGAGCGCTTCGACCTCGTCCTCGTGTTCGACGCCCTCCATCACACCGCCCGCCAGAGCGAGGTCGTCGCCAGCCTCGCGGGGCACCTCGCACCGGGCGGCTGGGTCATCTTCGGCGAGCCCTCCTGGCTGCACGGCGTGTCTCCGAAAGCGCGCAAGGTGCATCGCGAGGACGGATGGATCGAGCGCGGCATCGGTCTGCGCGGGCTCAAGCGCGACTGCTCGGCGGCCGGGCTGGGGAACTTCCGCCGGTTCTTCGAGGGCGTCGGACCGTACGAGTCGCGGGTGCGCTCCTTCTCATGGCAGCTCGCGAGGCTGGTCGGAGCCAACTTCGCAGTAGCCCCGCAGTCGTCGATCTGGTTGGCTGCGCAGAAGCTCGAAACGGGGGACTCGGTCTAGCCGGCCGATCCGGGACCCCACCCCACCGAGGCCTGACACCCGACCGTCGCCATGGGCGACCGTTTCTGGCGGCCGACGGGCTGTGCTAGCCTCTAGACGCGATCTTCGGGGAGGCCACCGGCCAACTCGGCGGTTGCTCTCATACAGCGAAAGTCACTGGGCAGTCGCACGCCGGCTTCACCAATGTGGTTCGCCTGACCTCCGACCGTTCGTCTAGGGAAAGGCCGAGCCCGTGCAACAACTCTCCTGTCACGTCAAATCGAGTGGCTGCATCGACGCAGCGGGCTCGCTCTTCGCTCGCCTCGGATGCCAGTCGCGCCACGCGTCGAGGAGGCAGACATGAGCGCCAGCAGCGAGCGCGTGGCGTACCTTCCGGTCCGCCGGGCAGACCCTCCGGTGGAGGCTGCGGCCCGACGCCCGGCCGCGGGCCCCGCCGCGACGCCCGAGCCGGCGCGGCCCCGCGTCCTGATCATCGACGACGACCCGCTCGCCACACGCGCGCTGCGTCGTGTGCTCGAGGAGGCGGGAGGCGAGGTGATCGCCGAGGCGGCAGTGGGAGACGAGGCGATCGAGCTCGCCGGCCGACACGTGCCCGACATCGTCTTCGTCGACCTCTCCACGTCTGTGGTCGAGGGCCTGTCGCTGATCCGGGGTCTCGACGCGCTGGATCTCTCGATCCGCCCGATCGTGCTCACCGTCGACCGTGACCCCGACGCCGTCCTGGCGGCGATCCGGGCCGGCGCGAGGGGCCTGCTGAGCAAATCCGACCTGCTCAGCTTCGACCTCCCACGGCTCCTGCGGGCGGCGATGGACGACGAGCTCGTCTGCTCGCGGAGCATGGCGACCGCGATGGTCGATCGGCTGGCGCACTCGCCGGTGCTCGGCGTCGGCTACAGGCCGGTGCGCAGCGTCCTGACCTCCCGCGAATGGGAGGTCCTCGACATGCTCTGCGAGCGGCGCACGAACGACCAGGTCGCCGACGAGCTGGTGATCTCGATCGAGACCGTTCGCACCCATGTGAAGAACGTCATGCGCAAGCTCGGCGCGACCACGCGCCGCGATGTCATCGCCCAAGCCGTCCGGCTTCGCGGGGCGCCAGCCTCGAGTCCCGACGGCGATCGCCGAAGGGTCGCCCCGGCGGTCCCTGCGAAGCCTCGTCACGCCGCCGCGGGCGGGTAGCGCTCGCCGGCGGCCTCCCGGTCGCGTCCGCCGACGGGCTGTTCGAGCTGGTCTGGTGCTGAACTCGCGACGGCGGTGTGGGGGGCGTCCGGCGCGCTACAGTGGTGGTGCAGCGATTCCGGAGGCGCCGGCCACGTGGCCGGCACGGTGAATTGCTCAGCGCGCAACGGAGCGGTTTTCGCGGTCACACGTTGGCCGCAGCACCAGGTTCGTAGCAGTCCGACCGTTCGCGCAAGGCGAAGGACGTGCGCCATCGAGGCACTTGACCCGAAACTGCTTGACCTGCTCGTGGAGACCGTGGAGGACTACGCGATCCTGATGCTCGACGTCGAGGGGCGCATCGCGAGCTGGACTGCGGCCGCCGAGCGGATGAAGGGCTACCGGTCGGAAGAGATCATCGGCCGTCACTTCTCGGTGCTCTACCCGCCCGAGGACATCGCCGCGGGGAAGCCTCGACGCGAGCTCGAGATCGTCGCCGCCGAGGGTCGCCTGGAGGACGAGGGCTGGCGCGTGCGCGCCGACGGAACGCGGTTCTGGGCCAATGTCGTGATCACCGCGCTGCGCGACCCTGACGGGAAGCTGCGCGGCTACGGCAAGGTCACGCGGGATCTGACCGACCGCCGGACGGTCGAGTTGGCGCTGCGCGCGAGCGAGGAGCGCATCCGCCTGATGGTGGACGGCGTCGAGGACTACGCGATCCTGATGCTCGACGTCCACGGACGAATCGTGAGCTGGAACGCGGGGGCACGCCGGATGAAGGGCTCGGGGTCGGCGGACATCCTCGGCCGTCACTTCTCGGTGCTCTATCCGCCCGAGGACATCGCGGCGGGGAAGCCCGGGCGCGAGCTCGAGATCGCCGCTGCCGAGGGTCGCCTGGAGGACGAGGGCTGGCGCGTGCGCGCCGACGGAACGCGGTTCTGGGCCGATATCGTGATCACCGCGCTGCGCGACCCTGACGGGAACCTGTGCGGCTACGGCAAGATCACGCGGGATCTCACCGAGCGACACGTGCAGGAGAAGATCGTCCGTGATCGCGAGCAGCTCGTCGCCGGGGTCCTCGCGACGGCAACCGACTACTCGATCATCCGAACCGACCTCGACGGGACGATCAACCTGTTCAACACCGGGGCGGAGCGGATGCTCGGGCACCGGGCCGAGGACGTCGTCGGCCAGTGCACCCCGGTCGTCTTCCACGATGTCGGCGAGATCGCCGCACGCGCGGCGGAACTTGGACTCGACGCCGGCTTCGAGGTGCTGGCGGCGGCCGCCCGGCGGGGCGAGGCCGAGATGCGCGAGTGGACCTACGTCCGCAAGGACGGCTCGCGCCTCGCGGTCGTCCTGACGGTCAATGCGGTCCTCGACGCCGGAGGCCGACCGGACGGCTTCAGCGGGATCGCGGCGGATGTCTCGGAGCGCCGCGTCGCCGACGCCGAGCTCCGCGGTACCGAGGAGCGGTTCCGCCGCGCCTTTGACGAGGCGCCGGTCGGCCTGGCGATCACCTCGGCGAGCCCTGACGCGCTCGGCCGGTACCTCGACGTCAACCGGGCGATGTGCGAGCTGACGGGATACAGCCGCGACCGCCTGCTGGCGATGACCTCCCAATCGCTGACGCACCCGGGCGACCTCGACCGCGACGCCGTGGCGACCAGCGAGCTGCTGCGCGGCGAGGTCGACCGTTTTCAGGGGGAGTTGCGGTATCTGCGTGCCGCGGGCGAGGTGATCGAGGTATCGGTCGGGGTCAGCCTGATCCGCGACGGACACGGCCAGCCACTGAACCTGATCACGCAGGTCGAGGACGTCAGCGCCCGCAATCGGTCCGATCGTGAGCTCCAGCACCTGGCGAGCCACGATTCGCTGACCGGACTGTTCAACCGCGCGCGGCTGCATGAGGCGATCGATGTCCACACCGCGCGCGTGCGCCGATACGGCCCGGTCGGGGCGCTGCTGCTGATCGACCTCGACCACTTCAAGCAGGTCAACGACCGGCTCGGCCACAATGCCGGCGACCAGGTCCTGATCAGCATCGCCCGCATCCTCCAGGGCCGCGTCCGCGAAGCCGACGTGCTCGGGCGCCTGGGTGGCGACGAGTTCGGCGTACTGATGACCGAGGGCAGGCAGGCCGAGGCGCAGACGCTTGCCGACGACCTCTCGGAACTGGTCAGACGCGGGGACATCGTCGGCGGCGTCACCGCGAGCATCGGCATCTCGGTCTTCGACGGCGTAGAGCGGCCCACGACCCAGGAGATCCTCGCCGAGGCCGACAGGGCGATGTACGCGGTGAAGGAGGCCGGGCGCCTCGGCACGCCGGCCGCAAATCGGAGGATCGCCGGCGAGTGAAGAGGGGCCGGGCGCGGGGCCGGGCGCAGGGCCGGGCGCGGGGCGGCCGCAGGGCCGGGCGCGGGGCGGCCGCAGGGCCGGGCGCAGGGCCGGGAGAGCTCGTCGAGGACCGCGGGGGCCCGGGGGGTGCGGGTCGGGTCGGTCCCCGGAGGCGCGTCGGATGTGGTCGACCGGGGTCCTCCCGGGCGGTGGAGGTGGATGCGAGACCTTCGTCGCGAAAGTAGCTGCCTGAGTCAGTCAGCTACTTTCGTTGGAGAGTCAACTTCCCGCGACCCGGTCCCCCGCGGAGAGCTCGCCCGCCGCCGACCGCCTCGAGCACGCCCCGAATGATCCTCGACAGGCGCCGCCCGCCACGCCCCCCCCCGCCCG
>DATCEH010000124.1:0-15356 GCA_036510225.1 Solirubrobacteraceae bacterium | reverse complement strand
GGCCGCCACACCCGCGCCTACCCCTCCCTGCCGGCGGACCTGCTCCCGGTCGGCGGGATCTACGCCTGGCGGCGCGACGGTGAGCAGCACATGTGGAACCCCGAGACGATCGCCCTGCTCCAGCACGCGGTCCGGGCCGGGGGCGCCAAGACGTACGCCGAGTACTCGGCGCTGATCAACGACGACGCCACCCGCCGGGCGACGCTCCGCGGCCTGCTCAAGATCCGCTCCGACCAGACGCCGGTCCCGCTCGACGAGGTCGAGCCGTGGACGGAGATCGTCAAGCGGTTCGCCACCGGCGCGATGAGCCTCGGCTCGATCTCCCGCGAGGCTCACGAGAACCTCGCCCTGGCAATGAACACGCTCGGCGGGAAGTCGAACACCGGCGAGGGCGGCGAGGACCCCGACCGCTTCACCGACCTCCGCCGGTCGAAGATCAAGCAGGTCGCCAGCGGGCGCTTCGGCGTCACGATCCACTACCTCGTCAACGCCGACGAGATCCAGATCAAGATGGCCCAGGGCGCCAAGCCCGGCGAGGGCGGCCAGCTCCCCGGCCACAAGGTCGACGAGTACATCGGCGGGATCCGCCACTCGACGCCCGGCGTCGGCCTGATCTCGCCGCCGCCACACCACGACATCTACTCGATCGAGGACCTCAAGCAGCTGATCTACGACCTCCGCTGCGCGAACCCCCGCGCCCGGATCAGCGTCAAGCTGGTCGCCGAGGTCGGCGTCGGCACGGTCGCCGCCGGCGTCGCCAAGGCCAACTCCGACCACGTCCTGATCGCCGGTCACGACGGCGGGACCGGCGCCTCGCCGCAGTCGTCGATCATGTCCGCCGGCGTCCCCTGGGAGATCGGCCTCGCCGAGACCCAGCAGACCCTGCTGCGCAACGACCTCCGCTCGCGGATCTGGGTCCAGACCGACGGCCAGATGAAGACCGGACGCGACGTCGCGATCGCCGCGATGCTCGGCGCCGACGAGATGGGCTTCTCGACAGCCCCGCTGATCGCGACCGGCTGCGTCATGATGCGGGCCTGCCACCTGAACACCTGTCCGGTCGGGATCGCCACGCAGGATCCCGAGCTGCGCAAGCGCTTCAAGGGCACGCCAGAGCACGTCATCGAGTTCTTCCACTTCGTCGCCGAGGAGCTCCGCGAGATCCTCGCCGGCCTCGGCCTGCGGACCGTCGACGACCTGATCGGCCGGGTCGACCTGCTCGAGGCCGACGAGGCGATCGACCACTGGAAGGCCCGCGGCGTCGACCTCTCGAAGATCCTCGCGATGCCCGATGTCCCGCCCGGCACGCCGCTGCGCCGGGTCCGCGCCCAGGAGCCGGTGCTCGAGGACGCCCTCGACTGGGGGCTGATCAAGCGCTCGCGCGCGGCGATCGACTCCGACGAGCCGGTCGAGATCGCGGTCGGCGTGCGCAACGTCAACCGCTGCGTCGGCGGCCTCCTCTCCAGCGAGATCGCCACCACGCGGGGCGTAGACGGTCTCCCCGAGGGCACGATCTCCGTCCACTTCAGGGGCTCTGCCGGCCAGAGCTTCGGCGGTTGGCTCGCCCCCGGGGTCAGCTTCACGCTGGACGGCGACGCCAACGACTACGCCGGCAAGGGGCTCTCCGGCGGCGTTCTCGCGATTCGCCCGCCGGCCGGCGCCCGGTTCGTACCAGAGGAGAACGTGATCGTCGGCAACACCGTCCTCTACGGGGCGACCCAGGGGCGGGCCTTCTTCCGCGGCCTCGCCGGCGAGCGCTTCGCCGTTCGCAACTCCGGCGCGTCGGCTGTCGTCGAGGGCGTCGGCGATCATGGCTGCGAGTACATGACCGGCGGCCGGGTCGTCGTGCTCGGACCGACCGGGCGGAACTTCGCCGCGGGGATGAGCGGCGGCGTGGCCTACGTGCTCGATGGCGACGGCAGCTTCGCCGGCCGCTGCAACATGGCGCTGGTCTCCTTCGAGGAGCTCGACGACGAGGACGTCGGCGGGCTGCGCGACCTGATCGCCGAGCACCACCGGCGGACCGGATCGACAGTGGCCGCCGGCCTGCTCGAGGACTGGGAGTCGGCCCTCGAGCGGTTCGTCAAGGTCATGCCCAACGACTATCGCCGCGTGCTCGACGCCCGCACCGCCCAGGCCGTCCACGCCGCGGCCGCCGCCTGATGGGCGAGCTCGGCGCCTTCCTGCGAATCGAGCGCGTCCCCGTCCAGGAGCGCGATCCGGCCGATCGTGCCCACGACTACCGGGAGTTTCTGATCGACCGGCCGGCGGCCGAGCTCCAGCAGCAGGGTGCCCGGTGCATGGAGTGCGGCGTTCCCTTCTGCCACAGCGGCTGCCCGCTCGGGAACCTGATCCCCGACTGGAACGACCTCGTCTACCGCGACCGCTGGCAGGACGCGCTGCGCCAGCTCCACGCGACCAACAACTTCCCGGAGTTCACCGGCCGCCTGTGTCCGGCTCCGTGCGAGGCGGCCTGCGTGCTCGAGATCCGCGAGGGCGACGCGGTCACGATCAAGCAGATCGAGAACGCGATCATCGACCGCGGCTTCCAGGAGGGCTGGATCACGCCGTCGCCGCCGGCGATCGAGACCGGTCGTACCGTCGCCGTCGTCGGCGCCGGACCCGCCGGCATGGCCGCGGCCCAGCAGCTGCGCCGGGCCGGCCATCGGGTCATCCTCTACGAGCGCGACGAGGCCGCCGGTGGTCTGATCCGCTTCGGCGTGCCCGACTTCAAGATCGAGAAGTCGGTCGTCGAGCGCCGGGTCGGTCAGCTGATCGCCGAGGGCGTCGAGTTCCGCCTGGGCGTCGACGTCGGCCGGGACGTCTCGACCGAGGAGCTCCGGGCCGCCCATGACGCCGTCGTTCTCGCGATCGGCTCCCGTGTCCCGCGCGACCTGCCGGTCCCCGGCCGTGAGCTCGACGGGATCCACTTCGCGATGGAGTACCTCTATGTGCGCAACCGCTGGGTCGCCGCGACCCAGGACGGGCAGCCCGAGCCGGCGCTCGCGCCGCCGCCACACCCGACGATCTCGGCGGCCGGCAAGCACGTGATCGTGATCGGCGGGGGAGATACCGGCGCTGACTGCGTCGGCAACTCGCTGCGCGAGGGCGCCGCGTCGATCGTCCAGCTCGAGCTGCTGCCCGAGCCGCCGGCCCGCCGCCCGGACGCGCGGACGCCGTGGCCGACCTGGCCGAACAAGATGCGCCTGTCCTACGCGATGAAGGAGGCCGAGGGCGCCGGCGTCGGCGAGCGGGCGTACTCGGTCGTGACGACCCACTTCTCCGGCCGCGACGGCCGGGTCGCCGGGTTGCACCTGGCCGAGGCCGACCCGGCCCCGCCATTCCACCCGGTCCCCGGCACCGAGCGCGAGCTGCCGGCCGAGCTCGTGCTCCTGGCGATGGGCTTCGTCCACCCCGAACATGACGGTCTCGTCGACGACCTCGGCGTCGACCTCGACCAGCGGGGGAACGTCAAGGCCGGCGCGTACTCGACCTCCGCGGAGGGCGTCTTCGCGGCCGGGGACGCCCGCCGGGGCCAGTCGCTGATCGTGTGGGCGATCAACGAGGGGCGTCAGTGTGCGCGGGTCGTCGATCGGTACCTGAGGGTCCCGGCGACCAACGGACACGTCTAGGCCGAGTCCGAAGCGGTAGCCTGATGGGATCAGCGGCGCTCACGCTGACCGGAGCGCAACCTTCGGCCCGCTGACCTGTTTGATCGGAAGCGGACGCTACGCTTTCGGCGGTCCGTGTGGAATCAAAACGAATCGGAAGGAACAATCTCTTGCGCTTGCGCCAGGCTGCACTAGCGACCACACTCGCGCTCGGCATGACCGGCTGTGCCGCCATGCCGGCCGCCAGTCAGGCCGCCACCTACAAGACGGGCGTCGGCGACAACAACCCGGCGATGTTCGCGAGCCCGGCCTACAAGGCCCTCAAGACGCGGATCACCCGCTTCATCGCGCCGTACAACCTTGTCACCACCCCGGCCGACCTTGCGACCTTCCGGCAGTGGCTGGCCGGTGCCAATGCCGACCACGTCCAGCCGCTGATCGCCTTCTACCACTCCCGGGTGCACGGCACCAAGCTGCCGAGCATCGCGACGTACACGACTGACATCAAGAAGTTCATGAAGGACTTCCCGTCGATCAAGAACTACACGCCGTGGAACGAGGAGAACCGCGGCAACGTCACGATCAGCGGAGGAGCGTCGTACGACAGCCCGTCGGCCAAGCTCTCGGCCGAGTACTACGTCGCGCTGAAGAAGGTCTGCAAGGGCTGCACGATCGTCGGTGCCGACGTGCTCGACGGGTCGAATCCCAAGCCTACGATCACCTACATCCGCCAGTTCCAGGCCGACGTCAAGAAGCTGCACTCGTCACTGCCGACGATCTGGGGACTCCACAACTACTCGGACACCAACCGCTTCCGCGACGCCGGCACGAAGGACGTCCTCGCGGCCGTCAAGGGCCAGGTCTGGTTGACCGAGACCGGCGGGCTCGTCAACTTCGGCGGAGCCTTCCCGTACAGCCTGACCCGCGCGAACAAGGCAGTCGCGTACATGTTCAAGCTGGCCAAGTCCAACAAGCGGATCACCCGCCTGTACATCTACAACTGGTTCGGCGAGCCGAGCACCGCGCGCTTCGACGCCGGCCTCGTCGACCAGACCGGAACCGTGCCGCGGCCGGCGTACTTCACGGTGCTCAAGCAGCTCACCGGCCTGTAGGCAGGGTCCCGATCGGCGGCCGATCCGCAGACCCCCGATCGCCCTCCGCGGGGTCTCCGTCATCGTGACGGGGACCCCGCTGCCGTTTTGCGGTGCTGTCCGCCGGCCTGCGTACAGTGGGACTCGAATTCGTCCCTCAGGATGCCGGGAGCCGTCTCGATGCCGTTGTGCTTCATCGAACCGCAGGATGCGATCCGGGTGATCGCTGAATCGATCGGCCGGGAGGCCCGTCGCCAGCTCGTCAGCGAGGTGCTGCACGCGTGGGTCGACGACCTCCCCGAGCGGGAGCTGGTCTCCCACTACGCGAAGGCGATCGCCGAGCTCGACGAGCAGGACCTTTCGATGCTGGCCGCCTGGCATGCGTCGCTCGAGACGATCGGCCAGCCGATCGCCAACACCGACTTCCTGGTCAGCGTCTTCCCGTCGCTCGGCGAGCACCGCCGCGAGGCGCTGAAGATCGCCGCGAGCTTCCGCGGGGAGGAGGCCTTCGACGCGGGCGTCGCCGAGGAACAGGCTCTGCGGACGGTGCTCCCACGGCTCTCACGCAGCCGGGCGGAGAAGCTCGCCGCCGAGTGCATCGAGCTCTACGTCTGGGATCGGCTCGGCTCCGACAACTGACCTGCCGCGCCGCACGCACGCGTGCGCCGTCTCCGAGGCGGGAGGCTGTCGGGCGGCAGGCTGACGCGCTTACCGGGACCTGTGGCCGTCGTGCGCCTTGGGTGTCCTACGAGGACGAGGAGAACGTGGAGAGCGCCGAGCGAGGAGCTGTGTTGTCGACGTTCCTTGGAAACAAGTTGCCTGACTCAGGCAGCTACTTTCCGTGAAGGAGACCTGCAGCTCACCTTCGGGCAGCCGAGCCCGGGCTCGCGTCACGGCCCCCGCCGATCCCCGACCCCATGCCAGCTCCCCCGCCGGCCGGCAATCGGCCACACCCTTTGCCCGCGTGCGGGAGGTCACCGGGCTCAAACGTCTCTAGCCAGGCGGCGCAAGCGTGATGTCGTAGCGCCCGGTCCCGACCAGGCCGTCGTGGCGCCAGAGCAGGAACGCGCTGCGGAGCAGGCCGCCGCCGGGGAGCTTCAGCTGTCCTTCGCCGATCGTCTCACCGGCGAGGCGCAGCGCATGGTCGGACTCCTCGGTCTCCCAGAGCTCGAGCCCGGCGCGGCGCTGGTGTCCGCCGTCGGCATAGGCGGTCGACAGCCGGGGATCATCGATTCGAACCGGATCCGGGGGCGCGCCGCGGAGCACAATCGCCTCCAGCACCTCCGCCTCGTGGGCGTCGGCCCTGGCCGGCCGGCGGGCGTGGACGGCGAAGCCGAGATCCACGTCGAACCATGCGGCGACTTCCCGCAGCAGCGCGGTCTTTCGCCAGTCGGGCGCGCCGTTGCCACCGACGACGACATGCCCGAGGCAGTCGACCGGGCCGCCGCCGACCTGGCCGGCCACCCGGCAGAGCCATTCGCGCGAGCCGTCCGTGAATGTGGCCGGCGCACCGAGCGGCTCGAGATCGACCTCGAAGGCGTCGGGTACGCGCGCCCGCCAGCGGCGGTCCGGCTCGTGCCAGTCGACGGACGGGCCGTCGAGCGTGGCGGTGTCGCCCCGGCGGCAGAGCAGGGTCCCGGCGTCCACCCGCGCCATCGCACTGACTTCGGCGTCACCGAAGCCGATCGTGATCGGTCCACTCACCGTGGGAGCTCGCCGGCATCGACGTCGACCGCCGTCCCGTCGATGTCCTCAGGGCGGCCCGTCGACGCCTGACCGGGCCCGGTCCGGGTCACGTAGCCGATCAGGCGACCGGAGTAGTGGCGGACGATCAGGTGCCGGACGATCGCCCTGGTCGGCGGGACGAGGAGGATCGCGCCGATCACGTCGGTGATGAATCCCGGCGCGATCAGGAGGGCGCCGCCGACGAAGACGAGCGCTCCGTCGAGGGCCTCCCGAGCCGGCGGTCGGCCAGCCCGGATCGCGGCCTGGAAGTTGCGCAGCACCGCGCGTCCCTGCGAGCGGATCAGTCGAACGCCGATCATCGAGCTCGCGACGAGGAGCACGACGGTCGGCAGCAGGCCGATCTCCTCGCCGACACGGACGATCACGTAGATCTCGAGGACCGGGAGGCCGACGAGGATGGCCAGGAAGAGGAGGAACATCTGACCTCTAAGGCTACGCAACGGACCCGGCCGCCCTCGCCCTGGGCGAATCCCCGCACCGGGGTCTCGCGGAGGTACACTGGACAGATGGCTACGGTTGAAGACATCGAAGAGGCCCTGACCAACGTGATCGATCCCGAGCTCGGGCTGGACTTCGTCGAGCTGGGCCTGATCTACGGCATCGAAGTCGACGCCGGCAAGGTCCATGTGACGTTCTCGCTGACGTCGCCGGGGTGCCCGATCGGGCCGCAGGTGAGCGAGCAGATCGACGAGTTCGTCAGCGAGCTGGACGGTGTCGAGTCGGTCGAGTCGTCGATGGTGTTCACGCCGCCGTGGACTCCGGAGCGGATGAGCGAAGACGCGAAGTTCGCGCTCGGCTTCTAGCCGGGGCGACGACCTCCAGAGGTAGCGTCGTGGCGCTCTCCCGCCCCCGGGCAGCGCCGCGGGAGGTGATGCTGTGCGGCGGGCTGTTCGGCCTGGTCGCGATGCTCGGCATACATTTCGCCGAGCACGGGTCCTACTGGGACTACAGCGAGGGGGTCTACGCGCTGACCGCCCAGCTGTGGCTGCATGGCGCCGATCTCTACGGGCATGTCGTCGCCGCCCAGCCGCCGGGCGTCTTCGTGGCCGGGGCGGGTCTGCTCGCCGTGCACGACAGCCTCGAGTGGCTGCGCCTCGGCGTCGGCGCGCTGCAGCTCGGCGGGGGGCTGATCGGCGCGAGCATCGTCTGGCGCCTGACCGAGGGCCGGCTCGCCACGCTGCTCGCCCCGGCTGCGATCCTGCTCACGCCGTGGGCCGTCCACGAGCACGGTGCGCTGCTCCCCGAGCTCGTCGCGCTTCCGTTCCTGCTCGGCGGCCTGCGTCTGAGCGTCGAGCCCAGGCGGGCGGTTGCCTGCGGCGTCCTGTGTGGGCTGCTGGCGCTGATCAAGGTCCCCCTGATCCTCCCGGCCGCCGTGCTGGTCGCGATGTCGGTCGATCGCCGCCGGACCGCGGTCGCCGCCGTCTTCACCCTGGTCGCCGGCGTCCTCGCGAGCGCCCTGCTCGGCGGCGGTGAGACGATCTGGCGCGAGGTCGTCCACGCGCAGACCCAGGCCGGCCACCGCTCGCTCTCCGCGCTCGCCGGTTTCTGGGCTCAGGGCGCGTGGAACCTGCTCGGCCTGCTCGTTCCCGCAGGGCTCGCCTGGGTCCTGCGGTCCCGGTCGCGTGACCCGCGGTTGCTCAGGGTTGCCGTCTGCGTCGCGCTCGCGATGCTGGCCACGTTCGCGACCAACTTCAAGGAGGGAACCAGTCTGAACATCGTCGTTCCCGTCGAGGCCACGCTCGTCCCGCTCTCTCTCGCAGGCGCCGCGTTCGCGGCGGTCGGCGGCCTGCGGCCGGCCAACGGGTGGCTGGTCGCCGCGCTGGCCGGTCTCGCGTTCACGCTCGTCCAGACCGCCTCGCTGGTCAGCTCGCCGACCCACCCTGTCGGCTTTCTGCGGCCGGGCTCACGCCCGGCTTGGGCGGTCACCGAGACCGCCTCGCAGCTGCGCGCCAGCGTCACCGCGGCGCGCGCCTGTCGGCCGGGGCTCGCCTTCGGCGGCCCGCCGCTTGTGGCGATGCTCGCCGGCCGGCGCATGCCCGACGACCAGCCGGACCAGTTCATCACCCAGACCCCGGTGCTCCACGCCGTCCGCGCGGCGATCGCGATCGTCCCCAGCTGCGGCTGAGCTAGTGGTCTGTCTCAAAATTATCTTGGCGTCTGGCGGCGTCTGGACGTGCCTGGCGCCACCCGGCGTCCGCCAACGTGCGACCAGCACGCCCGCGGACACCGTGCGACGCCAGATCACGCCCAGCCACTCGCCAGCCACTCCAGCTAATTCCGAAACAGACCACTAGTCGGCTCGCCCGCCAGGCGCGGCGGCGGCCGCGGACAGGCTCAGCTGCCGGGAAACCGTGCGCCGCGGGAGCGGTAGGCGCTGCGCAGGGACTCGATCGTGCCGGCGAGCGTCGTCGCGTGGTGGATCTTCCAGGTCACCTCGAGCGTTCCGCTCGCCGCCGGGAGGGTCAGCGTTCGCCCGGAAAGCGTCCCGGCGTTCGCGTGGAAATCGCTGACTCCGTAAGGAATCGGCCAGACCGGGTGGCTCGTCGCCGGGGCGCTCCAGGTCAGCGTCGCGCCGCCGGCGCGGGCGCGCAGGCGGACCGCGACATGCCCGAGGGTGGTCGGCGCCTGCGTGACCGCGGTCACCGCTCCCGGCTCGAGCCAGGCGGTAGGCACCGCGCTGAGCAGGTAGACCCGGCTGCCGTCGTCGCGTACGAGCATGTTCCGGATCAACGTCACGAGCTCGCCCGAGTAGGTGCCGTGCGGGCTCAGGTTCGACGCGCTCGAGCGCTTGCCGAACGGGGCGATGCTCGTCTCGAAGCCGCCTGAGGTCCCGCTCGAGTGGGCGATCTCGCTGTAGAGGCCGGCGACGACCGGGGCCTGGTCGCCGCGTTCGAGCTGGGTCTCGAAGATCCGGAAGCCGAGGTAGTCGTGGAGCAGGCGCCCGTGGTCGTATGTCGCGATGCCCTCGCGCATCCTGGCCGCGGCGTCGGCGATCGTCGCCGTCACGACCGGGTCGTACAGACCAAGCGGGCCGTCGGGGTAGGCGACCCACCAGTTGCCCCAGTCCAGACCGCCGGCGTGATCGAGCGCCGGCGGGACCGTACCCCCGTTGCGGGCGGCTGCGGCCCGCGTGACCCGGGCGACGTTGGCCCGCAGCTGCGTGTCCAGGGCGACCCAGCTCGCGGCGAGCTCCGGGTCGCCGGCGATCTGGGCCAGGCGGAGCGCGGCGTCCACGCCGGCGACGGCCCAGAAATTGTCCCCGGCGAGGTGCCCAGCCGTGTACTCGTTGTCGCCCGGGTCGCTGATCGGCATCAGGCCGAGCGGGTCCAGCGCGATCTGCTGGCTGATCCAGCTCAGCGCCCGGGAGACGGCGGGCAGCTCACTGCGCGCGAAGTGTGCGTCTCCGGTCAGCTCGGCGTGGCGACCGATCGCCCAGAGCGCCTGACCCATGCCGTCGTACTGGTCCGGCCGGCTGATGAACAGGCCGTCGGCCTCCTGCCAGGAGGCGAAATACGCGACGTCCTGGGCGGCGACGGTGTGGAGCCCGGCGAGGTCGAGCGCGTTGACCATGATCGCGGCGTCGCGCAACCAGAAGGCGTGGTACTGGAGATCGTTGACGGTCTGCACCCACGGACCGCCCGGGCCGCTGCCGGAGCCGGGCAGCTCGTAGCGGCTTGTGAGGATCTGGGTGAGGCTCGCGTAATAGGCGTTCTCGACGGCCTTCTCCGGCAGCTGGAGCCGCATCGCCGGGCCGAGCGCCGTGTCCGACGCCGAGCGCAGGGCGGTGTGCGCCTCCGGGTAGTGCAGCCCGGCGATCCGCGCGGCCAGCGGGCTGGAGAGGGCGACCGGGACGGCCGGCATCGCGAAGTCGAGCGCGGTCTGCTGGCCGGGCGCGAGCGCTCGGGCGTAGGTCGCGCTGGCGCAGATCTCGACGCGGGTCGGGCACGTCGCCCGCGCGGCCACCGTCCGTCCGGTGGTCGCGGCCGGCAGGAACGCGGAGACCTGGCCGTCGCGGACGATCGCGTCGTCGGCGACGGTCCACGTGGCGGTCGGCGGGATCACCGCACCGGGCTGGGCGTAGAGGCCGTTCTCGGTGCCCGAGGGTGCGAGGTAGCGAAAGTAGGGCGCTCCCTGTGTGGTCAGCCGGCTCCCGCCGCTGCGTCGCATGCCGACCGCCCAGACGGCGGTCCGCTGGCTGTGGGTGACGTTGCGCATGATCACTCGGACGAGGTTGACCGAGACGCCACCGACCGGCGTCGCCAGGAGCTCGACGCTGTAGCGGACGCCGGCGTGCTCGACGCTCGAATCGATCACCGGGTAGCGGCCGTCCTCGAGGCTGCGTGACGGCTGGTCGTAGAGCTCGAGCGGGCTGCCGAGCTCGAAGGTGAGCTCGCCGTAGCCGGTGTAGAGGTCGCCTTCCGGCGTGACCTCGGTCGCCCCGAACAGCCCGGGAACGGCGAGCTGATCGGTCGGGGTCGCGAGGAAGCTGAAGGGTTGCGCCGGGTCGGCCCGCCCGGGCGCGGCGCGAGCGGCGAGCACGCAGATCGCGGCGACGATCGCCACGGGAATCCGGCGCCGGCACGTGCGCGCGCTCCGGCGCGTCCGGGCGCGGCGGGCTCCCACCTCTGGCTTAGCCCTCGCGCCTGCTCGCGCGCCGAGGTCGTGCGTCGGCTGCCCTGCGGGGCGCCGGCGGCCGGGCCACGGCGGCCGGCTCGTCGGACTCGGCGGCGCCGCCGCCGGCGGCGGCCGCTGTTGCGGGCGCCCGCGTCGGGGCGGGCGTCTGTGGCGGGGCGTCCGGCGCCCCGACAGGCGTGGTCGTCGTGTCGTCCGCGGCCTGGACGAGGGCCTCGCGCGCGAGGGTCAGCAGGGTGTCGAGCTCCCGCTCGAGTCCCTCGCCGATCGAGTCGATGTCCGACAGCGCGTCGTAGTCTCCGAGCAGGCCGAAGTTGATCGCTCCGTTGTAGGACATGATCGCGACGGCGAGGGCGTGCTTGCGCGGGAGGAAGGCGACCGGGAAGACCTCCTCGAGCTCGCGCCCGAGCACGTAGAGGGGGAACTGGGGACCGGGTATGTTCGTGACGAGGAGGTTGAACAGGCGGGTCGAGAAGTTGATCCTCGACGCCTGCGCGAGGATCGTCGGTGGGGCGAAGTTCTGCACGCCGGCGATCACCTCGGCACCGAGTGCCTGCTTGGACTCCTTGAGGCCGTCCATCGCCTCGCGGACGACGCCGAGCCGGGTGACGGGATCCTCGACGTAGACGGGGAGGGCGGCGCGCATCGCTGCGATCCGGTTGCCGAACTGGTTGCGCTCGTCCTTCGTGCGGACCGAGACCGGCACGAGGGCGCGCAGCTCGAGCTCCTCGGTCCGTACGCCACGGTCCTCCAGGAAGGAGCGCAGAGCGCCGGAGACGACGCTGAGGACGACGTCGTTGACGGTCCCGCCGAAGGTGTTCTTGATCAGCTTGAAGTCATCGAGTCGGCACGCCACGCCGACGAAGCGCCGGTGCGGGCCGATCTCGACGTTGAGCGGCGTCTCCGGGGCGGGGTTGAGCGCGGCCCAGGCGATCTCGCCGACTCCCTCGGTGACCTCGCGAACCCGCGTGAACGCACGCTCGGGGTGGGTGGCGGCGTCGAGCGCGTGCGTCGTGATCTCGACCGCCGCGGTCAGTGCTCCGCGAAGACCCGCGGCGACGAGCGCGACCGTGCCCGGGTCCGGCATCGGCTGCCATGGCGTCCCCGAGCTCTCGATCGTCGGCGGCGTCCGGCTGACGTCGAACAGCACGGTCGCCAGGTCGACGCCGGCGATCCCGTCGATCAGGGCGTGGTGGGTCTTCCAGATCAGCGCGAAGCGCCCGTCCGCGAGGCCCTCGACGAACCACGTCTCCCAGAGCGGCTTCGACCGATCGAGCTGCTGCGAGTTGATCCGGGCCGTCAGCCGGAGCAGCTGCTCGCGGTCGCCCGGCGCGGGCAGAGCCGTATGGCGGAAGTGGTACTCGAGGTTGAAGCTCGGGTCATCGACCCATACCGGCCGACCGCTGTCGAGTGCCGTGTGGGCAAGCCGCTGGCGGTATCGGGGGACCAGGTGCAGGCGGCCGCGAACCTGCTCGATGAGCTCCTCCATCGGGGGCGGGGGGCCGGCGAAGATCGCAAGCCCGCCGACGTGCATGTGGGAGGTCGGGCCCTCCTGGTGGAGAAAGGATGCGTCGATCGCGCTGAGGCGGTCGAGGTGGTGCTGGGCCATCGAGAAGCTCCGGGTCGTCTGCGGCTCGCGAGGCTCTAGCCTAGCCCCTTGGCCGCCCGGGCGGCGCGGGGCATCGCTGCGGCAAGGGCCTCGCAACCGCGGTGTGGAGGCGTTGCCCGGGTCCAGAGGCGGATCGGCGTGTGGGTACAATCAGGCGTGATGGCGACCGCCACGAACACCGTCGAGAAGCTCCTGCTGGCGGCGCCGCGCGGGTACTGCGCCGGGGTCGATCGGGCGGTTCAGACGGTCGAGCTCGCCCTCGAGCGCTATGGGCCGCCGGTCTACGTGCGCAAGGAGATCGTCCACAACAAGCACGTCGTCGAGCAGCTCGGTGCGCGCGGGGCGATCTTCGTCGACCAGGAGACCGAGGTCCCGCCTGGGTCGGTCACCGTGTTCTCGGCCCACGGCGTCGCCCCGAGCGTGCACGCGAACGCGGCCGCGCGGGAGCTTCGGACGATCGACGCGACCTGTCCGCTGGTCACGAAGGTCCACGTCGAGGCGAAGAAGTTCGCCGCCGACGGCTACACGATCGTGCTGATCGGGCATCAGGGCCACGAGGAGGTCGAGGGGACGATGGGCGAGGCGCCCGAGAGCATCGTCCTCGTGCAGACCGAGGACGATGTCGAGCGACTGGAGATCGGCAACCCGGAGCGGATCGCCTACATCAGCCAGACGACGCTCTCAGTCGATGAGACCAGCGCGATCATCGCTCGCCTGCGGGAGCGCTTTCCGCAGATCACAGGGCCGCGGACCGACGACATCTGCTACGCGACGACGAACCGTCAATCGGCGGTCAAGCAGATGGCCCCGCTCTGTGACCTGCTCCTCGTCGTCGGGTCGCGGAACTCGTCGAACTCGAAGCGTCTGGTCGACGTCTCGCGCGACCTCGGGACGGAGTCGTATCTGATCGACAGCGAGCAGGATGTCGACGACGCCTGGTTGGAGGACAAGCGGGTCGTTGGGATCAGCTCGGGTGCGAGTGCGCCCGAGGAGCTCGTCCAGCGGCTGATCGCCTTCTTCCGGGCCCGCGGGGTCGACGAGGTCGAGGAGTTCGCGGTGATGCAGGAGGACGTCCGCTTCATGCTGCCGAAGACGATCCGCCCGGATCGTCCGGACGTCGCGCCGAGCTGAGCGGCGCCGGCGTTTGCGGACGCTGGTCATCTCAGACCTGCATCTCGGTGCCCACGCACAGGCCGATGTGCTCCGTCGCGCCGAGCTTCGGGAGGTGCTCCTCCAGGCGCTCGGAACCCGAGGCGCTCCCGACGCGGTGGATCGGCTCGTCCTGCTCGGGGACGTGCTCGAGCTGCGGGCCGGGCCGGTGCGCCGCGCACTCGAGGCCGCGCGGGGCTTCTTCGAGGCCGTCGGTGAGGCGCTCGACGGTCGGGAGCTGGTCCTGCTCGCCGGAAATCACGATCACGCCGTGGTCGCGCCAGGGCTCGAGCGCCGCGTGGGCCCGCTCTCGCTGGAGGAGCGCTTCGACCCGGGAGAGGCTTCGTACATCGCGGCGGCGCTCGACGACTTCCTCGGTGCTCGTACGTCGCTCGAGGTCGCCCACCCGGGGGTTTGGCTGCGCGACGACGTCTACGCGACGCACGGCAACTACCTCGACCGTCACGTCACCGTCCCGAGTCTCGAGCGGATCGGGATCGGAGCGATGTCGCGGCTGATCGGAGGCACGACCGGCCGGGCGTCGAGCCCGGACGACTACGAGGCGGCCACCGCCCCGATCTACGCCTGGGTCCAGGCCGTGGCCCAGAGTGGGCCGGCGGGCGGCGGCCTGCTCGACGGGGGGGCGTCGGCTTCGGTCCGCGTCCGGCGCGCGTTGATCGGCGGTGGGCGCGGCCTGGACGGGGCGCGTGCCCGGGCACTGGCGTTGGCCTTCCCGCTGGCGATCGTCGCACTCAACCGGGCCGGGCTTGGTCCCCTGCGCAGCGACCTGTCGGGCGCGGCCCTGCGCCGGTCGAGCCTCGACGCGATGGCGATGGTCTGCCAGCGGCTGGCAATCGGCGCCAGGCACGTGATCTTCGGCCACACCCACCGGGCTGGACCGCTCCCGGGCGACGCCCGCGGGGAATGGGCCGCGCCGGGCGGAGCCCGCCTGCACAACTGCGGCTGCTGGGTCTTCGAGACCTATCTGATGTCCAGCGTCGACGCGACGAGCCCGTACTGGCCGGGTGGCTGCGTGGTGCTCGACGACGACGGTGGCCCGCCGCGGCTCGAGCGCCTGCTCGGCGACCGCTCGGCCGACGAGCTCATGCCCGCCTGAGGATCCCGGCGCCAGTCCGGGCGCCGGGACCGGGGCCGACGATCAGGACAGGACAAGCTCGGGCAGGCCGTCCTGGGTGTCCTGGGTGTCCTGGGTGTCCTGGGTGTCCTGGGCGTCCTGGGCGTCCTGGGCGTCCTGGGCGTCGAGCAGGCGAGCGAACTTCTGCGAAGTGTCGTGCTCTGCGGTTGGCGAGTAGAGGATCAGGCGCTGCTCGGCCTGCTCGGCGTGGCGAAAGACGGCGTGGTCGAAGACGAGTCGACCGGCGACCGGGTGCTCGAACTCCTTGCGACCCTCGCCGGTCTCGGAGACCTCGTGACGCCCCCACCACTTGCGGAACTCTGGGCTGGAGGTACGCAGTGAGGCGATCAGCTGGTCGAACGCCGGGTCGCCGATGTGGCGGG
>DATCEH010000123.1:0-2117 GCA_036510225.1 Solirubrobacteraceae bacterium | reverse complement strand
TTGACCAGCACCGCGATGGGCGCGCCGATCTCGCCGGAGTCGCCGGCGGCCAGCACGAGCCGGCCGACGACCCCGGCCTCCTCCGCGCTGTACTCGACGATCGCCTTCTCGGTCTCGATCTCGGCGAGCGGGTCCCCGACGGTCACGGTGTCGCCGGGGGCGACCAGCCAGGCGGCGATGGCCGCCTCCGTCGCGCCCGCGAGCACGCTCGGCATCCGCACGACGGACGCCATCAGCCGGCCCTCCCGAGGCCGAGGCGCACCTGCTCGAGACCGGCGGCGACTTCCCCGGTGCGGGCTATCGCCGCGCGCTCCAGCACCCTCGAGATGCTGGGACTCGCCTCGGAGCCCGTCACCCGCTGTACCGGCTGGTCGAGCCAGTCAAAGAAGCGGCGCTGGATCTCGTCGGCGAGCCAGCCGCCGTAGGAGGTGCCCTGAGCGCCCTGCTCGACGATGAGCACCGCGTTCGTCTTCTTGATACTGTCGCCGACGGTCCCCCAGTCCAGGCTCGCCCGGTCGAGGAAGCGCAGGTCGATGAGCTCGGCGTCGACACCGGTCTGCTCGATGGCCTGCCGGGCGTGCTCGACCATCGAGAGATACGTGAGCACCGTGACGTCGTTCCCCGCCCGCCGCACCGCGGCCGTGCCGAAGGGGATCTGGTAGTCGAGGTCGTCGACGGGGATCTCGCCCTCGGAGGAGTAGAGGTCGACGTGCTCGAGCATCAGCACCGGGTCGCCGATGGCCAGCGCCGCGTTCATCAGGCCCACGTAGTCGTAGGGGGTCGACGCGGCCATGATCCGCCAGCCGGGGCTCGTCGCGAAGATGCCCGCCGGGTCCATCAGGTGCTGGGAGCCGTAGCCGGAGCCCATGGCGACCTTCGTGCGCAGCACGAGCGGCACGGCGTTGCGGCCGCCGAACATGTGGCGGGCCTTGCCGATCTGATTGAACACCTGGTCGGCCGCGACCCAGAGGAAGTCGGGATACATGAACTCGACGACCGGGCGGAACCGGCCGTCGAGGGCCAGGCCGCCGCCGAGCCCGGCGAACGCGTTCTCGCTGATCGGCGTGCCGAGCACGCGACCGGGATACTTTGTGGCCAGGCCCTTGGTGGCGCCGTTCGTGCCGCCGTTGAGCCGGTGGACGTCCTCGCCGAGCACGACGATGCGCGGGTCCTCGCCCATGCGCCGGTCCATGACCCGGGCCACGGCGTCGATGAGCTTGCCCGGCTTCAGCTCGCCGGTGAAGTCACGCTGCTCGGCCGTGCGCACACCGGCGAGTTCGGACAGGTCGCCGCGGATGCCGACGTCCACGAAGGCCGGGTCTGGCCACAGCTCGGGGCGGATGCGGCGGACGCCCCGCTTGGCCCCGGGGTCCTGCTCGACGAGCGCGCCGGCGGCCAGCTTCATGGCCTGCTGGGCCTGCTCGCGCACGGACGCCACTCCCGCCTCGTCGATGAGACCGAGCTTGATCATCTCGCTGGCCACGCGGTCGAGGGGGTCGCGGGCCCGCCACGCGGCCTCTTCCTCCTTGGTGCGGTAGCCGAAGGCGCTGCCCGGGAACGGACCGTTCTGGTGAAAGAAGCGGTAGACGAGCGCCTCAATGACTACCGGGCCCCCGCCCGCGCGCAGCCTCTCCTGCGCCCGCTCCATCGCAAGGTGCACGGCCAGCGGGTCCATGCCGTCCACCCGCCAGGCCGGGATGCCGAAGCCGAGGGCGCGCGCCGACAGCCGCGGCTCCCCGGTGGCCTCCTCGACGGTGGTGGACACGGCGTACATGTTGTTCTCGATGAAGAAGCAGAGCGGCAGATCCCACGCGGACGTCAGGTTCAGGCTCTCCAGTACCGAGCCGATGTTGGCCGCACCGTCGCCGAAGTAGGTGACGGTGAGGTCGTCGGTGCCGGAGTGCTTCTGCGCCCAGGCGTTGCCCGCCGCCATCGGCACCCCGCCCCCGACGATGGCGTTGGTGCCGAGCGCCCAAGCCTCGAACCACTGCAGGTGCATGGAGCCGCCGCGGCCGCTGCAGTAGCCCTCGGCCAGCCCGAGGATCTCGGCGAGGGTGCGCTGCAGCACGGTCTGGACCTCCGGCGTCACGAGGTCCGCCGGGTCCAGCACGCCCTTG
>DATCEH010000122.1:0-76425 GCA_036510225.1 Solirubrobacteraceae bacterium | reverse complement strand
AGCTGTGTTCGTCGGGAACGCGGCCGTCATCGTGTGGATGTGGCTCCACGGGGGCGGTGTGACCGGGGTGCACGGGGCTGGGGATCTGTGGACGAGCCTCGGGCGGATCCTCGGGCTGCTGGGTACGTACCTGGCGCTCGTGCAGGTCCTCCTGCTCGCCCGGCTCCCGCCGCTCGAGCGGCTGGTCGGGTTCGACCGGCTGACGGTCTGGCACAGGCGCAACGGAAAGATCTGCATCACGCTGATCGTCGCCCATGCCGTGCTGATCACGATCGGCTACGCCGGGACCGATCAGATCTCGGTGCCGCACGAGTTCAGCCAGCTGCTGTCGAGCTACCCGGGCATGGTCACAGCGACGATCGGCACCGGCCTGATGGTCGGGATCGTGATCTCGTCCCTGGTCATCGTCAGCCGCCGGCTGCCCTACGAGGCGTGGTACAGCCTCCACGTGACGATCTACGCGGCGATCGCGCTCGGCTACCTCCACCAGATTCCGACGGGCAACGAGTTCACGGCGAACGTGTCCCAGGCCGACTACTGGATCGGCCTCTACCTCGTCACGCTCGGCCTGCTCGTCGCCTTCCGCGTCGTTCGGCCTGCCGTGGCCGCCGGCCGCCACCGGCTCCGGGTGACGAAGGTCGTCCGTGAGGGACCGGGAGTCGTGTCGGTCCACCTGACCGGTCGCCGGCTGGACCGCCTGGGCGCGCGGGGCGGGCAGTTCATGCTGTGGCGCTTCCTCGACGGGAGTCGCTGGTGGCAGTCGCATCCGTTCTCGCTGTCGGCCGTCCCCGACGGCCGGTCGCTCCGCCTGACCGTCAAGGACGTCGGACGGTTCAGCGGCGGGCTCTCAGAGCTGCGTCCGGGCACCCGCGTGCTCGCCGAGGGGCCGTTCGGCCGGTTCACGGCCGGGCTCGCCGGCGGCCGGCCGGCGCTCCTGATCGCCGGTGGCATCGGCGTCACGCCGCTGCGCTGCATCTTCGAGGAGCTCCCGGCCGGGACGGACCTGATCGTTCGCGCGGTCAGCGACGACGAGCTCGTCCTCGGCGACGAGCTCGACCGGATCGCCCGGCGGCGTGGGAGCAGGGTCCACCGCCTTGTCGGCGACCATCGCGACCCGGCCTGCGCCGACCTGCTCTGCGCGGATGCGCTCGGCCGGCTGGTACCGGATCTCGCCGAGCGCGACGTGTTCGTCTGCGGCCCGCCACAGATGATGCGGGCCGTCCGCGTGAGCCTCGGGGCGGCCGGAGTCCGGTCTCGCCACATCCACTGGGAGCGGTTCTCGCTCGCAGCCTGAACGAAAGGAATCGGACATGAAGACCCCCTCGAGAACCCTGACCGCCGCGCTCGCGATGACGACGGCCGGGCCGGCGGTCGCTGCGACGCCGGTTGCGATCGCGGCGTCGTCGGCGAAGGTCTACCACGGGGCCAGGGAGAACATGCAGTGGGGAACCGTCCAGGTGACGATCACCGTCCGTGGGCGGAAGGTCACGGCGATCGCGGCGAGCGCCCCGACCGAGCGGCCACGGTCGGCGAGCATCAACGGGCGGGCCGTGCCGCTGCTGCGGACCGAGGCGCTCAGAGCCCAGAGCTCGAGGATCAACTCGGTCTCCGGAGCCACGCTGACGAGCCGGGCGTTCGACGCGAGCCTGCAGTACGCGCTCACGAAGGCGCACCTGTGAGCGCGGCGCCGCCGATCAGCTCGTCCGGGCGGGCCGGGCTGCATCGGGTCGAGCACGTGATGGGCATGCCGGTCATCATCGAGGTCTGCGACCCGGGTGTGAGGACCGGGACGGTCGACCGGGCGTACGAGTGGTTTCGGCTGGTCGATCGGATCTTCAGCACCTACCGGCCGGAGAGCGAGATCAGCAGGCTCAACCGTGGGGAGCTCGCGCTCGCCGACGCGGATCCGGCTGTTCGGTCGGTGCTCCGGCGGTGCGCGTCCCTACGCACCCAGACGGCCGGCTACTTCGACGCCGAGGCGTGCTCGCCGGGCGACGGCGTCGACCCGTCGGGCCTGGTCAAGGGCTGGTCGGTCGCCGGGGCGGCTCGCATCCTCGAGCGCGACGGGCTGCGCAACTTCTCGATCAATGCCGGTGGCGACGTCCTCGTGCGCGGCCAGGCACCCCAGGGCGGCCCGTGGCGGATCGGGATCCAGCACCCGCTGGTCGGTGACGCGGTCGCCGCGGTCGTGGCGGTCAGCGACCTCGGCGTGGCGACTTCGGGCGCATACGAACGCGGTGCGCACGTCATCGACCCGCACCGACGTGCGCCGCCGGAGCATGTCCTGTCGGTCACGGTGATCGGTCGGTCGCTGCCGACGGCGGACGCGTATGCGACGGCGGCGTTCGCAATGGGCGCGGGCGCGGCAGCGTGGTGCGCGGGGCTCGAGGGTTACGAGTCGATGGTGATCACCGAAGACGAGCGAGTGGTCACGACCGCCGGGTTCGACCGCCATCGGGTGCGATAGTTCGGGCATGTCGAGACGCCTGGTCATGCTCGTGCTGCCGGCCGCGCCGCTGATGCTCGGCCTGGCCGCCTGCGGGCAGGCCAAGGTCGCGACGTCGACCCGTCCCGCCGAGACCGGGCCGTCCTCGACGGCTGCGGGTCCACTGAAGTCCGGGAGCTACACCGGCCAGGCCGTGGACACCCGCTACGGGACCGTGCAGGTCTCGGTCACCGTGAGCAGCGGCAGGATCACGGCCGTCAACTTCCTCGCCCTCCCGGAGGACCGGCCGCGGTCGCAGGTGATCAGCTCGCAGGCGACGCCGCTCCTACGCAGCGAGGCGCTGGCGGCCCAGAGTGCGAAGGTCAACCTGCTGAGCGGGGCGACCTACACGAGCGAGGGCTTCGCCCAGTCGCTCCAGTCGGCGCTCTCAGCGTCCGGCTGACGATTCGGAACGAGCGCCCTTGCCGGTATTCCGGCGGACGGTCCGCCGGACGCGCGGTGTGCTGACCGGGTCTCTACGCGGCGACGGTTGAGCGCGTCGGCTGCGCGTCGTGGTCGACTTCCTCGACGAGGTCGAGGTCTTCGTCGGCGCAGAGCCAGCGGCTCCCGTAGACGCGCATGTCCGCGATCAGAGGGAGCAGGTCCCGGCCCTTCTCGGTGAGGGCGTACTCGACCCGGGGGGGAACCTCGGGGTAGGTGTGGCGCTCGACGATGCCCTCCTCCTCAAGACCGCGGAGGCGGAGGGACAGAGTCCGCGGACTGATCCCGGCGAGCGACCTCTCGAGCTCGCAGAAGCGCGTCCGGCCGGCGGCGAGGTCGCGGACCAGGAGGAGCGTCCACTTCCCGCAGACGATCTCGGCAGTGCGGAAGATCGGACACGTGTCATCGAGTGGCATCCGTATTACTTTACCAACTGAAGCAGGTCGCTCGGCCGGGTTGTCCGCCGACTCGCGGCGGCACGCGCTTCCCTCGCCCGGCCCGTCGATCGAACCGACGCCGCCCCGACCATGCGCCGACGACCCGCTACGTCTCGTCGGCGGCGGTCGGGACGGGCGCGTTCGGCCCGCGCCTTACCCAGGGACGATGTATCCCAGCTGCTGGTAGCCCTGGCTGTCCCGGTCGGGGATGCTGAACTCGTGCACGCCGGCGTTGTCACGCTCCTCTGAGGAGATCGCGCTGGTCGAACCCTCGCTGATCGCGACGTGGCCGTACGGGTTGGTGGATGTGGCGCCCCAGAAGACGAGGGCTCCGGCCGGCGGATCCTCGGTCGGCGGGTACTCGGTGCCCGAGTAGGTGTTCCAGAAGCTGACTGCCGACGAGTCGTCGGCGGCCATCGAAGCCAGATTGACTCCGGCCTGGGTGTAGGCGTCAGCGACGAACTGCAGGCACTCGCCATCCCAGGCGGTGGATCCTTCCTGCGCCTGCGCCCAGGCTACGGCGGCGTTGCCGGCGGCGGTGTCGGCCATCGTCGCCGGGGCCCCCGCCCCGATCAACAGCAGGCTCGCCAGGAGCGACGGTATTCCCAGGCTGAGGGCTCTGCGGATGCGTGAACGCATGTTGTCCTCCGATTCGTTTGTTTGCGGTCACTCGAGTCCTGCCCGGAATCCCGACGGCAACCGGGACTCGGCTGCGTTGAATCGCATCGAATCGCACCGTGGTGCGATTCAGTCCTGATCACGGCACCTGCGGCCGGCCGAACGCCGGGTTCCCGGCGACAACCGCGCGGGCGTCAGACGGTTCCCGGCTCGGGCCGTCTGCCGACCAGATCGACGATGATCATGTGCGGTCAGCGCGATGAGACCCCATTCCTTGCTCGAGGAGCTCGTGGCCGACCTTCGGCTGATCGTCGTCTTCATGGCGCCTGCCGACACCACGGCGCCTGATCCGATCCTCGAGCCGCGGGTCTACGTTCGCGCGCGAACCGGCTCGTGGGAGCTCATCGACTTCGGCAGGTCGCGGCGGGCGCTGGAGCTTGCGTGCCTGCTGGCCGGCGACCCCGGAGGAATGCGTGCCACGGATGTCGAGACGGCGATGAGCGGCGGCGGCTCCAAGCTGCGCGGCGCGGCCAACAACGCGAAGCAGGCGCTGCGGAAGGTGCTCAAGTCAGTCGATGCCGCCGACCTCCTCGACGTGCCGAGCAGCAAGGGTCGCGGCGCCGGCGCATGGAGACTCAGGGGCGCGGAGACCGACGTCGCGCTCGCCCGGCAGGCAATCGGCCGCAGCGACTGGGAGAGCGCGGCGGCGCTCGTCCACCACGGGGAACCGCGGTTGACCGGCTTTCAGCAGATCAGTGGGAAGCCCGGAGGCTGGGCTGATGTCGGCCCGCTGTATCCGGGCGCGCCGCCGCAACGATCTCCCCCGATGCTGCCGGTCGATCTCATCGCGTCGGCCGCACGGTCGGCTGAGCACGTCCGGCTCGCGCGTGCCTCGTGGTCGCCGGAGGCGCCCCGCGGCGTGTTTCCGGCTGACACGCCGAGCGGACGCGAGCCGAGAATCGACAGACCACGTGGATCGGGATCGTCGGCGAGGGCACGAGTTCGGTGGATTGCCGCCGCCGGCGTCGCGGCGCTCGCGCTCGCGCTCGCGCTCGCCGGCGTCGTGCTCTGGGGTGGTCGGCCGACGGCCGGCGGCGTGCGCGGGGGACGCTACGAGCAGGAGTCGCCGGCCCACGCACTCGAGACGTTCCGCTCGCCGTCGCTGCTCGCCGCGACCGACCGCGGTCCATCGGTCGCCCCGGGCGAGCGGGTACGAGTCGCATGCCGCGTCTACTCCGCGTCGATCCGCAGCGCGGCTCCGTACTTCTGGTACCGGCTGCTGGGCCCACCGTGGGCGGGCCGGTACTTCGCGACCGCCAACGCCTTCCTGAACGGGGACCCGGCGTCCGACTACGCGGGCCCGCACCCGGATCCGCCGGAACACCCGCACAACGTCGACATGACGGTCGCTCCGTGCTCAGGACCGGCGGGAAGTCTCAAGCGGGCCCGCGGCCCCGCGCCCACGCTCTCGGCACCAAACGCTCGCCAGGCCACGGGCCCGATGATCGCCGCCAAGGCTCGGCTCGTCGTCAGTTGCGCGGCCGTCGGTGGGTCGGGAAGCCGCCCCAAGGTCGTCTACCGCATCGCGACACGGCCGTTCGACGACCGCTACTACGCCGACAGCTCGGTCTTTGACCCCGGGCAGGAGGGGGGCGACCCGAACGTCGCTCCGTGCTGAGGACCGTGCCCGAGGGCGCGGTCTCGCAAGGGCGCGACGAACGATCGCCGGCGAGCGGCGGACTACCCGCCGACGACGGCGTGGCCGACGCCGTTCTGCTGGCTGACCGGCCGGCGGGCGTCGGCCTGGGCCACGTCCTCCATCGTCGTCCCCCGACGGCCGTCGGCTGCCAGGAGGAGCTTGAAGTCGTGCGGGCTCGACGCCGCCCGGAGGGCATCGTCAACGGTCACCAGACCCGACTTGACGTGGGCAAATAGCGCCTGATCGAACGTCTGCATCCCGTAGTACCCGCCCTCGGCGATGACCTCGCCGAGCCGGCCGGTCTGCGTCTCGTCGACGATCATGTCCCTGACCCGTCCGGTCATCCGCAGGACCTCGCAGGCGGCGACCCGCCCGCCGGCGGCTGCGGGGACGAGCCGCTGGGAGACGACGCCCTTGAGCGTGCCGGCGATCATCGACCGAACCTGGCTGTGCTGGTGGGGCGGGAAGAAGTCGAGCATCCGGTTGATCGACTCGGTCGCGTCGACAGTGTGAACCGTCGAGAGCACGAGGTGGCCGGTCTCGGCCGCCGAGAGCGCCGTGTGGACGGTCTCCTCGTCGCGCATCTCCCCCACGAGGATCACGTCCGGATCCTGGCGGAGCACCCGGCGCAGGGCCCGGCTGAACGACTTCGTGTCGGCCCCGACCTCACGCTGGTTGATCACCGATCGCTTGTCGCGGTGGAGGAACTCGATCGGATCCTCGATCGTCACGACGTGGCACGACCTGGTCTCGTTGATCTGGTTGATGATCGCCGCGAGCGTCGTCGACTTACCCGAACCGGTCGTTCCCGTCAGGAGGATGATGCCCCGCTCCTCGTCGGCCAGCTCACCGATCACCGGCGGCAGCGCGAGGTCCTCGATCGTGCGGATTGCGTGGGGGATCGCCCGAGCGACGATCGACACGACGCCACGCTGGCGGAACGCATTGACCCGGAAGCGGCCGATGCCCTCGATCTCGTAGGCGAAGTCGACTTCCGACTCGTCGTGGAACTCGGCGAGGCGGCGCTCGTCGTGGAGAATCGAGTGGAGGGCGGCCTCCGTCTCCGAGACGCCGAGCACCCGCCCGCCGCCGGCTTCGACGTCGGACTCGCTCAGCGGGCCGAGCTCGCCGTTGATTCTGGCCAGCGGCGGCGCGCCGACCTTGATGTGAAGATCAGATCCTTCTCGAGCTACCAGTTGGCGGAGTGCTTGGTCGATGTCGAACATGTGTGACCCATCGGCGTCCGACCCCGGTCGCTTTAGCCTGATTTGGCGACCGTCGCCCGACCGTCGGTGACCGGCGTCGACACGTGTGAGCCGCGGGTGCACCGATGCCCAAGAACTGGCGGACGACCGCGATCTCCGTGATCTCCGGGCGATCGCGCGCCTGCGAAACACGTGGCGGACGCGAACCCCGCGCGGAACACCCTTCGCGGAAGCTCAGCCACGGTTCGCGGGATCCTCAGCACCTGGTTCGGTTCGGCCGGTGCCCGGTATCCGGCGCCGAGGGCAGGCGGACGGCCGGCTACGCGACGTCGCGGAGCTTCTGGGCCTCGGCCAGGCTCTGGAGCTTCTTCAGCGACTGGTTCTCGATCTGACGGATTCGCTCGCGGGTCACGTTGAACGTCCGGCCGACCTCGTCGAGCGTCCGCGGGTGCTCGCCGCCGAGCCCGTACCGGAGCTCGAGGACCCGCCGCTCCCGGTAGCTGAGGTTCTCGAGCGCCTCTCGGAGGGCCTCCTTCGTGAGGATCTCCGCGGCCCGCTCGTACGGCGACTCGGCCCGCTCGTCGGCGATGAACTGGCCGAACTCCGACTCCTCCTCGTCACCGACCGGCTTCTCCAACGAGACCGGCGCCTGCGCCGAGCGCTTGATCGAGTCGACCTCCTCCGGATCGATCCCCGTCACCGCGGCGATCTCCTCGGGCGTCGGCTCCCGGCCGAGCTCGGTCACCAGCTTCCGCTCGGCCCGGCCGATCTTGTTGAGCTTCTCGACGACGTGGACCGGGATCCGGATCGTCCGTGCCTTGTCGGCCAGGGCCCGGGCGATCGCCTGGCGAATCCACCAGGTCGCGTAGGTCGAGAACTTGAACCCCTTGCGATAGTCGAACTTCTCGGCCGCGCGGACCAGGCCGAGCGTGCCCTCCTGGATCAGGTCGAGGAACGGCAGGCCCTGGTTGCGGTAGTTCTTGGCGATCGAGACGACCAGCCGGAGGTTCGACTCGACCATCTTCTGCTTCGCATCGAGGTCGCCCCGCTCGATCCGCTTCGCCAGGTCGACCTCCTCCTGCGCCGTCAGCAGCCGGACCTTGCCGATGTCCTTGAGGAACAGCTGGAGCGAGTCGGTCGTCATGTCAGGCTTCAGGTCGAGCGCGGTCTTCGCCTTCCGCCGGCCCCGCCTGTCTGGAGCCCGCTCGACTTCGCTGCCGGCCGCCGTCGCCGGGTCGATCTCCTCGACCAGCTCGATCTCCGACCGCTCGAAGAACCCGTGCAGCTCCTCGAGGTCAGCCTCGTCGAGATCGAGCTCCGAGACGGCTCCCTTGATCTCCGCGTACGTCAGAACGCCGACCTGCTGGCCTCGGGCGATCAGACCCTTGACCTCTTCGAGCTCCTGAAGTTCGACTACTGACATCTCATTCCGTTTCCGTCGTACAGCCGGGTGCCGTTTCGTGAGATTGATCCCGGCCGGTGCGGACGCCTACGCGATCTAGGGCCGTCCGAGGCGGCATTCCACCCGATCATAGAGCTCAAACATGTGTTCTCCATGGTAAACGGTCGTTCCGATAAGTCAACGTCTCCCACGGTTTTTCGACTCCTCATCACGCTTTCCGTCGGTCGTGGCTTCATCGGTCATCACCTCTCACTACGCAAGACGTCGCCAGCCGTTTCAATGTTGCGCCGACCAATTCCGGCCGGTTGCGGGATGATGCGGACGGATGATCGAGTCAGACGACCAACCAGTCGACGAGACCGGCGTTCTCTCGAGCCTCACCGGGACCCGGCCGCAGCGCCGCAGCCCCAAGCGACCCGCGGCCGGACCCGCCCGTCCGGCCGAGACGACAGACCCGGATGCCAGCGAGACCAAGGCCCCGAAAACCGTCCCGCCGGCGTCCAAGCGCCGCACCCCGGCCGCCCCCCGGCCGCCCAAGTCCCGCGGGCCGGCCGCCGCCCGGCCGACCGCGGACCCGAAGCGGACCGCAGGCCCGAAGCAGACCGCAAGTCCCCCGCCGCCGCCGCCGGCTCAGGGCTTCGAACCCAACCCGATAGCCGGCCCGGTCGACCCCCCGACGGGCACTGAGATCCTCGCCTCCGTAGCCAAAGGCGCGACCGAACTGGCCGAGCTCGGCCTGGCCCTGACCCGCCGCCTGGCCCACAGCCTCCTGGACCGCCTCCCCCGGATCTGACCCATCCCGCCGGTCGCGGCGGTAATTCCGGCGTCGGCGGCGACCAGGGGCGACCACGATCACGTAGGCGTCGATCCCGAGCGGCCCGGCCGCGAGCAACCCCGCCGTCAGCCGCAAGCGCCGATCCACCGACACGGCCGCGGACCACTATCCGCCGCCGACGCGCCACCGCAGCCGAGGCCGAGCAACCACACCCGCCCGCCCGCCGACAGGACCCGAAGGCAGCTCTCAAGCGAGCGGAGTCCGGCGGAGGCGGCCCGCGCGAGCGAGTCCGCAGCCGGACGCGGGACGCCGCACCCTGAGCAAGCGAGTCAGCCGCCGAACGCCGGCCTGCGCGAGCGTTTTACGTATACTTGAACCGCACAGCCGAGCCTCTCTGCGTCCAGACGCAAGGAGGACGGGGGAACCATTGCGGACCACGGTCCGCGGGGGCGAATCGGCCTGACTTCAGGCCGTAGCGCAACGCGCGAGCCCGACAGCTCACCCCGTAGGCGACGCATCCCGACCACCAGAATGGCGCCCCCGACCAGACCCGGATGGCCAATTGCCGCAGTGGCGGCCCTCCTCGTGCTGCTGTCCGGTCCGGCGCCCGCCCTCGGGTCAAGCGGTGGAACCTCCGCGCCCGGAGGTGACGTCCTCGCCTCGCCGACCGCGGCCGGCCTCCTGCCGTCGGGCGGTGCGCTCGCCGCGATGCCCCTCAAGCCCGAAACGCTCCAGTCGCCGGTCGGCGGCGCCCTCGTCGGGCAGGTCACGATGGTCCACGGCCAGCTGACCGTCCGCGACGCCAACCGCCCGGTCCTGCTCGAGTACTTCGACCCGACCCACGGCTGGCTGGTCGCCGCGACCGGTCGGACGAATGCGATCGGAGCCTTCAGCGTCTCCCTCAGGCCAAAGCACATCGGCCGCTTCATGTTTCGGGCGACAACCGCCCAGGCCGCGACCGCGGCCACCACCCCGGCCACTCCGACGACCCCGATCGAGGTCTACCGCCCGGTCGTCGCGACGATCTTCGGTGCCGGCGACTACGGCGGCACGACCGCCTGCGGCGAGACCCTGACCCCCCAGCTGCTCGGCGTCGCCCACCTCAAGCTGCCGTGCGGCACGCCGGTCGACATCACCTACGCCAGCCACACGATCACCGTCCCCGTCGTCGACCGCGGACCCTACGTCGGCGGCGTCAGCTACGACCTGACGACCGCGACGGCGACCGCCCTGGGGATCGACGACACCGCCCGGATCGGCGCCCTCGCCGCCCCCGCCCCCACCCCAGCCGGTCCCTGACCGACTCGCCACCGCGGTCGCGGCCCCCAGGCCCACCGCGGCCCAGGCGCCCAGCCCACCGCGGTCGCGGCGCCCAGCCCAGCCGGTCCCCCACCCCCGGAGTCGTCGGCCGGGTGTGCCGCAGGAGGGCCCAGGCTCCCAGCAGCCATGATGAGTTGACGATGGCCGTCTCACTCCAGGCTGCTCGCGACCGGGTCCACGCGGCCTGCCGGCCCCTGCCGACCGAAGTCGTCCCCGTCGCCGACGCCCTCGGCCGCGTGCTCGCCGCCCCGCTGCGCGCCCGTACCGGCCTTCCGCGGTTTGCCAACAGCGCGATGGACGGCTACGCCGTGATCGCCGGACCCGCCGGGCGGACGCTTCGCGTGATCGGTCACTCGCTCGCCGGCACGCCGTCCGTCACCCCGGTCGACGAGACCACGGCGATCCGCATCGCGACCGGCGCCGCCCTCCCCCCCGGGGCCGACGCCGTCGTCGCCGACGAGCGCGCGGCCGTCACCGACGGTCGCGTCGAGCTCCACGCCGATGCCCCTCCCGGGCTCAATGTCCGCGTCGCCGGTGAGGACATCCCGGCCGGGCGCCCCCTGCTCGACGCCGGTACCCGACTCGGCCCGGTCGAACTGGCCGTCGCGATCGGCACCGGACACGGCGAGCTCGTCTGCCACCGCCGACCCCGGGTCGCCATCCTCGGCACCGGCGACGAGCTCCGCACGCCCGGCAGCCGGCTCGGGCCAGGACAGATCCACGACTCCAACACCACGACGCTCGCCGCCCTCGCGACCCTTGCCGGCGGGCGGGTGGTCGCGCGCGACCGGGTCGCCGACGACCCCGCGGCCACCCTCAAGGCAGTCGCCGCCGCGATCGACGGCGCCGACCTCGTCGTGCTCAGCGGGGGCGTCTCGGTCGGCCCCGAGGATCACGTCCGCGACGCTCTCCTCGAGCTCGGCGTCCGCCCGGAGTTCTCCGGGGTCGAGGTCAGGCCCGGCCGGCCGGCCTGGTTCGGCACGCGGGCCGGCGTATCCGTCCTCGCCGTCCCCGGCAACCCAGTCGCCGCGATCGTGATCTTCATCCTGCTCGGCCGACCCGGCCTCGCCGCGCTGGCCGGCCGCCGGCCGCCGGCCGCCGCCGAGCATGCGCGCCTGACAGAGCGGGTTCGGCCGGCCCCGGGTCGGACGAACATCGTCGGCGCAAACCTCCCCGCGCAGGTCGACGGTCGGCTGCTCGCGGCTCCGACCGGCCCGCTCAGCCCCCACGCGACCGGCCGGCTGCTCGGGCTCGACGCGCTCGCCCTGATCCCGGCCGGCGCGGCCTGGCTCGAAGCCGGAACCCCCGTCGAGATCCTCCGGATCTCCGACTAGCCCGGTGACCCGCAGCCCGGCCAGACCGCCCCGACCGGTCGTCGTCCTGCTCGCCGCCGCCGGCCTCCTCGCGACGGGCGCCGTGCTCGCCCGCGGGCGTCGCCCACCGAATCTCCGCATCGCAGACCCCGAGGGTCCTCCGAGGATCGACGCCGCCGGCGTCGCCCACTCCGTCCAGGCCGGCGAGCTCACACTCGACCCGGCCGCCGTCGAAGCCGTCTTGTCGGCGACCGGGCTCGACCGGCTCGGCCGCTTCTACTGGCGCTTCCTCCAGCGGATCTCACTCGGCCTGATCCGGGCCGTCCCCACCCCTGAGCGCCTGCTCGTCGTCCTGCTCGCCCGGCCGCTCGTCCTGCTCGCCTTCGGCCTGCCCGAGTACCGCGTCGACGTCGACCGCGGTCTCGTCCGCTGGCCGATCCACGGCGGCCTGCTCGCCCGCGGCGATCCGCCCGAGCACGCCCGCGGCGGCCTGTTTCAGATCGAGCTCCGGCGGCTGGACCGGTCGACCGTTGGCCCGGCATCAGTGCGCATCGAGGTCGCCGTCCTCGACTTCCACCCGGCGATCGCCCGCCGCGTCGGACCGACCGTCTACGCCTTCACCCAGGCCCGGATCCACGTGATCGTGACCCACGCCTTCATCCGCTCGCTCGCCCGGATCCGGCTCGCCCCTCCCGACCCGCGCGGCTGACCGGCCGAACCCCGGCCGCGCGACCCGCGGCCGAACCCCGGCCGACAGCTTCCCCCCACCCCCCGCACCCCTCGATCACCGCTCCGAAATATCTCGGAGATAGTTTTTGATAGCATTCAATCATGGATGAAACGAGAAAAGCACTCTTCGTGCGGCTCGCCGAAGCCGACACCAACCGCCTTGACCAAGCCGCGGCGACGACCGGCAAGAGCAAGCGCCAACTGATCACCGACGCCGTTCGCGAGCATCTCACCGACGACGGACTCGTCGTCGGGCGGGTCTCCCTCCGCGAGGATCCCGACGAGGTGATGACGCCGGCCGAGGCCGCCCGCCTCCTCAAACTCGACGAGCCGGCCGTGATCGAGGCGGCCGAGCGCGGCGAGCTTCCCGCCCGCCGACTCGCCGGCCAGTGGCGTTTCGCGCGGACCGCCGTGCTCGCCTGGTTGGACCCCGCCTGACGTCACCGGCCAGGGTGTTACCAGGCTGTTGCGGCCCCACCCGGCCCGGCTCGGCGTGGATAGATTGCGCGGCGCATCCCGGCGCCCGACACGCGCCCGCGGCAGGCGTTCCGGCAATCGATTCCACGGGGGCAGATCTCAATGAAGCGCGGCTCGCTCGCAGCAACGATCGGGATCGGAGTGCTCGCCGCCACGCCGGTCGCCGCGCTCGCCGACGTCAACGTCATCGGTAGCTCAGGCCAGTCCAGCGGACAGGCGATTCAGAGCACGCAGGGCGGCAAGAACGCCGTCTCCGCGCCCAATCAGACAATCCTCGGCGCCTCGCACACGGCGTTCGTCCAGGGCTCGGACAACACCGCCGTCAACGCCCAGGGGCTCGCCGTCGGGCCGACCGGCGACGACACCCTCGTCGCGGCGCCCGGCGGACCCGGCTTCACCCAGCAGTCCACCCAGGGCGTCAACTCGATCCAGGTCGGCGGCCGGATGCAGACTTCGACGAACGACCTCGACAACATCCAGATCGTCGGCGACGGACTCTTCGGCCAGACCGTGCTGATCGGCGGCGTCGGACAGTCCAGCAGGCAGGGTGTCAACTCCAGTCAGGTCGGCGCGACCAGCGGCACGCGGATCCAGGCCTCCACGAACACACTCGTCAATGCCCAGATCGTCAGCGCCGACGTGATCATCGGCTCGGCCGATCAGGCCAACTCCCAGGGCGTCAACTCGTCGCAGACGATCCCGTCGGGGAAGAAGTCCGCGGGGACCGACGTCGTCGGCACCGGCCTGCCCGGCGTCAACCAGCCCGGCCTGATCGTCGGCACGCCGACCGGCCCGGTCACCCAGAACTCGGCGAACACGACCGTCAACGCCCAGCTGATCATCAGCTGACCCGGCCCGACGGCCGGGGTCAGCCCTCGTCGTGCAGATCCACCAGCTTGGCCCGGTCGTGCGTCGCGTGGATCCGCCGGACGGTGCCCGACCGCGACCCCATCACCAGCGACTCGGTCGTCGCCGACCCGCTGTTGAGGAAGCGGACTCCCTGGAGGACGTCGCCCTCGGTGACCCCGGTCGCCGAGAAGTAGCAGTCGGTCCCCGAGATCAGGTCGTCGTCGGTGAGCACCTTCTCGATGTCGTAGCCCGCGTCCAGCGCCGCCTGGCGCTCCGCGTCGTTGCGAAACCAGAACCGCCCGAGCATCCGACCGCCGAGGCATTTGATCGCGGCCGCCGACAGCACGCCCTCCGGCGTGCCGCCGAAGCCCCAGAGCAGGTCGACCGGAACCTCGTCGGTGACGGCCAGCAGGGCCCCGGCGACGTCGCCGTCGCTGATGAAGCGAACCCGGGCTCCGACCGATCGGACCTCCGCGACCGACTCGTCGTGGCGGGCGCGATCGAGGATCACGACCGTCAGGTCACCGACGTCGATCCGCTTGCGGCCGGCGATCAGCCGCAGGGTCTCCCCGAGCGGACGGTCGAGGTCGAGCAGATCGGCGATCTCCGACGATCCGACGATCTTGTGCATGAAGAAGCACGGGCCCGGGTCGAGCATCGTCCCCCGCGGGGAGAGCGCGATCACCGCGAGGGCGTTCGGCACGCCCCGCGCGGCCAGCGTCGTCCCCTCGAGCGGGTCGACCGCGATGTCGACCGCCGGCGCGGACCCGTTACCGATCTGCTCTCCGTTGTAGAGCATCGGCGCCTCGTCCTTCTCGCCCTCGCCGATCACGACGACCCCGTCCATCTCGACCGACCGCAGCGCCCACCGCATGCCGTCGACCGCTGCCTGATCGGCAGCCTCCTTGTCGCCCTTGCCCACGAGCCGGGCGGCTCCGAGGGCCGCGGCCTCGGTCACCCGAACCAGCTCGAGAGCCAGGTTTCGGCCCGAGTCCAGGCGGCCCACATCCGAGTCGGTGTCAGCCTGTGTATTCATCTGGCGAACCCTATACAAGGCCATCCGGACCCGCCGGGCCGATCACGTCTTGATAGCTTGGGCCCCGTGCACGCGCCGACGCCCAGGTTGTCGCGCCCGCGCCCGCGAACGGTCGGATGACCGCCCTCGTGATCGGGGTCGACGTCGGCGGCACGAAGATCTCCGTTGCCCCGCTCGGCGCCCCGGCCGTCCTCACGCCGACCGACCTCGCGAGCGCGACCGAGCTGATCGCCCAGATCGTCGACCAGGTCCGCGCGGCGGCCGCCGGACGGTCGCCGGACGCGGTCGGAGTCGGCATACCCTCGGTCATCGAGTTCGCGACCGGTCGGGTCCGGTCGAGCGTCAACATCCCCCTCCACGACGTCGCCCTCCGCGAGGAGCTCGGCCGCCGCCTGGGAACGCTCGTCTTCGTCGACAACGACGCGACCCTCGCCGCGCTCGCCGAGGCCCACGACGACGACGGCCGGCTCTCGACCCGCAACCTCGTGATGCTGACGGTCGGCACCGGTGTCGGTGGCGGGATCGTCGTCGACGGACGGGTCTACCGGGGGGCGACCGGCGCGGCCGGCGAGCTCGGGCACACGATGATCGCAGCCGACCCCGACCACGACTACGGCCCGGATTCCGACGTCGATCCCGGCTTCCCGAGACACGGGTCGCTCGAGTCGCTCGCCGCCGGTCACGTCCTCGACAAGCTCGCCCGCGAGTCCGCCGCCGACCACCCGGACTCGGCGCTCGGCCGGCTCGGCTCGACGGCCTCCGGGCCCGACGCGGTGGCCGCCGCCCAGGACGGTGACCCCGACGCGATCGACGTGGTCGCCCGGCTCGGCCGCCGCCTCGGAATCGGCATCGCCAACGTGATCAACACCTTCGACCCGGACGTCGTCGCGATCGGCGGCGGCGTGTCCGCCGCCGGCGAGCTGCTCCTCGGTCCGGCCCGCGAAGCAGCCAGGCACTTCGTGCTCCCGGGCGTCGGCGCCAGCACCGAGATTCGAATCGCCCGCGCCGGGCCGGACGCCGGCGTCCGCGGCGCCGCCCTGCTTGCCCGGAGCGAGCTGACCAACCACGTTCGAGAGGGACACCCAGCATGAGCACGACTCCGACCCCGACCTCGACCTCGACGACCGTCGACGAGCTTTGCGTGAACACGATCCGGACGCTGTCGATGGACGCGGTCCAGAAGGCGAACTCCGGCCACCCGGGCACGCCGATGGCCCTCGCTCCGATCGGCTACTCCCTCTACACCCGGATCATGCGCCACAACCCGGCCGACGCCGCGTGGTTCGACCGCGACCGGTTCGTCCTCTCGTGCGGCCACGCGTCGATGCTCCTCTACTCGGTCCTCTACCTGACCGGCTACGGCCTCGAGCTCGACGACCTGCGCAACTTCCGCCAGCTCGGGTCGCCCTGCGCCGGACACCCCGAATACGGCCACGCGCCCGGCATCGAGGCGACGACCGGCCCGCTCGGCGCCGGGATCTCCAACTGCGTCGGCCTGGCCCTCGCCGAGCGGATCCTCGCCGCCCGGTTCAATCGGCCGGGGCACGAGATCGTCGACCATCGGACGTTCACGATCTGCTCGGATGGCGACCTGCAGGAGGGCATCTCCGCTGAGTCGAGTTCTCTGGCCGGTCACCTCGGGCTCGGGCGACTGGTCGCCTACTACGACGACAATCACATCTCGATCGAGGGTGACACGTCGCTCTCCTTCAGCGAGGACGTCGGCGCCCGCTACGAGGCCTACGGGTGGCACGTCCAGAACCTCGGCGAGGATCTCTCGCTCGAATGCGTCGAGGCGGCCACCGACGAGGCCCTGGCGGTCACCGACAAGCCGTCGCTGATCATCTGCCGGACCCACATCGCCCCGGGGTCGCCGAACAAGCAGGACACCGGGGCGGCCCACGGGAGCCCGCTCGGCGAGGAGGAGGTCCGCCTGACTAAGGAGGTCTACGGCTGGCCGACGGAGCCGACCTTCCACGTCCCGCCCGAGGCCCTCGCCCACACCCGGTCGGCGATCGGCCGCGGCGCCGAGTTCCAGGCCGACTGGGTCGAGCGCTTCGAGGCCTACCGGGACGAGTACCCCGAGCTCGCCGAGGAGCTCGCGGAGATCGTCGAGCGCCGGGCCCCGGCGCTGCCCGACGAGCCGCTCGTCAGCTTCGAGGCCGGCACGAAGCTCGCGACCCGGCAGGCCTCGCAGAAGTGCATCCAGGCGGCCGCGGCGATCCATCCGACACTCGTCGGCGGGTCGGCCGACCTCGCTCCGTCGACGCTCACGCACATCGACGGCGGCGGTGACGTCGAGAATGACTCCTACGGCGCCCGCAACCTCCACTTCGGAATTCGCGAGCACGCGATGGGCGCGATCGTCAACGGTCTCGTCCTCGGCGGCCTGCGCGCGTTCGGCGCGACCTTCCTGATCTTCTCCGACTACATGAAGGGCGCGATCCGCCTGGCCGCCCTGATGGAGCTCCCGGCGATCTTCGTCTTCACCCACGACTCGATCGGCGTCGGCGAGGACGGCCCGACCCACCAACCGGTCGAGCAGCTCGCCACGCTCCGCGCGACTCCGAACATCGACGTCGTCCGACCGGCCGACGCCAACGAGACCGCCCTGGCCTGGGCCTTCGCCCTGCGCCAGACCGAGACCCCGACCGCCCTGATCCTCTCCCGCCAGAGCCTCCCGACGATCGACGCCGACCTGATTCCGGCCGACGCGATCGAACGCGGCGCCTACGTCCTGCGCGATGTCGCCAACCCAGCCGGGATCTTGATGGCGAGCGGGTCGGAGGTCGCGACCTGTATGGCCGCGGCCGCCCTGCTCGAAGCGCAGGGCACCTCCGTCCGCGTCGTCAGCATGCCCTGCCTCGACCGCTTCGCCGCCCAGCCGGCCGCCTACCGGGACGCGATCCTCCCGCCCGACTGCCGGGTCCGCGTCGCCGTCGAGGCGGCCAGCCCGCTCGGCTGGGATCGCTGGACCGGAGACGTCGGCGCGGTGATCGCGATGACCACGTTCGGCACGTCGGCTCCCGGCGACGCGGTCTTCGCCCATTTCGGCTTCACTCCAGAGGCGATCGCCGGTCGGGCGCGCGAGCTGCTCGGAGACGGAGACCAGTAGCCGGCAGGGCCGGCCGTCGGCTTCGAAGACCCGTTTACACGGCCGCAACGAGACCAAGGAGATACTGGCGTCGTGACCGATCCCAACCCCCTCAGCGAAGGTCTCGAGCGGCTGCCGGTCGCCCCGACGAACCTCGTCATCTTCGGCGGGACCGGCGACCTCGCCAAGCGCAAGCTGCTCCCGGCGATCTACAACCTCGCCCACGAGGGCGCCCTCCCCGAGCACTTCAACCTGGTCGGCGTCTCCCGCAGCGACATGCCCGACGACGACTACCGGGGGATGGCGATCCAGGCGATCCGCGCGTTCTCCCGGACCAAGCCGAACGAGGACGTCCTCGAGAAGCTGCTCGACGAGGTCCGCTACATCCCGGGCACGTTCGACGACCCGACGGTCTACGAGTCGCTCGCGAGCACGCTCGCCGAGCTCGACCGGAGCGCCGGCGAACCGATGGCCCGGACCTTCTACATCTCGACCGCCCCCGAGTTCTTCCCCCTGATCGTCGGCAAGCTCGGCGAGCACGGCCTCAACGTCAACGACCGGGCCGAGGTCCGGATCGTGATCGAGAAGCCGTTCGGCACATCGCTGGCCGAGGCGATCGACCTCAACAGGCGCGTGCTCGAGGTCTTCGAAGAGCGACAGGTCTTCCGGATCGACCACTACCTCGGCAAGGAGACCGTCCAGAACATGCTGGCGTTCCGCTTCGCCAACGGGATGTTCGAGCCGCTGTGGAACCGCAACTACATCGACCACGTCCAGATCACCGCGGCCGAGGACATCGGGATCGGCACGCGGGCCGGGTACTACGACCGGGCCGGCGCGCTTCGCGACCTCGTCCAGAACCACATGCTCCAGCTCCTGACCCTGCTCTGCATGGAGCCGCCCGTCGTCTTCTCGGCCGACGAGGTCCGCGACGAGAAGGTCAAGGTCCTCCACGCGATCAAGACGCCCGGGAACATCGACGCGATGGCCGTCCGCGCCCAGTATTCGCGGGGCGTCGTCGCCGGCGTCGAGGTCAACGGCTACCTCGACGAGCCGGGCGTCCCCGAGGACTCGAGCACCGAGACGTTCGCCGCCCTGCGCCTCGAGGTCGACAACTGGCGGTGGGCCGGCGTCCCCTTCTACCTGCGCACCGCCAAGCGACTCGCCCGCCGGGTGACCGAGATCGCCGTCGTGCTCAAGCCGGTCCCCCACATGGCCTTCGGCGGTCAGCACGTCCCGGCCAACCAGCTGGTCCTCACGATGCAGCCCAACGAGGGCGTCTCGCTCTCGCTCGGCGCGAAGGTCCCCGGCACGCGGATGACGATCCGGCCGGTCAACATGGAGTTCCTCTACGGGACGGCCTTCATCTCCCAGTCGCCCGAGGCCTACGAGCGGCTGATCCTCGACGCGATGCGCGGCGAGGCGACGCTCTTCACGCGCAACGACGAGGTCGAGGCCCAGTGGCGGATCTGCGACCCGATCGTCTCCCATTGGAAGGCCCACCCCCGCCGGCTTGCTCAGTACCCGGCCGGCGGACGCGGACCCGAGGTGGCCGATCGGATCCTCCTCGAGGGAGACAAGTGGCGCGCGATCTAACTGACGAGCCCGGGGACCCTGCGAACCCGGTGATGGCCTTCGACGCGGGACTTGCGAGGATCGGGCCGGCCTGGGACAACTGGGACAGACGCCGGGCGAAGACCAGGAGAACCTGGAGCGCCTCGAGGGAACGGTTGCCGTGTTGGCGCTGCTTGGCAAACAAGTTGCCTGACTCAGGCAGCTATTTCCGTGAAAGAGACCTGCCGCTCCACGTTTCGGGAAGCCGAGCCAGCGGCCGGCGTCACGGCCGCCGACCTCCAAACCCATGCCGGCTCGCATGCCGGCCGGCAACCGGCGTCACCGGCCGCCCGCGGTCGGGAGATCACCGGGCTCAACATCGGGCCGACGAGGCCAGCTGATGCCGACCGTCAACGACACCGTCTGGCGCGAGCAGGACACGACGCCCGCCGCGATCGAAGCGGCCCTCCGCGAGCTTCTGATCGAGCGCCACGCCGAGAGCGAGTTCTACGTTCCGGCCCGGGTCCTCAACCTCGTCTGCATCGTCGAGCGCGAGTGGAGCGGCGAGATCGCCAACCGCCTCCGCGCGGTCGGGCGCTTCCATCCGTCGCGGACGATCGTCTGCTCGGTCAGCCCGCGTCGGACCACGCTCGACGCGATCGCGACGGTCGCCGCCAGCGCCGATCCCGAGGCCGGATCGCTCGCCCTGACCCGCGAGACCGTCGTGATCGACATCGGCAGCCGGCACATCCCCCACCTCGACACGATCATCGATCCCCTCGTGGTGACCGATCTCGCGACGATGGTCTGGGCGCCCCACGGCCATTGGGACGCCGTCGAGGCGCTGCGCCAGATCTCGCAGATCGTGCTGCTCGACTCGGTCGACGATCCCGACGTCGCCGGCGCCCTGCGCCGAGCCACCGGGCTCCTGGAGGATCGCAACGTCGTCGATCTCGCGTGGATCCGGTCGGCCCCCTGGCGGGAGCGGATCGCCGCGATCTTCGACTCGCCGCATCGCCGGACCGAGCTCGGCATGATCCGCGGCCTCGAGCTCCGCCACCATCCCTACTCCGGCGCGGCAGCCCTCCTGCTCTGTGGCTGGCTGACCTCCCGGCTCGACTGGGAGCCCGCGCCCCTGACACTTCCCGAGCCCGGGCGGGCGACCGGGACGGTCGTGGGACCCGACGGCAAGGTGGACATCACCCTGCAGAGCGTCCCGCTCGACGTCCCCGGCCTCTCGGGAATCACGCTCACCATGGAGGACGGTGGCTCGCTGTCGCTCGAGCGTGGCCGTGGCGGCCTGCGGGCGACCCGGCGCGGTCCGGCCGGGGACGAGCGGTCGTGGACCCTGCTTGGGGCCTCCCGCGGCGAGGGCGGCATCCTCGGCGAGGGCATCCGCCAGGCGCTGATGCGCGACCAGATCTACGGCCCGGCGCTCCGCGCGACGGCCGGGTTGCTCGCATGACCAACGAGTCCCGGTCGCCTTCGACGAAGGACGCTCACGTGGACGGTGAGCCGGCGCCCGCGCCGCTCAAGGCTCTGCTCACGGTCGCCGACGCCCCCGCCGTCGGCGCAGCCGCCGCCGAGCTGGTCGCCCGCCTGATCACGGCGGCCCTCGCCGAGCGCGGGGTCGCCCATGTCTCGCTGGCCGGCGGAACAACGCCGCGGTTGACCTACGTCGAGCTCGAGCTCGAGACCTGGACGGGCGTCGAGCTCTGGTTCGGCGACGAGCGGTGCGTCGGCCCGGATGACCCCGAGTCGAACTTCCTGATGGTCGCCGAGAGCCTCCTCCCCCACGCGCCCGGGGCCGTCGTCCACCGGATCGAAGGCGAGCTCGGCCCGGACGCGGCCGCCGACGCCTACGCCGCGCTGATCGGCGACCGGATCCCCCCGGCCGGCGCGGACGGCATCCCCGTGTTCGACGTCAACCTCCTCGGGATCGGTCCGGACGGCCATACGGCGTCGCTGTTTCCCGGCAACCCCGCCCTTGCCGTGGCCGGTCGTCCGGTCGTCGGCGTCCGTGACGCGCCGAAGCCCCCACCCGAACGGGTCTCGCTGACCCTCGAGGTGCTCTGTGCCGCCCGGGACACGATCCTCCTGGCCGCCGGCGCGGCGAAGGCCGACGCCGTCCGCGGCGTGCTCGCCGGCCCGCAGACCGGGACTCCGTCGTCGCTGCTCGCCCGCGACCGGCTCACGCTGATCGTCGACGCCGCCGCCGCCGGGACCACCCCAGCCGAGACCACCCCAGCCGGTACCGCCGCAGCCGGGTCAACGCCAACCGCGTCCGCCGACCCGGCGCCCTGAGGGCGAGCGGCGAGCGGCGCGCGTGATCTGGATCGTCCGCCATACCGACACCGAGTGGTCGGTGTCCCTGCGGCACACCGGACGGACCGACCTCCCGCTGTCGCCGGCCGGGCGCGACGAGGCCGGCCGGCTGGGTGCCCGGCTCGGGCGCGAGGACTTCGCCGCGGTGATCTGCAGCCCGCTGCGCCGGGCCAGGGAGACCGCCGAGCTGGCCGGACTGGTCTGCACGCGTGAGGACGCCGACCTCGAGGAATGGGACTACGGCGACTACGAGGGCCGCACGACGGCCGAGATCCGCCGGGATCATCCCGGCTGGGACATGTGGCGCGACGGAACGCCGGGCGGCGAGGACGCCGCTGCGGTCGGGGCTCGGGTCGACCGCGTTCTGGCCAGACTTGCCGATACGGGCGGCGCAGCGACCGCTCCAGGCGGCGCTAGGCCGGTCGTTCTGGTCGCGCACGCGCACGTCCTGCGCGTGCTCACCGCCCGCTGGCTCGGCCTGCCTGCGGCGGACGGGGCGCTGTTCGCGCTCGAGCCCGGCGGGATCGGCCGGCTCGGCCACGAGCGGGAGCGGAGGGTGCTCTGCGCCTGGGACAGTTGAGCCGGTCGCTCGATTCTGCCGCGCGTCTCGACCGGCGAGCGGCGGCCGCCGCAGACCTTAAAGATTCGTAATAAGGGCGAGCGGGCATCCGGAATGCGATCCGGCACGAAATAGAGTCTTGAAGTGAGGGGCATGACACAACTTGATACGAACACCCTGGAGCTCGCCCGTGAGCAGACGCTCGGGCTTGTGGCCGGCATCAGTGAAGAGGATCTCGAACGTGTCCACTCGCCACTGATGAGTCCGCTCGTCTGGGACCTCGGACACATCGCTGCGTTCGAGGATCTCTGGCTCGGTCACCGCCACGGCGGGCTCGAGCTGCTGCGTCCGGACCTGATGGAGGTCTACGACGCGTTCGAAACGCCGCGGGCCGACCGCGGCGAGCTGCCGTACCTGCGTCGCGCCGAGGCCGAGGAGTTCCTGGCCGACGTCCGGACGAGGGTCCGCGGGCTCGACCTGCCGGACGGGATCGCCCACGAGCTGGTCGAGCGACACGAGCGCCAGCATGGCGAGACCATGCTCCAGACCCTCAACCTCGCGCGGATCGCCAGGCCGGGCGGAGCCTCCGAGGCGACGGGGCCGGGCGGGCTGAGCGGCCTCGACCTGGTCGACGTCCCCGGCGGTGAGTTCACCGTCGGAGCCGGGCCGGACGGCTTCGCCTACGACAACGAGCGTCCGCGACACACGGTCGGGCGGCGGGCCTTCCGGATCGGCCGGGTGCCGATCACAAACGGCGACTGGCGGAGCTTCATGCGGGACGGCGGCTACTCCCGGCGGGAATGGTGGACGGCGGATGGCTGGGCCTGGCGGGAAGCCGAGGGGATCGTCCGGCCGCTGAACTGGTTGACCGACGAGCTCGAATGGCGACTCGCCGACGGGGCGACCCCGCTCGACTGGCAACGCCCGGTCGTCCACGTCTCGTGGTACGAGGCCGACGCGTTCGCCCGCTCGCGAGGGGTCCGTCTGCCGAACGAGGTCGAATGGGAGATGGCGGCGACGTGGAACGGGACGACCCGCACCGAGGGAACCTGGTCTGGTGCGAACCTCGTCGAGACCGGCGTGCTCGGCACCGTTGCTGTCGGCGGCCTTTCGCAGGACGCGTCACCGTGCGGCGCCCTCGGGATGATCGGCGACGTCTGGGAATGGACGTCGAGCGACTTCCACGGGTACCCGGGGTTCGTCGCCCACCCGTACCGCGAGTACTCGGAGGTGTTCTTCGGACCCGACTACAAGGTCCTCCGCGGAGGGTCTTTCGCGACCAGCTCGCGGGTCATCAGCCCGAGCTTTCGCAACTGGGACCACCCCCACCGCCGGCAGATCTTCGCCGGGCTCCGCGTGGCGGCCGACGCATGATCGAGCCGGTCATGACGGTCGTCGACGGCGTGTCGATCGACTGCTGGGTCGAGGCCGAGAGCTCGCTTGCCGACGACGTCCTCGACGGGCTGACCAAACCGTTCAAGGAGCTGCCGCCGAAGCACTTCTATGACGAGCGCGGGGCCGAGCTCTTCGACCGGATCTGCGGGTTGCCCGAGTACTACCAGACGCGTACCGAGCGGGCCATCCTCGAGCGTGACGCCGATCTGATCATCGCGGAGACCCGAGCCGTCGAGCTGGTCGAGCTCGGGTCGGGGATGGCGAGCAAGACGCGCGTCCTGCTCGACGCGATGGCCAAGGCCGGGACCCTGGAGCGGTACGTCCCGCTCGACGTCACCGAGAGCGTCGTGCGCGATTGCGCGTCGGAACTGGTCGACGAGTACCCGGGCCTGCGCGTGCATGGGGTGATCGGCGACTTCGAGCGCCATCTCGACCGCGTGCCGGAGGCGGCGGGCCCGCGCATCGTCGCCTTCCTCGGCGGCACGATCGGCAACTTCGCGCCGGGCAGCCGGCGGCGGTTCCTGCGGTCGGTCGCCGGCCTGCTCGGGCCGGACGACCGCCTGCTGCTGGGCACCGACCTGGTCAAGGACGCTGCCGTCCTCGAGGCGGCCTACGACGATTCGCAGGGCGTGACGGCGGAGTTCAACCTGAACATGCTCCGCGTGCTCAACCGCGAGCTCGAGGCCGACTTCGACACCGACCGCTTCGAGCATGTGGCCTTCTTCGACCGGCGGAACGAGTGGATCGAGATGCGCCTGCGCTCCCGCGAGCCGCAGGACGTCGCGATCGCCGCGCTCGGCCTGGAGATCGAGTTCACGACCGGCGAGGAGCTGCGGACGGAGATCAGCGCGAAGTTCACCCGCGTCCGCGTCGAGGCCGACCTCGCGGCGGCCGGGCTCGAGATCGCGGGCTGGCACACCGACGACGCCGAGCTGTTCGCGCTCTCGCTGTCGCGTCCGACCGAGTAAGCCGCCCCCGGCGAGATCCGTAGCATTCGGCCCGTGGCCGATCTGGTCGTCCGCCCGGTGGCGCCGCAGGACACCCGCGGCCTGCGCAGGACCGTGCTCAGACCGCACGAGACACTCGGGCAGGTCGCGGCAGGCGAGGCAGAGGACGTCTTTGCGGCCGGCGCGTACGACGGCGGCGAGCTGATCGCCGTCGGACTGGTCGCCCCGGACGGCGACCCCGGGTCATGGCGGGTGCGCGGCATGGCCACCGCGTCCCACGCTCGCGGCCGGGGCGCAGGCACTGCCATTCTGGCCGAGTTGCGCCGCCACGCCACGTCGCAGGGAGCCCGGCGGATCTGGTGCAACGCCCGGACGCCGGCCATATCGCTCTACGAACGGGCGGGGCTGCGCGTCGTCTCCGACGAGTTCGAGCTCCCCGAGATCGGCCCGCACGTCGTGATGGAGGTGCGACTCCCGTGATCGCGTCGATCGTCACACCCGGCGAGCGTCCGGCGGCTACAGTCGGGAGACACCTCCCTCGCGAAAGGAACCTCGTGCCCGTCGACCCGAAGTCCACAGCCGTCGTCCTGATCGAGTACCAGAACGATTTCACATCGGACGGCGGCGCCCTCCACGGTGCGGTCGCCGGCGTGATGGAGAGCACGGGGATGCTCGAGAACACCCGCCGCCTGGTCGAGGCCGCGCGGGCCGTCGGCGCGCTGATCGTCCACGCGCCGATCACGTTCGCCCCGGGGTACGGCGAGCTCTCCAGGCACCCGTACGGGATCCTCAAGGGGGTCGTCGACTCGACCGCGTTCGTCAAGGGCGAGTGGGGCGCGGAGATCGTCGACGAGCTGGCCCCGCAGCCGGGTGACGTCGTCGTCGAGGGCAAGCGCGGCCTCGACACGTTCGCCACGACGAACCTCGACTTCATCCTCCGGGCCCGGGGCATCACGACGATCGCGCTCGGCGGCTTCCTCACGAACTGCTGTGTCGAATCGACGATGCGGACCGGCTACGAGAAGGGCTACGACGTGATCACGCTCGCCGACTGCGTCGCCGCGACGTCGACCGAGGAGCACGACAACGCGATCCGCTTCGACTACCCGATGTTCTCCGAGGTGATGAGCTCCGACGCCTTCACCGAGCAGCTGGCGGGCGCCGGCGTCGCGTAGTCATGGGTGCGATCAGCCTGCACCTCGGCGACCTGAGCACTGACACCGAGGCCGAGGCGATCGTCAACGCCGCGAACTCGAGCCTGCTCGGCGGCGGCGGCGTCGACGGGGCGATCCATCGCGCGGCTGGTCCCGCGCTGCTCGACGAGTGCCGCCTGCTGGGGGGTTGTCAGACCGGCGACGCCAAAGTCACCGGTGCCGGCGCGTTGGCGGCCCGGCACATCATCCACACGGTCGGACCGGTCTGGCGGGGTGGTCAGGCCGGTGAGCCGGACCTCCTCGCCCGCTGCTACCGCCGGGCGGTCGAGCTCGCCGGAGCGCACGGATGCACGATCGTCGCGTTTCCGGCGATCTCCACCGGCGTCTACGGCTACCCGCTCGAGGCCGCCGCCAACGTCGCCGTGACCGCGGTCTCCGGCGCCCTCGAGGTCAACCCCGAGATCCGTGAGGCTCGCTTCTGGCTCTTTGACGAGGCCGCCTACCGGGCATTCGAGTCGGCGCTCGGTCGACTCGACGCCTCGCTGCGCTGACGCGGTATCGCCGCGCTGACGCGGTCTCGCCGCGCTGACGCGGTATCGCTCTGGGATCACGTGGCGGTGGGCCTGACTGAGCGGTGGAGGAGTGCCCCCGCGAAAAGTCTTGCCCTTCGGACGTCCGCGGGCGGCCGAAGATCGTGCATGCCAGGAAGAAAGGGAGACGCTCGGACCAGGCTCGCGGGCTGGACTCTCCAACGAAAGTAGTTGACTGACTCAGTCAGCTACTTTCGCGATGAAGGTCTCGCATCCACCTCCGCCGCCCGGGAGGAGTGCCTGGTTGATCACATCCCACACCCCCCGCACCCGGCCCGCACCCGCCCCCGCACCCGCCCCGCCCGCCGCTCCGCTTCGCTCCGCTCAGACGTGCAGTCGGCCCAGCGAAGAGTGCGACAACCCGAGTGAGTCAGCGCTACTTTCGCGAAGAAGTACTCCAAGCATCCTCTCGGCCACCCAGCCCGGCCGATGACATCCCGCATGCTCTCGGGCTCGACTCGACCCACATCCGCCCGCCCCTCAGACCTCCGGCACCCGACGAAGCAGGTGCAAACCCGCGTGGCCGCAGCCGCCCGGACGCGGCTCTCGAAATCGACCTCGCCGAGCGCTCGGTCCGTCTCGCGCGGGGATCAGCCCTCGGAGCCGCCCCGGCGGGGCTCAGCCGAGCCGCTCGATCATCATCGCCTGGCCCATTCCCCCGGCCACGCACATCGACTCGATTCCGTAGCGCCCGCCGGTCGCCCGGAGGTCGTTGAGCAGGGTGGTCATGATCCGGGCGCCGGTCATCCCGAACGGATGGCCGAGGGCGATCGCCCCGCCGAACGGGTTGAGCTGGTCTTCGGTGATCCCGAGCTCGTCCCGGCAGGGGACGATCTGCGCGGCGAAGGCCTCGTTGATCTCGACCACATCGATCTGGTCGATCGTCATTCCCGCCTGGGCCAGCAGCGCCTGGATCGCCGGTATCGGGCCGATCCCCATGTACTCGGGGCGCACCCCGGCAACCGTCGACGCGACGATCCGGGCGAGCGGCTCGATCCCGAGCTCGGCCGCCCTCGTCGCGCTCATCAAGAGCACGGCGGCCGCCCCGTCGTTGAGCGGGCAGGCGTTCCCGGCCGTGACGGTCCCGTCCGGCTTGAAGACCGGCTTGAGCTCGGCGAGCTTCTCGATCGTCGTCCCCGGCCGCGGCCCGTCGTCGGCGGTCACGACCGCCCCGTCGGGTGTCGTGACGCCGACGATCTCACGGTCGAAGTGGCCCGAGTCCCGCGCGGCGACCGCCCGATTCTGCGAGATCACGGCCCACGCGTCCTGGGCCTCCCGGGTCACGCCGTACCGCTCGGCGACGTTCTCGGCGGTCAGGCCCATCGGGATGTACACGTTGCAGATCGACCCGTCCGACCCGTCCAGCTTCGAGTTGAAGGCGAACTCCCCGCCCGAGGCCCGCGAGACGGCCTCGACGCCGGCGGCCACGTAGACATCGCCCTCGCCGACGGTGATCGCGTGGAAGGCCGTCCGGAGGCTCTGGAGCGAAGACGCGCAGAACCTGTTCACCGTGCACGCCGGGACCTCGAACGGCAGGCCGGCCAGGAGCGCGGCGTTTCGACCGATGTTGTACCCCTGCTCGCCGGTCCCGAAGGCGTTGCCCATGATCACGTCGGAGATCATCCGCGGATCAAGCTTCGGGTTGCGCTCGAGCAGGGCCCGCAGCGGGATGGCCGCCAGGTCGTCGGCCCGGACATCCTTGAGCGAGCCCTTGAAGGCCCGTCCGATCGGCGTTCGGACTGCGTCCACGATCACGGCTTCCGGCATACGTTTCCAGCTCCTGAGGTTGCGAGAAGGGCCTGATCCATCGTACGCGACCCCTCGACGCCTCCCCGCCCGGCAACCCTCGACGCCTCCCCGCCCCGGCGACCCTCGACGCCTCCCCGACAGGCGACCCCTCGACGCCGCCCCCCGCCCGGCGACCCTCGACGCCTCCCCGGCCCGGCGTCCCTCGACGCCCCCCGACCGACCTCCGCCCCGGCGCCCCTACAGGCCGAGTCCGCGGACACCCATCTCGTCGAAGCCGACGTGGTGGGCCAGCTCGTGGCGGACGGTTCGCGTGACCTGGTCGCGGAGGGCGTCGGCATCGTGGCCGAAGTCCCGGCGAAGGGTGTCCCGGAAGATCACGATCCGATCGGGATGGTCGTCGCGGTAGACGCCGTCGCCCTGGTAGAGGCCGTATGCCCGCACACGCCTGCCACGGTCGGAGATCACGACGGCGACGTGGCGCAGCGCGTTCTGCAGCAGGTCGGGCAGGTCGTCGAGGGCGTCGCGCACCAGCTCTTCGAAGTCGTCGTCCGAGAGCGGGTCGAGCTCGAGGAACTCGCCCTCGTCCGGAGCGACCGCCAGGCCGTCGCTGGCCAGCCGCTCGGAGCGCTGGACGATCAGCTCGAACTCCGCCTCGCTCGCCGCGTCCCCCCACCCGGCAAGACGGGTCGTCGCGAGCGCGACGACCGCCCCGAGGGCGGCGACGCCGACGACCAGCGTCGCGAGGAACTCGAGCACCCGGAGCGACCCGCTGGTCGCCGGTCCGTCGAGCATCCAGACGGCCGTCAGGCCGACGCAGAGGGCGATGCCGGCGCAGCCGAGGATCCGTCGAAGCGGCGGCGGCGTCGGCATCAGATCGCCGAAACCGATGAGCCCGGTCCGGGTCCGCTCGGCGCCGCCGGCGGCGACCCCGCGCCCGGGGTGTCGTGGCTGCTGTCGCCCGGCTCGTCCGGAATCCGCAGCCACTTGACGATCCGACCGGACCTGATCTCGAAGGCGACCCGCGCCGTCAGCCCGGTCCCGGTTCCACAGCCCCCGGGCCCGCCGCCCGGGCGGTTTCCGAGCAGGAAGAGCGCGTCCACGTAGCCGTCGAGCAGATGCGACGAGAGCAGCCTCGCGCCGCACGGGAAGGCCTGGTTGGCGGCCCGTACGGCCGACTCCGTCCGCAGCGTGACCGCCGGCTCGTTCGGGTCGACCTGGAGCAGGCTCGGCGTCGCGAAGTACGCCGACGCCGCGGCCACGTGCCCGCCGGCGAGCTCGGAAGACCAGTTCCGGATCACGGCGACGGCCCCGGCCGGTGGGGTCCCACCGGCCACTGCGCCGGGCGCCTTCGGTCGGCCGTCCGCCCCCGGTGTCGCGTTCGGCGCGCCCGCGGCCCCCGGTGTCGTCGACTGGCCCGCGACCGGCGGTGTCGCCTTCGCCGCACCCGCGCTCGCGCCCGCGGCTGATCCGGATCCGGACTTCGCGGCCCCGCCGCAGCCGGTGCTCGCCACGGCCAGCGCGAGGACTCCAGCCGATCTCCAGCGCGCGCCGTGCACGGCTCCATGATCGCACGTGGGACACCGCTCATCCGGCGGCGGTCCGCGTGTCCCGCGCCCGAGACCGGCTAGGCTTTGCGGGTGAGCACTTTCGACGCACCCGAGATGTCGATCGGCCCGGAGCGGGCGGCCGAACTGGCTGCCGAGGGGGCTGACTTCATCGACGTCCGCGAGACCTACGAGCGGAGCGCCGGCTACATCCCCGGGACCCGCCACATCGAGCTCGAACGCCTGGCATCCCAGTCGGAGACGATCGACGCGCTCAAGCCCGTCGTCTTCCAGTGCCGCCTCGGCGCCCGGTCGGCGATGGCCGCGCAGGCCTTCAGGGGCGCCGGCTACGACGCCTACACGCTCGACGGCGGGATCGTCGCCTGGGTCAACGCCGGGCTGGCGATCGAGCCCGAAGGCGGGTACGTCGCCGACCACTGACGCGCCGGTGGACGACGTCCGCCGGGCTCGTCCCCGGCCGCCGGGTCAGTGGAGCAGCAGCAGCGTCTTCTGCTGGCGCTCCTGGCCCAGCTTGGTGAGGCTCGGCTTGTAGTCGAAGGCGTGGATCACCGCGGTCATGTTGGGCATCCAGATCAGCAGGAGGTAGAGGCTGACGGCGAGCGCGGCGACCCGGAGCCCTCGGCCGCGGGCGAGCGCGGCGAGCGGGAGCAGCCAGAGCACGTACCACGGGAGGGCCCAGCTCAGCGTGACCAGGAGGACCAGGGTGACGAAGCCGCTCGCCGCGATCCACCGCCGGGTCACCAGGGACCAGACGGCGCAGGCGACGATCGCGACGGCCAGGACGCCGTCGAGGATCGTCTTCATCGAGTCGTTCTCCCCGCCCAGCCCGACGAGCGACCCGAGCACGTTGGGGATCCCCGCGAGTGTCACGAGCGTGCTCTGCTGGGCGAGATTCGGCAGGTGGAGGCCGAACGCGTAGACCGACGCTCCGCCGAAGACGATCCCCCCGGCGACCATCCCGGCCAGCAGCCGGAAGCGGCGGCCGACCCCCAGCAGGACGACCGGCAGGAGGATTCCCGCCGACGCCTTGATCGCCACCGCCGCGATCAGCGCGACGCCGGCCCCGAACTCGCGGGCCGGCCCGGCCTCGCCGGGCCCGACCGGACGCGGGGCGCCGTCGAGGAACGAGACCAGACGCCGCCTCCCGCCGGCCTTCCCGTTCGCCCCGGCCTCCCCGATCCCCCCGGCCGGCCCAGTCGCCCCGGCCTCCCCGATCCCCCCGGCCGACCCGGTCGCCCCTGCCTCCCCGGCGTCCGCGAGCGCCCCTGCCTCTCGGGCCGGCCCGGTCTCCCCGGCGGGGGGACCGGCGCGGAGGACGCGGGCGCGAAGCAGGAGGTAGACGGCGAGCATCACGAAGAAGACCATGAAGAAGTCGTTGTGGTCGCCGCCGAGCCCCCAGACCAGGACGAGGGGATTGAGGCCGACGAAGAGGGTCGTCGCGAGCGGGTCGCGGCCGAGCAGCTCGGCGGAGCGCCAGACCAGGCGGAGCGTCGCCAGGTTGGCGAGCATCAGGCTGATCTTCAACGCCCAGAAGGCCTTGGCCACGCCGAGCGGGACGAGGGCGAAGCTGAAGAGCGTGAAGAGCGGGCCGTACGGGCTGAGCAGCTGGTGCCAGTTGCTCAGGAGGAAGGTCGGATCGCTGGTCGGCCCGAGGGCCGGGATCGTCGTATACGGGTTGAGCCCGTGGAGGACCTCCATCCGGCCGTAGTTCAGGTAGTTGAAAGTGTCGGTCAGGGAGAGCGGCGGCGAGAGGAGGAAGATCACCTGGATCACGACGACCCCACCGATCGCCCACCGGGTCGGGAGCCGGCGGGGGCAGGCGAGCACGACGAGGTAGGCGACGAACATCACGCCGACCACGAAGCTGAGGATCAACTTCTGGCCGGCCTGGCTCGGATGGATCGGCCGACCGATCCAGCCGAGCGGCCCGGCCATCCACCCGGGGAACTCGATCCGGCTGGGCGGCGAGAGGATCGACACGCGGGAGGCGGCGACGCCGACGATCGCGAGGCTGGCGAGGACGATCGTCCCGAGCGCGACGGTCGCGAGGACGCCGGTGAACGACGATCGCCGCAGCCCGGCCGACTCGGGGTCGACCGGCCGGGCGAGACGTGGCTCGACGTCGGCGGAGGCGGCCGCGGGCCGGTCGTCGGCCGACGCGCCGCCCGAGACGACCGAGCCGCCGCTAGTTGTCGCCTCGCTTGACATTTTGGGGAGGTGCGATGAGCCGGCGGCGCCCGCGGGGAGCGCTGCCGCCCGCCGCAGACCACGCACGAGGATACCGGCCGGGCCGGCCCCGTCAGCCAGGCGTCCCGGCCGGGGCCGGGGCTTAAGCAACCGAAAACACGCCGCACACACGAAACGCCCGGACGCCGGCCGGGGCGAAAGGCCCCGGAAAGCCACGAGAACGACCGGAGCCCGCGAAATCGCGGGCTCCGGTGAGGCTGCTACGCCACGCGGCGCAGGTCAGAGAGCTGAGACGTTCACGGCCTTCGGTCCCTTGTCGCCGGCCTCGGCGTCGTAGGAGACCTTCGCGCCCTCGGTGAGCGAGCGGTACCCCTCGCCGGTGATGCCAGTGTGATGTACGAAGAGATCCTTCTCGCCGTCGTCAGGGGTGATGAAGCCGAACCCCTTGTCGTCGCTGAACCATTTCACGGTGCCCGTGGGCATTGCGTTCCTCCACTGTCTGTGTCCTTACCAGCGACGCGGAGGACGCTTCAGAAAAGCTTCGCCTGCGAGCGGCTGGACTGCTTGCGCCGGTCCATGTCCGGCAATTTCGCGCCGGACGGTAGCAGGTGGCCGCCGGCCGGACAATCCAGGCTCCGGACCACCTAATCCGGCGGATCCCGGCGACCGGCGACGAGGAGCGACTGGGCCGCGACGCCGAGCTGCCCGTCGGCGTCGTACAGCCCGCTGAACGCCGTCGCTCCAGCCGCCGGATCGGCCCGCGTGCACGCGTCCAGGAGGACCCACTCGGCCGCCGGCTCCCGCCACAGGGCGATCACGAGATCGGGATTTATGAAGACGAACCGCCGGAAGTCGAGCTCCCAGGCGACGCCGTTGCCGAAGTCGGCGGCCGCCGCCAGGCGCATCAGCGGGCTGGGGTCCTCGGCGTCGACGATCGGCCGGACCAGGCGGATCCAGACGGCCGCCGGGCCGGCGTCGATCCCGCCGCGGGCGAAGCGCATCTCGACCCCCGTCGACGCGAAGCTCTCGCCGGTCGCCCGGCCGAGTCTGAACGGCGTCGTCGTCAACGTGTCCGGCGCCCTCCACGACGAGCTCCGAACAATCGACATCGAGCCGAGCTCGGCCGGCGTCCTCGCGATCCGCAGGCCGGTCACCCGGCAGACCTCGATCCCGTCGGCCCGCAGGCTCGCGCCGACCAGCTGGACCCGCCGGCCCGGCCGGAGCGTCTCGATCTCGAGGTCGAGACGGCCGAGCGGCACCGGACGGAGGAACTCGTAGGACAGGCGGGCGACCCGGAGGTCCGGGTCAGGCTCGAAGCGCTCGACCGCCCGGGCCAGGAGCGCGGCCGGCGCGCCGCCGTGGAGGGCTGCGGATCCCATGGGCCGCGGGCGTGGTCGGTAGGCACGAAGCCGCCTGCGTCGGTCTGGAAGACGGGTTGGTCCATCGCCGGGGGAATGCTTACACGCCGCGAAACACGCCGTCCGGCCTTCGGCCGACCGCTAGGATTGATGTATGTCCAACAAGGTCAGCAAATCAGATCACGAGTGGAAGCAGGAGCTCTCGGCCGAGCAGTACCGAGTCCTCAGAGAGAAGGGCACCGAGCGGGCGTTCACCGGCGAATACGACAAGTCGAAGGTGGACGGGACCTACCGGTGCGCGGGGTGCGGGACCGAGCTGTTCCGCTCGGACGAGAAGTTCGACTCCGGCTCCGGGTGGCCGAGCTTCTACGCGCCGGCGGACGCCGAGAACGTCAAGACCGAGTCGGATCGGTCGATGTTCATGCGGCGGACCGAGGTCCTCTGCTCGGTCTGCGACGGCCACCTCGGTCACGTCTTCGAGGACGGGCCCCAGCCGACCGGGCTGCGTTACTGCATCAACTCGGCCGCGCTCAAGCTGGACCCCGCAAGCGGCGAGTAGGCCGGCGGGCGCGGGACGGGCGGCGGCCGCGGAATGGAGTCCGGCGGCCTCGTCCATTTCGCCCGCCTGCTGCCACCCGGCCGGCCGCTGACGGCGGCCGACTGGCTTGACGAGCTCGGCCCGCCGGCCCCGGCGCCGGCCGACCGGCCGCACGTCGCCCTGAACATGATCTCGAGCCTCGACGGCCGGGCGACACTCGCCGGTCGGACTGCGGCGCTCGGCAACCCCGGCGACCGCCAGCTCTTCCACGCCCTCCGGGCCCGCGCGGATGCCGTGATGGCCGGGGCTCAGACGATGCGGATCGAGCGGTACGGACCGATCGTCCGCGACCCGGCCCTGCTCGCCCTGCGTGCCGACCGGGGTCTCCCGGCCCAACCCCTCGCGGTGACCGTCAGCCGGAGCCTCCGTCTCGATCCGGACCTGCCGATCCTCGCCGACCCCGACTCACACGTCGTCGTCCTGACGCCGTCCGACGGCGAGCTGCCCGCCTGCCCGGCCCGCGTCTCCTACCTCCGGGGTCCCGAGCTCGGCCGGCTGTTCGGCCGGCTCCGCGCCGAGTTCGGCGTTCGCCGGCTCGTCACCGAGGGCGGGCCGACCCTCAACGCCGAGCTCCTCCGGAGTGCCCTGATCGACGAGGTCTTCCTGTCGACCTCGCCGCTCCTCCTCGGCGGGCCAGACCCCCTGACGATCGTCGCCGGTCCGGCGATCACGACGCGGCTGGACCTGCTCGGTCTGCTCGAGCACGAGAGCCATCTGTTCGCGCGTTATCGAGTTCTTGGAGCGGTGTCGGGTCCGCCCGACTGACGGGGGTCAGGGGCCGGGGGTTGTTCGGCCGGCGGTGGTGGTGATGCAGCCGCCGACCCGTCCGAGTCGGCCGCCTGCGGCGTTTCGCGGGCGACGACCTCGAGCAGCTCGCTGGCGAGCTCGGCTCCGTCCTCCGAGCGCATCGGCGTCGCCGTGATCTGGACGATCACCTCGTCGCCGGCGAGCTCGAGCAGCGTCACGGTCGGGCTCGAGCGCAGCGGCGTGGCCACGGTGTCCTCGATCAGGCTCTGCAGGTCGCCGGGTTTCGTGCCGGCCCGGAGGCGGGCCCGCAGCGTGACCGAGTCCGGCTCGCGGAGCGGGGTCAGCGCCGAGTTGAGAACCACGCTGTTCGGAACCATGATCCGCTCGTCCCCGTCGGCGAACGACGTGTACAGCAGGCCGACCGTGCTGACCAGGCCCTCGATCCGGCCGGGTGACCCCTGGAGTCGGACGCGCTCGCCGACGCGGAACGGCCGGGCCGTCAGGAGGACGCTGCCGGCGATCAGATTGCCGAGCGTCTGCTGGGCGGCGAGGCCGACGATGACCGCCGTGAAGGCCCCGCCGACGAGCAGCCCACGGAGATTCTCCCCGGCGAACCCGGCCGCGATGATCGCCGTTATCGCGACTGTGCCCAGGCGGATCAGGAAGCCGACCGACCCGGCGACCGCCGGGTCCAGGTGGCGGAGGAGGACGGGCCCCAGTGCCCGGGGGACGTCGCGGGCGAAGGCCCAGCCGAGGATCAGGACCGCGATCACGGCGGCGGCGCGGATCGGCACGTTGAAGCGGTGGAGCGTGTTCGCCTGGTTGTACGCGCTCTCACCCGTCCACGCGTACCGATGCTCGAAGAACAGGATCAGGCCGATCATCAGGGTCGCGAGCACGCCCGTCTTGACTCGAGCCAGGCGGAGCGCCCGCCCGGAGATCTGGAGGCCGAGGGCGGTCCCCCAGGCGATTCGTCGGTGGGTTCGATCGCGGGTCATCGGGTCTGGGCGGGTTGGGTCATCACGATCGACGCGTCGGGTCCGGTGTTACCCAGCAGTGAAGGATCGGCCGGGCGACGAAGGACTGCGGATTGCGGGTGATACGGTCGGCCGAGCAGACAAAGGTCAATAGGCGGGCATCGAAGATCCGCCAGAGAGGAACCATGCCAGATGTCCTACGTGGACCTGCATCTCCACCTTCTTCCCGGGGTCGACGACGGCGCCCAGGATGAGCACGACGCGCTCGTGCACGCCCGCCGACTCGCGGTCGAGGGCGTCCGCGAGGTGACCGTCACCCCGCACATCAGCCCGTCCTGGCCGCTTGAGGTCGCGAGCATCCCCGGCCGGGTCGCCGCCCTCCAGAAGGCGATCGACAAGCGCTCGCTCGGCGTGCGCCTCCACGCCGGCGGCGAGATCCATCCGCGGTCGGCGGCCGGTCTGACCGACGACGAGCTCGAGATCCTCGCCAACGGACCCCCCGGCAGCCGCTGGCTCCTGCTCGAGGCGCCGTTCGGCGGGGTCGGCGACCATTTCATCGGGATCTGCGACGGCCTCCGGGCCCGCGGCTTCGGCCTGGTGATCGCCCACCCCGAACGGGCCGGCCGGCTGCTCGACGACGGGGGCGTCGATCTCCTGCGGACACAGCTGCACGCCGGTGCCGTGCTCCAGATCAACGTCTGCTCGCTGCTCGGCAACCACGGCCTCTCAGTCCAGGAGACCGCCGTCCACCTGCTCCGGTCGGGACTTGCCTACGCGATCGCGTCCGACGGCCATCCCGGCAGCCGGAGCCACACCCTCCGGCTCGGCTTCGAGCTCGCGATGCGGGCCGGCGCCTCGTCGGTCGCCGCGTGGCGCCTGACCCAGGCCAACCCGCGCTTCCTGCTCCACCAGGGGATCCCCCAGACGCCGAGCCCGGCGACGACCGCCGCGCTCGAGCTGATGCTCGACTGACCAGGTCTGCCCGGCTGGTTCGACCGAACGCCTTTCGCGGTAGGCTCGCGGCGGTAGGCGGACACGATCGACCCAATCTGGGCGGTCGGCGGCGGAAAGAGTGGTTCGTGCAGGCAACGCGCGCCGAGCAGGCGCCATCTTTCGTCAAGCGGCTTCCCGCTGTCGGCAAGGCCTACCGGTTCGCCGCCCGGTGTCATTCAGGGCAGCGGCGGGAGTCCGACGAAGCCGCCTTCATCGTCCATCCGCTCGAAGTCGGCGCTCTCCTCGACGCGACCGGATCCCCGGAGCATGTGATCGTCGCAGGGGTCCTGCACGACGTGCTCGAGAAGACCGCCGCCACGCCGCAGGAGATCCGCCGGGCGTTCGGAAGCCGGATCGCCAGCCTGGTGCTCGCCCTGACGGAGGATCCGGCGATCGAGCCGTTCGAGGCCCGCAAGGCCGCCCTCCGAGCCCAGATCTCGGCTGAGGGGCCGGCCGCCGGGGCGATCTCAGCGGCCGACCACGTCACCAAGGTTCGCGAGCTCCGCACGAGGATCGCCCAGGCCCGCGGCCGCGGCGAGGCCGACCCGCCGGATGGGGAGCGCAAGCTCGACCACTACGTGGCGAGCCTCGAGACCCTCGAGGGTCAGATCCCCGAGCATCCGCTCGTCCGCCAGCTCCGCTTCGAGCTCGAGACGCTCGACGCCCTGCCGCCCGGCGCCCAGCCGGTCGACGGCGGCCTCGGGCCGGGAAATCCGCTTGGCCAACCGGACGGTGCGGGGGAAGCCGGGGAAGGGTAGCCGCCAGTCAGGACCGGCCGGGCTACTCCCGGGCGGACGGAGGTGGAGGATGCTGAGACCTTCATCGCAAAGTAGTTGACTGAGTCAGTCAACTACTTTCCTCGGAGAGTCCACTTCTCTACGACCCGGTCCCCCGCAGGGAGCTCGCGCGCCTCTGACCTGCCGAGCTCCGCCGCTCGATCCTCCCCGCGCCGCTCGAACTCCAGGGCGCCGGCCGGGCGGTGGCGGGTCAGCCGCCGACGGCGAAGATCGCCAGGCAGGCGAGACCGGCTGCTATGCAGTAGATCCCGAACGGCCGGAGGCTGCTCGTCTCGAAGAGCCGCAGCAGGAACTTGACGGCGAAGAAGGTGGTCAGCCCGGCGCAGAGGGCGCCGACGAGCGCCGGTCCGCGGATGCCGTCGCCGTCCGAACCGAACAGGTCCGGCAGCTTGAGCACGGCGGCCGCCCCGATGATCGGCGTGGCCAGGAGAAAGGCGAAGCGGGCGGCGTCCTCGTTGGTGAGCCCGGCCAGGAGCCCGCCGCCCATTGAGACGCCCGACCGTGAGATCCCCGGGACGAGCGCGGCGGCCTGGGAGAGCCCGACGAGCAGTGCCTGGCGGAACGACAGCCGGGCCAGGCGGACATCGGCCGCGTCGGCCGCGTCGGGCGCGTCGGGCGCGGCCGACGCGGCCGCCGTCGAGCCGGCGGCCTCCGGGCGGGTCCGGAGGCGCTCGGCGACGAGCAGGATGATGCCGTTGACGACGAGAAAGGCGGCGGCCGTGACGGCCGAGGCGAACAGCTTCTGGAGGGGTTTCTGCAGGGCGAGCCCGATCACGCCGGCCGGGACCGTGCCGACGACGAGCAGCCAGCCGAGCCGCGCGTCGGTGTCGGTCGGATCGCTTCGGCCGCGGACCGATCGCCAGAGGCCGGTGAGGATCCGCTTCCAGTCGTCGAAGAAGAAGCCGAACAGGACGATCGCCGTCGCGAGGTGGGTGGCGACGAGGAACGTGATGAAGAACTTGTCGTTCTGGTCGATCCCCCAGCCGGCCAGACGCGGGAGGATCACGCTGTGGCCGAGGCTCGAGATCGGAAAGGGTTCGGCGACGCCTTGGACGAGGCCGAGCACGACGGCCTGGAAGTAGGAGATCATGCCGTGCACTGCGCCGGAGCGTAGCCGCTCGACTCAACGCCGCCTCGTCTCGCCAGCTCGGCTGATGTCGGTCTCCCCAGCCGGGCGGGCGACCGGCCGCGTCCGCCGGAGACGGCCCGACGGCGGCTCGGCGGCTCGGCGGCTCGGCGGCTCAGCGGCTCGGCGGCTCAGCGGCTCAGCGGCTCGGAGGATCGACGCGACCCAGACCAACCGCCCCGGGCTCAGGAGCCGGCCCGGGGCGTTGATCGGGAGGGCCCTCGCGCGCGGCCCCGACGGAGCCGCTGTTGTTCGAGAGCTCGCTGGGCGAGGTGGTCAAGCTCGCAGGCGAAGTCCATCAGCCGACGGTCCACTTCAGGTCAAGATCCTGATAAGCCGTCGATTGCCCGACCTGAAGCCGTCGATCGCCCGACCTGAAGCCGTCGACCGACCGGGCCCTCGGGGCGGGGCTGCCGGCTGCATCGGACCGGCCGCGAGCCGCCTTCGCAGGTCAGCGGCGCTTGACGGCCTGGAGGGTGTAGCTGTGGGCCAGGCGCCACGGACGGTCGGTCAGGCGCCATTCGCCGTGATCGTCGCGGTCCATCTGTCCCGGCAGGGCCTCCCAGGGGACGCTGTCGTGCTCGGCGAGCATCGTGATCTCCATGCCGACGCCGATCAGGGCGCCGAGGACCTCGCCGAGCCCGTGGTTCCAGGTGTGTGTCGTCGTGTTGTCGAACGTCGCTTCGGTCTCGACATACGTGCCCGGGTCGTCCTCGACGAACGGGTCCTTGCGCTCGAAGTAGGTCTCCTCCACCACGAGCAGGCCATCCCGGCGGTCGGCCGCCAGCGTCCACAGCATCGGGTGACCCTCCCGGAGGAAGAGCCGCCCGCCGGGGACCAGCAGGGCGCTGACGACCTCGGCCCACCGGTCGATCCGCGGCAGCCAGCAGAGGGCTCCGATGCCTGTGAACACGAGGTCGAAGCAGGCCCGCCCGAGGAGGTCGGGCGCGTGGTCGAGCTCGCCCTCGACGAAGTCCGCGTCCGCCTCGATCCGCCCGGCAAGCCCGCGGGCGTGGGCGAGCGCGGCCGGCGAGAAGTCGAATCCTGTCATCCGGGCGCCGAGCCGGGCCAGCGAGACCGTGTCGGTGCCGATGTGGCACTGGAGGTGGACGCCCCGCACGCCGGTGAGATCGCCCAGCCGGGGGAGGTCGAAGCGGACCACGTCGCTGAGGAACCCGGGATCCTCGACGAAGCGATCGAATGCGTAGTGCGGCGACGCCGCGTGGGCCGGGGCACGCTCATCCCACGACGCCCGATTGATCTCCAGGTGGCGGTCGGTCCCGCTCACGGCCGGGCCCGGCCGTGAGCGGGACCGGCTACAGATACTCGACGACATCGTCGAACGGCCGGCGGTCGGCCGCGTCGATCCACTCGTCCGGGGACCTCGATTCCGGATCCCGGGGGGAAGCCGGGTAGCCGAAGGCCAGGACGATCACGGCATCCTCGTCTGGTTCGTGGCCGACCAGCTCGGCCAGGGCCCCGGCGTCGCCGACGCCGTTCGGACACGAGCCGACGCCGTCGTTCGAGGCCGCCAGCATCATGTTCTGGGCGGCCCGTCCGGCGTCGAATGCGACTGGACCCTTGCCCCGGACGAGCACGACGACGACGAGCCGTGCGTCGCCGAGGTTGGCCGGGCTGAAGACCGTCCCGGCCGCCCGGGCGATCAGATCGGCGTCGCGCAGGACGACGAAGCGGCGGTTCTGGCGGTTGCGCGAGCTCCCAGCCAGACGGCCGGCCTCGAGAATCCGCCGGACGGTGTCGTCCGGGATCGGCCGCGCCTGGAAGGCGCGGACCTCACGCTTGCTGACCAGCGCGAGATACGCGTCCACGCGAGGAGACTCGAGTCGGTCGGGCCGGCGCGACCTGTCAGGCCGCGGCGGCCCCGCCGTCCGCGCCGCCGCCGTCAGCGGGGCTGGGGTCCGCAGGGCCGGGATCCGCGGGGCCGGCTGCGGGAGTCCCGCCGTCGGGGACCGCACCGTGGGGGGCGCCGCCGTCGGAGTTGATGAAGGTCTTCACGGCTGCCACCGTCCCCGGGTGGTTGGGCCCGATCACCCTGCTGAGATCGGCGATCAGCTGGCGCTGGAGCTCCCTGGCCTCGTCCGCCCGACCGGCCGTCCGGTAGGACGAGGCGAGCGTCGCGCGTGCGTTGAGGACCTCGAGGTCGTCGGGGCCGTTGGCTTCGGTGAGGGCTGCGAGCACGGCCTCCTCGAGAGCGATCGCCTTCTCGTTCATCCCCGCCGACCAGTAGGACCCGAGGAGCTGCTCGCGCGCCGTGATCAGCGCTTCCTCGTCCTCGCGGTCGGCCGTCCGCTCAGAGGCGGCGACGACCTGCTCCTGGAGGGCGATCGCCTCCTCGCGCCGGTCGAGGGCCCAATAGGAGACGGCCAGGTTCGAGCGGGTCGTGATGGTGGTCTCGTGGTCGTAGCCGAGCACCCGCTCGCTGGCGGCCAGCACCTCCTCCTCCATCGTGGTCGCCTCGTCCCGGCGACCCTCCGACCAGTAGGACGACGCAAGGTTCGAACGAGCGACCAGCGTGGCCGGGTCCTCGGCTCCGAGAATCCGCTCGCAGTCGGCGAGGACCTGCTCCTCGATCTCGATCGCCTCGGCGATCCGTCCGTTGACCCAGTAGGTGTAGGCGACGTCGCCTCGCGCGGCGAGCGTCTCCGGGTGATCGGGGCCGAGTGTCCGCTCCTTCTGCTGGAGCATCTCCTCGTCGATCGTCACCGTCTCGTGGGTGTGCGTCGTCGTGTCCTGCGGCCCGTCCATCTGCCACCCCTCATCAAGTCTTGGGTACCTGCGGGAAGCCGGGCTCGTCGCTTCGCCCACGAGCACAGGCCGTCCGCCTCAGTCCGGGAAACATTAGCGGCCGGGCGTTTCACGCTCTCTTCACAACTCGGTTACGTCTTGATAACCCGGCGACCGGTCGGCGGGCGCGACCCTCAGGTCGGTGGTCGACGGATTCGCAGAGTGGGGCGGAGTGCTCCAGACCGACGAGCTTGTGATCAAGCTCGACGAGGGGCTCGTTCGCGCCGGCGGCCGGGTCCTGACGCTGTCGGTCAGGGAGTTTCAGCTGCTCGTCACGCTGGTCCGGAGGTCCGGTGGGATTCTCGGACGGGCCGAGCTCTACCGGGCGGTCTGGGGCCGCGAGCTGCGCCCGGGCGACCGGTCGGTCGACGTCTACGTCAGCAAGCTCCGGACAAAGCTGGCGAGCGCCCTCCCGGGTCAGCGGTTCATCCACACGCATCCGGGCTTCGGCTACCGCTTTCAGCCGCAGGCTTCACGAAATCTTGACAACCCGCGTCAGGGCTTCGGCCAGACTGCCGGCGGCGACCACCGTAGCCACGTCACGTCAAACAAGGAGACAACGTGAAGTCACGCAATATGGTCGCCCTCCCGGCGGCCGCCCTGCTCGCCATGGGACTGGCGGCGTGCGGAAATTCCGGCTCGTCCTCGTCGACTTCCGCGAGTACGAGCGGATCGACGACGCCGGCGACAACCGCGAGCGGATCGATCACCGGAGCAGGCTCGACGTTTGCCGCACCGGTCTACATGCAGTGGGGTTCCGGCAGCTCGGGCGTCACCGTCAACTATCAGGCCGTCGGCTCGGGCGCGGGGATCACGGCCCTCGAGACGAAGACCGCCGACTTCGGGGCGAGCGACCCACCGCTCAAGCCGGCCGACGAGGCGGCGATCGCCAAGAACGGGAGCCCGGCCGTCCAGGTCCCGATGTTCCTTGGGGCGATCACGGTCTCCTACAACCTGCCCGGCGTGAAGACCGGCCTGAAGCTCGACGGCAAGACGATCGCCGACATCTACCTCGGCACGGTCAAGACGTGGAATGCCCCCGAGATCAAGGCGCTCAACCCGGGGGTCACGCTGCCGAGCACGGCGATCACGACGATCCACCGATCCGACTCGTCGGGCACGACGGCCGGGTTCACCGGCTTCCTCGCGGCGGTCGACCCCGCGTTCATGACGAAGGTAGGCTCGGGCAAGGACGTCAACTGGCCGGGCGGCACCGGGGCGAAGGGCAACGCCGGCGTGGCCGGAGCCGTCCAGCAGACGGTCGGGTCGGTCGGCTACGTCGAGCAGGCATACGCCCTCCAGCACAATTTCACGTACGCGTCAGTCAAGAACAAGTCGGGTGCCTTCGTCGCGCCGAGCCTGGCATCGACGACCGCGGCGGCGACCGGCGTGACGATTCCGGCGAACCTCGGCTTCGCGATCACCAACCCGACCGGGCCCGGCGCCTACCCGATCACCTCGCAGACGTTCATCGTCGTCAACCAGGACCTCTGCAAGGCGGGCGAGTCGGCGTCGACGGCGACCGGCGTCGTCAAGTTCCTCGAGTACGGGCTCGGAGCCGGCCAGTCGATCCTCTCGGCCGCCGACTACGCCGGCCTGCCGGCGGCGATCCTCAGCAAGGCCAAGGCCGCCGTGGCCAGCCTGCAGTGCAACGGCTCGGCGATCAGCGCCTCCTAGGCAGTCGGCGAACCGCTCTGCGAGCCAATTGATGGAAGCAGCCTCCCTACCCACCGGTGACCGCCGCTCGCTCCTGCAGCGGTCACCGGTGGCGCGGCTGCCGGATCGGATCCTCAAGTACGGCCTGACCACGCTGGCCGCGCTGATCCTGATCCTGATCGTCTACTTCTTCATCCGGCTCACCGGGCAGGCCGGCCCGGCGTTCTCGAAGTTCGGCGTCTTCGGCTTCGCGTTTGGCAACAACTGGAACGTGAACATCGACCATTACGGCGCGCTGCCGTTGGTCGTCGGAACGCTTGTCACGTCGATCCTCGCGTTGATCATCGGTGTGCCCGTGGCGGTCGCGACGGCCCTGTACGTGACCGAGCTCTGCCCTCGGAGGATCCGCACGCCGGTGACGATCCTGATCGAGCTGCTGGCGGCCGTGCCGTCTGTCGTCTACGGCCTGTGGGGGCTCTTCTTCCTCGCGCCCAAGCTCCAACCGGCCGAGAAGTGGGTGGCCGCGAAGCTGTCGTTCGTCCCCTTCTTCGGAGGCGGATCGGTGACGATCCCCAACGACTTCATCACCGGCCTCGTGCTCGCGATCATGATCCTCCCGATCGTCAGCGCGATCTCCCGTGAGGTCATGGCCACGGTGCCGGCCGACCAGAAGGAGGCCGCGCTCGGCCTGGGTGCGACCCGGTGGGAGATGATTCGCCTCGCGGTGATTCCCTACTGCCGGTCGGGCATCGTCGGCGGCGCGATGCTCGGCCTCGGACGGGCGATCGGCGAGACGATCGCCGTGACGATCCTGATCGGCGACGAGCCGGTCCTCGGGCACCACCTCTTCGGCCAGGGCTACACCCTCGCGGCGGTCGTCGCCAACGAGTTCGGCGAGGCGACCGGCCTGCACCGCTCGGCCCTGTTCGCGGCCGGCCTGGTCCTCTTCGTGCTGACCCTGATCGTCAACGGCGTGGCCCGGTACTTCGTGACCCGCGCGGGCCGCGGGACGCGGGTCCTTCCCACCGGGAACGCCGGCGGCGCGGCGGCCACGGCGGTCGCGGCGTCCGGAGCCGGCGTATGAGCACGCCGGCTGCGGCCCCGTCTTCAGTCCTCACGGCGTTCGCACCGAGCCCGGCCCGTCGCCGGCGCGACCGGCGGGCCCGGGCGATGATCGCGGGCTTCACCGCGCTGGCCCTCGTCCCGCTCGTGCTGATCGTCTACTACCTGCTGGAGAAGGGCCTCAGCTCGTGGAGCGGGAGTTTCTTCACGAGCGACCCGACCGGCGCCAGCTTCTTCAAGAACGTGTCGATCGGCGGCATCAAGAGCGCGATCCTCGGGACGATCGAGATGGTGGCGATCGCGTCGTTGATCGCGGTCCCGATCGGCATCGGCGTGGCGATCTGGCTGGTCGAGTACGGGCGTAAGAGCATGTTCGCCAACATCGTGCGCTTCTTCGTCGACGTCCTGACCGGCGTTCCGTCGATCGTCTTCGGTCTGTTCATCTACATCACACTCGTCGTCACCGACCTGCTCGGCCGGGGTCTCGCGGGCTACAAGGGGTCGTTCGCGCTGACCCTGTTGATGCTGCCTGTCGTGATCCGGTCGTCGGAGGTGATCCTCTCGCTCGTGCCGAACTCCCTGCGCGAGTCGGCGCTGGCGTTGGGCGCTCCCCGGTGGAAGGTGATCTTCCGGATCGTGCTCCCGACGGCGATCCCGGGGATGGTGACCGGCGTGCTCCTGGCGATCGCGCGCGCGGCCGGCGAGACCGCGCCGCTGCTGTTCACGGTCGGCGGCGCGAACGCGACGACGTTCAGCCCGGGCTCGCAGATGAACGCCCTCCCCCTGCAGATCTACAACGACATCCTCTCCCCGACCACATCGGTGATCAACCGTGCGTGGGGCGCAGCCCTGACGCTCGTGGTCATGATCCTCGTGCTCAACCTGATCGCCCGACTGATATCGCGAAGGAGCCGCCTTGCATGACCTCCGACGGATCGACTCCCCAGACCGCTGACATGCCGTCCGACGAGCTCCTCGACCCCCAGTCGTCGCCGATCCGCCGCCAGACCCCGGGCCCGGCGGCCGCCGCCGCCGACGGTTCCGCCAAGCGACAGGCGGCCTCCGGCAAACAGGCCCACTCGGTGCATCTCGAGAAGCTGCGGGCGTTCTACGGGACGGCGGAGCAGGTCAAGGGCATCGACCTGGACTTCCACGCCAACCAGGTGACCGCGATCATCGGGCCGTCGGGCTGCGGCAAGTCGACGATGATCCGCTGCATCAACCGCATGCACGAGGAGATCCCGGGTGCCCACGCCGAGGGGCGGGTGTTGCTCGACGACGCAAACATCTACGACTCCGGGGTGGACATCGTCGCGGTCCGCCGGGCGATCGGGATGATCTTCCAGAAGCCGAACCCCTTCCCGACGATGTCGATCTTCGACAACGTCGCGGCCGGCCTGCGACTGTCGGGCGTCGGCCGGGGCGATCTCCACGGCAAGGTCGAAGCGGCCCTGCGGGGTGCTGGGATCTGGGACGAGGTCAAGGATCGCCTGGGCCAGCCGGGCATCGGCCTGTCGGGCGGCCAGCAGCAACGTGTGTGCATCGCGCGGTCGCTCGCGGTCGATCCGGAGGTTCTCCTGATGGACGAGCCGTGCTCGGCGCTCGACCCGATCGCGACGTTGAAGATCGAGGAGCTGATCGACGAGCTGAAGCAGCGGGTGACGATCGTGATCGTCACGCACAACATGCAGCAGGCGGCTCGTGTGGCCGATCGGACGGCGTTCATGCTCAGCGGCGACCTCGTCGAGGTCGGCCCGACCCAGCAGATCTTCACCAACCCCTCCGACCAGAGGACCGAGGAATATGTCACCGGCAAGTTCGGCTAGCACCCGCGGGACCGGCCGGCCCCACTTCCAGGAGGAGCTGGCCGGGCTCGAGAACGCGACGCTCGAGGGCATCGACCTCGTGCTCGAGCAGATCGACCGGAGCGTCGAGGCACTCCTCCATCAGGACGTCGAGCTCGCGTCGATCGTGATCAACGACGACGACCGGATCGACGGCCGGTACCTCGAGGTCCACCAGGGCATCCTCTCGCTGCTCGCCCGCCAGGCCCCGGTCGCCGGCGACCTCCGGTTGGTCGCCGCGCTGCTGCACACGATCAAGCACATCGAGCGGATCGGCGACCAGTGCGTCAACGTGTGCAAGCTACTCCCGCTCTGCGGCAACGACCCGCCGACGGTCCCCGACGTCCTCGAGCTCGTCGTACGGATGGGCACGCTCGCGCGGTCCGAGGTCGCCCAGAGCAAGCTCGCCTTCGCCAGCCGGGACGCCGGCCTCGCCGAGGATCTGGTGCGCCAGGACAGGGAGATCAACACGCTCCAGCGCGACATCTTCCGCCGGGCGATCGAGATCGGCGAGGACCCGGATGTCCGGGAATGGGCGATGACGATGACGCTGGTCGCGCGCTGCTTCGAGCGGATCGGAGACAACGCGGTCGACATCGGCGAGCAGACGGCGTTCGTCGTCACCGGCCTGTTTCGCGAGTTCTCGGACTCCCGCGGCGACGGGGCCGCCTGAGCGTCCGAGGAGCGCCGGCAAGAACCCGAGATTCGGCGTAAAGTGCGCTCTGGCGGTGTGAAGATCGTGTGACCCGGATCGGCCCGACGAACGAATCGAGTCCAACCGATGACTAGACTGATCACGAGATGACGGACTACGTTTCCCCGTCCGAGGGGACCGCCGCGAAGGATCCGCGTGGCGCCGAAGCTGGTTCGACCCCCCTGCGAATCGCCGTCCTCGACCGGGATTCGGGCTTCCTCCAGGTGCTCGGGAAGCGGGTCGAGCGGATCGGCTGGGAGCAGCGGGTGCTACCGGTGACGGTCACCCCCGAGGCGATCGCTCCGATGCGTGTCGGCGCCGTCGTCGTCGATCTGGCGCTCCTCGGACCGAGCTGCTGGGACTGGCTGTCGCGTCTGTGCGAGACCCTTCCGGATCTCGGTGTCGTCGTCTGCACGGGGTCGTCGACCGTTGCCCAGCGTGTTCGCGGGCTGCGGATCGGGGCCGACGACTGGCTTTCGAAGCCGTGCCACCCCGAGGAGCTGATCGCCCGGGTCGAGGCCGTCATCCGTCGCCGCCGGCGGCTCGAGACCCCACACCAGGCGGCGCCGTTGATCGCCGGCGAGGTCGAGATCCGCGGCGACCGCTACCAGGCGTTCGTCGCCGGCCAGGGGATCGACCTGACGCGGCGGGAATTCGAGCTGATCGAGCTACTGGCCGGGTCGGGCGGCCGCGTGCTCGAGCGGGAGTTCATCTACCAACGGCTCTGGGGCTACTCGATGGTCCGGGGGGATCGGTCGGTCGACGTCTTCGTTCGCAAGCTGCGCCAGAAGCTCGAGCGGTGGTCACCCGAGTGGCGCTACATCCACACGCATTTCGGGATCGGCTACCGGTTCGCTGCCGAACGGGTCCATCCGGAGGACGAGGGCGAGAACGGCCAGCCGGGCCCACCGGCGATCGGCGAGCTGCCGGGCGATCGGTCGCTAGCGCGCGGCGGCGAGCAGTTCGATCTCACGCGGGCGTAGGACGACGAGGAGCTCGCCGGGTGCAGCGCGCATGGCCGCGATTCCGCCCTTCTTGAGATCGATCCGGCCGCCGGTGAAGTCGTATGCCAGCTGGGAGAAGTCGGGCTCGTGACCGACCAGGAGGAGACGCCCATCACCATTGAGATCGTCAAGCAGGGCCACCGCCTCGGACCGCTGGAAGCCGGTGCCGAGCGGCGCGTGGACGGTCAGGTCGACGCCGAGCTCGGCACACGCCAGGGCGGCCGTGTCGAGCGCCCGGACGCGTGGGCTCGTGTAGACCGCGTCGAAGTCGAGACCGAGCCGAGCGAGGGCGCGACCGGCGGCGACCGACTGGCGCCGGCCCTTGGCGGTCAACTCCCGGTCGACGTCCGGCTGCGACCCGTGGGGCTCGGCTTCACCGTGGCGCAGGAGCCAGAGCTGACCGGACATCACCGCAGCCTATTGGAGGCGTCCTGATGAGCACGGACGAGGCCACCGTGTCCGAGATCGGACTCCCGGCCCCGGACACGAGGCTCGGGGATTCGACCCTCTACTTCAATCGCGAGCTTTCGTGGCTGGCCTTCAACGAGCGGGTCCTCGCGCTCGCCGAGGACGAGTCGGTCCCGCTGCTCGAACGCGCCAAGTTCGCGGCGATCTTCTCGTCGAACCTCGACGAGTACTTCATGGTCCGGGTCGCCGGCCTGCTCGACCAGATCGATGCCGGCCTCGACCGACCGGGGTACGCCGGCCTGACCCCGAGGCAGACGCTGGCGGCGATCCGCGAGCGGGTGCTGATCCTGACCAAGCGGCAGACGGACTGCGTCGAGAACGAGCTCTACCCGGCGCTCGCCGACCACGGGATTCGCCTGGCCACGGTCTCGGAGATCTCGGCCGACGAGCGCTCGGCCCTGCGCGACCGCTTCCGGCGGGTCATCTTCCCGGCTCTGACACCGCTCGCGGTCGGACCGGGACAGCCGTTCCCGTACATCTCGAACCTGTCGCTCAGCCTCGGTGTGATCGTCGGCGACCCGGTCTCCGGGCACAGCACGTTCGCCCGTGTGAAGGTCCCGATCGAGATCCTGCCGCGGTTCGTCGCGGTCGGCGAGGGCCACACGTTCGTCCCGCTGGAGGACGTCATAGCCGACAACCTCGACTCGCTCTTCCAGGGCATGGAGATCGTCGACTCCGCGGTCTTCCGGGTCTCACGCGATGCCGACCTGTCGGTCTCCGACGAGGCCGAGGACCTGATGCGGGCAGTCGAGGACGAGCTCCGTCGGCGCCGCTTCGGCGAGGTCGTCCGGGTCGAGGTCGGCGCCGGCATGTCCGACGGGCTGCTCGCCGAGCTGACGGCCGCGCTCGACGTCAACCAGGCCGGCATCTACCCGATCGACGGACGGCTCGACCTGACCGGGCTCTGGGAGCTCGTCAAGCTGCCGGGCCACGCCAAGCTCCGCGACGAGCCGTGGGCCGCCCCGGTCCACCCGCGGTTCCGGGCCGAGGACGGCCGGCCGGACGTGATGGCGGCGATGCGCAAGGGCGACATCCTCGTCCACCACCCGTACGACTCGTTCACGAGCTCGGTCGGCCGGTTCGTCGAGCAGGCCGTCGCCGACCCGAACGTCCTGGCGATCAAGCAGACGGTGTACCGGACGAGCGACGACTCGCCGCTCGTCCCGGCGCTGATCCGGGCGGCCGAGCAGGGCAAGCAGGCCGTCTGCCTGGTCGAGCTCCAGGCCCGCTTCGACGAGCGGACGAACATCGAGTGGGCGAAGGCCCTCGAGCAGGCGGGAGTCCACGTCGTCTACGGGCATCCGGCGCTGAAGACCCACGCCAAGTGCGTGCTCGTCGTGCGCAGGGAGGGCGACGGCGTGCGCAACTACGTGCACATCGGCACGGGCAACTACCACTCGACGACGGCCCGCCTCTACACGGACTTCGGCCTCTTCACGACCGATCCGGACCTCGGCCAGGACGTGGCCGAGCTGTTCAACTACCTGACCGGCTTCGGGCGGCCGTCGAGCTATCGGAAGGCGCTGGTCGCGCCGACCCACCTTCGGGACGGGATCCTCGAGCAGATCACCGCGACGATCGACGCGCATTCGGAGCAGACGCCCGGGCGGATCGTGATGAAGCTCAACTCACTGGTCGACCAGCGTTGCATCGAAGCCCTGTACGCGGCGTCTCAGGCCGGCGTCATGGTCGACCTCAACGTCCGCGGGATCTGCTGCCTGCGGCCGCGGATCCCGGGCATCTCCGAGAACATCGAGGTCGTCTCGGTCGTCGGGCGCTTTCTCGAGCACTCGCGGGTCTACTCGTTCGAGCGAGGCGGCCGGAAGACCGTGTTCATGGGGTCTGCCGACCTGATGCCACGGAACCTCGACACCCGCGTCGAGCTGATCGTCCCGCTCGACCAGGACGACGTCCGCGACGAGGTGCTCGACGCGGTCGAGCTCTGCCTTGCCGACACACGCAACGCCTGGGAGCTGCGCGCCGATGGCGAGTGGGAGCGGCGGATCCCGGTCGACGGTGAAGTGCACGATGTCCAGGCCGAGCTGATGCGCCGTCACGCGGCCCGCTCGGCCGAGCTGACGCCGACCGACTGAGCGCGGATCCCCCGACGGTCGGCACCCCGGCCGACCGCGCGAGCGCGGATCCCCCGACGGTCGGCACCCCGGCCGACGGGCCGTAGCCCAACCGGCGCGTCAGGTCAGGAAGGCGGGGGCGGGAAGCCGCCGGGGCCGAGGCCGCCGGCGTGCTGGAGGCGGCCCTGCCAGACCGCCTTTGCGCCGAGGTCACCGACCTTGAACACCATGTAGGCGCAGCCGAGTGCCAGAAGGACGAGCAGCACGCGCAGTGCGACGTTGGACGACCGCGGCGACAACAGGCGGTCGGCGATCCCGAGGCCGGTCGGCCTGCCGCCGGAGATCCGGTGTGCGGCGAGCGTGACGATCAGGACGGCGGTGAACGCGACGAACAGGATCGCAAGGATGTGGGCGGCGTGCGAGTGGCGATGGATCAGATCGGCGGCCGGCCCCTGCAGGTTCAGCCCCGCCTCCAATGCGGCTCCGGCCTGCATCGCCAGGAAGATCGAGGACATCGCGACGATCGCGGTGCCGGACAGGAGGATCCCGTAGCGGTCGAGCCAGACCGGCCTGGCCACACACGCGAGCGCGCCGAGCACGCTGACCGGGATCAGGATCACGGGTACGTGGATCAGCAGCGGATGAGCCGGCAGTCCTGCGTAGATCGTCGTGAGCCGGATCGGCAGCGTCAGGAATCCGACGAAGGCGCACAGCGTCAGGACGAACTCGGCGCGCCGCCAGTCGACTCCCTTCGGCGCGGCGCGTGAGACCGTCTCGGTACTCATCTCGGCGAGTCTAGGTGCCGCCTGTAAGCACGCTGTAACGACCTCTTGGCAGAATTCTTAGACCCGCGAGCCGGGCATCGTCGTCCGGCGTGGAGCATCGGTTACGCTCGATCGAGCCCACTTGGGCTGTCGGATCTCGGCCGAGGTGATCGTGATGAGGCGCTGGTTCCGCTTTCTCCTGTTGACTCCGATCGTTGTGCTCTCGGCCTGCGGGTCGTCATCGTCGCGCTCGGTACCGACGGCGACCTCGCATGTCGCGCCGCGCCCGGGCGCCAGCGCCTGCCCGGCCGACGTCGCGGCCGGGGTCTCACGCCTGGGTCGCGGGCACGTCAGCATCCACCCGTTCGTCGCGCCCGACGGCGCGCACGGCTGCCGGTTGGAGATCCCCGACGGACCGGTGGTCACCGTCACGGTGGACGGCGCCCCTCAGCCTTACACACGGCTCGAGCGGCAGATCGTCGAGACCGGCCAGGTGTTCGGGACCCACCGGGTGACGCCGGCGCCGATCCACGTCGACCGTCTCGGGTTGGACGCGTCGTGGTTTCCGGGGCTCCAGGAAGTGCTCACCGCCAACTCTCGCGCGCTGGTCAGCGTCGGCGTGACCTGGTCCGGCCAGCCGGTGTCGCGCCGACGGGCGACGGCGGTCTCGGTAGCGCGCCGATTGGTGGCCGACCTGTGAGCGACCGGCGTGCGGGCTGGGGTCGCGACGGCGGCCGGCGGGCGAGTCGGCTTCCCGGTCCGGCCCGCCGGGTGTGATTGGATGACCCGATGGAAGTCGTCGAGTTCGGTGAGTTGACCGACGAGCACCGCGCCGACCTCGAGGGCGACGAGGTCGACCCGTTCGACGTGACCGGCGTGAGTCTCCGCTTCCGCGCGAAGGATCGTCACGTGGCGCTGCGCGAGGACGACGGTCGGCTGGCTGCCTCGGCGGGGCTTGTCCTCGCCGAGGTCGAGGTAGCCGGGGAGCGCTTCCCGGTGGTGGGGTTGGGCGGGGTGATCGTGAGCGCGGAGCGCCGCGGGCGGGGGCTCGCTCGCCGGATCGTCGGGGAGGCGCTCGTCCGGGCGCGCACGATGGGGCCGGGGTTCGCGGTCCTCTTCTGTCACGCGGACCGACTCGGCCTGTATGAGCGGCTTGGGTTCGCCGAGCTCGGCTCGCCGGTCTCGGTCCAGCAGGCGGACGGCTACGAGGTGATAGCCCTGCGCACGATGGAGCACGCCCTGACCCCGGAGGCTTCGTGGCCGGTCGGGCCGGCCACGCTTCACGGCCTGCCGTTCTGAGCGGCGCCGGCGCTCCGGCCGGCCACGGCCACCGTCAACGCCTCTCGTCCACTCGCGGTGCGTGGGCGCCAGACCTAGAGCCCATACTCCTCGAGCAGCTTGAGCCAGAGCTCGCTACGGGTCGGAAATGACGGGATCGCGTGCCAGAGACGGTCGACCGGGACCTCGCCGACGACCGCGATCGTCGCGGCGTGGATGAACTCGGCGACCTCGAAGCCGGTGAACGTGGCCCCGACGATCACCCGCCGGACGTCGTCGACGACGATCCGTGCCCTACCGGGGGTCCCCCGTCCGTAGAAGCTCGCGCCCGCCGTAGCCGACGTCTCGACATCGACCGCGCGGGCCTGGATCCCCGCGTCGAGCGCGGCCGCGAAGGTCAGGCCGACGGCGGCGACCTGGGGGTCGGTGAAGACGACGCGCGGCGAGCGGGGCCCGTCCTCGGTCACCCGGGCATCCCGCCCGAGGATCACGTCCGCGGCAGCGCGAGCCTGGTACTTCCCCATGTGCGTCAGCAGGCTCCGCCCGTTGACGTCGCCGATCGCAAACAGCCAGTCGTGGCCGGCGACGCGCATCTGATCGTCGACATCGATCGTCTGACCCGGCTCGAGCCCGAAGGCGTCGACCCCGATGTCCTCGGTCAGCGGCCGCCGGCCGACCGCCACGAGGAGCTCTCGACATGCGAGCTCGGCGCCGTCCTCGAGCGTCAGCGTGAAGCCGGCATCAGCGTGGGCGACGGCCGTCGCCTTCGCCCCGAGGTGGACCTCGACGCCCCGCTCGCGAAGGGCGTCGCCCACCTGCTCGCCGGCGAATGGCTCCTCGCGGGCGAGCAGACGGGGCAGGGCCTCGACCAGGACGACGCGGGCGCCGAGGCTCGACCACGCCTGGGCGAGCTCGACGCCGACGACCCCCCCACCAAGGATCAGCAGGCTGTCCGGGACCTCCTTGACGGTGGTCGCCTCCCGGTTGGTCCACGGCTCGACCTCCCGGAGACCCGGGATCGGCGGGAACGCGGCGGCGCTGCCGGTCGCGATCACGACCGCCCGGCCGGCCTGGTAGGTCCGGTCGCCGACGCTCACACGCCGCTCGCCGCCCGCCGGCGGCTCGAGCCGACCGAAGCCGCGAATCAGTGTGATCCCGAGATGCTCGATCCATGGGAGCTGGACCGAGTCGTCGAGGTCATGGATCACCTCGTCGCGGCGGGTCAGGGTGACGGCCGGATCGACCCCCCGGCAGAGGGCCTCGGCGGCGCCGGGGACGCGAGCGACCTCGGCCAGCAGCTCGGCCGGCCGGAGCAGGGCCTTGGAGGGCATGCAGGCGTAGAAGGCGCACTCGCCGCCGACCAGCTCGCGCTCGACGATCGCCACGGCGAGCCCGGCCTTCGCGAGTCGGCCGGCGCAGACCTCGCCGGCCGGGCCTGCTCCGAGCACGATCACGTCGAAATCAGTCATGCCCGGACAATATGCGACGAGCGCTCCGCCGCCCGGACGGGCCGGGTCGGCTCGCTGGACTTCGGCCGCCTGCCGGCGAGGCTCCTACGGATGGCTGGACTCCGGCCGCCTGCCGTGAGGTCAGCTGGCTCTCGTCGCGGACTGGGCGATCCGGGAGACGACTCCGACCAAGGTGGTGACCGGACTCATTCGCGTTTCGCACTTTTCGCTCGGCCGACTCCACGTCCGTGCGGGGGGCGAGGGCGGGTGCGGGTCGCCTGCGGGGGGTGGGCTGTGATCGACCGAACTCCCCGGGGCGGCGAACGAGCATGCTGATAGCTCCATCGGGAAAAGGTTGCCTGAGTCAGTCAGCTACTTTCCTTGGAGAGTCCCCTTCTCAACGACTCTGTCCCGAGAATCCCCGCCTCGACCACCCAGCCCCCGATCAGTCCCGTCCTCCACCACCCAGCCCCCGAGAGTCCCCTGACCGCGAAGCCGACCCCTCCCGGGACCGACCGGCACCGCCCCCGCCGCACCCGCCCCGCCCCGCCCCGCCCCCGCCGCTCGCACTCGCCGCCCCGCCCCGTGGCGCGACCGACGTCCAGCACGCGTCCAGCCCGCGTCGAGCACGCCACGCAGACAGGGACGAAACTCGAGTGAGTCAGTCAGTCACCTCGACTCCCCGCCAGAATGCGAAGTAATCCTTGATCTCCGCGGCGGCGTCCTTGGGCTCGGGGTAGAACCAGGCGGCGTCGGGGTTGGTCTGGCCACCGACCTCGAGCGTCTTGTAGCTGGCCTCGCCCTTCCAGGCGCAGGACGTGTGGGTGGCGGAGTCCTGGAAGTACTCGCTGCGGACGGCGTCGGGCGGGAAGTAGTGGTTCCCTTCGATGACAAGCGTCTGATCGCTCTCGGCGATCGTCGTCCCGTTCCAAACGGCTTTCATCTGAGGCGTCTCCTTGGAAGTGATTGCTCGAACAACCAGCTTACCTGGCGGCGGAGGTCTCGAACCGGGCTCGGGGCGTGGGCCGGGTGATACGGTCGCCGGGTCAGACATCCGGTTTGCCGGGCGGCACGAAAGGTCGATCAGATGAGCAACCTCGCGAACATGCTGAGTGCCGCCGTCGAGCGCAATCCGGCCGGCGTGGCGCTCCGCCTCGACGAGACGGAGATCAGCTACAGCCTGCTCGATGGGGCGAGCGCCCGCGTGGCCGGCCTGCTCGCCGCGAGCGGGGTCGGTCGGGGCGACCGGGTCGGCGTCATGCTGCCGAACGTCCCGTACTTCCCGATCGTCTACTACGGGATCCTCCGGCTGGGGGCGGTCGTCGTCCCGATGAACGTCCTCCTCAAACAGCGTGAGGTCGCCTACTACCTCGGCGACTCACAGGCCAGCACGGTGTTCGCGTGGCACGGCTTCGCGGCTGACGCCGAGGCCGGGGCCGCCCGCGCCGGGGTGAGCTGCACGCTCGTGGCGCCGGGGGACTTCGACCGGCTCCTGCTCGAGGCGACCCCGCTGGACGGGGTGGCCGAGGTCGACGAGCACGACACGGCGGTGATCCTGTACACGTCGGGAACGACCGGCGCGCCGAAGGGCGCCGAGTTGACCCACGACAACCTGCGGCGCAACGCCGAGGTCTCGGCCGGCCTGTTCGGGCTCGACGGCGGGGCGATCACGCTGGGCGCGCTGCCGCTCTTCCACTCGTTCGGGCAGACCTGCGGGATGAACGCGACGATCTGCGCGGCCGGCTGCCTGACGCTGATCCCCCGGTTCGACCCGGTCAAGGCGCTCGAGATCATCCAGCGCGACGGGGTGACCGTGTTCGAGGGCGTCCCGACGATGTACTCGGCGATCCTCGAGGTCCCCAACCGCCGGGACTACGACACGTCGGCCCTGCGGGTCTGCGCGTCGGGGGGCGCGTCGATGCCGGTCGAGCTGATGCGGGGGTTCGAGGCGGCCTTCGGATGCACGATCCTCGAGGGCTACGGCCTGTCGGAGACCTCGCCGGTGGCGTCGTTCAATCAGCCCGACCAGGAGCGCAAGGCCGGCTCGATCGGGACGCCGATCCCGGGGGTCGAGATGAAGCTGGTCGACGACTCGGGAGGCGAGCCGCCAATCGGTCAGGTCGGGGAGATCCTGATCCGCGGCCACAACCTGATGAAGGGCTACTGGCGCAAGCCGGAGGCGACGGCCGAGGCAGTCGACGAGGACGGCTGGTTTCGGAGCGGAGACCTGGCGATCGTCGACGACGACGGCTACTTCTTCATCGTCGACCGCAAGAAGGACATGATCATCCGCGGCGGGTACAACGTCTACCCCCGGGAGATCGAGGAGATCCTCTACGAGCACCCGGCCGTCCGGGAGGCGGCCGTCGTCGGGATGCCGGACGACGGGCTCGGCGAGGAGGTCGGTGCGGCCGTGGCGCTGAGGGACGGCGCCGCGGTGACCGAGGCCGAGTTGCGCGAGTTCGTCAGGGATCGGGTCGCCGCGTACAAGTACCCGCGGCGGGTCTGGTTCGTGCCGGACCTGCCCAAGGGCCCGACCGGGAAGATCCTCAAGCGCGAGATCGAGGTCCCGGCGACCGTCTGACGCAGGGTCCGGGATTCCGCGAGCGGGGCGTCGCCGGACCGGGGTGCGCCGTCGCTACCGTAGGCGCGGATGGATCTCATGACCACGGGCCCGAACGTCGTCCTGCGTCCGGCCGTCGGGGGGACGTCGATCGTCGTCCTCGCGTTCCCGTATGACCCGCACATCGTGGCCGCCGTCCGCCGGATCCCGAACCGCCGCTTTGACTGGGAGCAGCGCGAGTGGTGGGCGCCGGTCGACGACTGGGCAGGCGCCTACGTTGCGGAGGTGCTCAGGCGCTTTCCCGAGTTGAGCACGAGTCGGGAGGTTGACGCGTGGCTCCAGGGCATCGAGCGACGGTGGATCGGGCGGGTGAGCACGCGCCGCTACGACGGCCGCGGCTGGCTCGTCCTCGCGACCCGGGCCGGAACGGTTCCGGCCGGGCTCCTCGAGGGGTCGGTCGAGCTCGAGGACGGCCGGCTGCTCGCACCGATCACGCAGACGGCGGCGGCCGAGCTTCGCGAACAGCGCTCGGCTCGCCTGGACGCCGGCGCCGAGCGCTGCCTCGCGGCGGTCGAGATCGGCGACGAGCCGCCACCGGCCCGCCTAGCCCTCGGCGACGGGGTCGATGGCCTGCGGCTCCGACTCGAGGTGCTCTGGGACCCGGAGGTCGGGGTCGCCTTCGGGGCGCTGCCGGGAATCGGCGGCGCGTCGAGCGCGATGCTCGACCCGTGGGTGGTCCCGGCGCTCGACGCGTTCGTCGCGCTCCACGACGTCCAGGTACTGCCGGACGCGGCCGACCACCTGGCCGCGCTGCGGGCCGAGCACGACCAGGCGGCGGCGGCCGTGCGCAGCTCCCGGGCGACGCACGGGGAGCCGATCCCCGAGGTGGCGGCCGTCCTGGGCGGGGAGCTCCAGCCGTTCCAGTGGGCGGGTGTCCGCTACGCGCTGGAGGCCCGCCGGACGTTCCTCGCCGACGAGCAGGGCCTCGGCAAGACGGTCGAGGCTCTGGCGACGCTGGAGGCCGACGGGGCCTACCCGGCGGTCGTCGTCTGCCCGGCGTCGCTGAAGCTCAACTGGGAGCGGGAAGCCGTCAAGTGGGTGCCCCACCGATCGATCGCGGTGGTCGACGGCCGGGCGGCCGTCCCGCCGGCGGCGGACCTCCTGATCCTCAACTACGAGATCGTCGCCGCCCACCGGGAGGCGCTCGGTCGGCGGGGCCTGCGGGCGGTCGTGATCGACGAGTCGCACTACTGCAAGAACCCCAAGGCCAAGCGGACGCAGGCGGTCCGGCGGCTGGCCGCGAGCGTCAAGGGTGACGGACTGCGCCTGGCGCTGACGGGCACGCCGGTGCTCAACCACGCCGACGAGCTGATCGCACAGCTCCGGGCGATCGGCCGGCTGTCGGACTTCGGCTCGGGCAGCCGGTTCTCGCGCCAGTTCCACGGCGACGACAGCGTCGAGCGACTGCACTGGCATCTGCGCCGGCGGTGCTTCGTCCGCCGTCTGAAGAAGGACGTCCTCCCGCAGCTGCCTGCCAAGCGGCAGGTCGTCGTGCCGATCGCCTTGTCGAACGAACCGGACTACCGCCTGGCCGAGAAGGATGTGATCGCCTGGCTGCGCGAGCAGCCGCTCGACCTGGGTGAGCTCGACGCCAAGATCGCGTCGACCCTGCGGGCCGAGCGGCTGGCCCAGCTCGGCACGCTCCAGCGACTGGCGGCCCGGGGAAAACTGCACGGGGCGCTGGCCTGGATCCACGACTTCCTCGCGTCGGGCGAGGCGCTCGTCGTCTTCGCCAGGCACGTAGAGGTTCAGGACGCCGTGCTCGAGCGCTTTCCGGGCGCCCTCCACCTGGTCGGGCGGGATTCGATCCCGGCTCGGGAGGAGGCGATCGCCGCGTTTCAGGAGGAGGACGGACCACAGCTGATCGTCTGCGCGACGCGGGTCGCGGCACAGGGAATCACGCTGACCCGAGCGTCGAACGTCGCCTTCCTCGAGCTCGAGTGGACGCCGGCGATGCACGACCAGGCCGAGGACCGCTGCCACCGGATCGGACAGCGCGACGCGGTCAGCGCGTGGTACCTGCTGGCGGCGGAGACGATCGACGAGACGATGTCACGGGTGATCGCCCACAAGCGCGGCGTCGTGGCCGCGGTCACCGACGGCCAGAAGCCGGACAGCGAGAGCCTCGTCGAGGCGGTCGTGCGGGAGCTCCGCGACGGCCGGCCGTTCCAGCATCTGCGTCCGATCGCCTGACGGACGGCTGCGCCTCGTCGCGGAAGGCGGTCGCGGCGCCGGAGGGCGGTCGCGACGCCGGACGGCGGTCGCCGCGCTGGACGGGCGGACGCTGCGCCGGGCCCCGGAGGGTCCCGGCTCGCTCAGTGGCCGCGGATTCGCTGGACGTCTGAGCCGCGGGCGACGATCACCTCGGAGATCAGCGACGGCGGGAAGAGCCCGTGGTCGACGACGCCGGGCGTCCCGGCCAGCCAGGCGGCGAGCCGCTCGGGGTCCTCGACCGAGCCGTGATAGTCGGCGATCGCTCCGGCGTCGGGGCTCGGCGGAACGTCGCGGAGCTCGCAGGGGGCGAGTGCGCGAAGCGTCGCGGCGAGCCCGTAGGTCAGCAGCTCGAGGGGGACGGGAGCGCTCAGGGCGTCGACGACCTTGTCCGACGAGGAGATCACGACGAAGCGGTCGGCCGCGGCGGCGACGATCTTCTCCCGCGTGTGGGCACCTCCACCTCCCTTGATCACCCAGCCGGCCCCGTCGATCTGATCGGCGCCGTCGATCGCGATGTCGAGACGATCGAGCTGGTCGAAGGCGACGACGTTCAGGCCGAGCTCGCGTCCGGCGATCTCGGTGGCGACGGACGTGGCGACGCAGGTCAGGTCGAGTCCACGGCGGGCGAGTGCCGGCAGGAGGTAGCCGACGGTCGAACCCGTCCCGAGGCCGACCCGCGAGCCGTCGATCACGAGCTCGGCGGCGGCCTCGGCGGCGATCCGCTTCTCGTTCTCGATCGCCTGGCTGCTCACGCCGTCGACCCTATCCACGTTCGCGACGGCGTGCGGTCCCGGCCGGCCCGGCCCACCGGACGACACCCGGGTCGTCTCGCGAAATAGGCTCGTGGTCAGTGGGTCACGTGGGTATGACGCCGTGTTGATGTCGACCCCGGCCAGGCGCTCCCGGCGATCGTCCGCTCGCGGGGCTCGGTCGGTGGTCGGAGCGCTGATCGGAGCGGGTTTCGCGACGGTCGGATGCCTGCTGCCGTCCAGCGCGCCGGCCGCCGTCCAGCCGAGCTGGTCGCCGGCGGTGTCCCTGGTCAGATGCGGGTCGCTGGGGGTCCCCCGTGTCGTCTTTCCGGCTTCGGACCCCTTCCACGCGTCGGGTCAGGGCGCGATCCTCTGGAGCGGTGACCCAGCCGACTGCAACGGCGCCGACGCGGCCGCGGGTCCGGGCGTCGGGATCGCCGAGTTCGAGCCCGACCACACGCTCGGGGCCCCGGAGCTTCTGCCGGCGGCCGGTTCACCGCCGCTCACCGGGCTGAGCGCGGCGACGGCGACCGGGGACGGACGAATCGTGCTCGCCGGGGGCGTGGGGTCAGCTGGGGGCGGGACCGGTGAGCTCTCCCAGGGGCCGGCGGCCGGACCGTTCACAGGGGCGGGCGGGCTCGGGGGACCAGGCGCGCCGATCGCGGTGACGTCGAGCTATCGCGGCGACGTGGCGATCGCGTCGGTGAGCGCGGGAGGGAAGATCGAGCTGCGAATCGAGCCGCACGGCACGCCGTCGTTCAGCCCGCCGGTAGTCCTGACTTCGCGGGACGCGGCGGTCACCGCGCTCAGCGTGAACCTCGACTACCGGGGCGACGCGGTCGTCGCCTGGGCGGAGAAGGGAGCGATCTACGTCCGCGTGCGAGCTGCGAACGGGGTCCTGCTGACGACACAACGGGTCGCCTCGAGCCCGCCGTCGCCGCGGCTGGCTGCGCTGATCAGCGACGACAACCGGGCGATCGTCGCCTGGGAGAACGACCGCACGTCAGTCGGAGACGCGACGACGACGACCACCGCATACCTCGACATCTCGGTGCCGGGAATCCATTTCACGGGTCCGCATCTGCTCGAACGCTTCGTCGATCCGCCCGGCCTGATCCCGCCGGCCAGCGGCCTGGAGATGGTTCGCCTGGCCTACGAGGGCGTGGTCGTCGCGTGGACCGGGCTGAGCGGCGGGCACTTCGTCGTGCGTGCGGCGCCGGTCAGCGTGAACTCGATCAGACCGGCGACGACCGTCTCGGATCCGAGCGCGGACGCGATGCTCAGCGACCTGGCGACCGGTCCGAAGGACGAGGTCATCGCACTGTGGACGGCAGCCCCGAGGTCCGACGGCCAGCCGGATGCCGCCGAGCAGCGCATCATTTCGGCGCGGGGGTTGAGCGAGCCGTCGGGCGTCGCGAGGTTCGCGGCGCCCCAGCTCGTCGCCGGCCCGGGCCTGCTGAGCGAACCGCGTGTGGCGATCGACCCGGTCACAGACGTCGCCGTGGCAGTCTGGCGCAACCGCGGCGGCAACCCGGGGATCGACTATGCCGTCCGGGGGCCGAGCGGCTCTGACACGAGCGTCGCCGGCCGGCCGGGCCCGGCGCAGGGCGCCCGCCGGGCGGGGAGCGGCGGGCCGTCGGCGGTGACGATCGTCGTGGGCGTCCTCGTCGGACTGGGGTTCGTCCTGTTCGGGCTGCGGCGTCGGGCGCGGGCGAGAGAGAGGCGGCGGACCGGTCTGCGCTCACAGGGCCGTCGACTCACCCGCCGCCTGAACCTGACCCGCTGGGATTCTTAGATCCCTTTTCAAGAGGGATTACGGGCGCTTCAGGGCGGTGGTGCATCGTTTGCGGGGCGCGTGCCACAACTCATGAAATCGACCCTGCCGGCAGGGCTCCTCGGCGGTCTGGCTGCCCTGATCGTGGTCCTGGCGGTCGGATCCGGATCGCACACGACGCGGGTCGTCGTCCAGAGCCCGCCGGACGTGGCCGGCGGGGCGTCAGCCGGCTCGAGCGGAACGTCGCCGATCTCTGAGACGACCGGGAGCCTGTCTGCGCGGGCGGTCTATGCCCGCTCGGCGGCCTCGGTCGTGGCGATCGAGGCGACGGCGACCGGCTCGGGCTCCGGCTTTCCCGGGTCGGCGGCGGGCGCGACACAGAGTGGTTCGGGGTTCGTCGTCGACGCGGCCGGCCTGATCGTCACGAACGATCACGTGATCGCGGGGACGCAGACGATCACGGTGGCCTTCGGCGCGAAGCTCGACGAGTCGCGTCCGGCGAGCGTGGTGTACGCGGATCCGTCTGAGGATCTCGCCCTGCTGAAGATCGACGCCGGCGGCCTGAAGCTCACGCCGGTTGTGCTGGGTGACTCGAGCGCCGTCCAGGTCGGCGATCCGACGTATGCGATCGGCAACCCGTACGGGCTTGACCGAACCCTGACGACGGGGGTGATCTCGGCTCTGGGGCGGACGATCAGCGCGCCGAACGGCGCGTCGATCGGCAGTGTGATCCAGACCGACGCGGCGCTGAACCCCGGCAACTCGGGTGGTCCCCTGTTCGACGGGCTCGACCGGGTGATCGGCGTGAACTCGCAGATCGCGGCTGGGTCGGGCGACGGCTCTGGCGGCGGCTTCGGGTTCGGAGGCGGCGGCGGCAACGGCGGCGGCGGAGGTTTCGGCGGCGGCGGCGGCGGGGAGGTCGGCGGAGAGGCGGGCAACACAGGCATCGGCTTCGCCGTCCCGGTCAACACCGTGAAGAGCTTCCTGAAACGAGCTGGCCATTGAGCGCGCCGGCGACAGAGGTCGCGTCGCCGCGTCCGAAGACGGCTGCCGGGGGCGGGCGGCGGCGGTACGAGTCGATCGAAGGCCTGCGGGCGCTCGCTGCGGGGGCGATCCTCCTCCACCATTTCTTTCTGGCCAACCCGCCGGCCAAGTCACTGCTGCCGTACACGCACCACCTCGAGTTCGGGGTGCCGGTCTTCTTCGTGATCAGCGGCTTCGTGCTCTATAGACCGTGGGTCGACGTCGGCCTCGGGAGCATCGACGCGGGGGCGGTTCTCCGGTATGCCCGGCGGCGGGTGGCGCGAATCGTCCCGGCCTTCTGGGTCGCTCTGACGGTGGCGGCAGCGGCCGGTCTCAGCGAGGGAACGACAGGGGCGCATCCACTGACGTACTACGGGTTCCTTCAGGTCTACTCGATCCACACGGCGTTCAACGGCCTGGGCGTGGCGTGGTCGCTCGGGACGGAGCTGACCTTCTACGCGATCCTCCCGCTGCTCGCGATCGGCGTGGCCAGGATCGGCGGGAAGCGGAGCGCGGTGGCGGCCGGCGTCCTCGTGATCGGGACGCTGGGCGTCCGGTACATCAGCTTCTCGCAGAATCTCCCGGCCCTGGCCTTCACGCTGGCGGGGACGCTCGACTGGTTCGTGATCGGGATGGCCCTGGCCACGGTGGCCGTCCGGCATCCCAGGCTGATCGCCCGGGTCAACCCGGCCGGCGCGCTGATCACGGGATTCGGGCTGCTGATCCTGATGGGCGCGCTCCAGCTGCCGTGGGGGGTGATCGCCTACAACGCCAACCCGACCGCCGGAGGGTCGATCACGGCGCACCTCTTCTACGGGGCGATCGGCCTGATGCTGGTGCTCGCGGCGACCAGCGCCGAGCAGCGACGGTCGGGCGTCGTGCCGTCACTGCTGCGCAATCGGGGGGCGATCTGGCTGGGCACGGTCTCCTACGGGATCTACCTCTGGCACATCCCGGTGATCGGCGCGGTCACGCGGAGCGTAGGACGGGGATGGCTGCCGAGCAACAGCGGCGTCCAGCTGGTTGTCGTGGTGCTCGGAACGACCGCCGCGGCGTCGCTCAGCTGGATCCTCCTCGAGCGACCGATCGTCCGCTCACGGATCGTCCGCGGGGCGCGCGTGCCGGCAGCGGCGACCGGCTGAGCCCGAGGCGGGGCGTCGTCCGATGAGGCTTGGGGGCCCGTTTGGGGTCGGGGGCGCCCGGCGGGGTTTCGGCGGTCTCGGCGGCCTGGCGGTGACGATCGTCGCCCTGTTGGGCGGCGGGCCGGGGTCGGGCGTGGCCGTCGCGGCGGGGCCGGCGGCGTGTGCGTACGGGACGCTGGCGGGGGATCAGTCGATCACCCTGACGGCGGACGGGCTGGCGCGAGAGGCGGTGCTCCACGTGCCGAGCTCGCCGGCGGGAACGGCCCTCCCGCTGATCGTGGCCTTCCACGGCTACGGCGGGAGCGGGGCGGAGTTCGCCAGGGACACGGGTCTTTCGACGCTCGCCGACAAGGAGGGCTTCGCCGTCGTCTACCCGAGCTCGCACGGGCCGCAGTGGGCGATCTCCGGGGGCGAGCGGGACGTGCTCTTCACATCGGCACTGCTCGATCGGGTCGAGGCGGTCGCGTGCGTCGACCCGGCACGCGTGTACGCGACTGGGGTCTCGATCGGGGCTGGGATGGCCGCGCGTGCCGGTTGCGAGCTGAGCGCAAGGATCGCTGGTCTTGTCCTGGTCTCGGGCGGCTACCGGTCACTGCCGGCGTGCAACCCGGATCGGCCGCTGTCGATCCTCGAGATCCACGGGACGGCGGATACGACCGTCCCGTACGCGGGCCGGGGGGCGAGTCGGGCGGGAGCGGTCCTTCCGTACGTCGTCGGCTGGGCGACGAGGGACCGGTGCGGCCCGACGCCGACCCACTCGGTGGTCGCCCGGCACACGTTGCGCTACGAGTGGACGGGGTGCGCCTGGGGCACGATCGTCGAGCATCTGCGGATCTACGGGGGCAAGCACGGTCTGCCGAACGCCGTGGGGGCGGAGATCAGCTCGGGCGACACGAGCTCGATCGACGGCGCGTACGAGATCTGGCATTTCCTGGCGTCGCGGAAGCTCGCCCTGCCGTTCGCCGCCCTCTCGGTGCCGGCGCCGGCGGCGGCCACGGTGCCGGCACCGGCGTGACGGCGTGATCGGCTTGACGGCGACTCCGTCGTGGGACCGGTCGGTCGAGGAGCACGCCGCGGCGCGCGACGCCCGGGGCGGCGCCGGGACCCCGATCAACGCGGCGGCGGCGATCCCGACCTCCGCGCGCCTCCCCGCAGGTCGGCCGCCCGTCGCCCTTGACACCTAGCGAACCTATGCCTAGTATCCCTAGGTATGAAACCGAACACCGTGAAGGGACAACTGGACGCGCTGATCCTCGCGACGCTCGACGCCGGACCGGCTCATGGATACGCGGTCGGGCAGGCGCTGCGAGAACGCAGCGACGGGGCCTTCGACCTGCCGGAGGGGACGATCTACCCGGCCCTGCACCGGCTAGAGCGAGACGGGCTGATCGAGAGTGACTGGTCCACGGAGGCCGGCCGCCGGCGCCGGGTCTACAGGCTGACGCGGTCGGGGACGAACGCGCTCGGCGCCCGCCGCCGTGAATGGAGCGCCTTTGCGGGCGCGGTGCAGGCGGTGCTCGGATGACCTGGACAGAGCAGCTGGCCGACGAGCTCGGCCGCCGCGGGGTTCCCGCGCGGCAGCGGGAGACGATCCTGCTCGAAATGAAGGATCACATCGCCTGCGAGCCGGCTTCGGTGAGCCGGCTCGGCAACCCCGGGGAGCTGGCGGCCGAGTTCGCCGACGAGCTCGCGACCCAGTCGGCCCGCGGCGGAGCTCTGGGTGCGTTCGGCGCGCTTGGGGTCGCTGCGGTTGCCCTGATCGTCTCGCAGCTCGGACTCGGCGCCGCCGGCGGATATCCGGGCTTCGACAACGGGTATTCGACGGCGCTCGCGATACCCGCCATCCTCTGCATGGTCATCGCCCCGCAGATCGCCCTCGTCGCCGGGACGCTCGCCCTCCTGAGGGCGCTCCGGCGCCGGGGGGAGCCGGTCCTTCCGGCTGCCGAGATCCGGCTGGTCCGCCGGCGCACGTGGGTCGGCCTCGGCGCGGGGCTTGCCTGCTCGGTCGCCCTCGAGGTTTACGTGCTCGACTTCCTGGCGGTCGAGCCGGCCTGGTGGCTTGGGCTCGTCGGCGGGCTCGCCGGCCTTGCGATCGTCGCGCTCGGAGCCGCTGCGGTCAGCCTGCGCGGCAGCGGCGGCCTGGTCGTCGCGGCGACCGGTCCGGCCGGTGACATCTTCGACGACCTACCGCCGCTCCGCCCGCTGCGCGGCCGACCGTGGCGGTTGTGCGGGGTCGTCGCCGGGGGCGTCGCCGTCGCGATGACCCTGGGCGAATGGCATGCGGAGCACTCGCTCGCCGAAGGTCTCCAGCGGGGGATCTTCGAAGGCGTCGCCGCGACCGTCGGCTTCGTCCTGCTCGGACGGGCGATCGGCGCCCGCCGGTAGCAGGGACTGGCCGGCCTGCGAAGCTGTCGTCCGTGTCGAGGCAGCTTCGCAGCGTGACCGCCACCCGGTACGTCTCGGCCCTCCGCGAAGGCGGTTCGCTTCCGGGGCTGGTCGAGGCCGACGACGACGGCCTCTATGTGACGAAGTTCACGGGCGCCGGCCAGGGCCCGGGCGCGCTTGTCGCCGAGGTCGTCGCGGGTGAGCTCGGCCGGGCCCTCGGCCTGCCGATCCCCGAGCTCGCGGTCGTCGACCTGCCGGTCGAGCTCGGCCGCGCCGAGCCGGACCCGGAGATCCAGGAGCTGCTTGCGGCGAGTCCCGGGCCGAACCTCGGCATCGACTTCCTGCCGGGCTCGTTCGGCTTCACCCTGCCGGCCGATCCGCCGATCGACCCGGAGTTCGCGGCCGACGTCGTCTGGTTCGACACGCTCGTCACCAACGTCGACCGGACCCCCCGCAACCCCAACCTCCTCGTATGGCATGGGCGAACGTGGATGATCGATCACGGGGCCGCGTTCTTCAGGATGCACGGCGGACGCCGGCTGGCCGAGACGGCCCGGGCACCGGTGCCGATGCTCGCCGAGCACGTCCTCCTCCCGCTGGCCGGCTCGCTCCACGACGCCGACGCACGTCTGGCCGAGCCGGCCCAGGCGGCGATCGACCACGCCGTCGGGCTGGTTCCGGCCGTCTGGCTCGGCGAGGATCCGGCCAGCCGACGGGCCGACCTCGCCGGCTTCCTGCGCGAGCGCCTCACGCAACCTCGGGACTTCGTCGCCGAGCTCGAGCGCGCCCGTGGCTGACCCGCCGGCCCGGCCGTTCGCCTACGCCCTGCTGCGGGTGGTCCCGCGGATCGAGCGCGGCGAGCAGCTCAACGTCGGCGTCGTCCTGTTCTGCCGCCAGCACGACTTCCTCGCCCTGCGCAGCCAGGTGGACGACGCACGCCTCGCCGCGGTCGCCCCGGATCTGGATCCCGAGCCGATCCGGTCGCGGCTGCGCGCCCTCGCGGAGGTCGTTCGCGGAGATCCGCAGGCCGGCGCCCTCGCCGGCCTCCCCCCGTCCGAGCGGTTCGGGTGGATCGTCGCTCCGACGTCGACGATGATCCAGCCGTCGGCCGTCCACACCGGCCTGACCGACGACCCACAGACGGCGCTCGACCGGCTGTTCGCGAACCTCGTTGCCTGACGCCTGACGCCTGACCGGTCGGACCGGTCGGACCGGTCGGACCGGTCGGGCCGGTAGGGCCGGTAGGGCCGGTGGGGCCGGTAGGGCCGGTAGGGCCGGTAGGGCCGGTGGGGCCGCGGCGGGTAACCGGTAGGGCCGCGCGGCGGCCAGCTGACGAGCCCGGGAACCTTGCGAACCCGGTGATCGCCCGCTTCGAGGCAGGGCTTTCAAGGAGCGTCCAGCCGGGGGCCGAGGCCGGCAGAAAGACGAGCAGAACGTGGAGCGCGGCGAGAGAGCAGTTGGTAGTTCGCGCTCTTTCGAAACAAGTTGACTGACTCAGGCAGCTACTTTTCCGTGAAAGGCACCTACCGCTCCACCTTCGTGAGGTCGAGCCCGCGTCAGGCGTCACGGCCGCCGACCCCAAACCCATGCCGGCTCCCGTCCCGGCCGGCAACCGGCCACACCGCTCGCCCGCGTTCGGGAGGTCGCCGGGCTCAACGGCTAGCTTGTCGGGATGTCCCGCGACCAGGCCGCCGTCATCGAGCAGTCGTTCTCCCGGCAGGCCTCGGCGTTCGAGGACCGACGCTTCAACAGCGTCTTCACCGAGAACGTCGACTGGCTGTTCGGGCGCCTGGAGCTCGACGCCGACCAGCTCGTGCTCGATGTCGCCGCGGGGACCGGCCACGCGGCCAGGAGCCTGGCACCGCGGGTTCGCGGGGTGATCGCCCTCGACGCGACCCAGGCGATGCTCGAGCGGGGCACGCGCGCCGCGCACGAGGCCGGACTTCGGAACATCGTCTTCCAGCGGGGCGACGCCGCGGTCCTGCCGTTCGTCGACGCGTCGTTCGACATCGTCGTCTGCAGGTTCGCCGTCCACCACTTCGACGATCCGCGGATCCAGATCGCCGAGCTGGCGCGGTGCGTCAGGCCGGGCGGGGCAGTCGTGATCGCCGACCTCGCGGCCGACGAGGACCCGGCCGTCGCCGTCACGCAGAACCGCCTCGAGCGCCTCCGGGATCCGTCCCATACTCGGATCCTGGCCGCGCGCGAGCTCGCCGGCCTGATCAGGGGGTGCGGTATGCGCGAGCGGGCGATCGATTCCCGGGCGGTCGAGCGGCCCCTGCCGCCGTGGCTGGCCCAGACTGGCGCCGACGAGGACGCCGTCGGCGTGATCCGCGCGGCCCTGCGGACCGAGCTGGACGGCGGACCGCCGACCGGCTTTGGACCCCGCCTTGCAGGCGAGGAGATCCTCTTCACCCAGCGCTTCGTCTCAGTGACGGCCGACCGGCCGTGAACGCATCAAGCCGCTCGGGTATGGGTTTCGAGAACCCTGTCCCGCTCCTCCGGGCGCAGGACATCCTCAGCCTCGGCGAGCAGCCCTTCCAGCCTGCCTATCCCAGCCGCCAGGCGAGCCTGGTGCTCCCGGAGCTGGCGAGGCGGACTGATCTCGCTGGCCATGACGCGCGAGAGGTCACGGAGTTCGGCCTGCCGTTCTCCGAGTTCAGCCCGCAAACGGTCCGGGGCCTGCGCGTCAATCGCATAGGTCCCCGGCTGATCTCCGCGAACGACCACGGGTGATCGATTCAGGTTTGTGAGGAGAGACGCCAATGGGTCACGACCGGCGATCTCGCTGCCGTCGGCGACGAGCAACTCGAACCAGCGCCGATAGTGGAGGCCGCGCCCTGACCCATGAGCCAGAAAGAATCGGCGGGCGGCATGCTTGCGGATCTCCGCGCCCCTGAGCGGCGCCGGCCGACCGACCGACGTGGGACCCCCCCCGCCTTCAGCCGCGCCGATCTCGCTCGACGTTCCGAGCAACGCGTCGATCGTGCCAATCCGCTCGCCGAGCGCGCTCAACTCGTGATCGACGCGCTTGAGCTCCTCGCGAAGGGTCTCCTGCTGGCCTCGCAACCGCTCTTGTGCCCGTTCGAGTCGGAGTCGGTCACCAAGCGCGGCGCGACGCAAGGTGGTCGAGGGGACGAGTTCGGTGTTCATGCCCCCACTGGTACAGCAAGACGCCGACGTCTTGCGACGCCGTGATCGACTCGATACCGGCCGGCCTGTCAACAGCCCGGGTCATACAACGGCCGGTGCAGGGATTTCTACGGGGCGCTGTTCACAGGCTCATCGAGAACTGTGGACTGCGGCTACGACCATGCCCAAATTGGTCGAAAAGCCTGTGGATACCGAGAAGTTTGCGCAAAGTCCGGAAACGGCAGCTCCAGTCGCCGGAACCTCATCGGCGATGCCGGCACAGCCTCGGCGTTGCTACATACCGGTTCCGTCCGACGCGTCCCGCATGATCGGCGTCCTCTACAGACCTTAATGTGGCGTCGCGCAACGGATACAGCTTCGCGGTCGGCGGCGGTGCCGGTGGCGTGTACCGGACCGGCGAGACAGGAGAAACACATGCAGACGATCCGCGTGGCTTTGACGGACGCCCTGAATCCAACAGCCGATCCGTACGCCGAGCCGCTGGTTCTCGTACGCCTCACAGAGCACGAAGTCGGGCGGCTGACCGCGACCTTCGCCCAACTCGTCAGTCGGTCGATGGGCGGTCTGGATGTCGTGCTCCTCGTCCAGGAACGCAGCGGTGACCTACGGACCTGGGGCAACCCCAGCCAGACGCTCCGAGTTGCGACACTCGACGTCGGAGCGCTCTCCTGGCTGACACGGCGCGTCGGACCAGCCGAGCTCGAGTTCCCGCTCGACCCGACAGCCTGGCCCGTCTCGAGCGGCACGCACGAGTCCGGGCGCCTCTCGACTCCCGATCAAGCCGGCGCGCCGGGGCCGGACTCAGGCCAGGGCGACGGGTTCGACGTGGTCGTCGAGCGGGAGATCTCCCTCGACGACTGCGAAGACGCTCTGCGTCGTCAACTCGATCGTTCCTGAGAGGGTCGTCGCGAACGCGGTGTCGGAGGCGTCACGCCCGGTCGCGATCCGTACGAGTGAGGTCCGCGGGGCCAGGCGCGTCGGGTCGTGGACCTCCCAGCGGCCACCCCGGCGGACCTCGACGACCGCGTGAAAGTCCATCGGCGAGAGGCCTGGCGCGTAGACGGCCGCCAGGCGGGCTGGCACGCCGAGCGCCCGGCAGAGAGCGATCGTCAGGTGCGCGAAGTCGCGGCAGACCCCGGCGCCGGAGAGCAGCGTGTCGACCGACGTATCCAGCGGGCCGCTCGATCCCGGCTCGTAGGCGATTCGCTCGAAGACCCAGGCCGCGACCGCCCGGGCCAGGTCGGTCCCCGCCTCGAGGCCACCGAACTCCCCGGCCGCGAAGCCGGCCAGCGCGTCAGACGGGCAGAACCTGCTCTGGCGCAGGGCCGTGATCGCATCGGCGTCGACGAGACCGCCGGCGACCTCGTCGGGGTCGGTGCCCGGCGAGGCGACCGCCGGCGGCTCGGCCGCCCGTACCGTCGCCGCGTAGGAGATCAGCAGGTCGCCGGCCCCAGCCCGCACGACATGCATCCGACTCCCGTCCGATCCGGCCAGCTCGGTGACGACCGGCTGCGGCCCGTTCCCGTCGCTCGTCACGTGCAGTCGCTCGGCGACCAGCTCACCGGCGCTCGGCGCGGGCGCGAGCGCGACCACGAGGACGACATCGTCGGACGCCGTGAACCCCAGGTCGCTCGCCACGTGGCGCAGTCCGCCCACCGGTTGGCTCATCTGCGCTCCGACCGGCGCCCGGTCATCGCCGACCCGGCCGAGGCGGGCCCAGGACGAGAGCGGACCGAAACTGGGTCAAGGCGCGACGATCGCTGCCGACGCGGTCGTCGCCGGGTCGAGGCGCGTCATCACGACGCTTGTCTCGAGCTCGGCCGAGCCCCCACGGAAGACGCCCTTGATCGGCGGGACGTCCGGGTAGTGGCGTCCGTGGCCGATCTTGACATGCCGCTCGTCAGCCCGGCTGCTGTTGGTCGGGTCGTAGCCGACCCAGACCGGCGCGCCCTCGGCCGGCAGCAGCGCCTCGATCCAGGCGTGGGTGTCGACCTCGACGGAATCGGACCCCTCGGCCGGCGCGACGAACAGGTAACCCGACACGTACCGAGCGGCGATCCCGTGCCTGCGAAGGAGGATCAGCGCCAGGTGGACGAAGTCCTGGCAGACGCCTGCCCCGGCCGCCAGGAGATCCTGGACGGACGAGCCTACGTACGTGACGCCGGCCCGGTACTCGAACTCCGTCGGGATCAGCTCGGCCAGCAGGCCGACCGACTCCTGGGGCGTCGCGGCCCGCATCTTCGCGCCCAGCTCGACCAGCTTCTGGTCGGTTGCCTTGGCCCCGACCCCGAGCAGGAACTCGCCGCCGACATCCCGATAGGCCGGCGACTCGAGCGCGCTCCACGGCGCGGTGGGCGGCTCCGGCGGTGCCGAGGTGACCACCCGGGCGCGGGCGTCGATCGTCAGCTTCAGGTGCGGCCGGGATACGCCGAACTCGATCACCTCCGTCCCGAAGTAGTCGACGTGCCGGCCCAACCGTGTCTCCGGGTCGATCAGCAGGTTGAAGTCGTCGCACCGCTGGTGTGGCGTCGTCGCCGGCTGGACGCGGAGGGCGTTGAGGTTGTCGGTGACCGGCGCCGCGTACCGGTACTCGGTCAGATAACGGATCGCGAAGTTCATCGGTCTCGGCGGATCAGGACGTTCATCGGCCCTGGAGGATCGCGGAGTTCATCGCCGGAGGAGGCCGTCGTTGGTGGCCGTCCCGCCGAAATACCGCTCGGCGATGTCCCGGTCGGCCAGGGCCAGCTCCCGGCCGACGATCTCGCACGCCTCGACCAGCCCGGCCCCGTCCCCGGCGATCCGCCCGCGGAACTCGAGGTCGGCGAGCAGCCGCGAGAGCCTGAGGACCGGCTCGGACGCCCGGGGGTTGCCGTCGGCGACGCTCAGCGCGAAGCGAGCCGCGTTGATCGACGCCGCGACCGAATCGGGGTAGCTCAGGCGAAAGAGCAGGAAGCTCGCGACCGGGGCCGCGTTCGGTGGGGCCGGCACGGCCCTGCGGTAGGCCTGGAACCCGCCGACCGCCTGGAGCAGGGCCAGGGCCTGGCCGTCGCGCGTCGGCGACGGCTCGCCGTCCTCGCCGGCCTCGCCGACCGGCGGGAGCGCGACGCGGAGCATCCGCAGGACCATGTCCGCCGACTCGAACCGACCGCCGGCGTCGAGGAACGCGTGCGCTTCGTCGCGGAGCATCGTCCGGGCGGCGACGCCCCAGAACAGGGCGCACCGGGCCTTGACGTAGCTGACGAACGCGTACGGCCCGCTCGAGACCCGCTGGTCGACCAGCTCGAGGTGGAACGTGTTGATCGCCTCCCACATCTCCGCGCTGATCACGTCCCGCAGGGACCGGGCGCCGTTGCGCGCGCGGGCGACGCACGAGGCGACCGAGTTGACGTTGGTCGCGTCCTGCGTCAGCGCGGCGATCGTCACATCCCGCGACGCCGAGTCCCCCTCGGGGGCGCTCGAACCCATGATCGCCAGGAGCGAGTCCCACGACAGGGTGACCCCGCTCGGGTCCTCCGGACGACCCTGGAGGTCCGCGTGGAAGACGCCGTCGAGCATCCGTGCCGTGTGCTCTGCCCGGCCGAGGTTCCGCCCCAGCCAGAACAGCTCGTGAGCGATCCGCGCGAGCATCAGCGGGCGTCGCGCGCGTGCTGTTGCTGCTGTTGCTGCTGTGCGCTCCACGAGTCGAGCCGCAGGTCGGGAAGCATCGGACCCGCCCGGTCGACGATCCGCGCCGGCGGGGCGTGGTCGTCGAGCCCGTCCTCGAGCACCCACGTGTCCTTCGATCCACCCCCCTGGGACGAGTTGACGATCATCGATCCCTCGCGGAGCGCCACGCGTGTCAGCCCGCCGGGAACGATCTTGATCGTCTCGCCGAAGACGGCGAACGGCCGGAGGTCGACGTGGCGCGGCGAGAGCTCCCCGTCCGGGCCGACGACCGGCACGGTCGACAGACCGATCACCTCCTGGGCAATCCAGTTCGTCGGGTCCGCCCGGATCGTCCGCTCGAGCGCGTCGAGCGTCGCCCGGTCTGCGTGCGGGCCGATCACCACGCCCTTCCCGCCGGACTCGCCGGTCGGCTTGAAGACGAGCTCGTGGAGCCGGTCGAGCGCGTGCTCGAGCTGGTCGGGCCTGCTCAGCAGGTAGGTCGGCACGTTCTCCAGGAGCGGCTCTTCCTCGAGGTAGAAGCGGATGATGTCCGGAACGTACCGGTAGACGGCCTTGTCGTCGGCGACCCCCGTGCCGATCGCGTTGGCGATCGCCACCGTCCCCGCCCGGTAGGCCCGGATCAGACCGGGCACCCCGAGCAATGAGTCCGGCCGGAACTCGAGCGGGTCGATGAAGGCATCGTCCAGCCGCCGGTAGATCGCGTCGACCCGGGCCAGGCCGTTCGTCGTGCGGATGTAGCAGACGTCGTCCCGGACGACGAGGTCTGATGCCTCGACCAGCTCGACGCCCATCTGCCGGGCGAGGAATGCGTGCTCGAAGTACGCGCTGTTCATCGGGCCCGGAGTCCACACGACCACCGTCGCCTCGCCCTCGGCGGCCGGGGCCACCGCCCGCAGGGCGGCCAGCAGGAGGCCCGGGTAGTGGTCGACCGGCCGGACCCGGTAGCGACCGAACAGCGACGGGACCAGCCGGGTCATCGCGATCCGGTTCTCGATCACGTAGGAGATCCCGGACGGCGTTCGGACGTTGTCCTCGAGCACGTACCACGACCCGTCGTCGTCGCGGACGAGGTCGCACCCCGACACGTGGCAGTAGACGCCCCCCGGTGGGCGGATGTTGTGGGCCGCCCGGGCGAAATGCGACCGGCTGGCGATCAGTGCCCACGGGACGACGCCGGCGTGGACGATCCGCCGCTCGTGGTAGACGTCGTCGACGAAGTAGTTCAGCGCTCGGATCCGCTGGGCCAGGCCCCGCTTGATGTGCCGCCACTCGGCGCCGGGAATGATCCGTGGGACGAGGTCGAGCGGGAACGGCCGGTCGTGGACGGCGCCGTCGTTGCCCGTCGCATCGAAGGTGATCCCCTGCTGCATGAAGATCGCGTCCCGCAGCCGTCCGGCCGCGAGCAGGCGCTCCGGCCCAAGCCGCTCGAGCTCCGCGGCCAGCGCGACCGCGTCCGGGCGGGGAGCCCCGGCGCCGTCGAATATCTCATCGAAGCGCATCGCGTCATTCTCCGTCCCGGCGTCTCACGCCAACATCTACACCTGGCCAAGCCGACGCCCTTCTGGCTGGCCCGAATGGCAGACGATACGCGCCTCGGGCGTCAGACCAGCGACCGTGGGTCCGTCGGCCGGGCGCCGCCCTGATGAGCTCGATCGACCGGCCGATCCGCCGGCCCACTCCGATTGCGATCCACGGCCCTCGGGTAACTGGATCGAGCTGCGCCGGTGCAACGACCCTGGATCTGGAGGTGGTGTCTCATGAGCACGATGGCTGAGGTTCCGTCTCACGCCTTCCATCACCCACGCGACCCGGTGGTCGGGGTGCTCGGCGCGATCGGCGACACGCCGCTCGTCGGTCTGCGACGCTACCTGCTGCGCCCGGATATCGACGTCTGGGCCAAGCTCGAGGCCGCCAACCCCGGCGGGAGTGCTAAGGACCGCCCGGCCGCCCGGATGCTCGAGGCCGCGCTCGAGCAGGGGCTGATCAACGCCGAGACGACGGTGATCGAATCAAGTTCGGGGAACATGGGCATCGGCCTCGCCCAGGCGTGCCGCTACCACGGGATCGGGTTGATCTGCGTCGTCGACGTCCGCGCCCACGAGACCAGCCTCCGGACGATGCGGGCGCTGGGCGCCGACGTCCGCGTCGTGTCCCCGTCGGCCGCAGACGCCGGGAACCTCCTGGCTGCCCGCCTCAGGCTGGTCGCCGAGCTCATCGCCAGGACGCCGAACGCCTTCTGGCCGAACCAGTACGCCAACCAGGCGAACGCCGCAGCCCACGCGAGCGGCACGATGCGGGAGATCGACGAGGCGCTCGGCGGCGCTGTCGACTACGTGTTCGTCGCGACCAGCACGACCGGCACGCTCCGCGGCTGCTGTGACTACGTGCGCGAGCACGCCCGCACGACGAAGGTGGTCGCGGTCGACTCGGCCGGGAGCGCCCTGTTCGGTGGCTGCCCCGGTCCCCGCCTGCTCCCCGGCTTCGGGGCCGGCGTCGAGACGCAGCTGTCGGTCGGCGTCGAGTTCGATCGCCTCGAGCGGGTCTCCGACCTCGACTGCGTGGTCGGCTGCCGCCGCCTCGCCCAGCGCGAGGCGATCCTCGCCGGAGCGTCGTCCGGCGGTGTCGTGATCGTCCTCGAGCGTATGGCCGATGAGATGGCCCCGGGGACGTCGTGCGCGGTGATCCTGCCCGACCGGGGAACCGGCTACCTCGAGACGGTCTATGACGATGCCTGGGTGACCAGGACGCTCGGTTGCAAGCCGGACACGCTGGCCGGGCTCGTCGACGGCGGCCTGCTCGAATCGACGTGCTCGATCAGCTGAGCCCCCCCGCCGGCCCGCGCCCGGGCGGGCAGGGTCTCCGCGTCGCGATCGTCGGTCTCGGGCCGAAGGGGATGTTCGCGCTCGAGCGGCTCCTCGACCACGCGGCCCGGGCCGACGGCGGCGTGCCGATCGAAGTCGACGCCTTCGAGCCGCACCCCGTTCCCGGGGCCGGACCGGTCTACGACCCCGGCCAGCCGGCCCATCTGCGGATGAACTTCGCCGCCGGCGCGGTGGACATGTGGTGGCCCGGGAGCCGGGCGGCCCCGCCGGCCGAGCGACGCTCGTTCGTGGACTGGTGCGCCGCCCGGGGAGCGCCGTGCGACGCCGCCGGATATCCCCCGCGGGCGACCGTCGGCCGCTACCTGGCAGACGGCCTGCGGACACTTCTCGCACACGCGCCGCCCAACGTGACGGTCACCGTCCATCCGACGCGGGTGCAAGCGGTCCGCCGGGTCGGCTCGGCCTGGGACCTCGCGCTCGCAGGTCACTCGCCCGGCACCGACCGGTCACCGGCCCCGGCCGGTCCAGGTCGCTACGACGAGGTCCTGCTCGCGACCGGCCACGACGACTCATGGGACGGGGCCCTTGCGAACGGGTGGGGCGGCCCGGCGCGGCTCGCGGCGGGCGTGTTTCCGGTCGATCGGTGGCTGACCGCGGAGCGAATCCCGGCCGGCGCCACGGTGGCCGTCCGCGGCTTCGCGCTCAGCTTCATCGACGCCGCGCTCGCCCTGACCGAAGGCCGCGGCGGCAGCTTCGAGCCGCGTGACGACGACAGACGGGGCCGTCCAGAAGGAGGCCGGCTGCCGCTACCCGAGGCCTGTCGACTCGCGTACCGGCCCGGGAGCGACGACGTCGGCGTGATCCTGCCGTTCTCGCGGACCGGCCGGCCGATGCTCGCGAAGCCCGCGGCCGGTCTCGCGCGGTCGATCCCCGGCCTCGATGAGCTCGCCAGACGCGGGCGCCGGCGACTCTCCGGGCTCGACGAGCCCGTCTCCCTGTGCGGTGACCTGCTGCCGATCCTGGCGGCCGTCGCCCGCGCCAACCTGCGCGCGGCCAGCGCCGCCCCGGAGCACGCGGCCGGCGTCGATTCGTGGCTCGACGCGGCCACCGCCGGGCTGCCCGCTGCGGGCGACCACGGCCCGGCAGACGAGCTCCGGCAGTCGCTCGCGATCGGCGCCGGGCTGATCGCGCCCGACCTCCAGTGGGCGCTCGGCCAGACCTGGCGGACGCTGTATCCCGCGCTGGTCGAGCGGCTCGGCGGCGATCGTCTGGCGAGCG
>DATCEH010000121.1:0-8314 GCA_036510225.1 Solirubrobacteraceae bacterium | reverse complement strand
CGAGCGCCCCCGCGGAGTCGGCAGCCCCGCCGGTCGCAGCAGGACCTGCTTCGGGCGCGCCCGACCCCGGCGCACTGGAGCTGGCGAGTGCCGCAGCCGCGGCGGCCCGCGCCAGCCAACAGGCGGCCGAGACGCTGCTTGCCGACGAGCGCGCCGCACGCGCCCACGCAGAGACCCAACTCGGCGACGAGCAGGACGGGCGGGCGGCGGCCGAGGCCCAGCTCGCCCAGGAGCGGGCCCTCCGCCTTGCGGCCGAGGCCCAGCTCGCCGACGAGCGCACCGGGCGTGCGCAGGCCGAGACCCAGCTCGGCGACCGGCAGACGACGATCGGTGAGCGCGAGCGACAGGCGATCGCCCGGGCCACCGAGCTCGAGTCGGCGCTCGCCGCCGAGGCCGCCGACCGCGCGATCCTCCAGCGGCGGGCCGAGGCCGCGTCCGAGGAGCTGCGACGCCTCCAGCGCGCAGCCGGGACAGGCGTCGCGGCAATCCGCGACCAGGCCGACGCCGCGATCGGTGCCGAGCGTGACGCCCGCGAACAGGCCGAGGCCGCGACGACGACCGAGCGTGCCGCTCGCGCCCAGGCCGAGACGCAGGCTCAGGGCGAGCGCGAGGCCCGCCAACGGGCGGAGGCGGCGATCCGGGTCGAACGTCAGGCGCGCGAACAGGCCGCGGCCGCAGCCGCGGCCGAGCGGGCCGCCCGCACCGATCTCGAGCAGCAGGCCCAGGCCACGCTGGCCGAGCTCCGTCGCCTCCAGGCGACCAGCGGTGCCGACGCGAGCGCCGTCCGTGAGCAGGCCGAGGTCGCGATCCGCGCCGAGCGCGACGCCCGCGAGCAGGCCGAAGCCGCCGTCGCGGCAGCGCATGACGCCCGCCGGGTGGCCGAAGCGACGGTCGCTGCCGAGCGCGACGCCCGCAAGCAGGCCGAAGCCGCAGTCGAGGCGGAGCGCGAAGCCCGCGCCGAAGAGGATCTCGCCGGGCGAGCCGAGCTGGCCGCAGTCGAGGATCGATGGACGACGGAGCACGCGGCCACCAAGTCGATGCTCGCCGAAGCACAGGCCGAGGCCCGCTCGCTCGTGGCCCGCCACCACGGCCTCGCGGCGGAGCACGCCGACACCCAGACCAAGCTCGCAGAGGCCAACCAGGCACTCGACGACGAGCGCTCGACCCGTGAGTCGCTTGCCGCCGAGGTCGGGTCCGTCGGCGCCCGGTCGATCGCCGCCGAGACCGCGATCCGCGCGGAGGCGGCCGCGCTCGCCTCGCGACTCGCCGCAGAGCGCGAGGCCCGCGAGAACGCCGACGCCCGCGCCCGCGAGCTCGAGGCCCAGCAGGCCGCCGAGCGGGCGGCTCGCACCCAGGCCGAGACCCGCGCCCGGCAGCTCGAGGCCCAACGGGCCGCCGAGCTCAAGCTACACCAGCACGCCGACCTCCGAGCCCGCGAGCACGAGGCCCGCGCCCGCGAACAGGCGGCCGCTGCGACGTCCGACCAGGTCGCCCGCGAGCAGGCCGAGCTGGCCGCCCGCCGGCAGGCCGAAGCCCGCGTCCGCGAGCTCGAGGCTCACCAGGCCGACGTCCTGCAGGCCGGCGAGCGCGCCGAGGCGAGAGCCCGCGAGCTCGAGGCGAGGTACGCAGCCGAGCTGAAGGCCCGTGAGCAGGCCGACGCCCGCTCGCACGCCGTGGACGCGGCCCGCGCCGCTGCCCAGCACGCGCGCGAACTGGCCGAGACCCGCGCCCTGGAGCTCGAGGTCCAGCGAGCCGCCGAGCTCGAGCTCCGCAAGGAGGCCGAGGCCCACGCCCGCGACCAGGACACTCGGATCCGAGCGAACGAGGCGAAGGCCGCCGCCGAGCACGCTGCCCGCGAGCTGGCCGCCGCGAACGCCAGCCGACTCGCCGAGCAGCACGCCGACGAGCTCGAGGCCCGCTGCTCCGCCGAGCGGTCGGCCCGTCAGGAGGCCGAGGCCCACGCCGAGACCCTCGAGGCCAGGCACCGCGCCGAGCGCGAGGCCCGCGAACAGGCCGAGGCCCGGACACTCGCCCTCGAAGCCGACCGCCTCGCCGCCCGCGCAGCCCTCGACGCGCTCCGCCGTCAGCTGGATCACGCGAGCCCGACCGACCCGCACTCCGCAGCCGAGCCCGCCGGCAATGGCCTGTCCCGGCCGGTCCCGCCCGTCCGACCACCCGCACCGGTCCATCGGTCGGTCCCGCCCGTCCGCGTACCCGCGCCGATCCACCGGCCCGTCCCGACCTCCCCGGCCCCGACCGCCGATCGGCCGGCCCCGCTCTCGCCGAACGGCCTCACGCTCGACTCGATGCCGGCGTCAGCGCCCGGGTCGGGCGAGCGGCCGCGCGACACCGGCCCGAGACGGCAACGGTCGGCGACGATCCACCGCCAGGCGGGTCCCCCTCCGGGCGCGGAGTTCCCGGCGCTCGCGGCGCTGCTCGCCCCGGCCTCCGGCCACCGCCCGAAGAAGTCCCTGCGCGGCGTGCTCCCGGCCGCCCTCGCGGCGATCGGCGACGCCTCCGCCTGGGACGTCGTCGCGATCTGGCACGAGACCCAGAGCAACCGGCCGCTCACCTGCCTCGGGATCTGGACGCGCCGAGGGCCAGACCTCGACGCGCTCGAGGCCGCGACCTGGCGAGCCAAGCTCGACCTCGGCGAAGCACCATCGGGCGACGTCGACCCCGCCGGACGCCTCGCGTGGGTCGCGGATCTCGGCAATCACGACGACACCGGCCTCAGCTCCCGGGAGCGAGCGACCCGCGCCTACGATCTCGCCTGTCGAGCGGTCGTCCCGCTCCAGACCGGCCGGACAACGGTCGGAGCCCTCGAGGTCCTCGCCCGGACCGTCCGTCAGCCGGACGAGCCGACCGTCGCCCGCATCGCGGCCGCCGCGAGTCTCCTCACGCCGCTCCTCCTCCGTGACATGCACGAGGCCGAGCACCGCCGCTGGCGGACCTGACCGCGGCGCGGGCCGGGCCGGGCGGGCCGACCGGGATCCCATACCGACCGCATCCATACCGTCCGGGATCCCATGCCCAGTCGGATCGCCCACGCCGACCGGTGTCGTCGGCAGCGAGTCTCGGGTCCCGTGCGTTGCGTGCCGGTACCGGCTACGTGGTACTCGGACCGAAGCCCCCGTGCACGTGCACGGTCACCGGCTCGCCGGCGCTTGCCAGGTGACCGCCCTCGACCGAGGCCGAGTAGACCCGGTAGCTGCCGCTGTGGTTGAGGTGCAGGGCGATCGAGTAGCTTGCGCCGCCGATCGTCGTCGCCTGGGCCTTGGTCGCCGCGACGAGCGTCCACCGGCCGGCGACCATCCGCTGCACCGACACCCGAGCACCGACCTCGGCCGGGCTGATCGTCCCCGCGAAGGTCGTAGCCGTGCCGCCCCCGGACGTCGCACTTCTGGTCACCGTCGTCGTCACCGCGAGCCGGACGAACTCGGTCAGCGTATCGCTGACCAGCGGTTGACCAGGACCGACGCTGACGACGCGGAACTGGGTTGACAGCGCTACCGGTCCGACGTCGAAGCTGAACGTTCCCGCCGACGAGGCGAGACCCGGACTCCCGACGATCTGGAACCCCCCGGTGAACGGGAAGGGGTTCGCCTGGAGGACGACCGCGCTCCCGGGCGCACCGGTCCCGACGGTCTGGCCGAAGATGCTGACTGGTACCCCGAGGATGGCCGGATTCGCTGACGCGCCGATCATCAGCGTCAGTGGAGCCGCCGCCGTCGTGAACGTCTCGTCCGCCCCGAACCGCGTCCCGAGGGCGTTGATCGCGACCAGGCTGTAGTGGTATCCGGTCAGCGGTTGGAGCCCGGCGAGCTGCGTGAACACGGTCACCGCACGCCCGCCGGCTTCGAGGCTCACGGTCAGGCTCTGGCTCCCGTAGGCCGGGGTCGGGCCGTAGAGAAAGAAGTAGGCCGTCGCCTGCCCGCCGGGGTTGACCTCCCCCTTGAGGCGCGCCGACTGATAGGTCAGCTCGTCCGCAGGGCCGGACTTGACCCCCGGGGGTGCCGGCGCGACGGTCGCGACGGGAGGGACCTTCGGTCCGGCAGGGGCCTGCGGTCCGGCAGGGGCCTTCGGCCCGGCGGTCCCGCCGGCCGCGCTCCTCGACGCGGGGACGCCGGTCGCCGCCGGCGCGAGCACGAGCGCGGCGGCCACGAGCCCGACGTTGGACAACACCCAGCCGCGCAGCCGGCGAGTGCGCCGAAGTAGCCCCATCCACCCCATGAGCGGAGAACCTACACCCACCACCGGCGGCTTCGATCGGACCGCCGGTCCAGGCGCGTGAGCGGTCGACGTAACCCACCATCCACAGTGAGATGACCACGCTGGCGACGTGGTTGGTAGGTATTGCGATACCGGTCGAATCACCTCCAGCGGTGGAGCCTCCCGGCACCTACGTCAGTACCGCCATCGCGGGCCGCGACCGGTCGACTCGGGGTGGAGATTGGTTGGGGGCGTGGAGTGGGTGGGTCCGGTCGATCGAGGTGAAACGGGACGAAGGCCGCCTCGATGAGGTTGCGGCTGGGAGGGTGGGGGAAGGCCCCTGCTCGGATCTGTGTCGGCCCGACCCCGATGCCGGCCGGCTCCGCGCAGTCGTTCGTCACCTGTCTCGGCCGGGTGGATCGAACGGAATTTCCCCGCGGCGGAACGACCTCGGTCTCGGTTGTCTGTCGCCTCAGAAGTACCCACAGACTCACTCGGGTTTCGCACTTTCGCTCGGCCGGCTGCACGTCGGGACGGGTGCGGCTCGGGCGCGGGAGCGTGGGACGTGACCTACGGGGCTCCTCCCGGGCGGCGGAGGTGGATGCGAGACCTTCGTCGCGAAAGTAGCTGACTGAGTCAGTCAACTACTTTCCTTCGAGAGTCCACTGCTCCCACGACCCAGTCCCCGCAGCGAGCCTCGCCCGCCCAGGACCTCCCGAGCCCGGCCAAGGCCCCGGCCCCGCCCCGGCCCCGCCCCGCCCCGCCCCGCCCCGGCCTCGGCCTCGGCCCCGGCCCCGGCCCCGGCCCCGGCCCCGGCCCGGGCCCGGGCCCGGGCCCGAATGATCCTCGACGGCGCGCTCGCCAAGCCCAGCAAGCGCGAGCATCGCCGCGGCGGAATATCACGCGGCACGGGGACCTGACCCCAGGACCAACGAAATCGCCGGCGTCCAACACGCCCGGGAACCACCGGACGGCGTGGGCCGAGGTCAGCTGACGCCGACGACCTCGCGTGTCCGCTCGACGTGCGACCAGAACTCCCGCTCGAAATCGTCCCAGAGATCCGGATCGGAGCCGGGCCCCGGATCCGAGTCGATCGGCGCCGAGCCTCCCCGGCCGCCGCGCCCGTCGTCGTCGTGGTTCTCCGCGAGCATGCACGCCGGCACGGCGCAGGCCAGGCCGAGTCCGAGCATGGTGATCCCGGCGCCGACGTGGGCGACGAGCATCAACGGACTCGATACCAGGCAGGCGGCGAAGCCGGCAATGCACCGGTTGGCCGTCGACCGGGCCATGATCAGGCGAAAGGCCACGAGGACCAGGCCGGCGAGGACGAGGGACGCGGTCATGAAGAATGCGGTCGACGTGTGTGCGGTGGTCATCGCCAGGGTCGCTTTCTGGGCTCGAGCGCGGCGTCGCCGACGGCGCTCAGATGAGGGGAGGGTGGTCCGTCACGTAGAACGTCGGTCCAGAACGCCCAACGCTTGAGGATCTGCTCGACCTCTGGCCGCACCAGTAGGCTGCCCGGATCGCCGACCGCCGACCCGACGATCCGCGCGGCCACCCGACCGATCGGCCGGGCCACTCACCAGGGATCGAGGCTAACGCAGCCCAGGGACGGATCGTCCTGGTCCGCCCCGACGACGGCGGCTTCTATCTGCTCGACGAGCTCGGCGCCAGGATCTGGGAGCTCTGCGACGGAGAGCGCTCCCTCGACCAGGTGATCGCGACGATTGGGGCCGAGTCCGCTCAGCCGCCGTCGGCCGTGGCCGGTGACGTCCGTGAATGGATCTCCGAGCTCCGCGCCGAACGGCTCCTGCTCGGGCCCGACTGACAGCCCCGCCGGCGGCCTGCCCTCTGCGTGTTGCGGGTTGCGGATTGCGCTACAGCCCGCGGAGCCCGGGTCCGGTCCCCGGGACCCAGGCTCCGCGGCCGCCTATTCAGGCGTCAGACGGCTGCGGCCTCGAGCACCTCGGAGGCCATCCGGGCTCCCTTCAGCCGGGACGCGATCTTCTGCATCGCGACGTCCCGGGCGAAGTCCGGCGAACCGTGCTTCGGCTTGACGTCCCGGCTGAACGGCGAGAAGCCGCAGTCGTCCGTCGCGCCGAGACGCGCGATCGGGATGTACGTCGCAGCCAGCAACAGGTCGTCGCGGACCTGCTCGGCCGTCTCCACCTCCGGCGTCAGCGGGTTGATGACGCCGATGAAGCAGACCTGCGCGACGCCGTCGGCGTCCTCCCGGCTGTAGCGACCGCACAGCTTGTAGACCGACTCCTTGTCGTCCTCGCTGGCGCACTGGATCAGGAAGTAGCCGGCGTTGATGTCGAACATGTGACTGAGCAGCTTCTCGTACGGGACCTCCTTGCTGTGCACCGAGTCACAGTCGCCGCCCGGGCACGTGTGGATCCCGATGTCCGTCCGCTCCTCGGCCGAGAACCGGGCGAGCACGCGGTTGTTGATGTCGATGAACTCCTGGAGCATGTCCTTGCCGGTCCACGGGTTCCGCGAGTCGTTCTTGTTCGCCAGACGGCCCTCCGTGAAGTCGATCGACACGCGGACGGCGCCGGCCTCGAAGCACCTGCGAATGTCCTTCTCGCACTCATCGACGCAGTCGGCGAGGAACTGGTCGCGCGAGTATCCCTCGAGCTCGCCGTCCAGTGGGTAGAGCAGCATCATCATCGACGGAGAGATCACCGCCTGCTTCACCGGATGGCTAGCGATCGCAGTGTTCTTCTCGACGAACTCCGACGCGAACGTCTGGTAGCGGAACGGCCCGCCGGTCAGCCGCGGCAGCTGACGGTGGTGCCCGTCGTCGAAGATCGCGAAGAACTGGCCGTCGCCGGCGAGGTTGTCGGCCAGCCCCGTCCCGGCCAGCGTGTGCGTGATCGGGTACGTCGCGAAGCTCGACTCCCGCTGCTCGCCGTCGGTCACGATCGGCTCGCCGGTCGCCTCGAGGCGCTTGATCGAATCCTCGGCCGCCTCGTCCTGAGCCGCCTGCAGCTGCTCCCAGGTGATCTTGCCCTCGTCGTAGTCAGCGTATGCCTCCTGGAGCTTCATCGGCCGCGGCAGTGACCCGACGAGCTCTGTGCGAATAGGCATGAATGTCCTTTCGTCGACGCTTGCAGATGCGGCCGGAAACGGACACGACGAGAACGCAAACGCCTGTCTTGCCCACTTAGGACCGGCCGCTCTCCCTCGGTCATGACCATATTACGAATCCCCGGCCCGTGCCTCACCTGGGTCTATCCCTGGCAACGCAACGGCCCGGTCCGGCCAGCCGCGCTGCCGCGCACTCGGTCCAGCCCCCCCAGCGGGCGACGGGCCCCCGATCGGCCCGAGGCGGTCGCCGTCGCTCAGTCGGTCAGCGTCGCCTCGTAGACCTCGCCGGCCGGACTGGACATCACCCGGTCGGCCATCTCGAGCTTCAGCCGGTCGAGCAGGGCCTCCTCCTCGGGCGTGCGCTCCTTGCGTGCAAGACCGATGAACTCGTCGGTCACGAAGCCCTCCCGGATCGCCAGCGTCACGCTCCGCCGGCGGTAGTCGACCCGGAAGACGAACCGCTCGAGCGCTCGTCCCCGCTCCGGCCGGGCCAGGCCCATGTCGATCACGTACCGCTCACCCGTGACCGCCCGGGTGACCATCTCGAAGCCATCCCGCGCACCCGGCCCTCCGAACGCCGTCGTCACGGCGATCTCCCGCCGCTCGAGCCGGCCGTCCTGCTCGAGCAGTGGGAACGCCCGCTCCATGACCTTGAACGCGTGGGCGACCCCTCCGGGCGAGCCGGGTCCGTGGTAGAGCATCAGGTCGGCGAACGAGAACGACAGCACCCGGCCCTTCTCGAGAACCTCGATCGGCCCCGCGGCTCGCGGCGCAGCGCCGCCGCCCCCGCCGGGCTCGCCGAGCAGATCGACATGGCAGGCGGTCAGGCGGGCGTAGGCGTCGCCGAGCTCCTCGCGCGCCGCATCGAGGACCTCCGTGGGCACCGACCCGGCGTCCCACCGGCCCTTGACCGGCTCCGTCGCCAGGAGCGATTCGAGGTCCTTGGACGCCGTGCGCAAGCGCCCGTGCGAGACACGCAGGCGGGTGCGCGCCTCCTGGGATGGATCGA
>DATCEH010000120.1:0-40537 GCA_036510225.1 Solirubrobacteraceae bacterium | reverse complement strand
CGGACGGCCAGCGAGCAGCCGATCAGGCACCCGCCGCGCGGGAGCACACGGACGCTCGGGCGGCGAGCGACCGGCCGGGCGGCCGGCGGGCGGCGGGGTCGGCGGCGGGGGGTGCGAGCGAGCCGGACCAGGGAGCGCTCGCCGACGTAGCGGCCGGCCAGCAGCGGCGCGAGGACCAGGAGCCAGGGCCCGAGGAACAGCAGGGTGGTGCCCGATCCGGCGAGCACCAGCCCGATCGCGAGGGCGGCGAGCAGGCCGAGGGCGACGAGTCTGTGAGCGACCGGGCGGCGCATCCGGGCAGAGCTTAGACGCCGGCGGGTACCCGCGGTGCATCGGCGAGACGGTCGCGCGCCCAGACCCGGGCGGCGTCGACGCTCGGGCAGGACTTCGCCGGGCAGCCGGGGAGGCGGGCGGGCTCGCAGTCGGTGACGTAGGCGATCCCCCGGCAGTTGCGGGCGAGGACGCCACGGCAGTGCCGCAGCCAGCGGGTGTCGATCGGTCCGAGCACAGGGCTCGGCCGGTCGGGGGCGGTCGGCTCGCCGATCACGACGACCGCGAACGGCTCGCCCCGCTGGAGCCCGGCCCGAAGGGCGTCCATCACGACCCGTGCGTAACAGGTCGGATGCGGAGCCCGGACACGTACCTCGAGCACCGGCCAGTTGGACCAGTCGGTCTGTGCCACTACGAGGTCCTCTCCGGACGGCCGATCCCGGGCATGGGCTTAGGTTAGCCTAAAACGCCCGTCTGGCCAACCACTTCGGGCGGGACCTAGACTTCGGCGGTCGATGGCCCGACATTTCATCACCGGGACCGAGCTGAGCCCGGACGAGCTCTCGGGGCTGCTGGATCGCGCGCTCGAGCTGAAGGCCGCGCCGCGGTCGTCGCGGGCTCTCGCCGACCGGACGATCGCCCTCGTCTTCGGGGTGCCTTCGACCCGTACGCGAGTCTCCTTCGAGGCCGGCATCGTCGAGTTGGGCGGCCACGCGATGGTGCTCCGGGGCGACGAGATGCAGCTCTCGCGGGGAGAGTCCCCCCGGGACACGGCGCTCGTCCTCTCGCGACACGTCGACGCGCTGGGGATCCGGACGGGGGCCCACGGCCCGGTCGACGAGCTCGCCCGGTGGGCGGAGATCCCGGTCTTCAACATGCTGACGGCCCTCCACCACCCGTGCCAGGTGCTCGCGGACCTGCTGACGATGCGCGAGGAGTTCGGCCGACTCGACGGACTGCGCCTGACATACGTCGGGGACGGCAACAACATGGCCCGGTCGCTGGCCCTGCTCGGGGCGATCGCCGGCGTCGAGGTGGTCGTCTCCTCGCCGGCGGGCTACGAGCTCGAGGCCGACGCCGGCGCGCGTCTGGAGCGCGACCCGGCGGCGGCTGTGGCTGGTGCCAACGTCGTCTATGCGGACGTCTGGGTCTCGATGGGCGACGAGGAGACCGCCGCTGCGCGGCGGGCCGCACTCGCCCCGTACCGGCTCGACGACGACCTGCTGGACCGGGCGGCCCCGGGCGCGATCGCGCTCCACTGTTTGCCGGCCCACCCCGGCGAGGAGATCAGCGCCGAGCTCCTCTACGGGCCGAGGCAGCGGATCTGGGATCAGGCCGAGAACCGTCGGCACGCGCAGAAGGCCCTGCTCGAGCTGCTGGTCGCGGCCCCCGGACCCGCCCGCGAGCGCGGGCGGCCTGCGATGCTGGACCGATGAACGCTCCTGAGACGACGCCGGCCGTCCCGGTCGAGACAGGCCCGGCTGGGGCGGGCGAGTCGGCCCGCGTGTCGGTCGGCGACGAGCTCGAGCTCCAGATCGAGTCGCTCGCGTTCGGCGGGGCGGGGGTCGGCCGGTGCAACGGCGGCTACGTCGTCTTCGTCGACGGGGCCCTCCCGGGTGACCGGGTGCGGGCGCTCGTGCACAAGCGCAAGCGCTCCTACGCGCAGGCGCGCGCACTCGAGGTCGTCGAGCCGGGCCCCGATCGGGTCGCGGCGCTCGCCGATCACCCGGGCGCACCGTGGCAGGTGCTCTCCTACGCCCGCCAGCTGGAGATCAAGCAGGGTCAGGTCCGCGAGGCGCTCGAGCGGCTCGGCCGGCTCGAGGGATTCGAGCTGGACCCGATCGTCCCGGCGGTGGAGGAGTGGCGCTATCGCAACAAGCTCGAGTACTCGTTCGGGCGCGGGCCGGACGGCGAGCTCGTCTGCGGCTTCCACGAGCCGGGGTCGTGGGAGCGCATCCAGCACGTCGAGGACTGCCTGCTCGCGTCGGAGGCCGGCAACGCCGCCCGCCGGCAGGTGCTCGACTGGTGCCGGCGCCAGAACCTCACGGCGTTCGACCGCCGCTCGCACGAGGGGCTGCTGCGGAACCTCGTGATCCGCGAGGGCCGCCGGTCCGGGCAGATCCAGATCCGCCTGGTGACCGGACCCGGGGAGCTCGACACCGAAGCGCTGGCCCTGGCGGTCGAATGCGACGGGCTCCTCCTGACGCGGACCGACGCGCTCGCGGAGACGTCGAGCGGCGGGCAGACCGAGCTGCTGCGAGGCGTGGCGGCGCTCGACGAGCAGGTCGGCGAGCTGAACCTCCGGGTCTCGGCCGAGGCCTTCTTCCAGACCAACACGGAGATGGCCGAGAAGCTCTATGAGGTGGTCGCCGCGCGGGCCGGCCTGCGCGGGTGGGAGCGGGTCTACGACCTGTTCTGCGGGACGGGGACGATCGCCCTGACGCTGGCCCCGCGAGCCGGCCAGGTCTTCGGCCTCGAGCTGATCCCCGAGGCGATCGCCGACGCGATCGAGAACGCCGCGCGCAACGAGATCGAGAACGTCTTCTTCTACGCCGGCGACGTCCGTCTGGCGATGCGCGAGCTGGTCGAGCGGGCCGGGCGCCCCGACCTCGTCGTGGTCGACCCGCCGCGGGCCGGCCTGTCGGCGAAGGTCGTCCGCCGGATCATCGAGTCGTCGCCGAAGCGGATCGTCTACGTCTCGTGCAACCCGACGACGCTCGCGCCGAACGCCGCCCAACTGGTCGAGGCCGGCTGGGCCCTCCAGCGGGTCAGCCCGGTCGACATGTTCCCGCAGACGCCGCACATCGAGTGCGTCGCGCTGTTCGAGCGAACTCACACGGCGGCGGGCCCGGCTCCAGCCTGAGGACCGCGGTGCGTCGACGGCGCTCTCCGGTCTGGGTCGCCGGATCTACGGCGCGACCGCCCGCCTACTTCCAGACGCGGACGTAGTCGATCGACGTCGTCGCCGGCAGCGGAGTCGTCGAGGGGTTGAAGGCGTTCGTGCCGATCCCGAGCGCCTGGGTCAGGGCGATGAAGAAGGGCTGGTCGAACGGCTGTGCCGCGGTCAGGCCGCCGCTGGCGAGGTAGTCGTCGACGAGGCAGGTGCTGCCGTTGATCGTGATCGTGAAGCTGCCGGGCGACCAGACGACGGCGTAGTCGTTGTATCGGGAGAGCGAGATCTGGCAGGTGTACGCCGTCACGGTGTTCGTGTGGGTCGTCGTGTTGACGGTCGACGGGCTGTAGTCGTAGTGGATGTACGGGACGTCGAGCGACGCGTACTGGCTGTAGAACTCCGAGAAGTCGACCTCGCCCGAGCCGGGCCACGCGCCGTACTTGAGGTCGTTGACGGGCCACAGCCAGAGCGTCTCCTGGAGGCCGCTGGCAGTCGTCTGCGGCAGCAGGGCCCGGACCTCGAAGCGTCCGTAGGTCTGATTGAAGCCGGTGTACGTGCTGAGCATGCCGGCCGTGTACTGCGTCCTGAACGCCCCCGCACAGGTGAACGGCGCCGCCTCCCTGCGCGCGGTCAGGTGGAGGGCGCCGGCGGACACGGAGATGTTGTTGGGCGTGTTGACGTAGCACGCCTCCGACCCGGCCGGCCCCGTCGTGAAGGCGCTGGTCGCGGTCAACTGGGGCGTCCACCACGACGGGTTGACGGCGGTCGGGTCGCCCGTCGCGGCGGCGAACTCGTCGTCGAACGTGCACGTCCACGCCCCGCCACCGGGCTTCACCGCCAGCACCTCGCCGCCGCACGCGTTGGCGGCGGGGGCGGCGGCGGGGGCGGGGGCGGCCGCGGCCCCCGGCAAGGCCCATGACGCGTTCGCGACGCCGGGAGAGGACCCGGCGAGCACCGCGACAACGCCGGCAAGCCCGGCCAGGGTAAAGCGGGAGGCGGTCGATGATGTCCGGCGTGGCCGTCTCATGTCCATCGAAGCATCGGCCGCGGCGAGTCGCGACTTGAGCCGACCTGACCCGGGCTACGAGCCGGCCTGAGCGGGCTCTACGAGCCGGCCTGAGCGGACTTGACGACCGCGGCGGACCCACCACCGCGGCGGACGGGCTCGGCGACGGCCTCGAGGCGTCCGTGGGGGCGGAACTCGATCGCGGTCGCCGCGCCGATCTCAGGCGTCGAGACCAGACTCTGGCCGAGCGCGGTCAAGGCGGGTCCGTAGTCGGCGATGAACGCCGGCTCTGCGCTCGTTGTCGCCTGATTCTCCTGGGAGGCACGGGGGGCCGCGATGGCCTGGGCGATCGGCATGCCGAAGGCGAAGCGGTTGAGCAGGATCTGAAGGACGGTCGTGATGATCGTCGAGCCGCCGGGACTGCCGAGCGCGAGCAGCGGACGGCCGTGGCGCAGGACGATCGTCGGGGCCATACTCGACCGGGGCCGCTTGCCGGGAGCGGGGAGGTTGGGATCCGGGACGCCGGGCGTCGCCGGCTGGGGATCGAAGTCGGTGAGCTCGTTGTTGAGGAGGAAGCCGTAGCCGGGCACGGCGATCGCGCTGCCGGCGATCTCCTCGATCGTCGAGGTGTAGCTGACGACGTTGCCGTGCTTGTCGGCCACGACGAGGTGGTTGGTCGACGCGCCCTCGGGCACCTGGGCCGTCGCGGCCGGCGGTGCGCGACAGGGAGCGGTCAGCGGGCCGAAGGGATTGCCGAAGGCCACGGGGCCGGCGGCTGCCGTCGCGCCGATCGAGCAGCGGCGCTCGGCGGCGTAACCGTCGAAGAGGAGTTGGGTCACGGGGACGTGGACGTATGCGGGGTCGCCGACGTAGCGGTTGCGGTCGGCGTAGGCGAGCCGGGAGGCCTCGAGATATCGATTCAGGGCAAGCACCCGGTCGGACGTGCCGAGGTCGAACCCGGAGAGGATCTTCAGGGCCTCGCCTGTGGTCGTCCCGCCGCTCGACGGGGGACCCATGCCGAAGATGTCGACGCCGTGGTAGGTGATGTGGGTGGGTGCGCGGAGCCGGGCGGAGTAGTCGGCGAGGTCGGCTCGGCGCATCACGCCGTCGGGGACGGGGAAGCCGAGCGGACTCTGGGCGAGCGGGCGGGGGTCGTCGGCGGCGAGGACGACGGCCTTGCCGATCGGCCCGTGGTAGAAGGCCCGGGGACCGCGCCGCTCGAGCAGGCGGTAGGTGCGGGCGAGTGTGGGATTGCGGAGCACGCTGCCGACGGCCGGGGGCTGGCCGTCGGCGTCGAGGAAGAGGGCGCGGCTGGCGGCGAAGGCACTGAGTCGCGGCAGGTTCTGGACGGTCTGGTCGTGGAAGGTCTGGTCGACGACGAAACCGCGGTCGGCGAGGGCGGCGGCCGGCTTGAGGAGCGAGCTCAGGGACATCGTGCCGTAGTCGCGGCCGGCGAGCGCCCAGGTCGCCAGCGTGCCGGGGATGCCGACGGCCATGCCACTGGTGACCCGCTGGGGGTAGAACGGGATCGGGGCACCGGTCGCCGGGTCGACGAAGGCAGTGGGGGAAAACCGGCCGGGGGCGGTCTCGCGGCCGTCGATCGTGATCACGCGGTGGCTGTGGGCGAGGTAGATGACCATGAAGCCACCGCCGCCGATCCCGGCGACATACGGCTCGGTCACGCCGAGAGCGGCGTTGGCGGCGATCGCGGCATCGATCGCGTTGCCACCCCGGCGGAGGACGTCGATCCCGGTCCGGGTCGCGTCGGGATCGACGCTGGCGACGGCGCCGCCGGCGCCGAACGCGACCGCCTGTCTCGCCGGGGCCTGAGCCGGGGGCGGGTTCGGGGGCGGGCTCAGGGCGAGGGCCGGCTGAGCGCCGACGAGCACGACGCCGGTGACGAGCGTGACGCGCAGCAGCCGGCGCAGGGATGCCATGTGTCCAGCGTACCGGCGCGCGGCCGGATGGGTACAGGCCGTTGGACCTGCGTCCGCTACGACGCGGAGCAGCCAGACCGGTGTGAGATCGACAAGGAGCGGCTGACGAAGGGGTTCGGTTCGCTGTTCAACGGCAAGCAGCTGCATGGCGCGGGAACGGTGAGCGACACGTCGTTCGATGCGAACCTGCGCGGGCCGACCACTGCGGCGCTCGCTCATCGACGAACGGCATGCGCCTGGCCGTCTGCCGGCCGCTTGGCGCCGGCGACCGCTTCGTCGCGAGGCCGTCGCGCAAAGGGGTCCAAAGCGCTCGCCGTGCGCGACGCAGTCAAGATGGCGGAAGCACGCGCGGGGCCAGGGCACCAGGCGGCGGGTCGAGGTTTTCCACCTCGCATGAAAGGTGGTCCCACGACGGCCCGCCGCGCGCTCATCCGCCGCCTGGAGCGCGCGTCAGTCAGCGGTCGTAGGCACGTCCCCGGGGTAGGATGCGCTGGATGATGATCGCCTGGGCGGCGACGTCGAGCTCGATGATCACGCGCCAATCGCCGACCCGAAGACGGGACGCCGCGCGGCCCTTCAGCCTTCGCAGGTCGGCGCTTCGCGGGTCGTCGGCGAGTCGCCCGATAGCGCTGAGCACCCTGCTTCACTTGCGCGTCAAGTCGTTCGAGATCCTTGTCGGCGCGCCGTTCGAACTCGACGGCCCACGGGGTCACGAATCGCCGTGCTTGCGCATGATCTCCGCGTACGAGATCCGCGGCACGCCGGCGGCTCTGTCGACCTGCACCTCGGCGAGTGCGTTCTCATCGGCAGCTGTGAGCGGCTCATCGTCCTCAGGCGCATCGCGGAATGCCGCGATCACCGGATCGTCGCGCCGCTGCACGATGTATCGCACCGCATCGTCGGCCTCCTGATCCGAGAGCTCATCGACGAGCCTATGCAGACGCTCCTTGGGAGTCACGTCGGCGATTCTATCGCCGGTCCGTGCTGTGGACGAGCCACAATCTCGCGGGCCAGCCGCAGCATCTCGCTGATCTCCTGCGGACCTCACCGCAGGCGATCATTGCACCGAACTCGTCCTCGGATCGGCGTTCACGGGTCACGCCTGTTGCGGGCACGCTGGCGATGGAACCCCCTTTCGTCGGCGAGCGTAACGTCGAGCTCGCGCGAGCGTGCCTGGGTGACGATCAAGGCCGATCTTCGATCTCCGCTCTTCTTGCCTCGAGCTCATCTAACCGTTGCGCAGGTGAGCCATCTCTCGTGTGATTTCTCGCAGCTCGGTCTTCTCTCGCCAGCTACCCAGATAGTCATCGCCGAGCTCCTCGGCGGTGTATGCCTCGAGCTGGCCTCTCAGCAAGCGAATGTACGGGTTACCGTGGATCGCCCTTCGCGATACTCGAGCTCTCCAGCGTTGATGCCCTTAAGGACGAAATGCGCGTCCACCCGTACTCCTTGCGTGCCGTCGCATCGCTGAGAGTCGCCCCCTTCCGGGATCATTCGCCGTATTCCGCCATGTCTCACCCCATGATCTCCAACGCCGCGATGTCGTGCATGCCAGGCGGTGGCGAGCCCGAGGAGTCGGACCCGCGCAAGGCGTCGACTCGCCGACCTTCCGCCCGCGGCCGGAACTCGCCTGATTGGGGCGGCCGGCCCGGCCTCGGCTAGGCTGAGTCGGATGCTGGCAGCCACGATCACCGACGGCAAGGTCGCCGTGAAAGAGCGTCCCGACCCGACCCCCGGGCACGGCGAGGTCCTCGTCCGCGTCCACGCTGCCGGCCTCAACGGCGCCGACATGATGCAGCTCAGAGGCCGCTACCCGGCCCCTCCCGGCTCGCCGGCCGACATCCCCGGCCTCGAGCTGGCCGGCGAGGTCGCCGAGCTCGGTCCCGGCGCGACCCGGTTCGCAACCGGCGACCGCGTGATGGCGATCGTCGGCGGCGGCGGCCAGGCCGAGCTCGCCGTCGTCCACGAGCGCCAGCTGATGCCCGTCCCCGACGGCCTCGACTGGCCCGCGGCCGGCGGCCTGCCCGAGGTCTTCACGACCGCCCACGACGCCCTCTTCACCCAGGCTCGCCTCGCGCTCGGCGAACGCGTCCTGATCCACGGGGCAGCCGGCGGCGTCGGGACGGCCGCGATCCAGCTGGCCGCGGCGGCCGGCGCCCGGGTCACGGCGACGGTCCGCAACGAGGCGATGCGCGAGCAGGTCGCCGCGCTCGGCGCCGACGTGCTCGCCCCCGACGGCTTCGAGGAGCACGGCCCGTTCGACGTGATCCTCGAGCTCGTCGGCGCACCCAATCTGCCGCCCGACATCAAGGCCCTGGCCAGCGGCGGGCGGATCTGCGTGATCGGGATCGGCGCCGGCGCCAAGGGCGAGATCAACCTCGCCGGCCTGATGGCCAAGCGGGCCGCCGTCCACGGGTCGATGCTCCGCGGACGCCCGCTCGAGGAGAAGGCCCTCACCGCCCGCCTGATGGAGCGTCACGTCCTTCCGCTGCTCGAGGCCGGCCGGGTCCGCGTGCTCGTCGCCGAGACCTACCCGCTCGACCGCGTGGCCGACGCCTACGAGCGCTTCGCCGGCGGCGGCAAGCTCGGCAAGATCGTGCTCAGCACGCGGTAGCCGCTCCCCAGCACGACCAGCAGGACGACGGTCATCACCAGCGGGAGGAGCAGACCCGCCCGGATCATCAGCCCGCCGGCCAGTGCCCCGCCGAGCATCGCCAGCACGGCCGCGACGCGGCGGGCCAGACGCTGGCGCTGGTGCGCCCCGAGCAGCGAGTCGGCCGCCAGGCCGGTGATCGTCATCGTCAGCACCGTCGTCGTCAGCTCGGGCACCGCCAGCCGGCGAACCGTCGCGTTGCGCACGCCCATGCCCCCGGCCAGCAGGCCGATCACGAGGAACCGGCGACCCGAGCTCGATCCGGCGTGCAGGCCGATCGACGAGGCCGCCGCCAGCACCGTGAACGCACCCTCGGTCCCCAGCGCGATCGTCAGCCACCGCTCGCGCCGGCTCTCGAGCGCGACGGCCATCCGGCCACCCGCGGCCGCCCCCACCATGAAGGCGCCCAGGGCGACCAGCGACGGTCCGGCCGTGAACCCGCCGGCCCCGGCGAAGGCGAAGCCCAGCAGGACGACGTTGCCGGTCATGTTCGCCGCGAACACATGCCCCAGGCCGAGGTAGCTGACCGCGTCGACCAGCCCGGTCGCGAAGGTCAACCCGACCAGCGCGAGGACCAGCGGATCCGGTCGGCTGGCCTCGACCGCGTTCATCCCCGCGGGTCGCCCGCGGCCGGCGTGGTGGCCGCCGCCCGGTAGATCGCACGGAGCTCGTCCCGGTCGGGTGCCGGCACAACGCGCCCCAGCTCAGAACGACTCTCAGCCGCGCTCACGACGCGATCGAGCAGGCCCGCGTCGTCGCGCAGGGCGTCGATTCCCCGCGCTCCCGCCCGCTCCCGCAGGCTCCCGGCGAACGCCCCGAGGTCGACCCCGAGGTCGGACTCGAGCTCCCCGACCGCGTCCGGCCGGCGCCGGCGGATTCCCGCGATGCTGGTCCCGAGCAGCGTCACGTTGGCCTCGGCGTGGCCGACGCCGGCGATCCGGGCGAGCGTCTGAGCGAGCGCGTGGTGCGGCCCCAGGCCACTCTGGTCGACCGCCCAGCCGGCGAGCAGCGCGCCGAGCGCCAGCTCGTCGCGGTCGGGGTCCGCCGTGCGCCATCCGCCGACCAGGCGCGCGGCCGCCGCCCGGCCGACGGCCCTGGCGACCGGGTTCGAGCGAACGCTGAACGCGGCGACGACCGCGTGGCCGAGCGCGTTCCCCGTGCTCGCGGCCAGCTCGTCGGCCGGCTGGGATGCACTCAGACCGGGGTCATTGAGCACGACCGCCGGCCGGACGTGCGGCGCCTGCGGGGGGACGCCGGACGCCTGACGGTGGAAGGCGGTCATCTCGGCGGCCGAGAGCGTCGTCGGGATCGCGACCACACGCCGGGGAGGATCGGCGGCCGCCAGCGCCTTGGCGACGTCGATCACCCGGCCACCGCCGAGCGCGACCAGCCGCTCACCGGAGACCTTCGGCCGCAGGGCGGCGGCGATCTCGTCGACCCGGCCGCCGGGGACGTCGATCACGACGCCCGCCCGCTCGAGCACGCCACCGGCGGCCGCCCGCGCCCGGGGCGTGCTCAGCAGGACGAACCCCTCGCCGACGAGGTCACCCGACGTGTCGATCGCGCCCCGGCCGAAGACGATCGTCCGGTCGTGCTCCACCTGACGAAAGGACTCGGCCACGGGATCGCCGTCTCCTATGGGCCGAGTGTCGCCGCGAGCCAGTCGCCGGCCGCCACGAGCGCGTCCGGCGCGATCTGGTGGGCGACGCCCGACTCGTGGTAGACGACGTCGACGCCGGCCGCCCCGAGCTGCTCGACCGCCCGGTGGGCGAAGTCCACCGAGATCACGGGGTCCCGGCGGCCGTGGGCGACGAACGCGCGCAGGCCGCTCCGACCGTCGAAGTCCGCCGACCACCCGGCGACCGTCGGGATGAAGCCCGAGCACGCGAGGATCCCCGCCGGCGGGGGACGGTCCCGGCCGAGGCCGAGCGCGTAGCTCATCGCCGAGCCCATCGAGAAGCCGCCGAGCACGGTCTGCCCGGGTCCGAGCCCCGTCCGCACCCAGAGCTCGTCGTGGAGTCCGGCGAGCGCCCGGTAGGCGGCGTCGAACGTGTCGGGGTCGGGGTGGCCGACACTCGGGACGACATACCAGTGGTAACCGGGCGACCCCGGCAGGCGCAGGGGAGCCCGCGGCGCGACGAACAGCAGCCTGCGGTCTGGATCGAGGACGTCGGCCAGGGGGAGCAGGTCCTGCTCGGTCGTCCCCCGCCCGTGGTGGAGGACGACCAGGCCGGCCGGCTGACCGTCGGCCGGACGCTCGGCGAAGCTCAGCGGGCTGATCGGGCGGGCCCGGCCGGCGGACGCTCGACGACGCCGAGTGCGATCACGAGCCCGACTGCCCGCGCTGGGCGACACGGGGGTTGACGAGCGGCGTGAGGATCTGGTCGAGCTGGGCCCGGAGGTGGGCGTACATCTCGGGGACCCGGAGCTCTTCGCCGAGGTGGTCGGGGTCCTCGTCGACCGCGAACCCGGGTGCGTGCGTGGCGATCTCGAAGAGGATGCCGCGGGGCTCGCGGAAGTAGATCGACTTGAAGTACTCGCGGTCGCGAACGTCGGTCACGAACGGGCCGGCTTCCCGGACGCGCTCCTGCCAGGCCAGCTGATCTGCGTCCGGCGTCGCCCAGGCGATGTGGTGGACGGTGCCGGCGCCCTGGCGTCCCCGCAGGACCGGGGGCGGGTCGTGGGCCCAGCGGAACTGCCGGTCGTTCCCGTCGAGTCGGTACTCGCCGCGCCCGAGACTGTCGAAGCCGAGCGTCTGCGTCAGCAGGCTCGCCTCGTCCCAGGCCCGGCTCGTGTACGCCCGGGCCCCCTCGACGCCGAGGATCGCGTACTCGGCCGGGACCTCGGGATGAGCCGCCCGGAGCGGGTGGTTGCGCGGGTCGGCGAGCACCAGCTCGAGGCTGAGGCCCTCGAAGTCCTCGAACGTCAGCGAACCATCCCGGCGGATGCTCGCGTAGCCCTTGACACGCAGCCGGGCCGCCCAGAAGTCCAGCGAGTCGTCGTCGGCCACGCCGAACTGGATCCGGTGGATCATCCCGGCCCCCGCCCGGCCGCGGCCGGCCCCGTCGAAGTCGAACCACGTCAGGATCGAGCCCGGCGCGCCGGTCTCGTCGCCGAAGTAGAGGTGGTAGGCGTTCGGCTGGTCGAAGTTGACCGTCTTCTTGACCAGGCGCAGGCCGAGCACGTCCGCGTAGAACTCCACGTTCATCCGGGCGTCGCCGGTGATCATCGTGATGTGGTGAAGCCCGTCAAGCCCGAGATCGGCCACTCAAGGCTCCCAGTCGGCGGGGACGGGCACTCAGGCTTCGCAGTCGGCGCAGGCGCCGTGGAGGACGACCTCGTGATCGGAGACCGTCAGCGGGACCCGCTCGCTGAGGCTCGAGATCGTCCGCTCGAGCTCGGGGTCGCTGAACGGCGTCAGGGCTCCGCAGCGGTCGCAGACGAGGTGGTGGTGGTGGCCGTGGCCCGGCCGGACCGGCTCGTAGCGGACGAGGCTCTGGCCGATCTCGACCCGCTGGATCAGGCCGAGCCGGTCGAGCTCCTCGAGGATCCGGTAGACGCTCGCCCGCGAGACGCTCCGCACGTCCGAGCGGAGGCGATCCTCGATCTCGACGGCCGACAGGGCGCACGACTGACCGTCGAGCAGGTCGAGCATCGCCCGGCGGGCACCCCCCCGCCGGTACCCGGCCTCGCTGAGGGCGTTCTCGGCCCGCTCGGCCCAGTCCTGGTGGTCCGCGGGAGCTCGCCCGGTCCGGTCGTCGCGGTCTTCGGTCATCGCGCTCGGATTGTAGTCCGCGACCGGCCCGAAGACCCTGGTTTACTGGGCCCTGAGACTGCATTTCAGCCGCCATAAGTCAGAAGTTTCGCGCTGCTAACATTGCCTTTGTGTTTCCGGAAGAACGTGTCCCGTCGGTCGTCGAGGACTACGCGAAGGCGCTGTACTCGCTCGAGACGCGAACCGACGGGGCGCCGGTCAGGACCAGCGTGCTCGCCGGCCGGCTCGGTCTGAGCGCGCCGCAGGTCTCACTGATGTGCAAGCGCCTCGCCGAGATGGGCCTGGTCACGCGATCGGCCTACCACGGGGTCCAGCTGACCGACGAGGGTCGGCGGGTCGCACTCCAGGTGCTCCGCCATCACCGGCTGCTCGAGCTGTTTCTCGCCGAAGCGCTCGGCATGCCGTGGGATCGGGTCCACGCGGAGGCCGAGGTCCTCGAGCACTGGGTCTCCGACGAGCTGGAGGCGGCGATCGCCGAGAAGCTCGGCCACCCGACGGTCGACCCACACGGGGACCCGATCCCGACGGCCGACCTCGTGATCGACGAGGGCCAGACGATCAGCCTGGATGCGCTCGCCGCCGGCGAGGCCGGCGTCTTCGTGCGGGTCTCCGACTCCGACCCCGGGATGCTCCGCTTCCTCGCCGAGAAGGGCGTCGTCCCGGGCGAGCGGCTCGAGGTCGTCGAGAAGCAGCCGTTCGACGGGCCGGTCTTCCTGCGGCGGGCCGACGACGCCGAGGACCTCGTGCTCGGCGTCCAGCTCGCCCGGGCGATGCGGATCGAGCTCGACCCGGCGGGCCCGGAGCGCGGCGGGCAGCCCCGGTCATGACCGAGCCCTTCCTCCGGCCGGCCGCGGCCCTGGAAGGCGGCGCGACGCTCGTCCCGGAAGCGGCCGTCGGCGGCGCGGGTGGCGCATTGAGCCCGCTTGAGCTGCTGCTCTCGAAGGGGCGTCTCCGCGGCGGCCTGTCGATGCTCGGCCCGGCTTTCGTCGCGGCGATCGCCTACGTCGACCCGGGGAACTTCGCGACCAACATCCAGGGTGGAGCCCGCTTCGGCTACCTCCTGCTCTGGGTCGTGCTCGGGGCCAACCTGATCGCGATGCTGATCCAGTATCTCTCGGCCAAGGTCGGGATCGTCAGCGACCGGACGCTGCCCGAGCTGTTTCGCGAGCAGTTCCCCCGGTCGGCGAGCATCGGGATGTGGGTGCAGGCCGAGCTCGTCGCGATGTCGACCGACATCGCCGAGTTCGTCGGCGCCGCGCTCGGCCTGAACCTGCTGTTCGGCGTGCCGCTGGTCTGGGCGGGAGGGATGACCGGGCTGATCGCGTTCGGGATCCTCGAGCTCCAGACACACGGCTTCCGCCGCTTCGAGCTGGCGATCTCCGGCCTCCTGGGAATCATCTTCCTCGGCTTCCTCTACGAGACGCTGAAGATCGGGCCGTCGGTCCACGGGTCGCTGAGCGGCTTCGTCCCCCACCTCAACGGCAACGACAGCCTCTACGTGGCGATCGGCATCCTCGGGGCGACGGTGATGCCACACGCGATCTACCTGCACTCCGCATTGACCAAGAATCGGGTTCCCGTTCGTGATTCTCTGGAGCGCGCTCGGGTGCTCCGCTACGAGAAACTGGACATCGTGATCGCCCTGGGGGCGGCCGGCCTCGTCAACCTGGCGATGCTCGCGGTCGCGGCCAAGCTCTTCTTCGGGACCCACGTCAGCACGATCCAGCAGGCCTACCACGGGTTCGGCAACCAGGTCGGCGGCGTCGCCGCGCTGGCCTTCGTGGTCGCGCTGCTCGCGTCAGGGGCGTCGTCGTCGAGCGTGGGGACCTACGCCGGGCAGGTCGTCATGCAGGGCTTCGTCGGGATCAGGGTCCCCCTCGCCGCGCGGCGGGCGGTGACGATGATCCCGGCGCTCGTCGTCCTGGCGATCGGCGTCAACCCGACCAGCGCGCTGATCGCAAGCCAGGTCGTCCTGTCGTTCGGAATCCCCTTCGCCCTGATCCCGCTGGTCATGCTGACGAGGCGACGCGACCTGATGGGCGTCCACGTCAACCGGCTGGCGACGACGATCGTCGGCGCCGGTCTGGCCGGGGCGATCACGCTGATGAACGGCTTCCTGATCTACCAGCAGGTCAGCTGACCGCAAGTGCGGCGCTCCGGCGGGCGATCTCCTCGCGGACGAGGGGTGCGACCTGCGTGCCGAAGAGCTCCATCGAGCGGAGCACGTCTGCGTGGGCGACCGCGCCGACGCTGATCTGGCCGATGTAGCGGTCGTGGCCGAAGAGCTCGTGCTCATACAGCAGCTTCTCGGCGACCTGCTCGACCGATCCGGCGGCGACCGCGCCGCGCGGCGCGCGGAGGGCTTCGTACTCGGGCAGGCCCGACGGCGGCCAGCCACGCTCGCGGCCGATCCGGTTCATCATCGTCAGATACGGGCGGGCGAACGCCGCGTCGGCGGCCTTCGACGTCTCGCCGACGAACGCGTGGGTGTTGATCGCGAGCCTCGCCGCACCCGGGTCGTGGCCGGCGGCGGCGCTCGCCTTGCGATAGAGCTCGACCAGGGGCGCGAAACGCCGCGGCTGGCCGCCGATGATCGCGATCGTCAACGGCAGACCGAGCTTCCCGGCGCGGATCACCGACTCGGGCGAGCCGCCGACGGCGACCCAGACGGGAAGCGGATCCTGGATCGGTCGGGGCCAGACGCCGGCGTCGTGGAGGGCCGGGCGGTGTTCGCCGGACCAGGTCACGTGAGTCGCGGCGCGGATCTTCAGGAGCAGGTCGAGCTTCTCGGCGAAGAGGTCGTCGTAGTCGTCGAGGTCCTGCCCGAAGAGGGGAAACGACTCGGTGAACGAGCCCCTGCCGGCCATGATCTCGGCCCGGCCGCCCGAGATCAGATCGAGCTCGGCGAAGTCCTGGAAGACGCGAACCGGGTCGTCCGAGCTGAGCACGGTGACCGCGCTCGAGAGCCGGATCCGCTCGGTTCGCGCGGCGACCGCGGCGAGCACGACGGCCGGCGACGAGACGAGGAAGTCGGCCCGGTGGTGCTCGCCGATCGCGAACACGTCGAGGCCTAGCTGGTCGGCCAGCTCGGCCTCCTCGAGCAGGTCGCGCATCCGCTGCTGCGGGCTGACGCCGGCCGGGAGGTCGGCGAACGTGGCAAGTCCAAGTTCCATGCGCCGCAGTATACGCGAAGTAGTTGCGCCTGCAACTGTTGTTCGGGTGGGGTCGCGCAAGCGGACCGAGATCCTCGGCCTGCGGGGAGGCTGAGCCCGGCGAGTCGAGGTTTGAAGTCGGCGCAAGACGGACACGAAGTCGATGTACGGATCCCGAACGACTTGACGATCGGAGCGCATATGCCCGAAGAGACGACAGACGCGCCCAACCTGCCCTCGTCCTCGCCAGAGGAGGCGCACATCCCCTCGGCGGACGTGCCCGACGATCCGGCTGCGTCCGCGTCGGCAGAGATCTTCGCGGCGATGGACGGCAGCACGCTGGCGGACGTCGAGGCCGGCGAGGCCCCTGAGGCCGCCGACGGCGAGCACGACGAAGGCGACGCGCCGGCCGAGTAGACGCAGCTCGCTGCGCCGTCCGCCGCTTGCTCAGTTCAGGGGCGCCCGTGGGGCGCCCCTAATCGTTCGGTGTGTCAGGGGTTCTCGTACGGGACGACCGCCGGGTCGTCGACCTGCGTGACCCCGATCCGCCGGGCGGCTGACTGTCCGGTCGAGCCGACCGGAATGTGGCCGCCGGCGCGCGCGAGGCCGATTCGCGGCATGTTCCCGTAGATCGACTCGGACTCGCCGGCCCGTACCTTGTAGGTCTCGTGCCAGATGCCGACGTCTCCGGACGAGCGGATCGCCTTGTTGAACGCCTTCCAGACCGGCAGATGCGGCTCGTCCCCTGCGCGGGCGAAGCGGTCGAGGTGCTCGAAGCTCCGCCAGTACTGGACGATGGCCGGCCCCTTGATCCAGGCGTTGTGCCAGGCGAGCAGGCCGGCCTCGGGGTGCTTGTCGAGCCAGCGGAGCATCTTCGGCATGGCGACGAAGACCGGCAGCCACTTGCCGGGCTTCCACGGACGGTTGACGCGCATCCCGATCAGGAAGACGACGAAGTCGCCGGAGAGCTCGGCGGTGAAGCGGCCCTCGTGAATCGGGGACGGCACACGCGAGATCATAGGCGGCGCTCAGAGCAGGCGCCGGATGCGACGGCGCAGCTCGCGGGCGCCGATGTCGGCGGCCTCGCGAAGCTGGTCGCGCGCGTCGCGGAGGATCGCGCCCGCGCTGTCGCCGGGCCCGTCATCCGGCGATCGCCGATCACGTTCCCGGGGTGGGAGGCCGGCGAGCCGCCGGGCTTCGTCCTCCAGGCGCCGCGACTCGGCCAGCAGCGCCTCCATCCGGCTGCTGGCTGCCCCCGTCGGTGGATCGCCCGCGGCCGGCCGCGTCGTGCGCCGCGCGGGATCCGGCCGCTCGCGCGACTGCCCTGCCCCAGGTGCCCCGGCCCCTCCGGTACTCGGCTGCCGGGTATCGCGGAGCGTCTCGTAGGCCTCCTGGACGGCCTCGAAGGCCGCGGCGCTCCCGCCGGCGTCGGGGTGGGTCCGTCTGACGGCGGCTCGGTAGGCCGCATGGATCTCGGCCTGGCCGGCGCCCGGCCGGACGCCGAGCACGGCATATGGGTCGACGCCGCCGGCCACCGCTCGAGCCTAACGGACCCGCTCAGGCTGGTCGGATGCGTGCCCGTTCCAGCCGGCGGACGCGCGCCTGCGGATCAACGGTCGTAGTTCTTGATCGCCCGCAGCGAGAGCGTCGTCAGGAGGGCCATCAGCCCGATGATCACAGCGGCGCAGTAGCCGAGCTTGTCCCAGTTCCAGCCCTCGATCACCAGCGACCTCAGCCCGTCGATCACGTAGCTGACCGGGTTGAGCCGGGCGAGCGTCTCCATCAGGGGCGTCAGCCGGTCGAAGGGGACGAAGTTCGGCGTCAGGAAGAGCAGCGGGAAGAACAGCAGGAAGCTGGTGTTCGTCGCCTGGACGTTCCGCGTGCGCAGGGCCACGAAGATCGCGAAGCCGGCGTAGCCGACGCCGAACAGGGCGGAGAGCAGGACGAGGACGACGGCACCGAGGACGCCGCTCTGCATATGGGCACCGAAGGCGAGGCCGGCGAGCAGGACGACGCTCGACCCGAGGATCCCCCTGACGAGGTCGGCGGCGAGTCGGCCGAAGATGATCGACGACCGTCTGATCGGCGCGCACAGCAGCTTGTCGAAGTACCCGAGGTCGATCTCGGTGACCAGGGCGAGGCCCGAGCTTGCGGTCGCGACGGCGAACATCAGGGAGACCGGCAGCTGGAAGGCGACGTAGCCCTGACCGCGGAGGAACGGCGTGCTCGACGGGAAGGTCTTCGAGACCTGGCCGACGTTCACGGCGAGGAAGAACAGCGGGATGAACAGTGCGGGGATCGTCGACTCCGGGTAGCGGGCGATCTCGCGGACCGACCGGCGGGCGAGCAGGACCAGCTCATTCATGCGACCACCTCCTCCTTGGCGCCCTCGAGGCGCCGACCGGTTGCTTGCAGAAAGACGTCGTCGAGCGACGGACGCGAGACGGTGATCGCACCTACCCGGATCCCTTCGGCCTCCAGGCGGCGGACGATCTCGACGATCGAGCCGGCCCCGTCCTCGACGTAGAGCGCCAGCGCGTCCGGCTCGGCGACGACCCGCTCGAGACCGGCGAGACCGCTTACGGCCTGTTCGGTCGCCGTCGCGTCGGCTCCGTCGAGCGCGAGCGTGACGACGTCGTGGCCCATCCGCGCCTTGAGCTCGGCCGGCGTGCCCTCGGCGACGATCGACCCGGCGTCAATGATCGCCAGGCGGTCGCAGAGCACGTCGGCCTCCTCGAGGTACTGCGTGGTCAGGAAGACGGTCGTCCCCGCGTCGTTGATCCGACGGACCTCGTCCCAGACCGTCCGCCGCGACGACGGGTCGAGGCCGGTGGTCGGCTCGTCGAGGAAGAGGACCTCCGGCGAGTGGACGAGCGCGCTGGCGAGATCGAGCCGCCGCTTCATGCCCCCGGAGTAGGTCTTCGTCCGGCGGTCGGCCGCATCGCTCAAGCCGACCAGGTCGAGCAGCTCGGTCGTCCGGGCCTTGGCCTTCGCGCCGGGGATCCCGTAGAGGCCGCACTGGAGCTCGAGCAGCTCGCGCCCGGTCTGAACCGGGTCGAGCCCGATCTCCTGGAGCGCGACGCCGATCCGCCGGCGGACGCCGGCCGAATCGGCGACCACGTCGATGCCCGCGACGGTCGCGCTGCCCGCGGTCGGCGGGAGCAGCGTGCAGAGCATCCGGACGATCGTGGTCTTGCCCGCCCCGTTCGGACCGAGGAAGCCGAACACCTCACCCTCGGCCACGCTGAGGTCAACGCCGCGGACGGCCTCGACCCCGCCCTTGAACGTCCGTGTCAGATCGTGCGTCTCGATTGCCAGCGCTCCGCTCACTCGCGACCTCCTGGAATCTCGGATGTAGTGGATGAGACCGGCCAGACGCCGAAAACTAATCTCGCCCGGCCCGGCGTTGTGACTACGAGTCGCGTGTATCGCGGCGAGATGTGGCAGCAGATACCACGCCGCCACGAATCGTCGAGACCGAAGGGATCACGCGTAGCTGGCGCAGGACCGCCAAGCCCAGGACAAACGCGGCCACCAACACACGCAGGAAGCGAGCGTCAAAACCGTGCGCGAGCTGCACCGCGCACGCGACGACGGCCGCACCCGTGGCAACCGCCGGATAAAGGTGCCGAAAGATCGGACGAGGGAGATAGCTCAACTCTTCCCGCCCAAAGCCGCGCAGCTCCTCCTGGTACGGACCTGCGTTCAACTGGTTGATCCGGCTCCTCAGCCGCCGCTCCGACTGTTCGGGAGGCCTGTCGCCGCGCAACGTCATACTGATGCGACTTTGCCGTATCAGCTCGATCGCGCGGAGTCGCGCGGCCGCGTTTTGATACTGAAAGCTCTGATAGCCATCGACCAAGGCGAACATGAATGTGAGGGGCACGGCGAGGAGCGCGATTGTTGCCGCCTCTTGCTGGATTGCCAGGGTGACCACGCCGCCGACCGCGGTCAGGCCAAACGTACGGCCGTTCTGAATCGTCCGGCTTATCCGCTCGACGTATGCCGTTGTAGCGAGGTATTCAGCCTCGACGAGGGCGAGGGCGTCGCTCAGGCGACGGTCGAACGCGCCCGAAATGCTGTCGCGAGGCGGTCTCACGGCCCCCGGGTCGTCGCCTGACATCAAGCCTCACCTTGGGCCTGGGGGCCTCTCAGAGCCGCCTCGTACGCCCGTAGAGTCCCCTGAGCCGCGGCAGCGAAGGTGTCATTGTGCAAGTCCGAGCCGGTTTCGGCGAGTTGGGATAGGAGCTCCGGGACTAGCTCCGCGCGCACCTCTTCAAAATCCTGATCGTCGCCGCCGTACTCCACGCCCAGCACGTCTGGGTAGAGATCGCACAGTACGCCGAAGAGCCGGAACACCTCGGCCAGGCCGATCCGGCCATCAACGACCGCCTTTTCTTCGGCAGCAAACGCCCGTTGCTTGGTCGCGGCGTCGAACGCGATCTCGGTCGCCAGTCCCAGCGATGCAAAGAGCTCCGCATATACGGCGTAGAAGAACGCGAGCACGGGCGAGTCCTTCCCGAGAGGGTCGTCGGGAGATGTCTCGCGAGCGACCAGAGCCTCAATCTCGGGTGCCAGGAGCTCGAAGACGACGGCTTTCATGAGCGAAACGGCGCCCTACTCCGACGTGACGGCCACGAGATGTCGAACAGCTTCAAGCGCATCGACGATCTGCCGCCGTGCACCCGTGGGCGACCATGGTAAGTCCGCACCGCGCGCTTCTGTCCTGAGGTAGAACGGCTCCAACCGTCCGAGAAGAGCGACGGTTTCCGCAGTTCCTGGGTAGACGTGACCGACGCACGCAAGCGCACGCCCGCGGTCGTACTCCTCGACCCCCGCCCGAATGCAGGCGAGCATCGCTGCGGCCTTGGTGATCCGGTAGATATGAGCGAACACGTGGAGGTAGTGGCCGCCGTACGGCGCGAGGTTGTCGAATTGATCTAGCCGCACGCCGGCCCGCCGGATCTCGTCGGCGATCACGGCGCTCGTTGGGGGCGAGACCGCCAACGCTGCGGGAATGGCGTCACCCGGGTCGTAAAGCACGCGGCCCTCCGCGGCGAGGTGCATTACGAATGACCAATCCAGATTGCGTAGCTCGTTGAGGCTATCCCAGGTTCTCGATGTCACCGCAAGGTGGGGTTTCGACCCAAATGCGACGGAGGCCTTAAGCGCCCGCCCGGACAATCTGCGGCGAGGCACCACGAGAAGGTCGATGTCGCTGTCCTCCGCGGCGGTCCCGCGAGCGACTGACCCGAACAGGACGACGGCCTCGATACTTCTCTCGCGCTCGATCAGCTCGGCGACAAACCGCTCAGCGACATCGTTCAGCCGTTCACTTGACGAGGGCACGATCGTCAGATTACGCGCCCAACCGGCGCGTCGAAAGCACCGAGGTTCCCCCCGGGACGCATTGGGCTACCGGGTAGCCACTCCAGAGCCGGATCCGCCAGGTTAGCCTTCAGGCGCCGTGAGGCTCAAAGCCCATTTCGGAACCCGGCGAGGACCTGTCCGGTTTGATCGCGCCCACGTTGCAGCGGCAAATGCCAAGACTTGACCCGCCAGGGCCCGCCAGTCTGTTTACGTCGGGTCGTATGACGCCGGCGGCGGCCCGTTGGAGCGGATCGCGGCGATCTGCGCGAGCAGCGCGTCCGGCGCCGTCCCCCCGAGCACGCGCAACCGCGGCAGGCGATCGAGATCCGAGCCCGGCCCGGCCCACCCCGGGACCACGGTCGTCGACCCGAGATACCCGGCCGCCTTGACCGCCGCCACCACAGTGGCGTCGTAGTGGCCCGACGGATAGCAAAACCAGTTGACCGGAACGCCGTACTTCTTCTGGATCACGGTCCGCGACACCGCCACCTGGTAGTGCAGGTCCGAAGGACTCAGCTTGACGAGGTCGGCGTGGCTGAAGCCCTGCGTGTCGAGCTCCCACCCCGCGGCCACCAGCCCCTTGACCTGTCCGGCGACGAACCCACCCTGCGACGGCGGCAGGCCGGTCAGCTGGATGTTCTCGACCGCCGCCCAGCCCATCGCCCGCAGCACGGGAAACGCCTTCGTGTACTGGGACTGGTAGCCGTTGTCGAAGCTCACGACGATCGGCTTGCCCTTCGGCAGGGGCACCCCCCGCTTCCAATACGCCTCCATCTGGTCGAGTGTCACGCCGTGCCAGCCGGCCGCCTGGAGGGCGTGCATCTGGGCGGCGAAGAGGTCCGGCGTCACATACAGGCCGGGGAACGGCGCGCCCGGCGGTGGTGCGGCGATCACGTGATACATCAGTACCGGGACCCCCGCCGTCCCGGGCCTGCCCGTCCCCGGGTCAGCGGCCAGCTGGGCCGAGCTCGGCAGCCCGGTCACCTGGCTCGTGCCGGTCACCGCGGTCGTCGCCGTCCCGGCCGCGGCGCCGACCTTGGTCGGCTTGACCGATCGTGTGCTGACGTGGGTCGGACTCCGGGCGGCCGACCCGATCGGCGTCCCGGCGATCGCTGCGTGCGTCGCGCCGCCACCCCCGCCGCCGCCGCCCGAGACCAGCTTGACGGCTGCCGCGAGCACGGCGATCACGAGCAGACCGGCCAGAATCGCCGTGATCCTCCGCCGCCGGATCACGCGCCGGCGGGCCTCCCGCCTGGCCAGGCGACCCTGGGTGTCGAGGGGAGTGCTCAGCCGGAGAAGGTTAGTACGGCGGGAGCTCGGCGTACCACCGGCCGAGCACGCGGAAGGCCGACCAGAAGATCCGCTTGGCGCGCTCGTCGTCGAGCGCGGTGTCGATGTTCGGGACGTAGAGGCCGACCATCGACGGCGTGACCGTCTGCACCTCGCCGAGCAGGGGCTCCATCACGCGTGCGGCTGGCAGGCGGAGGCCGTTGAAGACGTCGAGCGCGTCGTCGCCCATCACGACGAGCATCTTCGGCGAGACGATCGCGATCTCGTCGAGCACGCGCCCCGTGCACTGGGGATCGGCGAACTGAGTGTCGGTCACCGGGCACTTGACGGCGAGCGTCCCGTACACGGCGAGTGGGTCGATCTGGAGACGACGCAGCGACTTCATCAGGGCGTTGCCGCTGCGGCCGAAGAACGCGACGCCCTCCTCGATCTCCGAGGGCATCGGCGCGTACTTGAGCAGGAAGATGTCCGCCTGCGGGTGACCTGACCCGAGCACCGGCATCAGCGACCCCCGGGGACACGTCGTGCAGGCCTGGATCTCGTGGGTCAGGGTGTTCAGCTCGCGGATCGCCCGCTCGAGGTACTTCTCCCTGATCTGGTCGTCTGTGATCTGCATCCGCCCGACTTCTTTTGACCGGGGGCCGGCTTGTCCTTGGGCGTGCATCAGGACTTGCGCGTCGCCCGGCGGACCCTTCGCTCCCGCCGAGCCCGCCGCGCGCCGGGTGGCGTGGCCTTGGTTTCGAGGAATTTCAGGGCCTGGACGTAGAGCAGGCTGGTCGGCTTGGTGACGATGTCGGCGTCGCGCAGGGACTCGAGGAACTCCTCGGGGCCGTCGAAGTCGCGCATCCGGATCCGCACGGATCCCAGGCCGGCGGCGACGTGCGAGTCCGACCCGGCGCCAGCGACGATCCGGTACTTGGCGGCGAACCGGGCGGCCTCCTCGTTGAACGAGCCGATCGCCACGCGGGGGTTGTAGACCTCGATCGCGTCGACATCCTCGAGGATCGTCAGGAGGTGCTCGTAGTCGGGGACCGAGTGCATCCGGTCGAACGGGTGGGGCACGTAGACCAGGCCGCCCTGCCGCTTGATCTCGGCGACCGTCTCCGCCAGCGTCAGGCCGCGGGGGATCTTCTCGGTCAGGAACAGGCCGATCACCTCGCCCTGGCTGGCGGTCTTGACCTCCTCGGCGAGGATGATCTTGATCCCGTCGGCCTTCGCCTGCGCCTCGATCGCCCCGGAGACCTCGTTGTGGTCGGTGATCGCGATCGCCCCGAGCCCCTGCTCGATCGCCGTCGCCAGGAGCACCTCGACGGGGGTCGCACAGTCGTTGGAGTGGTCGGTGTGCATGTGCAGGTCGACGTCGATCACCTGCCGGGTCGACAGCTTCGCCCGGAGCTCGGGGTTGCCGGTCGTGTCGTGGCGACGGGCGGCCACCCCCTCGTAGACGTCCTCGAGCTCGTCGACGACCCGTGTCCACGAGAGCTGGGCCCGCAGGGGGTCGGCGGCCTGCCGGAGACGATCGCGGAGCGCCTGGTCGCCGAGCAGGCGCTCGAGCTGGCCGGCGAGGGTGTCGGCGTCTCCGGGCTCGAAGAACCGACCGCGCTCGCCGTCGGCGAGGACCTCCTCGTAGACGGGGAGGCGGGCCGCCAGGGGAACCGCCCCGGCGGCCAGCCCCCGGACCAGGAGGTCGGGGGCGGGTGCCTGGCCGTCGGACGCGCAGACGAGGATCTCGGCGTCGGCGAGCAGGCGGTCGCGGTCGAGCTCGTCGGGTGTCGCGAAGCGGACCCGCTCGCGCAGGCTCGCCCGCAGCGCGACGTTCGTCGTCCCGCCACGGGGACTGAGCACGGTCGCCCGCCACCCGGGGTTGTGCTCGAGTCGGCGGAGCGCCCGGAGGAAGAGGCGGAGGGCGCCGCGCTCCTCCTCCGCGAAGAACGCGACATGTACCGGAACGTCTGAGGGTGATTCTGTGGAGCGGTGGACGGCGGGATCGAGCTCGGCGCCGGGGAGGATCACCCGGTAGTCGGCCGGGAAATGCTTGGCCATCAACGCGCCGGTCGCCGCGTAGCTGGCCGTCCGGGCGTCGAGCCGGCCGAAGAACAGCTCGACGAAGCGGCGGGCGACCTGGGTCGAGACGAGGCCGGCCGCCGGCGCGTGGAAGCTGCCGATGTTCAGCGACCGCGAGTGGCGCAGGGCGGCCGACGCCGTGCTCGGGGCGAACGGCTCGTGGACGTGGACGAAGTCGAGTGAGACCGTCGCCAGCAGATCCTCGACGGTGCGGGCGACGTCGACCGGCAGACCGGTCTGCCGGCGGCCGGGCGTGGTCGGGACGGCGATCACCTCGCCGGCCGCGAAGACCGCCGGCCGGCCGTCGGATCCGAGCAGGGTCTGCGGGTCATCGCGGGCGTCGCGGAGCGCCTTGCGCGAAGCCCGGACGACGTCGGCCGACTCGGACGGGGCGACGATCATCACGCTGTGGCCCCGCCGGGCGAGCTCGCCGGTGACCCGCTCGACGTAGATGTTCAGCTCGCTGCGAACCTCCCACGGGTGGGGAGTCACATGGGCGATCGAGAAGCGGGGGCCCATCTCCCGCCAAGGATAGGCGGCTACCGGTTCGCGGGTAGTGGGACGATCACGCCGACGGTCGTGTCCTCCTCGTCCGGCGGGCTCGTGATCGCCGCGGTGACGTTCGGATCGGCCAGCGCCTGCGTGACCTGCGCCCTGAGGGCCGTCTCGCCTGCCAGGACGGCCTGAGCCGACCAGGTCCCGGCCTCGCGCGACCAGATCCGCGGCTGGTCGGCTTTGGACCCGGCGAAGACGAGCGAGCACCGGCCGGCCGTCCGGGTCACGAGCATCTTCTGCCTGGGCGTGTTGCCCGCGGCGAGGACCTCCCCGTCGAAGCCGAAGCGGACCATCTGGTTGGCGGCGGCGTTCCACTGCTCGACGCACGGCTCGAGCTTCGGTGAGAGCGAGGCGACGGCGGGGCCCGGCGTCGTCGCCGCGTGGGAGCTCCGCGCGGACGACCCGCCGGTGCCGATCGGCGCAGACGCCCCGCCGGTTGGCGCGGTTGACCCGCCGCAGGCGGCGAGCTGCGTCACGACGCCGAGGAGGAGGAGGGGGGTTCCGGCCACTGCGCGAGGCCGGCGCCTGTGGGAGTGGGCGGTCGAGTGTCCGAAAAAATTAGCTGACTGAGTCAATCAACTATTTCGTGACGTAGCGCGCGTGTTCCTCGTCAACGGATCCCGGCCGATCACACTCGACACCGCACGGGACAGCACGATCCGCGCCGGCTCGCCCGCCGTCATCTCGATGCGGTCGGGCTGGGAGTGCCGGAGCCGGCGGGCCGAGCCCAGATGTTCGCGCAGTCGGCGCAGACGTCCTCGGGAATCAGGCCGGCCCGCATCAGCAGGGCGAAGATGTGGCAGCCGAGGCATACGGCGAAGAAGGCCTCGAGCCCGGCGGCGAGGATCATCGCGACGAGCAGGCCGTCGGCGATCGTGTGGAGGCCGAAGCCGAGGGCGAGAATCGCCCCGGCGAGCGTCATCGTCGCGCCCATCCCCTGGGCGAAGCGCTTCGGCGGGCCGGGGACCGGCTTGGGCGGACCGAGCCGGGGGGCGGCGACGTTCATCGCGAACCGGCCGAGCGGGCTGAGCGTCGGCCCGGTCAGGACACGGGCGACGAATCCGTAGGCGATCACGGCCAGCAGCCAGTACCAGGAGGTCGCGAGCGTCACGACCGACAGGAGGACGACGACGCCGGCGACGACGCGGGCGGCCTTCTCGTTGACGGGGTTCGGAAACGAGAGGAAATCGCTCATGACTTCGAGGATAGCGAACCCGCGGGCCATTGACCACTGAATTGGTGAGATAGCCCGTTCGACGCTCGACCGCGTCAATCCGGCCGACCAGATCGGGCCGAAGACGGGTCCAATCTAAATGTTCATAAACTCGATCGAGATTAGATAGAATTCGTCGAGAACCGACCGAATGGAGGTAGACGATGAGTACCACTGACGAACTGCTCCAAAACGCACGTGCCTACGAGGCGTCCTTCGACAAGGGCCACCTCCCGCTGCCGCCGGCCCGCAAGGTCGCGGTCCTCGCGTGCATGGATGCCCGCCTCAACCCGTACGGGGTGCTTGGCCTCAAGGAGGGCGACGCCCACGTGATCCGCAACGCCGGCGGCGTCGTCACCGACGACGAGATCCGCTCGCTGGCGATCTCCCAGCGCCTGCTCGGAACCGAGGAGATCGTGCTGATCCATCACACCGACTGCGGCATGCTGACCTTCACCGACGACGAGTTCAAGCGCTCGATCCAGGACGACGTGGGGATCAAGCCGGAGTGGCCGGCCGAAGCCTTCCCCGACCTCGACGAGGACGTACGGCAGTCGATCGCCAGGATCAAGGCGAGCCCGTTCATCCCCCGGAAGGACTCGGTCCGCGGCTTCGTCTACGACGTCCACACCGGCAAGCTCCACGAGGTGGACGGGGCTTCAGGCTCGGGCTCGGCCGGCGTCTCCGGCTCGGCCGCGGGCTCGGGGTCGACCGCCGGCGGACGCTTCGCCCGGGTGCTCGGCTTCGGCAACTAGCCGGGCGCTCGCCTGGCGCGCCGCGCGATCGGACCCTCTCGGTCGTCGCGGGGCGCGCCAGAGTCGGGGTCGTCGCCGGCCTTCTCGCTCGGGCCGGCGACGAACTCCGGCGGCGGGTCGCCTGACACGACGGCCGTTACGCGGGCGAGCTGTGAGACCCGCCATTCGTCGCGGAGCATCGCGTAGGTCGCCACGTCACGAGGCCCGCTCGGGTGGCGGTGGAACGCCTTGAGTACGCCCTCGCGGGTGAAGCCGATCCGCTCGAGTGCCGCGTGCGACCGGCCGTTGCGGACATCGGCATATGCGCCGAGCCGCTCGACTCCGAGCGTGTCGAAGGCGAGCCTGGCGATCAGCGCCTTGGCGTCGCGGTTGACGCCTGTCCCCCAGTGGGCCCGACCGAGCCACGTCCCGACGACCGCGCGCCGGTCGCGGGCGGAGAACTCGGAGAGCAGGGTGATCCCCAGGGGTCGGTCGGCGAGATCGGTGATCGCCAGCTCGAGCGCGACGCCCGACGCGCGGCGGGCAGGCAGCGTTGCGACCCAGGCGGCCGACTCCGACACCGCCTGGTAGGGCCCCCAGGAGAAGTAGCGGGTGACCTCGTCGTCGCGTGCCAGCTCGTAGAGGGCCGTCGCGTCGTCCGGCCTCGGGTAGCGGAGCCTGATCCGTCTCCCGTGAACCTCCATCTCCGACGACTCGCCGGTCGTCGTCCGCTGGTCGGCCGGCCTCACCGATACCTCCACGGCCGCAGCAGGTGTGGCGTCGGCCAGCTTCCCGTCATGCGGGGACCGGATCGCGGAGCGAGCTCCGCACGAGAAATCGTCCGAGCAGAGCGTTGCAGACTGCCGGCTGCTCTTCGAACGGCCGATGGCCGGCGTCGGCGACGACTTCGAGGCGGGCGTTTGGGAGGAGCGCGGCGAGCTGCTGGCCGTGGTGAGCGGCGAGCACGAGGTCGCGGGCGCCGGCGATCACCAGCGCGGGGACCTGGACACCGGGAAGCCGCTCGGTCCCGTCGTGCTCGAGCGCGGCCCAGGACGTCCAGATGAAGGCCTCGCGGGCCGACCTCCACGGGTCGCCGGTCCGCACGGCGGCTGCCTCCGCGGCGGCGATCCGCCGGTCGACGAGCCCGCCGTTCCAGGCGCTCGCCCCATACGTCGAGGTGTATGCGACCTGGAGGACGTCACCCAGCGATCCCGCCCGGTCGGCGGCCCACCGCCAGGTCGAGAGCAGCGCCCGAAGGGCCCTGTCGGGGCGAGCCCAGCTGGCGCCGAGCACGATGCTCGCGACCCGCTCGGGATGGTGGATCGCGAGCTGCTGGGCGATCACGCCGCCGAACGAGCTGCCGACGACATGGGCACGATCGATGCCGCCGGCGTCGAGCACGGCGACCGCGTCGGCGACCAGGCTTCGCAGCTTGTACGGGCCGCTCGGGGTCGGGGCGCCGGGAATCCCACGGGCGTCGAAGCGCGTCACGCGGAAGCTGTGGGCGAGACCGGCGACCTGCGGGTCCCAGACGGCGCTCGCGTCGGCAAGGCCGCCGATCAGGAGGACGTCGGGGCCGTCGCCGACTTGAGTGACCCGCAGTCCGAGCGGGTCGGTGATCAGGATCTGAGCGCTCATCAGGATGCTCCTTCGGCTGTTGCCGGGCCGGCGCCCGGCGGGACAGAGGTTCACTCGATATGACCCGCCGACGGCCGAGCGATCGCTCGGCCGGGGGGCGTCGTCAGGCCGGCGAACATCGTTCTGTCGCGATCGGTTTGAGCTGGCGGCTTGCAAACCTCATAATGTTGATCGACAATACTACTAATAGTGCCCGTGTCAACTCGCGGGCCACACAAACGGAGGACGGCCGAAGATGAGCTTCCGGATACGGCTGGACGAGACCGACCGCGACGGGGCGATCGCCGAGAGCCTGGAGGCGGCGGTCGTGGGACTCGAGCGCGAGGGCGACACCCGCGCGGACTTCCTGCGCCGCGTGCGGACCGCCGGCGTGGCGCTCAGCGGAGGGGCGATGCTGGGCGGCCTGGGCGGCGGGGTCGCGGACGCGGCGAGCAGCACTCGGCCGCCGGCGAGCTTCGGCAAGGGCGACGTCGGCATCCTCAATTTCGCCTTGACGCTCGAGTACCTCGAGTCGGCCTTCTACAACGGGGCAGCGGTCAACCTGACCGGTCTCGACCCGCAGACCGCGACCTTTCTCGCGGTGGCGGTGTTCGACGAGAACCGGCACGTCAAGAAGGTCCGCTCCACGGTCGAGCGGCTCGGCGGCAAGCCCGTGGCGAAGCCGACGTTCGATTTCAACGGGGCCAACACCCTCGTGACGAGCTTCCTCGAGACGGCGTTCGCGCTCGAGAACACCGGCGTCCACGCCTATGCCGGCCAGGCCGCCAACCTCAAGGACCCGGCCGTCGCGGCAACAGCACTGTCGATCATCACGGTCGAGGCCCGCCACACCGCAGCCGTCGCGACGATTCTGAACTCGCCGGGCTACCGGATCAATCCCAACGGGGCATTCGACGACCCGTACACCGCGAGCAGGGTCCTCGCAGCGGTCAAGGCGGCCGGATTCATCGCCAAATGAGTGATTCTTCATAAGAACAATGCGAAATGTGCGATGATCTGCGGCAGGGCGGGGTTGCGATGCCCGCAGGCGACCTGACGGGAGCGGCGCGATGAAGAAGAACATGACCCTCGCCAGCGCAGCCGCGCTGGCCCTCACACTCGGTGGCGGGGCTGCCGCCGCGCAGGCCAAGGCACCGACGCGACACCACGCGAGGAGGGCGAGCGCCGCCGATCACGCGACCCGTGACATCAGCCCGCTCGACTGGGTGATCCCCGGCCCGAGCGAGAGCTCGGCGCCGAGCCCCGGCCTCGTGACGGACCTGATCGAGGAGCTGCTGGGCCAGGGCGGGCTGCTCGACGGCGGCTGAGCCGGTGCGCTCGGGCGACCTGGGACACGTCAGGTCGCCCGAGAAGCACTGCCCGTCGTCGGGCTGAGCGCCGCGTGAGACTCACGACGACCCGTGCTCGCCCTCAGTCCGGCCAGCGGCCGGTTGGGCAGGAGCCGGCCGAGCTCGAACGCCCAGACGGCCGGACCGTCGAGCAGCCCGACCACGGCGCCCCGACGGTCGCCGGAAGCGGCGGCCATGAGACCACGCGCGACCCGGCGGGCGCTCCACCACGCCAGGCCCGGCCACCGGCGACGCGGGAGGGCCCCCGGCCAGCGGTGCGCCAGCCAGCCGGCCCCGGCTCCGTGACGGGCGCGCTGGGCGAGCATCCCGGCGACGGTCGGCCGGGCCCGGTGGGTCACGGCGGCAGCATCACGCCGCTCGAGCGTCCAGCCGGCGGCCCGCAGGCGGAAGCACAGGTCTGCGTCACCACCGGAGCGCACGGCCGGCTCGAATCCACCGACCTCGGCGAAGGCCGCTCGGCGAACGGCGGCGTTGGCGGTCTGGGCAAACGGCCAGTCGTCGTCGGCGAGTGTGACCTCCTGGCTCATCGCCGACTTCAGCCAGGCGTACTGCTCGGCAACCGACCGCCCGTCGCCGCTCGGCGGCTCGTCGATCACGCCGCCGGCCAGCACGCCTACGGCATCGCCCGGGCCCGGGTCGAAATAGCGATCCAGGAGGTCGGACGTGACCGAGACGTCGGCGTCGAGAAAGAGCAGCCACGCCGCGCTGCCGCCCGCCGCGCCGCGGTTGCGCGCGTGATAGGAGGTCTGGACGTCGCCGGCTCCGACGATCTGGACGCCCCGGAGTGTCCGCGAGACGGACGCCCCCGGACGGTTGTCGGCGATCGTCACGGTGTCGCCAGGGCGCAGCATCAGGCCCGCCAGGCGCTCGGCGACCTGGACCAGGTGCTCATCCGACCCGCGGAACGGCAGCACGACATCGACCGCCGGCCGGCCGGTCACAGCTCCGGCTCACCAGATCTCGAGGCCCGAACCGGCTCGCTCATGAGCGCCAGGATACGGCAAAGACCACTAGAATGGTGAGATAATGATCAAGTTCTTCATTTCGGGACCTCGAGCGATTCCCGCCCGCACGCGCCCCTGCACCCGATCGGTCTCGCTCGGAAGCTTTCGGTACGCCGGCCGGGTCGGCGCCCAGCAGCTGCGACTCAGCGGACGCGTCGCCGGCCACGCCCTCACGGCGGGGTCCTACGCCCTGCGAGCGACCCCGGCCAGCCCGGCCCTCAGCGTCGCGTTCGCCGTGACCTGACCGCAGCCCGATCCCCAACACTCGTCGACCTCGCTCGGCTCCCTCGACGCCGAGGTCGATGGGATCGTGCTGCCCGGCTTCTGATCATCATGCCGACGACATGTACCCCACGAAACCGGGCAGCGCCACGTCGCCCCAGCCCCGTGCCGCGTCGCCGGCGGCGCGCGCTACTCGAGCCGGTAGGCGAGGCTGCCCTGGTCGTCCTTGACGGTGACCGCCACGTTGTGGAGAACGCCGGCATCCGTCGCGTGGCAGGTCATCCTGGTGTTCTTGTGAGCGCTGACGAGGTCCGGACACTGGACCGTCACCGTGGCCTTGTACTCGTGGGTCCGAGCGCGTCGCCCTCGACGTTGCCGGCCGGTGTCTGGCTGGCGACGACGAGACCCTTCGTGGGATCCGGCTTGAAGGTCACGACCTCACCCGGCGACCCGCCGAAGTTCGGCTCGGGGCCGCCCATGTACGTCCCGATGAAGTCGCCGTTGCCGACCGCGTCGTACGCGTCCGGGATGCTCCCGCCGAGGACCTGCGTCAGGGGGATGATGTTCTTGAGCGTGAGGTTCGGGATGTCGGACGGGTCGAGCACGAAGGTCGCCGAGTTGAACAGGCCGCCGGCGATGATCGGCTGACCGTCCTCCCACTGGTACTGCATGTGGTGAGCCTCGGTCTCGACGCCCCAGGGGAGCGGGAGCTGGACGAAGTTGACGACCGTCCCGTAGGTCGGGTTCGACGTGCCGTCGATGTTGAACTTGCGGGCGTCGATGACCTGCCAGCCGTCGAGGCCGGGGAGGAACTGGGGATTGAGCAGGTCGAGCAGGCCCTGCGGGTTGACGGTCAGCTGGTTGAGGAAGTCGCCGACCTCCGAGCCGTAGACGTCAGCCGCGTTCTGCTTGGCCGACCACATCAGCAGGTACTCGGGCTTGGCCAGAGGACTCGGCTGCGGCCCCGTGTGGGCCTCGTAGGCGGCCTCGGCGGTCTTCCACGCGGCCGTCGCCGCGTCGCGTGAGGCGATCGCGCCGGGGATCGTGTTGTTCTTGACCGAGGTCAGGGTCGTCGCGCGGCTGAGCGTGTTGACGAGCCAGGCCGGGTCGATCGGCAGGTCGCCGAGACCGGGGTCGTTGGACTCCCCGGTTCCGCCCTGGCCGTTCGGAATGCCGGCGAGCAGATTCTCGACGGCGTTGTCTGAGCCGAACGCCGCCCCGCTGAGGACCAGACCCCCGACCACGAGGGCCAGCAGTGCGAGCGTAGCCCGGGCCCGCCGTCCGACGCGTCGGCGACCGCCAGCCGCCGAGGCCGCTGGCTCCTCCCCTGTCGTTCGTCTCCCCTTGCCTGCGAACAACGACATACCGCCTCCTTTTCGTTCCCCATCCGGGGCCACAATCCGCTCGCCGGTTCCTCCTACGGCCGGCTTTCACAACTCCCTGCCCGTAATCTACACAATCTCGGTCGAGATTATGCTCTTGGCCGGCGTGCGGCCCCGGGAGCACCGTGCCCAACTGCGGCCGGCGCTGTGCGAGGTCAGCCGATCAGCTCGGGACGAACGTCCCCTGCAGATGCCATGAGCCAGTGAATCCGTTGAAGGGCCCGCCGCTGATCGGGCTCGACCAGGTCAGCAGGAAGGCGCGCGTCCTCGGGTTGTAGCGACCCTTGACCGAGCTCGATCCCTGGGCGAAGTACTGGCCGTTCCACTCCGCGGTGACCGCGTCGACCTGGCCGCTCAGCGTGTCGCCGGTGAGCCGGATCGACGGGACCGGGTTCTTGGCGCCGGTCTGGGGGTTCTTGGCGACCGACGCCACGCTGAACGCGATCCCGTCGAACGACTGGGGACTCATGATCGCGTTGACGCGAGCGTCGCCGTTTGCGTCGAAGACCGGCGACGGATTCGGCTGGTAGCGGCCCGTCGCGAGTCCGCCCTGGCCGCCGGGACCGATCAGCGTGTACGACTTGTCGGGCGACCGGGAATCCGGATTGTCGAAGTACTTGCCGCCGCCCGGCAGGACCATCCGCAGGAAGGAGCCGCCGGCCTTGCCACCGGCGTAGCGACCGGCCGTGATCCTGAAGGTCCCGACCAGGCTCTTGCTGACCGCGACACGCGCCGCGGCGGCCGCGACGGCGCCGCTGGCCGCGGTGCCGATCCCCGCTGCGATCGCGGCGATGCCGGCGACACCAAGCGCGGCCAGTCGGGGTGAGAGACGAGTCATGTTGCTCCTCGTGGTTGGGGGCTCAGTCGGTCCGTCGCGTCGGCCTTCCGACGGCGCCGGGGGCCGGCCGCGACCGCTGTCACGGCCACCAGAAGGCCGATCGCGACGAAGATCCACGGAAAGACCCGGAACGATGGGAGTGCGGTGAGCGCCTGGTAGTTGTCGACGTTGTCGCTCATCGCCCCGATCATCGGGGTCATGTCGCTGAGGATTCCGACCCAGCTGCGGTCGAGGTCGGTCAACGCCGGGAACCGACGGGCGGTCTCGGCCGACGTCAGGCCGGCGCGCTTGAGCGCCGGCGCGAGCTGGAGGCGGATCGCGCCCTGGACGAGGCCGATCGTGCCGAAGTAGCCCTGGATCGTCTCGACCTCATGGCGGGTCTCGATCGTCCTGAAGGCGGACATCATCTTCGCGCCGGCCGGCGCCCGGCTGAACATCTGGACGGCAACCGGTGCGAGCACCAGTCCAATGCCGAGGACGGCGACGAACACGCGGATCCGCCGCCGCCAGGGCAGCGAGCTCAGGGCGAGGCCGGCCAGGACCAGCAGCAGGACGCCGGGGATCGCGAAGAACCAGGGGAAGAGCGTGAAGCTGGGGAGCGCGGCCATCGCCTGGTAGTTCGGGAGGTTGCTCTGGATCCGCACGATCAGGCTTGTCATGTGGGCGTTGATCGGCGGCCACTGGGGTTCGAAGTCGGCGAACTCGGGAAAGCGCCTCGCGAAGTCGCTGTGCGAGCCGGCGGGCGCCGTCTTCGTGAGGAGGGCGGCGACCTTCGTGTTGCTCTCGCGCACACCGTCGTTGACCTCACGGATGTCCCGACGGAACCCGTCGAGCCTGGCGGTCGTCATGAACGGCTTGAAGTCGGCGAGCATCGTCGCGCCCTTCGGCGCGCGGCTGAACATCCCAAACGCGACGGGCAGGGCGATCAGCGCGAGCCCGGCGACGACGAGGACGGCGAGCACCCACCGGGGTGCCCGGTCGCCGGACCTCCAGCCGCCGGTCATCCGCGCGCCGTCGCGATGCACGAGAACACCAGGAGCCCTCAGTTGCTCGGCTGGAAGGTCCCGGCGAGGTGCCAGTAGCCGGTGAAGTGGTTGAACGGGCCGCCGACGATCGTGCTCGCCCACTCGAGCACGTACGCGCCGGTGCCCGCGTCGTAGGTCCCGGTGACCGGTTGCGTCAGGCCCGGCGTGCTGCCGTCGGGCTTCGGGGTTCCCTGGTTGAAGTAGTTGTTCGCCCACTCGGCAGTCACGGCGGCAACCTCGCCGTCGAGTTTCCCGTCGAGATCATTGATCCCCGGCGGCGGGACCGCCTGACCGGTCTGGGGATCGACCGGCTGGGTGGACACGCTGAAGTTGATCCCCTCGAATGCCTGGGGCGCCATGATCCGATTGGCGAGGGCGCTGTTGAGCAGCCCGCCGAAGGCCGGGCTCGGCGCCGGCTGGTAGGAGCCCGTGAGGAGACCGCCGTCACTCCCGGGAGTGATCAACGTGTAGGTCTTGTCCGACGAGCCGGAGAACAGATTGTCGAAGTAGGGTCCCGCTGCGATCGTGCCGCCGGCGAGGACCATTCGCAGGTAGGAGCCCGCCGGGCCGCCGGTGGCCGAGAAAGCGCCGGGAGCGATCTTGAACGTGCCCACCAGCGGCGTGCCGTAGCTGACGGGGGCCGGGGCCGGCACCGGCGGGCTCGGCTTCCGCTTGGCCGGCTTCTTCTTCTTCTTCGCCGGCTTCTTCTTCGCCGGCTTCTTCCTGGCGGCGGACTTGTGCTTCGATTTCGGCGACTTGGCCTGCGTCGCGACGGCGACGCCTTCGGCCACGGCCGCATCCGCCGCCCTCGCGGGGGGACTCGACGCAGTCGCCGCGAGCGGGGCGCCGCCGAGCGACGCCAGCGCGACGAGGACGATGATCAGGCCGGCGAGACGCCGGGGAGCACCGTTGAGCTTGGCCGAAGCGCGAATATCCATATTGTCGACCTAATTTATGAGGTTCACCTCGGGCGTGTCAAGTGGCGGCGCCGCCGCGCTGCCGGTGGGCCGGTCGGTCAGGGCCCGCTGGTGAGGTACGTACTGCCGCCGTGGACGGCGACCGTGCGCCCCCGGCCCGGGTCTGAGACCTCGACGAGACCGTGGGCGACCGCAGCCGACAACCCGTCGCAGCGATCGGTCGTCGTCCAGGTCGCCGCGCTCCCGGTCGCCGAGCCGTAGCGCCCGCGGACCTCGAAGCGCCCGGTCACGACGGCCCGGACGAGCCCGAGGGCGGTCTGGGCGCCGCTCGGGGCGCAGATCCTCCGGGCGGTGCTCGCCCGGACCAGGCGGAGCTCTGCGAGCCCGCGGGTCGCGGACGTCTGCGACACGGTGAACGTTCCCCCGGAGAAGCTGCCCGATCGGTCCGTTCCGGGGCTCGTCGCGGCGACGGTCAGCCGGACGGCGCCGTGGCGGGTGTCGAGGGTCGTGCCGACGGGGAGGTGGCGGGCGTCGGTCAGCGGTGTGACGGGCTGGCCGGCCCCGGGGAGCCGGACGTCGACGAGGCCGCTGATCGGCGTGGCGTTGAACGTCCTGCCGAGCACCGGCCGCGCGGGCGAGCGACTCGCCGCGGTGGTGAAGCTCGTCGCCGCTCCGACGGTGATGCCCGCGGCGTTCGTGGCGACGAGGCGGACGCGGTAGCGGCTGTCGGGGAGCAGCCCGGCGACGTCGGCTGTGACCAGGGCGCCGAGAACGCCGACCGGCCGATCGGCCGTCCGGCCGGTGATCGAGGCACCGCCCGAGAGCCTGACGGTGTACTCGAAGCGGGCGCTCCCGACGAGCCCGTCGGTATCGACGGTCCCGGTGAACCGAGCGGTCGACGTGGTGATCTTCGTCGTCGAGCCGGTCTCGACGACCGGCGGATGCGCCGCGATCGCGGTGACGATGACCGTCGACGGGAGACCGGCCGGCGCCGCGGCCGCATAGGTGTAGACGTCGGCGGGGACGATCGGTGTCGTCCCGAACGGCGTCGTCACCGTCACGTTCACGGAGCCGCTGCCGGCCGGCGCAGTCGCGATGACCTCGGTCGAGCCGATCACAGTGGCCAGGGTCGGGACGCCCCCGAAGTTGACGGTGCTGGCGCCGGTCAGGTCGGACCCGGTGATCGTCACCGTGTCGAGGCCGCCGGCCGGACCGGAGCTCGGGCTGAGGCCGGTGAGCGTCGGCCCGAGGCCGACGACCGCGACCTCCGCGGGATCGCCGCAGGCCGTGGCCACCGAGCCGTAGTTGGTGTCGCCGCTGTAGATCGCGATCACCTCGTAGGTGCCGGGCGACGGTGGAGTGAAGCTGCTCGACGGCGTGGTCGCCCCGGCGAGCGTGTTCGTCGAGCTGAACACCACCGGGCCGGTGCAGTTGGGATCGGCCGGACCGTAGACCCTGAAGGTGACGGTCCCGCTCGGCGGCGGGCCGCCCGGCGGCGCTGTCAGGGTCGCCGCGTCGGAGAAACCGCCGCCGAGGCCGAGGGTCGCCGGCGTGACGCGACTCGAGAGCGAGACCGTCGCGACGGCATCCGCGGCGGACTGCGGACCTTCGCCGGCCCGGACGGTCGACGCCGCGCCGAGCAGGACGGCGAACGCGATGGCCCCGCCGGCGAGCATGCGGGCGGACCGGCCGACCTGGGCCGCGCCAGGGTGTGGTTGCCGGCTCGTATGCCCTGACTCAGCCATTCCGTGCTCCCGTCGACGCGACGATCACCACGTAAACCTATTCGGCCTGACGGACGCCGCGGGTAAGCTCGCGGACATGGGATGGGTGGCGTGCTTCGCGGTCTTTGTCCTCAGCCACCTGGTCGGCGACTACCTCCTGCAGACCGACTGGCAGGCCCGCCACAAGCGCGGCGGCCTGACCCGATCGGGGGCTCCCCGTAGGGCGCTGTGCACGCATATCGCGACCTACATGCTGGCCTTCGGTCCTGCCCTCGTCTGGCTCGTCCCGTCGCTCGGGGCGGGCATCGTCTGGGCGGCCCTGCTGGTTGGCGTCCCCCATCTCCTCCAGGACGACGGACGGGCGATCGGGTTCTACATGAGCCGCGTCAAGCACCTCGAGCCGGGCAGCGTCCCGGCGGTCGACCAGGCGGTCGACCAGACCTTCCACCTGCTCGCGCTCTTCGGCCTCGCCCTCCTGGCCGGGAGCGCGGCCGGGTGAGACCGGCAGGCCTGGGCGCGGGCCTCGGCCGACGGCTGCGCGCGCGCCTCGGCCACCGGCGCTCGGGCGGGTCGCCCAGGGCGCGGCGGCGACGGACGATGCTCCTGCTCGGGGTCGGCGGCGGCCTGACCGGGCTCGTGCTGGTCGCCTACGCGACCAACGTGCTCGGCGGGCAGGAGCTCGGAAGCGTCGACGCACGCTTCTCGATCCGGGGGACCCACGCCCCGCCGAAGGACGTCGTCCTCGTCGAGATCGACGACGCGACCTTCGACGCACTGCCCGAATACCAGTGGCCGTTTCCGCGCCAGCTCCACGCCGCCGTGATCGACCACATCGTCGCCGACCATCCGAAGGCGATCGGCTATGACGTCCAGTTCACCGAGATGCCGAAGAACCCCCACGAGGACGTCTCGCTGGCCGAGTCGATCTACGGGGCGACGAGCGCCGGAGTCCCGGTCGTGCTCGACACGACCGAGACCGACGCGAGCGGAGCGACGCGGATTCTCGGCGGCAACCCGGCCCTCCTGCGGTCGATCGGCGTCCGCCCGTCGAGCGCGAACCTGCCGACCGACCCGGACGGCGCCGTCCGGCAGGTCAGCTTCGCGACCGGTGACCTCGACACGTTCGCCGTCGTCACGGCGGCCGCCGCCGCGCGCAAGCCGGTCACGGCCTCGCTGTTCGGCGGCCGGCCGGCCTGGATCGACTACTACGGGCCGGCCGGGACGATCCCGTCGGTGTCGTTCGCGAGCGTCCTCCACGGCCAGGTGCCCCGCGGGTTCTTCACGGGCAAGATCGTCCTCGTCGGCGCATCGACCCCGTCGCTCCAGGACGTCCACACGACCTCCGTGGGCCCGCTGATGCCGGGCGTCGAGGTCCAGGCCAACGCTCTCGAGACCGTCCGCCGCGGGCTGCCTCTGACGGGTGCGCCGGGTTGGCTCGACGTCGCCCTGATCCTCCTGCTCGGACTGGCCGCTCCGCTCGCCAGCCTGCGGCTGTCCCCGCTGCGGGCGCTCGGCCTGGCGCTCGGGATCGGCGCTGCCTTCGTGATCGCCTGCCAGCTGGCGTTCGACGCCGGCCTGATCCTGACGTTCGTCTACCCGGTCGCCGGCCTCGCGCTCAACGCGTCCGGCTCGCTCGGCGTCCACTATGCGACGGCCGCGCTCGAGCGCGAACGAGTCCGCGACCTGTTCAGCCGCTTCGTCCCCGAGAACGTCGTCAGCGAAGTGCTCGCCCGGACCGACGACGGCCTCCGGCTCGGCGGGGTCCAGCTCGTCTGCACCGTGATGTTCAGCGATCTGCGCGGCTTCACGACGTTCGCCGAGAAGCTCCCGCCGGATCAGGTGATCGGCATCCTCAACGAGTACCTCAGCTCGATGAGCGACGCGATCCTCGACCACGGGGGAACCCTCGTCGCCTACATGGGCGACGGGATCATGGCCGTCTTCGGGGCGCCGATCGAGCGTAGCGACCACGCGGATCGGGCGCTGGCCACCGCGCGGGAGATGCTCGACGAGCGGCTGCCGCGCTTCAACGCCTGGCTTCGAGACGAAGGCCTCGGCGACGGGTTCCGGATCGGGATCGGCCTCAACAGCGGCCCGGTGATGTCCGGCAACGTCGGCTCGGAGCGGCGGCTCGAATACACGGCGATCGGCGACACGACGAACACGGCGGCGCGCATCGAGGGGGTCACGAAGGACACACCGCACCAGCTGCTCTTCACCGACGCGACACGAGCGCTCCTCAGCCGGCCGCCGGAGGACCTGCGCTACGTCGACGAATACGCGGTCCGTGGCCGGGAGGCGAAGGTCAAGCTCTGGTCGCTCGCGGCGGGCGACGCCGTCGCGCCGGCGATCGAGCCCTGACGACGTGACGGCGAGCCCGCCGGACGGAGGGCGAGGCTACGGCACCCTGGCCAGGTAGCTGTGCCCGGCGCGGACGGCGACCTTGTGCCTGCGGGCCAGGTCGTCGACCTCGACGACGCCCCGGTGGACGATCGTCAGGGTCCCGTCACAGCGGTCGGCCGTCGTCCAGACCGTCCCGCGCACGGTCGCCGAGCTGTAGCGCCCGCGAGTCTCGAATCGGCCCTTGACGCTCGAGTGCAGCAGGGCGAGGTCGGTCCTCGGGAGAGCCCGCTTGGCACGGGTCGGCACGCGCGCGGCCGCGGTCGCGGTCGCGCAAACCCTGCGGGCGGTGCTGTCGAGGATCAGCTGGAGCTCGGTCAGGTCACCGGCGGCCCGACTCTGCAGCAGTCTGAAGCGCCCGCCGCCGAAGCTGCCGTGCCGATCTGACCCCGGCTTCTGCGTGGCGGTCGTCAGCTCGACCATGCCCCGCCGCGTGTCGAACGTCGTTCCGACGGGGAGCTGGCGAGCGTCCGTCAGCGGCTCGACGGCCCCGCCGGGCAGCCGGACGTAGACGACGCCGCTGACCGGTGCGGCGTTGAACGTCCTGTCGAGCACGGGCGGCGGCGGCGGCGGATCCGCCGCCGTGTCGAACGCCGTCTCGCGGCCGGCCGTCGCGCCCGACGAGTTCGTGGCCACCACGCGGACCCGGTAGCGGCTGTTGGGCTGCAGGCTGGCGACGCTGGCCGTGACGGTGTGGTTGGCGAAGTCCGCGCCGACCGACTGCTCCGGCGTCCGGGCGGTCAGCGTCAGAGCGCGACTGGTCGCCGGGAGCACGAGCGTGTACTCGAAATGCGCGGTCGTCGCCAGACCCTGGGGGTTGACGGTCGCCGTGAGCTCGGCGCTCAGGGTGGTGACCACGACGGGCGGCCCGGTCTGCGACGCCGGCGGCCCGGTCGGCGGTGGGCTGGTCGGCAGGGCGCTCGGGGGGGTCGTCGGGGGGCTGGTCGGCGGGTTGATCGGCGGAGGGCTCGCGGCATACGCATAGCGGTCAGCGGCCACACTCGGGCTCGTCCCGGCCGGCGTCGTCACGCTCACATCGACGGTCCCCACGCCGGCCGGAGCCGCCGCCGAGACGTCCGTCGCACTGACCGTTGACGGGGTGACCGTGGCCCCACCGAAATGAACC
>DATCEH010000119.1:0-4309 GCA_036510225.1 Solirubrobacteraceae bacterium | reverse complement strand
TATGGGATGTGATCGACTGGGCTCCTCCCCGGCGGCGGAGCAGGATGCTGAGACCTTCAGCACGAAATCGCTGCCTGAGTCAGTCAACTAGTTTCGTTGGAGAGTCCACTGCTCCACGACCCAGTCCCCCCGCAGAGAGCTCGCCCGCCTCTGACCTCCCGGCCCCGGGCAATCATCCTCGACTGCCCGCTGGCCAAGCCCCCGCCACACGAGCGCCGCCGCCACGAAATATCACCCGGAACGGGACCCGACCCCAAGACCAGTGAAATCGCCGGCGTCCAACACGCCTGGGCCGCCGCCGGCCTCTAAACCGCGAAAGTCGAGTGAGTCAGTCAGCTACTTTTCTTGAAGAGTCCTCGCGTCGGCGACCACGGGTCCCCCGGCGGCGGAGAGCGCCGCCTGACATCTCTCGAGCAACCACCCTCCTCGGGTCCACCCTCCTTAGGGTCACCTAATATGTGGTACGGTGCCGCCCGTGAAAAAGCCCCCGGACGGATCTCCACGCCGCACCCGCCTCGTCGGACGCGCGCGCCTCGCCTCCGTGGCCGGTGCTCTCGCCATGACCGTCGGACTCCTCGCCGGCTGTGGCGGGTCCTCGTCGGGGCCGAATGGCTCGCTGACGCTCTACAACGGCCAGCACGAGCAGACGACCGACGCCCTGGTCAAGGCATTCGAGAAGGAGTCGGGCATCAAGGTCAACACCCGCAACGACGACGAGGACGTCTTCGCCGCGCAGATCGCCGCCGAGGGGTCCAACTCGCCGGCCGACGTCTTCTACACGGAGAACTCCCCGGCCCTGGAGAACCTCCGCGAGAAGGGCCTGCTCGCGCCGGTCCTGCCGTCGACGCTCGCCGCGACCCCGGCGAGGTTCAACTCGGCCGCCGGCCAGTGGGTCGGGACGTCGGCCAGGGTGAGCGTGATGATCTACAACACGAAGCTGCTCAAGCCCAGCCAGCTGCCGACCTCGATCATGGCGCTCGCCGGCCCGGCGTGGAAGGGCAAGCTCGCACTCGCGCCGCAGGAGACGGATTTCCAGCCGATCGTCACGTCGGTCGCCGACGCCCACGGCAAGGCCGCCGCCGTGGCCTGGCTGAAGGGCCTCAAGGCGAACGCCGGGAGCCACGACTACCCGGACAACGAGACGCTCGTCGACCAGGTCAACCGCGGGCAGGCGGCGATCGGCGTGATCAACCAGTACTACTGGTACCGCGCACGGGCGGAGGTCGGCGTCGCGAACACCCACTCGGCGATCGCCTACTTCGCGCCGGGCGACCCCGGCTACGTGCTCGACGTGTCAGCCGCGGGGATCCTCAAGTCGAGCAAGCACCAGGCCGCCGCCCAGAAGTTCCTCGCCTTCCTCGTCAGCAAGGCCGGACAGGAGATAATCGCCCGGTCCGACAGCTTCGAGTACCCGATCGGCTCGGGCGTGACGACGGCCCAGCCGGAGACGCCGTTCGCTGCGCTGCGGCCGAACCCGATCACGATCGAGCAGCTCGGCGACGGGTCGACGGCGCTCGGGCTGCTGCAGCAAGCCCAGCTCCTGTGAGCCGGCCGCCGGCCGCCCGCCGGGAATAGGCGGGCGGATGGCCGCGGCGCCGAAGACGATGCCGCCGACCGGCGGACTGCGCCGGGCCCCGGGCGGGGGTCCCCGGCCGGGTCGCGGCCGGCCGCCGCGGGCCCCGTGGGTGCTGCTCCTGATCGGCGCGGCGATCGCCGTCGCCGCGCTCGCCCCGCTCGCCTTCCTCCTGCTCGAGGCCTCCCAGGACGGGACCGCGACGCTGCGGCCGCTGCTCTTTCGCCAGTTGACGGCGTCCCTGCTGTGGAACACGGTCAGCCTGACCGCCGTGGTGACGCTGGTGTGCGCGGTGATCGGGACGCTCGCCGCGTGGTTCGTCGAGCGGACGAGCCTCCCCGGCCGGCGGATCTGGGGGGTGCTGGTGGTGATCCCGGTCGGGATCCCCGACTTCGTCACGAGTTTCGGCTGGAAGGCGATCTTCCCGGCCTTCCAAGGGTTCGCCGCCGCCGCGCTGGTGATGTCGCTGGCCGTCTATCCGCTCGTCTACCTCCCGGTCGCCGCGAGCTTCCGCAACGCCGACCCCGCCCAGGAGGAGGTCGCCCGGAGCCTCGGGCTCGGTCGGCTTGCGACCTTCTGGCGGGTCACGGTCGTCCAGGCCCGCCTGGCGATCCTCGGCGGCTGCCTGCTCGTCGCCCTGGTCATGCTCTCGGAGTACGGGGCCTTCGAGATCCTCGGGTTCAAGACGTTCACAACGGAGATCTACACGGAGTTCCTCGCCGGCTTCAACTCGCCGGCCGCGTGCGCCCTTTCGCTCGTGCTCGTCCTGCTCAGCCTGATCGTGCTCGCCGGGGAGGGCGTCGCCCGGGGCAAGGGCCGCGTCAGCCGGGCGGGACCGCTGGCCGCGCGGATCGCCCACCGCCACGCCCTCGGTCGGGCCCGCCTGCCGGTGCTGGCCGGCTTCGTCGTGCTCGTCGGGCTGGCCCTCGGCGTGCCCGTCGGCGCGATCGTCTATCTCCTCCTGCGCGGCGGCAGCTCGACCCTCCCGTCGGCGTCGATCCTCTCGGCCGCCGGCCATACGGCCTTCTACGCGGCGGCCGCCGGCCTCGTGTCGACGCTGGTCGCCCTGCCGGTCGCCCTGCTGTCGCTCCGCCACCGGGGTCGGGCGCCGCAGGCGATCGAGCGGAGCATCTACCTCGTGCTGGGGATTCCCGGCCTGGTGATCGCCCTGGCCCTGTCGTACTTCTCCGAGCGGTACGCGGCCGGCTTCCTCTACCAGAGCAGCATCATGCTGATCGGCGCGTACGCCCTGATGTTCCTGCCGCTCGCCCTCGTCGCCGTCCGTGCGTCGGTCGCCCAGGCGCCGCCTCGCCTCGAGGAGGTCGGCCGGTCGCTCGGCCGTTCGCGCGTGGAAGTCCTCTGGCGAGTCACCGTCCCCCTGGTCGCTCCCGGCCTGGCGGCCGGCTTCTGCCTGGTCTTCCTGAGCGCGGTCACCGAGCTGACGGCGACGCTTGTCCTGATCCCGACCGGCGCCCAGACCCTGTCGACCGAGTTCTGGGCATTCCAGACCAACCTCTCCTACAGTCAGGCGGCCCCCTACGCTGGTCTGATGATCCTGATCGCCGCAGTTCCAAGCTACGTCCTCGGCCGGTGGTTCGACCGGATGCCATCCCGTTCGGAGACGGCCGCTTGACCGACCTGGTCGTCACCGGCCTGAACAAGGCGTTCGGCAGCCAGGCGGTCCTCGAAGGCGTCGATCTGACCGTCCCGGCGGGGTCCCTGACGGCGATCCTCGGGCCGTCGGGGAGCGGCAAGACGACGCTGTTGCGGATCATCGCCGGGTTCGAGCCGGCCGACTCGGGGACGGTCGCCCTGGGGGGGACGGTCGTCGACGGCGACCACGACGAGCGGGTCCCGTCCGAGCGGCGGAACATCGGCTACGTGCCGCAGGAGGGGAGTCTCTTCCCCCACCTGACGGTTGCCAGGAACATCGGCTTCGGTCTGCCGCGGCGGTCGCGCGACGGCGAGCGGGTCGACGAGCTGCTCGAGATGATCGGGATGTCAGGGCTCGGCCGTCGCTACCCGCATCAGCTCTCCGGCGGCCAGCAGCAGCGGGTCGCACTCGCCCGGGCACTGGCTGGCCGGCCGGGCCTGATCCTGCTCGACGAGCCGTTCTCCGGGCTCGACGCCTCGCTGCGGACCAGCGTCCGGGCCGACGTCCAGGCGCTGCTGGGCCAGACCGGGACGACCGCCCTGCTGGTCACCCACGACCAGGACGAGGCCCTGTCGATGTCCGACCACGTGGCCGTGATCCGCCGGGGGAAGATCTGCCAGCGTGACACCCCCCAGGGCATGTACGCGAACCCGGCCGACGCCGAGCTGGCCCGCTTCGTCGGCGAGGCGAACCTGATCACGGGCGTCTTCGCCCCGACCTGGGTCAAGACGCCGTTCGGCAATCTGATGCTCCACCGGGCGTCCAACGGTCGTACGCCATACCCGCCGGACACGCCGGCGGTCGTGCTGGTCCGGCCGGAGCAGGTCCGCCTCCAGCCGCCGGGGTCGGTCGGGCTCGGGCTTCCCGGCCGGGTCCTCGACTACCGCTACCACGGACACGAGGCGATGATCCGGTTGGCGCCGGACGTCGGCGCGCCCGACCTCGTCCTCCTGGCCCGGGCCCCCGGGCGGATCGAGTTTCCTCCGGGCAGCTCGGTGTCGATCGTGATCCAGGGGCCGGTCGTCGCCTGGCCGGCGGGCGACCAGGCCTAGCGGGTCGTCTGGGATTTTCGGCGGGCCGGG
>DATCEH010000118.1:0-4648 GCA_036510225.1 Solirubrobacteraceae bacterium | reverse complement strand
CTCGCTGGTCGCCCGGCCGCTGATCGCGCTCGCCTCGACGGTCGGTGTGGTCGCGATCCTCCGCGTCGCCGACGGGCTCGGCAAGGGCGGCAAGGACGCGCCCAAGGCCGTCCTCGTCGCCGCCGACGCCGACCGCGGGCGACTGGGACGGTCGTTCGGGATCCAGACCCTCCTCGACACGCTCGGCTCCGTCGCCGGCCCCCTGCTCGCCGGCGTGATCCTGCTCGTCGTCGGCCACGGCGCCAGCGGCCTGCGGATCTGCTTCGCCCTCGCCGCGATCCCCGCCCTCGGCGCCGCCCGCGAGCTGACGCGCGCCCACGACACCCCGCTCAGAGCCCGCACACCGAACGTCCCGCGGGCTTCGCTCGGACGGCCGTACCACGTCCTGCTCGGCGCGGTCCTGCTCTTCGGCCTGGCCAACTCCAGCGACACCCTGCTCCTGCTCCGCGCCCACTCGGCCGGCGTCTCGGTCTCGGGTCTGGCCTTCCTGTTCGCCGCGTTCAACCTCGTCTACGCCCTGCTGGCGATTCCCGCCGGGACCCTCTCCGACCGCTTCGGCCGCCGGCCGGTGATCATCATCGCCTGGGGGACCTACGTGCTCGTCTACGCCGGCTTCGCCTTCGCCCACGGCGCCGCCGGACTGGTCGCCCTGTTCCTCGCCTACGGGATCTTCTACGCGGCCGGCGACGGCGTCATCAAGGCCTGGATCACGACGCTCGTCCCGCCCGAGCGCCGGGGCCAGGCGTTTGGCCTGAACGCCGCCGCCAGCGGCCTCCTCCTGCTCCCGGCCAGCGTGATCGCCGGTGCCCTGTGGGACGCCCACGGACCCCGCTGGGCGTTCCTGTTCGGTGCGATCACCGCCACCGCCGCACTCGCGGTGGTCGTGCTGGCGCCCAGCCTCCGTCAGTCGGGCCGGCCAGCGCCCGAGTAGATTGAAGACGTGCGAATCGACGGGTCGGCAACCCTCGAGATCCAGGCGACGCCCGCCGAGTGCGTCGCCGCCCTGCTGGACCTCGCGAGCTACACCGCCTGGTATCCCGGGGTCACGACGGCCGAGCTCGTCGATTCCGCCGGCCCCGAGCCGACCGCCCGGCTCGTCTTCACGACCGGGATGCCGATCCTCTCGGAGATCGAGTGCGTCCTGCGGATCGACCAACCCGCAGCCAACCGCGTCCGTGCCGTGACGCTCAGCGACGGCGTCCAGATCGACGGCGACGGCTGGGTCCTCGAGGGGCCGCCCGACGGGCCGACCACGGCGACCTACGCGATCGGCGTCGAGATGAAGGTCCCCGGCGGTCCGTTCGTCGAGCACCTGGTCAAGGCCAAGGCCGGCGACTTCCTGATCGAGCGGCCGGTCGCCGCGCTCAAGCGCCATCTCGAGGACGGCTGAGCCGGCGGGTCTGGTGGCCGGCGAGTCCCGGCCGCTCGGGCGCGTTCCGGCCGAGGGCCTGTTCGTCGCCGGGGCGCTCGCCCAGTACGTCGGGGCATCGCTCGCGGTCCTGCTGTTCGCGGTCGTCCCGGCGAGCGGCGTCGCCTGGTTGCGCGTACTGGCTGCTGCTGGAGCGCTTGCCGCCTGGCGCCGGCCGTGGGAGACCCGCTGGAGCGGGCGGGCGCTCGGCCTTGCCGCCGGCTTCGGGATCGTCCTGGCGGCGATGAACCTGACCTTCTACCTGGCGATCGACCGCCTCCCCCTGGGAACCGCCGTGGCGATCGAGTTCTGCGGGCCGATCGCCGTGGCGACGCTCGGCTCGCGGACGCGCCGGGACGCCGCTGCCCTGGGGCTCGCGGTGCTCGGCGTCCTGCTGCTCGCCGACGTCCATCTCGCGGGCGCCCCGCTCGGCGTCGGGCTGGCGCTCGCGGCGGGCGGGTTCTGGGCGCTCTACATCGTGCTCGGCCACCGCCTCGCGATGGAGCCTGGGCTGCGCCCGCGCGACGGACTGGCCGCGGGGATGGGGATCGGCGCGCTGGCCTTCGCGCCGTTCCTGGTCGCCAGCGCCGGCCCCGCGTTCGCCGCGCCGTGGCGCCTGGGCGCCTGCCTGCTGGTCGGCCTGCTCTCGAGCGTCGTCCCCTACGGCCTCGACCAGCTCGCGATGACCCGCCTCCCGCGGGCCCGCTTCGCCCTGCTGCTCTCGATTCTCCCGGCGACCGCGGCGATCGTCGGCGCCGTCGTGCTCGGCCAGCTGCCCGGCCCGGCCGAGCTCGCGGGGATCGGCCTCGTCGTCGCGGCCTCGGCGATGCGCAGCCACACCCCGCAGCCGTAGGCCGGCAGGCCGCCGGTGGCCGGTGGCCGGTCGCCAGCCGCCCGCCGCCCGCCGCCGGCTCGGCTATCCCACGGCGACCGCGACGCGCGCGCTGTGCCCGCTGTAGCTGGTCGCCGCGCCGGGAGCGTCGAGCTTGACGAACGGCAGCACCGCGACGAGCGAGCTCGCCGCGGGGACGGCGACCGCGACCGAGTAGGACCGCCCGTCGGCCGAGAGCGGCGCGGTCGTGTCGGTCGTTGCCCTGGTCGCGCTGTTGGAGACCTGGATCAGCAGGCTCCGGCCGGGCTGGGCGGGGTCGACGGTCCCGCTTACGGTGACCGTCCCGCCGCCGGCGGGGAGGGTCGTCGGGGTCACCGACATCGTGACGTCGGCGAGCGCGTCGCCGGCGGTTGTCGCCGGCGCCGGCGTCGCGACCGGCGAGGTCTCGGCGGTCGCCGCGTAGAACGGCTCGGCCGGAATCGGCGGTGGGATCGAGATCGACCAGGAGCCGTCGGCCGCGGTCGTCGCCGAGAGGCCGGTCGGCTGGGTCGGCTCGGTGTTGGTGGCCGTGTCGAAGGTCGCATGGGCGAGGTCGATGCGGACGCCGGCGACCCCGACCGTCGCGGTTACGGCGCCGCGGACGACGACCTTGCGGGTCAGCCGGCCGCCGACCACGAACGGCTGGGTCGCGCGGGGCTGGGTCGAGGACTGGGTGAGCGTCAGCTCTGGCGCCAGCTGGCGGGCGGTCGCGGCGAACGGGTCGGTGGTGCTCGTCACCCGGCAGGGGTTCGGGTCACCGCAGCCACCGTCGAGGGTCGAGGCGTCGACATACACCCAGGTCGCGCCGTCGACGGCGAGCGCGGCCTGCAGGCTGGTGTCGGCGGGGACGCTGGTTGCCACGAGGGTGCGGGTGTTGACGCGGACGAACGAGTCGACCGGGTGCGTCCCGTAGTTGACGGCGTAGGCGTACCCCGCGGCGAGCGCCGGGCCGGCGAACTCGTTGCTGTCCTCGCCGCTGTTCGCGCTGCGCACGACCTTGACCGCGCCGCCGCCAGTGGCCAGCAGGCGCAGCTGGCTCGTGAAGCTGGGATCCCCGCGGTGGATCGGGCTGGAGTCGACGGTCTCGGCGATCGCGGTCCCCCGCAGTGCCAGACCCGTGACCTCGCCGCAGCGACCGCGGTCGAGTAGGCGGACCGCCGTGGAGGATGAGCTGCCGGCGTAAGGCACGTCGCAGTGGACGCTCCCCAGGAGGCCCTTGACGGCGACCGCCCTGGTGAAGGCGAGCCGGCTGTGCCACTGGGCGACCCAGGTCGTCCCGGCGGGGACGTGGGCGACGCGCTGCTGGCGGCCGGTCGCCGGGGAGTAGCGGTAGGCGACGCAGCTGGTGGTCTTCGCGGGGCAGCGGGTGTAGAGGAAGACGGTCTCACCCTGGGCGTCGGGGCCGGCAGTGAGGTTCTGGGGCTTGGCGCTCGCCGGGACCGCCGCGGCGGGCGAGGTGACGCCGGCGGCATCGATCATCAGCCGGTAGCCGCCGCTGCCCGGAGCCCACCAGGCGACGTCGCCGCCGTAGGCGGCAACCGCCGACGGCATCGTCAGCGTGCCGATCGCGTCGTCGGCCTGGGCGAGCGCCGCAGGTCCGCAGATGCCAGCCAGGCCGAGGGCACAGCCGAGGGCGAGGGGAAGACGTCGAGATGTGGGCATACACCTGCAACAGGTGTCAACCCGCGAAAGTTGCGCCCCGGCGACAGCCTGCCGGAGCGCTACATTTCTTCAACTCATGGCCGAGAATCCCCCGAGAATCGGATCGTCCGACCGCTGGCTGGAACTCTACGGCGGCCGGGTCGAGCGGCTGTACGTCGGCGCGCACGTGATCGATCAGCAGCAGCAGGTTCCTTCGGACCGGCCACCGAGCCACGCCCGCGACAGCGCCTGGGCGCCCCCGCCCAGGATGTGAGTCGCCCTCGCCGCCTGGTCGCCCGGGCCGCGCCCGGGTCAGACCTCTTCCGTGTCGAAGAGCAGCATGATCACGTCGGCGTCTTCCGGCGCGAAGACCAGCCGGTCGGCCCCGGCCGCTTGTCCCTCCGGGCTCGCGAACGCGCTCTGGATTGCCGCCATGTCGTCGAAGTACAGGTTCGCGACCAGATGGAAGTCGCCGCCTCCGGCCACCGACGCGATCGGCCCTCGGCTGACCTCGTACCTTCTCAGCCCGGGAATCCGCTTGGCAAGCGGGATGTGGGTCTCGAAGTAGTGCTTGTCGAAGGCCGCGGCGTCCTCCGGCGTGCGGTAGATCACTGTCAGCAAAGCCACTTGGCTCCTCCTTGTCGGACGTCTCGGCTGGACGTGGCTCGGGCTCGCGCGCGACTGGCTCGCAGGCGCCTCGGCTGACGCTACCCGACCGCGCGCGCCCG
>DATCEH010000117.1:0-8311 GCA_036510225.1 Solirubrobacteraceae bacterium | reverse complement strand
GACGCCCAGGCCGGCGCGTGCGCCCGCGTCACTGATCACCCACCCGATGATCGGGCCGCCGATCGGTGTGGACCCCTGGAAGGCGACGAACCACAGCGACATCACCCGCCCGCGCATCGCCGGGTCGGCGCCGAGCTGGAGCGTCGAGTTGCCGGTCGACATGAAGGAGACGCTCGCCCACCCCGTGAGGACGAGCGCTCCCAGCTCGATCGGGAGGCTCGGGGCGAGCGCGGCCAGCAGCAGGGTCGCCCCGAAGGCCGCGGCCGCGAGCGTCAACGTCGGCAGACCGATGTGGCCCCGGGCAGCCACCACGAGGCCGCCGCCGACCGCGCCGATGCCCATCGCCGCGGTCATGAAGCCGAACCCCGCCGGCCCGGCGTGGAGCGCCTGCTTGGCCATCACGGGGAGTGACACCTGGAACTCGTAGGCGAGCATTCCGGCGAGCCCCATCATTACGAGCGGGATCGCCAGCTCCGGCGTCCGGCGGACATAGCGCAGACCCTCCCGGAGCTGACCCGGTCCGCGGTGGGTGGGTGGACTCGGATGCAGCGCGGACGCATCCATCGTGACCAGCGAGCCGACGACCGCGGCGAAGCTGACCGCGTTCGCCAGGAAGCACACACCATTGCCGACGGTCGCGATCAGGATCCCCGCGACGGCCGGCCCGATCGAGCGGGCGACGTTGACGAGGACCGAGTTCAGGCTGACCGCGTTGCGCAGGTATTCGGTCCCGACCATCTCGAGCATGAACGACTGGCGGGCCGGGTTCTCGAACGCGTTGTTGAGGCCGAGCAGCATCGCCAGGCCCACGATCTCCCAGAGCGCGACAGACCCGGTCACGGTCAGCAGTCCGAGCGCCAGCGCCTGGAGGCCCATCATCGACTGGAGGACGATCATCAGCCGCCGTTTGTCGACCCGGTCGGCGATCACGCCGCCGTACGGCCCGAGCAGCAGCACCGGGAGCGTCTGGGCGGCCACGACGAGGCCGAGGTCGGTGCTCGAGTGAGTCAGCGTGTACACGAGCCACGACTGGGCCGTCATCTGCATCCACGTGCCGATCAGCGAGATCGCCTGACCGCTGACGTACCGGCGGTAGTTGGGGATCGCAAGGGCGGCAAAGGCGAGGCTGGCCGCGTTTGAGATCCGTTTCATCGGGAGCGGTTGCGGAGGCGATCGGCCAGCGCTTCGAGGGCAGGGAGGGCGGCCTCGATCGAGCCGCGCTCGGCCGGGGACAGGCCGTCGAGCTCGACGCTGAGCAGTTGGTTGCGCTCGCGGTGGATCTTCTCTCGCACGCGCCGGCCCCGTTGTGTCGCGTCGACCAGCGCGGCCCGCCGGTCGGAAGGATCGGTGACCCGCGTGAGAAGGCCGTCGTCGGCGAGCTGGGCGGTGACGCGCGAGAGCATCGTCGGGTTGAGTCCCTCGATCTCCGCGAGCTCAGACAGCCGGAGCGGGCCGCGGCGGGCGACGCTGAAGAGGACCGAGATCTGCGTCGGGGTGAGGCCGGCGCCGGCCAGGGTCGGACGGAGCTGACGGGCGAGCCTGCCGACCACGGCCCGCAGGCGGACGACCGGCTCGGCCCCGGCTTCCAAAGCCCCCGCGTCGGTCGTCGCGTCCGTCGTCCCGGCGTCTCTCACAGAGGTCTCCACGAATAAATTGCTTGCCGGCAAGCATTATAGCTGCCGTCTGGGATCGGCCGCCCAGCCCAGAGGATTCGGGCCGGCAACGGGGAAGGCCGCCCGGTGAGCTCCGATGGCGCCACCTGAGACCGGCCCGCCGGTCACGCCGACAACTCCGGCGGCCCTCCATCGGAGCCTGACGCTCTGGTCGCTGGTGCGGGAGCTCTCGGAGGTCGAGGCTCCCTGGGCGCGCGCCTTCGACGACCCGGGCCAGGAGTGGCGGCGACTCTTCTCCGAGCTGTTCGGAACCTTCCTGCTCGTTCTCGTCGGCGCCGGCGGCGGTGTGGTCGACGCGGTCAGCCACGGTGCGATCGGCCGGGGCGCCGAGGTCACCGCGCCAGGTCTGACGGTGATGGCGATCATCCTCTTCATGGGCGCCGTCTCCGGCGCCCACCTCAACCCCGCCGTCAGCCTCGCCTTCGCCGCGCGCGGCGACTTTCCGTGGCGGCGGGTCCCCGGCTACATCGCGGTCCAGCTCGTCGGCGCCACCCTGGCCGTGCTCTTCCTCGAGGCGATGTTCGGAGACGTCGGCATGCTCGGCGCGACGCTCCCCGGTCCCGGGGTCGGCCAGGGCCAGGCGGTGCTGATGGAGTTCGTGCTCACCGCCGGTCTCGTCAGCACGATTCTCGGAACGGCCTCCCGCGCCCAGAACGTCGGGCCGCTCTCAGCCGTCGCGGTGGCCGGCTACGTGATTCTCGCCGGGCTCTGGTCCAGCCCGATCACCGGCGCGTCGATGAACCCCGCCCGGTCGTTCGGCCCGGATCTCGTCGGCAGTGACTTCTCCCACTACTGGGTCTACCTCGTCGGCCCGGTCGCCGGCGGGCTCGCCGCCGTCGGCATCTCCTGGATCCTGCGGGGCCCGGGCGGCGATGCAAGCGCGATCGCCGCGGCTCAAGGGAGACTGGCCGGGGACGCCGGGGACGCCGGGGACGCCGGGGACGGCGGGGCCAGCGGGGCCAGCGGGGCCAGCGGGGGCGGGGGGGACGGCGGGGGGGCCGGGGTTGCCGGGGTTGCCGAGGGTGCCGGGGAGGGCGGAGTTGCCGGGGCCAGCGGGGCCAGCGGGGGCCGGGGGGGACGGCGGGGGCGCGCATGATCCCGAGGCCGCCGGTGGGGCCGCGTGATGTCGGGTGGTGTCGACGTTGCGTTCGGTCTGACGGCTGAGCATTCCGGTCGACCGGCGATTGGCGAACTTAGCTGAGGGGTGTGGACACTCGAACGAAAGTAGCTGCCTGACTCAGGCAGCTACTTTGCGAAGAAGCCGCAGCATCGTCTTCGACACGAGAGCCCGGGCCGATCACATCGCACGCCTCCGCGGACCCGGTTTGATCCCCGTGGTCTGACGCCTACCGCCGACCAGCTGCTGGCTTACACGCGGTCGAGCCTTCGCGACCAAATAGGGTCTCGGCGTGGCTGACGACAGCGCTCCACCGGCCGAAGACGAGCCGGCGCCGCGCCGGCCGTCCGGGAACCGGGCCGCCGCCGTCCACGGAGGGCTGGCCGCCCTTACACTCGGCGCGCTCGGAGTCGTCTTCGGCGACATCGGGACCAGCCCGCTCTACGCGCTCCAGACGGTCTTCACCGCCGACCACCACGCCGTTCACGCGACCCCGGGGGACGTCTACGGGGTGATCTCGCTGGTCTTCTGGTCGATCACGATGGTCGTCTCGGTGAAGTACGTGACGTTCATCATGCGGGCCGACAACGGCGGCGAGGGCGGCATCATGGCGCTGACGGCGCTCCTCCAGGGAGCCAAGCTCGATACCCGGCGAGCCAAGCTGATCCTCGTCACCCTTGGCGTGCTCGGGGCGTCGCTGTTCTACGGCGACGGGATGATCACCCCGGCGATCTCGGTGCTCTCGGCCGTCGAGGGACTCAAGGTGGCCGCGCCCGGCCTCGGGTCGTTCGTCCTCCCGATCACAGTGGCCGTGATCGTCGCCCTGTTCATGACCCAGCACCGCGGGACAGGGGCCATGGGCCGGCTGTTCGGTCCGGTGATGGCGCTCTGGTTCGGGATCCTCGCCGTCCTCGGCGCCGCCGAGATCGCCGGCCACCCCGGTGTCCTTCGGGCGCTCTCGCCGACCTACGGAGTCGACTTCTTCTCGGCTCACGCGGGTGTCGCCTTCATCGCGCTCGGGTCGGTCGTCCTCGCGGTGACCGGAGCCGAAGCGCTCTACGCGGACATGGGCCACTTCGGCCGCCGCCCGATCAGCCGGGCGTGGTTCGTAGCGGTCTTCCCCGCCCTCACGCTCAACTACCTCGGCCAGGGTGCACTGATCCTCCGCTCGCCCGGGAGCGTCTCCAATCCGTTCTACCTGCTGGCGCCCGACTGGGCAGAGGTTCCCCTCGTGATCCTCGCGACCGTCGCGACGGTGATCGCGTCGCAGTCGGTCATCTCGGGAGCCTTCAGCGTCACCAATCAGGCAGTCCAACTCGGCTTCCTTCCGCGGCTGTCGATCCGTCACACGTCGCAGAGCGAGATCGGTCAGGTCTATGCGCCGGGGATCAACTGGGCGCTGTTCGTCGCCGTCGTCGGGCTCGTCGTCGGCTTCGGATCGTCGGCGGCGCTGGCCAACGCCTACGGGGTCGCCGTCACCGGTACGTTCATCCTCAACACGATCCTCTTCCTCGCGGTCGCCCGCTTCCTCTGGCGCAAGCCCGGCTGGATGATCGGGCTCGGAGGAGGCGTGTTCCTGACGATCGAGGTCGCCTTCTTCGCCGCCAACCTCGAGAAGGTCGCCCACGGCGGCTGGCTTCCGCTCGCGCTAGCGGTCGTCGTCTTCACGCTGCTGATGACCTGGCACACCGGCCAGCGGATCGTCACGCGCAACCGCGAGCAGCAGGAGGGACCGCTGCTCGAGTTCATCCGCTCGCTCGAGGCGCACCGGCCGCCGGTCCGGCGGGTGCCGGGGACTGCGGTCTTCCCGACGGCCAACGCCGAGACGACTCCGCTCGCGCTGCGGGCGAACGTCGAGCACAACCACGTCCTCCACGAGAACGTGATCATCGTCTCGCTGCGGACCGAGCGGGTGCCCCATATCGCCGAGGCCGACCGCCTGGTCGTCGACGGGCTCGGCGACCCGGCCGACGGCATCGTCCGGCTGAGCGCCCACTTCGGCTTCCAGGACGCACCGTACATTCCGGCGACGCTCCGCCTGGCCGCCGCGCGCGGCCTGCTCGAGGGCGAGGTCGAGATCGGCGAAGTCTCGTACTTCCTCTCGCAGATCACGATCGTCCGGACCGGCGCCCCCGGCCTCCGGCCGTGGCGCAAGCGGCTCTTCCTGACGATGGCCCACAACGTCGCGGCCCCGGTCGACTACTTCGGCCTGCCGGGCACGCGGACCGTGATCATGGGCGAGCAGGTCGAGCTCTGAGCGCCGCTCGCGGTCGTCGCTGCGACCGTGGGGTTCGCCGGCCGGGGTCCGTCATCGGCCGCTGCTACAGTCGCGATGTCCTTTAACCGGGTCCCGCGAGACCAGGAAGGAACCGATGGGCACTGAGAAGGTCGTTCTCGATGCGGACGGAGTGCGCCGCGCCCTGATGCGCATCGCCCACGAGATCGTCGAGAAGAACTCGCAGGGCGAGTCGCCGGCTCTGGTCGGGATCCACCGCCGCGGAGCCCCCCTCGCGAGTCGTCTCCAGCGGATGGTCGGTGACCTGCTAGGCGAAGAGGTCCCGCTCGGCGATCTCGACATCACCTTCTACCGGGACGACGTCTCGACCCGGCCGGAGGCGCCGATCGTCAACGCGTCGAACCTCGACTTCGCAATCGACGGGCGGACGGTGATCGTCGTCGACGACGTCCTCTTCACCGGCCGGACTGTCCGGGCCGCGATCGAGGCGCTGTTCGACTACGGCCGGCCGTCACGCGTCCAGCTCGCCGTGCTCGCCGATCGGGGTCACCGCGAGCTGCCGATCCGGCCGGACTACGTGGGCAAGAACCTGCCGACCGCGCGCAGCGAGCGGGTCAACGTGCGCGTGTCGGAGCTCGACGGCATCGACCAGATCGCCATTGCCATCCCCGGGAGGAGCTGAGATGCACAACCTGCTGTCGATCGAGCAACTCGACCGCGATCAGATCGAGCGCCTGATGGACCAGGCGGCACGGTTCGCGGAGGTCTCCGACCGCGAGATCAAGAAGGTCCCGACGCTTCGAGGCAGACTCGTCGTGAACCTCTTCTACGAGGCTTCGACCCGAACCCGGTCGTCGTTCGAGCTCGCCGCCAAGCGGCTCTCGGCCGATGTCCTGAACTTCGCCGCCTCGGGCTCGTCGGTCGAGAAGGGCGAGTCGCTCAAGGACACGATCGCCACGCTGGGCTCCTACGAACCCGACGCCCTGGTGATCCGCTCGCCACACGTCGGCGCCGCGGCGCTCGTCTCGACGTGGACCGGCGTCTCGGTGATCAACGCCGGCGACGGGACCCACGAGCATCCGACGCAGGCCCTGCTCGACGTCTTCACACTGACCCGGCGGATCGGCCGGCTCGACGGGAAGAGCATCTGGATCGTCGGCGACGTCCTCCACTCGCGCGTCGCCCGGTCGAACATCCTCGCCTTCACCAAGCTCGGCGCTCGGGTCACGGTCTGCGGGCCGCCGACGCTGATTCCGCCGGGCATCGACGCGCTCGGCTGCGAGGTCCGCTACGACCTCCGCGACCTCGGCGGAGCCGACGTGATCTACGCCCTGCGGATGCAGAACGAGCGGATGCGCGAGGACTACGTCCCGTCAGTCCATGAGTACGTCTCCTGCTACCAGATAAACGCCGGACGCCTGGCCTCCCACCAGGTGCTGATGCATCCCGGGCCGGTCAACCGCGGGGTCGAGCTCTCAAGCGACGTCGCCGACTCGCCCCAGGCGCTGATCACCGCCCAGGTGCAGGCCGGCGTGGTCGTGCGGATGGCCGTCCTCTACATGGTGCTCGCCGGAGCCCGTGGCCCGGCCGGCGGAGCGACGGCCGCCGGGACGGCGAGCGCGACGGCCCAGCTCGCATGAGGCGGCTGTTCAGCGCACCGACGCCGCCGGCGACGATCCTGATCCGCGGGGCTCGGCTGCTCGACCCCCGCAGCGGCGTCGACCGCGAGGGAGATCTCCTGGTCAGAGCGGGCGTGATCGCCGAGATCGGCGAGACCGGTTCGCTCGAGGCGCCGGCCGACGCCGAGTCGGTCGACGGCTCCGGCCGCCACGTGTTCGCCGGCTTCGTCGATCCTCACGTCCACCTCCGGGTCCCCGGCCAGGAGCACAAGGAGGACCTCCACACGGGGACACGCGCGGCCGCCGCCGGCGGCTACTGCGCGGTCGTCGGGATGCCCAACACCGATCCGGTCGTCGACAGCACCGCGATCCTCGGGTCACTGCGCGACGCCGCGCTCCGCGAGGCCCGCGTTCCCGTCGGCTTCATGGCGGCAATCAGCCCCGGCCTGGCCGGTCACGGGTTGACCGAGATGGTCGAGCTGCGCGAGGCCGGGGCGATCGGCTTCACCGACGACGGGCGGCCGGTCGTATCGGCCGGGCTGCTCCGGCGGGCGCTCCAGTATCAACGTCTCTGCGGTGGTGTGCTCGCCCTCCACGAGGAGGATCCCTCGCTCTCGGGTGCCGGCGCGATGCACGAGGGCGCCGTGTCCGCCCTGCTCGGAATCGCCGGGATCCCGTCCGTGTCGGAGTCGACGATGGTCGCCAGGGACGCCGCGCTCGCCGGGCACGAGGGCGGCCGGGTCCACATGCAGCACCTCTCGGCGATCGAGTCGGTGCGGGCGGTCGAGGCCGCCAAGGCGGCCGGGGTCGCAGTCACCGCGGAGGCATCTCCCCACCATCTCACGCTGATCGACGAGGACGTCCGCGGTCTGGACACGCGTCTGAAGATGAACCCGCCGCTGCGCACCGAGGTCGATCGGACGGCGCTGATCGAGGCGATCCGGACGGGCGTGATCGACTGCATCGCGACCGACCACGCACCGCACGCGCGCGAGGACAAGGATGTTCCGTTCGAGCAGGCCGCGATGGGCACGACCGGGCTCGAGACGGCGTTCGCGGCGCTCTACACCCATCTGGTGCTCCCCGGGCTGCTGGACCTGGCGACGCTCGTCGAGCGCCTTGCCGCAGGCGCCCTCGTCGTCGACCTGCCGGTTCCGGCGATCAGCGTCGGCGAGCCGGCGAACCTGTGCCTGGTCGATCTCGCGGCCGAGTGGCAGGTGGGCGAGGCCGGCTACGAGAGCCGCTCGGAGAACTGCTGCTTCGCCGGAAGGCAGCTGCGCGGGCGGGTCCTGATGACCCTGGCGGCCGGTGGCGTCGCCTACCGGGAGCGGGCCTTCGCGATCGGTGTGGCCTAGCAGCTGTCGAGCCCGGTGACCTCCCGAACGCGGGCGGGGGGTGGCCGGTCGCCGGCGGGAGGGGAGCTGGCATGGGTTTGGGGGTCGGCGGCCGTGGACGCCGGCCGCGGGCTCGGCTTCCCGAAGCTGGAGCGGCGGGTGTCTTCCCGTTCCGGGTGATATTCCGTGGCGGCGGTGCTCACGTGGCGGGGCTTGGCGAGCGTGCCGTCGAGGATCATTCGGGCCGGCTCGGGAGGTCAGAGGCGGGCGGGCTCTCTGCGGGGGACCGGGTCGTGGAGAAGTGGACTCTCTCCAACGAAAGTAGTTGACTG
>DATCEH010000116.1:0-26521 GCA_036510225.1 Solirubrobacteraceae bacterium | reverse complement strand
GGGGTGTGGGGGATGTGGGGGATGTGATCAACCGGGCTCCTCCCGGGCGGCGGAGGTGGATGCGAGACCTTCGTCGCGAAAGTAGCTGACTGAGTCAGTCAACTACTTTCCTTGGAGAGTCCACTCTCCATGACCCCGTCCCCGCAGAGAGCTCGCCCGCCTCTGACCTCCCGTGCCCGGCCGAATGATCCTCGACGGCACGCTCGCCAAGCCCTCGCCGGATCAGCACGGCCGCCGCGGAACATCACCCGGAACGGGGACCTGACTCGAAGACCAGCGAAATCGCCTGCGTCCAACACGCGCGGGCCGCCGCCGGCCCATAAACCGCGAAACCCGACTGAGTCATAAGTCAGGAAGGGTCCCAAATCACGGCGCTGGGTCCCAAATGGGTCCCACGCTGCCGCAGGTTTTCTGGCGTTGGGGTCCGGGGCTACGAGAGCCGGCGGATCTCGCGGACCAGGAGCAGGCTGAAGAGGACGACGCCGGGGAACGCGAGGTAGCCGGCGGCCGGGAACAGGTCGCTTCCAGTGCTGGCGCGCGTGAGCGTCATCACCGCGCCGATGACGCAGCAGAGGACGATCAGGGCGAGGCCGATCACGCGGCCACGGGTGGCGGGCATGTCGCCGAGCATGGCGATCAGTTCCCGCGACGGCGGCGGTTGCGAAGGCCTGCCAGCGCTCCGATCACGACGAGTCCGACCGTCGTGAAGATGCCCGAGGCGACTGATGCGGTCGATGCGAGGATGGTCATTCCACGCTCCCGTGCGAGTTGACGGCCATTCTTTTCGCTGGTCCTCAACCCGGCATACCCGGCCGTGAAGCCGAGCAATCGACCGGTTCAGCCGAACATCCCTGCGTCGCCCGCGAGTCCTGGGGAGGGCGGCTCGCGTACCATCGCCGGCGCCCAGCCCGGCCGCGAGCCCAGTCTCAGCCCACCCTGCTATGGCTGCTGGTGACCGACTACGCCGACCGCGTTCCCCGCAGGGTCGCGGATCGTCGCGAGCAGGCGGCGCGGCCCGTCGGGAGACGGGGTCTCGAGGACCTCGCCGCCGGTCGCGGCGACCAGGTCGAGGGTCGCGTGGATGTCGTCGACGAAGATCCAGGTCAGCAGGCCCGAGTCCGCCGCCGGCGGCCGGTCGGTGACCCACTGGCCGATCAGGCCCGGGGCCTCGAAGCCGGTTTCCGGCGGGTCGATCTGCCAGCCGAAGACCTGACCGTAGAAGGTCGCCGAGGCCGCCACGTCGAGCGCCGGGATCTGGAGGTAGACGACCTGCCCGTGGGCCGGACGGGCTGGTCTCGTCGAATCCGGCTGGGTGGGCGTCATCGGCCGGCTCCCTGGTCGTCTGGTCGCCCGCTCTGGCGGGTGTCCCCGGTCGGCGGTATTCTGCCGGACGTGGACGCCACGTGTGAGCCCAGCCGGCAACCCGCCTCGATCGCCGAGGCCGACGGCTGCCGCGTGGCGGGCGGATGAGCCTCCGGAGCAAGGTCGGGACGGTCGGTGCCCTGATCACCCTGGCCCAGCTCGCCGTGATCGTCCGCGACCACTGGCTCGCGATCCCCGGCCGCCACCGCGCTCGCCTGCAGACTCTGGTCACCCGCTCGCGGGGCCGACTCGCCAACCTGACGCGGGCCGAGCAGGCCGAGCTGAGGGCGCTGATCGCCGAGCTGCGATTGGTCGAGCTCGCCCGGCGGGCGGGTCCCGTCGCGCTCGGCGCCGGCCGCGGGCGACGCCGCCTCTTCTGAGCGGCGGCTCAGGCCGGGTTGGCGGGGGCTGCGAGCAGCGCGACGGCCTGTTCGAGGCCGACCGCGACCGGGATGCGGTCGTCGAGGCCGGCGAGCGAGAGCAGCTTGGCAACCGCGCTGACCGGGTTCATCAGCACCAGTCCGGCGGCGTCCTCGCCGTCGAGGTGCCTCGCGATCTCGAGGATCGCGCGGATCCCGGTCGAGTCCATGAAGTCGACCGCGGTGAAGTCGAGCACGACGCCGGGCTTCGGATCCGTCTGGACTCCGGTGATCACGGCGTCGACGAGGGTCTCGGCGTTCGCGATGTCGACATCGCCGGCGATCACGGCGATCAGCGGGCCGGGAGCGGCCCGGGAGCAGTCGACCGAGAACGGAATCAACTGGCCGGGTGAGGTCTCGTTTGCTGGTCCGGGCGACATTGCTGGATTCCCTGGAACAGTGGACGCGCTTGCAGCCACTGGGGAAAGTGTAGGGCGTTGGTCGACTCGGTCGTCGCCGGGTCGTGACGACTCGACGGTTCTCGACGGTCCTCACGCTTCGATGTGAGTCGCGCGGGTTGCGTAGACTGCCGCGACCCCGAGTTTGCCGCCGTGTTGGAGCTTTCCGTGTCACCTGTCCCGCTCGCGATATCCCCGTCGGATGGGACACGCATGGCGCCTGTCAAGGATCCCGTCGAGGCGGTTGCGCGTGTCGCCGACGCCCGCCGTGACCGCCTGCTTCGGATTCATCGCCGCCGCCTGCGGTGGGAGGATCTCGAGGACTGCTACAGCCAGGCGACGCTCGAGCTGGTGGCCCGGGCCAAGCGTGACCCGTTCGCCAGCTCCGAGCACATTCAGAACGCCCTCGAGCAGAAGTTCTCCTCGCGCATCGACGACCGCCGGAGGGCGATCGGCGGGCGCAGCCCGATCGAGACGGCGATCGCGACTGCATTGCCGGTCGACGCGCCCGAGGCCGGGGCCGGCGAGATCGAGGATCCGAGCGCCGAGGTCGTCCGTCAGGTCGTCGGCCGGATCGAGATCGGACGGCTGCGCGAGGTTGCCGACGAGCTGACCGACGACCAGCGCCTGGTCCTGGCCTGTCAGATCAGTCTCGGGATGGACTGCGCCGAGTTCTGCCGGCGGTTCGGCTGGTCGAACGAGAAGTTCCGCAAGGTCGCCCAGCGTGGTCGCAGCCGGCTGCGCGCGCTTGTCGCCGAGTACCACGTCGGCGACCGGTGCGCCCGCCTCGAGCCCGATCTGATCGCGTTCGCCGCGCGGGCCGCGACCGACGAGCAGGGCCGGCGGGCGGCGGCCCACCTGGCCAACTGCACTGCCTGCTCGATGCACCTGCGCGCCCTCGACCGGGCCTCCCGTCAGGTCGCGGCTCTCCTCCCGGCGCCGCTCCTCGTGCGGGCGGGCGTGCTTGGAAAGCTCGGCGGAGGCGTGCTGGCGCTGCGGCGTGTCGTCGGGATGATCGGCGGCGGCGCCGAGACCGGGGCGGCAGGGGTGGCCGGAGGATCCGCGGTCGGCGCCGGGGCCCTCAAGCTGGGCGTCGTGGCCGCCTGCCTGGCCGGCGCGGCCGGCGGCTATGCGATCTGCGCGGGCGTGCCCGGAACCGGTCGGCCGGCGCACGACCCGCCCACGGTCGCCCGGGCCCGGTCGGCGACCCACGGCGCGGCGCCCCCGTTGGTGGTCGCGCCGCCGCCGGCAACACGGCAGTCGCCGGCCGCGGCCGGCGGATCCCGACTGGCCCACGGACGGCTGGCGGCGCAGGCGGCCGAGCGGGAGTTCTCGGGCGCGACGACCCGCACGGCTGCCGTCTGGACTCGGTCGGCATCGCTCGGGTCGCTCGCGGGCACGGGGTCGGCCACACCCACCGGCTCGCCCGTCTCAGGCGGACCGCGTGCGCCGACCGGCTCCCAGGCGCCGAGCGGCCGGCCGGTCGAGTCCGGGTCGCCGGCTGCGAGCGCGTCGGTCCCCGTCGGATCCCCGGTGGCGCCCGCCCCGCGGGGCGCGTCCACCGGTAGCCGGGCGCAGTCCGAGTTCGGCGGCTTCGAGCACTAGTCGGCCGCCCGGCGGTCGGGGCTTGCGCGGGGTAGGCAGGACTGAGGCCCGCGGCAGGCGAGGGCGGGGAGGCCGGTAGGCGAGGGCGGGGCCCGCGGTAGGCGAGGGCCGGGCGGCCGGTCGGCGAGGGCGGGGCGCGCGGTAGGCGAGGGCGGGGCGGCCGGGTGAGCGAGAGCCGGGCCGGCGGCGAGCGGGGTGCGTCCGTCGGCTGTCCCGTCTTGATGTGGCGGTCGGACTTGGTTGGCGAGGGACACGATGCCCATTTCGCAACCAGACCATCAGGACCGGATCGATCCGCGGGGCCACCGATGAGGCGTCGGCGCCCAAGCGCTCTCTACAGCGTGCTCGACGAGGAGCAGTTGCTTGGCGGCGTCGACCTGACCGGACATCCCGATCCGCTGGCCGGCGAACCGGATGACGGGTCGCCGGGGGAACAGGGTGCGTGGGGCGAGTGGACGCCGGATGACGAGGACTCGCGGCTCGCCTGGTCACCGGAGGACCTCGACCCGACGGTCGCGTGGTCACCCGGTGACGCGGACTCACACCAGGCGTGGTCCCCGGACGATGCAGGGCAGGCGGACGCGGGAGAGGCCGACGGCCGGCCGGGGCAGCCGTCGCCGGGTGGTCGGGGAGCGCGGTCGGCGGCCTTGAGCTCGCGCGCGCCGGTCGGCGCGCGACGGCTTGGGCGGCTGACGCTGGGATTCGTCGGTGCCGCAGTCCTGGTTCTCGTGATCGCCCGCGGTCTCGGGGGGGTGTTGGCAGGCGTCGGCGAGCGCCCTGGCTCGCGGCCGGCGACCGGGAGCCCGGTCGTCGGCGCGCTGTCGGCCGTGTCCCGCGGGTCAGCAGGTTCGCGCGCAGCCCAGCCGGCTCCGCGCGTGCGTGCGCTACCGGCACGGCGTGGGCGCTCCGTCCCGGCTCGGCGTGGGCGCTCCCGACCGGCTCCGCGTGTACGTCCCCGCGCGGCTCCGCGTACGCGGTCCACGTCGACGACGGCGCCGCCGGTGTACCGGTCCACCGTGCACGCGCACGAGCGACCGGCCCGTGGAGGGGGCGGGTCGGAGGGACGCGAGGCGGCTCCGTCGAGGCCGGTCCGGCCGGCTGACGGAAGCGGTGCTAGGCAACCACCCGGACCGGGCCTGGCCTCCTCGCCGGAGCAGGAATTCGGGTTCGAGCGATGAGCGGGCCTGACCGCGCCGGACCACGAGTCCGACTCGAGACGCGGGCGTTCTGGCGGGTGCGGGCGTCGGCGTCGGTGACTCGATGGGTGCTGTACGCGACGGCAGCGGTCGGCATCATCGCGACGGCCCGTCTGGCGATCGCTCCGCCGCGTCCACCGGCCGCGCGTCCTGCGCCGGTCGCCGTGCCCGACACGGGAGCAGAAGGCTTCGCGACACTGTTCGCCCGCCGCTACATGACCTGGAGCGCGGCGTCGCCGACCGCGCACGCCGACGGGTTGACGGCATTCGTGAACGCCGCGACCGACCCCGATCTCGGCCTCGGCCAACCGGCGCGGGGGTCGCAGCGCGTCGTGTGGGCCGGCATCGTGCAGGCAGGGATCGGCGGCCCGGGAGATCACCTGTACACGGTGGCGCTCGACACCGGGGCGGCCGTGCTCACGTACCTGTCGGTCGATGTCGTTCGGGCGGCCGACGGCGCGCTGCGGCTCGGGCGATATCCGGCGCTCGTCGGTCCGCCGGCGACGACGCCGGCGACGGCGCTCGACGGCGGGGGCGTGGGGGCGGTCAGCGATCCCTCGCTGAGTGCTGTCGTCGGCCGCGGGCTGCGCAACTACCTGGCCGGCTCGCGGGCCAACCTGGCGGCTGATCTCTCACCCGGGACCGTCGTCTCGCCGCCACCCGAGGCGCTCGAAGTCGATCAGATCGAGCAGCTGCGGGTCGAGCGCGACGGGGATGTCCTGGCGACGCTCGTCGCTCACGACGCCGACGGGACGTCCTTCACCTTGACCTACGAGCTGGACGTCGTGCGAAGCGCCGGTCGGTGGCTGATCGCGGCGATCCAGACAGACCCGAGGACATAGGAGGCAGTGGGGATGACCGACCGACAGCTCACGATCAGGCGACCCGGATTCCGCGCGTACCCGGCGTTTGCGCCGGGCCGCTCACCAGGGTTGCACGCAGGCTGGCGCCGCCGCCGCCGCCGTCGGGTGGCCGGCGTGACGGTGCGCTGGCGCCGCCTCGGCGCGACGATCCTGCTCGGGATGGCGCTCGTCGGGGCCATGCCGCCCGGCACGGCGCACGCGGCGCCGCCGCTGGCTCAGGCGACGACGCCGACCGGCGGCTCGCTCGAGGCGGCCGCCAGCCGTGCCGGCGACACCGGTCGCAAGATCGGGCTCAGCCTGATCGGGCTCGCCCTGTCGGTTGCGGCCGTGATCCTGATCTTCAAGCGCGACTTCAAGGAGGCGGTCGGCGTCGTCGCGATCGGCATCGTCGCGGTTCTCCTCGTCAGTCCGGCCGGGATCGACGTGCTCCAGTCGACGGTGTCGCTGCTGTTCGGAAGCGCCTAGACCAGCATGGAGATTCGCTCCTTCCGTGCCGTGTTCGAGCTCGAGCGGCGGGTCTATCGGGTCGACACGGTTCGGCTCAACCCGAGCGGGGTTCCGCTGCGCGGGATCCTCTACGCGGCGGCCCTGATCCCGGCCTGCCTGGTCGCCGGCCGGCTGCCGCCGGCGTCGTGGGTCCTCGGGCTCCTTCCGTGGTACGTCGTGGATCTCGGACTACCGATCATCGGGGCGGCCGTGGCGACGACCGTGAGGATCGACGGGAGGCCGTTCCACCATGCGGCGCGGGCGCTGATGATCCACTGCGTCAGTCCACGCTGGCTGCGTGGATTCGCGCGTGCCCCGGCTCCGGGGGCCCGGTGGTCTCCGGCGGCGATCCTGCTGATTCCCGACGGGTCGGATGCGGGATTTCGGCGTCTGCGCTACCGCGGGCCGGGTGCCGTCCAGGTCGCCTATCCGCACGACCGGGCCGAGTGGCCGACCACGATGCTGACTCGTCGGCGTCGGTCGGCTGATCTGACCCTGCACGCCCGCGGGCCCAGCCGGCCGCTCGCGCGGGCGGTCGCGCTCGAGCTCGCCGACGGCGTCGTGCTCGAGGTGCGGGCTGCGACCGGGCGGGGCTAGAGCCGCGTTGCGCCAGCCCGTGTCGTTCGTCTATGGCAACTGCCTGCTCGGATCGAGCGGTCCGTGGGGTCTCTTCGCGGTCCCGGCGACCTCGTATGCGGCCCTGTCGAACGAGCGAAAGCAGGAGGTCTTCGGCCGTCTGCTCGCGGCGATCGAGGCCGTCGAGGCGGACATCCAGGTGATCCGCGTGAGCCGGCAATGGGACCTCGACGGCTACGCGGCTGAGCTCCTCGAGTCATACGCCGGGCCGCACGACGCGGCGCATCGGCGGTACGTCGCAGAGCATCGCAGCGGTCTGGCGGGGGCCGTGGGCGGGGCGATCCCAGCCGTCTACCTGGCGGTCAGCCTCGAGGCGCCCGAGCGCGACGTCGGCAGCTACGTCTCAGGCCTGTTCGAGCGCTCCCCGCGGACTCTGCTCGCCGCCCTGCGAGAGTCGCTCGCCCTGCCTGACCGGCGCCTGCTCGCGCACGACGAGCTCGAGCGGCTGCGCGTCCGCGCGGACGAGGTCCACGCGCGGATCGCCGCGTTCCTCGACGTCCGCGTCGCCCGTACGGTCGAGGTTCAGTGGCTGCTGCGGCGGGCCTTCTGCCGCGGGGCCGGTGAGCCGCTGGTCGACGGGCTGCACGAGCCGCAGGCGCTCGTCTTCGAACGCAACGGCCAGGCGCTGCTCGCCCCGCTCGAAGCCGACCTGCTGCGCTGGTTCGACGGCTACGTCGAGAACCGCGGGCGGAGTCTGCGGATCGAGTCCGAGGTCGGGACGAGCTGGCAGGCGCAGCTCGTCGCCGGGGCGCTGCCCGAGCGGGCCGAGTTTCCGGGCTCCCGTCTTGAGCTGATGTTCGCCGCCCCGGAATCGCTGCCGTTCGCCGTCGACCTGACGCTGTGCGCCCGCTACCTGCCCAACGACCTCGCGCTTCGCCTCGTCCGCCGACGGGTTCAGGACGCCGATCAGATCCTCAGAGCCGAGGCCGACGGCGACCAGGGGGTGACCGACCTCGGCTACCAGCGCACGCAGGAGTCCCGCGACCTGCTGGCCTACCTCCAGTCGGCGAGCCATCCGCCGCTGCTCCGGGCGACACTCGCGATCGCGGTCGCCGCTGACGGCGAGCCCGAGCTCGAGCGGCGGGTCGGGGCCTGCCGGCGTGCGTTCGGAGAGATCCGTCTGCATCGGCCGATCGGCGACCAGCTCGAGCTGTTTCTCCAGCACCTTCCGGGCCAGCGGACCCGTGTCCGTGGCTATGACGACGTGCTCACGACCGAACAGGTCGCCGCGATGATGCCGGTCGCAACCCATGCCGTCGGATCGCGGCGGGGCTTCTATCTCGGCCACACGCTCGGCGGGTCACGTCAGCCGGTGCGCTTCAACCTCCGCGAGGGATCCGACACCGACCGCAACGCGGCGATCCTCAGCCTCGGGGCGCTCGGCTCGGGCAAGACGACGCTCGATCAGAAGCTGCTCTACGAGGGTTTCCTGCTCGGCGCCCGGGTCATCGACTGCGACCCGAAGGGCGACCACCGGATGCATCTGTTCGGCGACGTCGCCCCGCACACCGAGACGATCGCCCTGCGCCCGGAACGAGCTCTCCGGGGGATGCTCGATCCCCTGCGGGTCGCCCCCGAGCACATGCGCCACGACGCGGCCGTCTCGTTCCTCTGCGATCTCCTCCCGGCCCGGTCGGACGCCGCCTGGGAGACCTCGGTGGTCACGGCGGTCGACGCGGTCGTCGGCCGCGCGGACCAGCCGACGTGCTTCGAGGTCGTCAGAGCGCTCTCGGCCGGGGACGAGATCGACCGCCAGGTCGCCAAGACACTCGCCGTGTACGCCCGGGCCGGGCTGACCCAGCTCGGCTTCGCCGACCCGGACGTCCGGCTGGCGGCGGTCGGCGGTCGGCAGGTCACCTACATCCCGATCCGCGACCTGCCAGGTCCCCAACCCGGCACGTCACGGGGCGAATACTCGGTGGCCGAGCGGGTCGGCGAGCAGATCGTCCGGTTGATCGCGATGTTCGCCATGCAGCTGATGGCCGCCGAGCGGAGCCGCCTCAAGCTGTTCAGCTTCGACGAGGGCTGGCGCCTGCTCGGCGATCCGGTCGGCCGGATGCTGCTCGCTTCGCTCCAGCGGATGGGCCGCTCCGAGCTCGCCGTGCCGATCATCTCGACGCAACTGGTCAGCGACACGCTGCTCGACGGCCGGGACTCGCTCGAGAACCTGATCGGAGCGACATTCGTCTTCGGGCTGCGCAGCGAGACCGAGGCCGCGCGTGCCCTGCGACTGCTCGACCTCGACCCCGACGACCAGGCTCTGCGTCGCAGCCTGCTCGAGTTCGATGCCGGCCGCTGCCTGATGCGCGACCATCGTGGCCGGGTCGAGGCGGTCCAGGTCGACATCGTCGCGCCGTGGCTGCTCCGGGCGCTCTCGACCACGCCCCGGGCCGACGAGCGTGAGCCGGCCGACTGACCGGCGCCGGTCGCCGGCGCTTCGCGCGTGGATCGTCGGCGGGCTGGTCCTCGCGAGCTGCGTCGTCCTGCGCCTCGCCGTGGGCGAGTCGCCGGCCGTCGCGACGCCGGCGACCGCGAGTTCACGTGCTCCCGCCGCGCCGACTCCTACTCCGGCCCCGGCACGGACACTGGCCCCGGCGCGGACACCGGCCCCGGCGCGGACACGGGCCCCGGCGCGGACACCGGCCGCGGCGCGGACACCGGCCGCGGCGCCGACTCCCGCTCCGGCGCCGACCCCGGCCTCGACTCCTACACCGGCTCCGACGGCGGCGGCGGCGAACCCCGATCCGAGCGCGCAGGTCACATCCCTGCCGGGTCCGGGGCCGCTGGTCTCGAACGGCCTCGGCAGCCCGTCATGTGCGGGCGGGAGGCAGGCTGAGCTGTCGCCGACGGCTCGTGCGAACTGCGCCGCATCCGGCGTCGCGGCGGTTCCGGCTCCGATCGACAACTACCAGTTCGACATCCACATCGACCTGCCGATCGTCGGCGGCGTCAAGAACGATCTCTCGACGCTCGTCCAGGACTTCGTACTGACGCCGCTCTGGATGGCGCTCGTCTGGGTCACCAACGTGCTGATCGTCGCGCTCGAATGGTGTTACTCGATCAACCTGCTCGGCACCGGCACGCTCGGACCGATCTCGGACGGCCTCGCGTCGATGCACCGCGCGCTGACGACGCCGTGGCTGGCGACGGTCCTCGCGATCGCGGCGGTCACCTTCCTCTACAACGGCCTGATCCGCAGGCGGGTCATCGAGACGCTCGGCCAGTTCGGCCTGATGCTGGCGATGATGATCGGCGGGCTGTGGGTGATCGTCGATCCTGCGGACACGGTCGGTGCGGTCAGTCAACTGGCCAATCAGGCGAGCCTCGGCGTGTTGGCGGCCAGCGCGACCGGGGATCCGTCCCAGCCGGCACGCACGCTCGACGACGGTCTTGGGCAGGTCTTCGAAGCGGCCATCGGCACGCCGTGGTGCTACCTCGAGTTCGGCAACGTCGCCTGGTGCGACGAGCCCGGTCAACTCGATCCGGACCTGCGCAGGACGGCGCGCCAGATCGTCCTGATCGACACGACGGGAGCCAGCGGGAAGCAGGCGACCAGTCAGGCGCTGACGGAGGCGACCGCGATCGGGGCGGCCCGAACGAACGGCGCGCTGTTTCTCGCGCTACCTGCCAACGGTCCGCGACGCAACTCGATCAAGGGCAATCCACTCGACCCGTCCCTCCTGAGCACGCTCTGCGGATCGGTCGACGACACGTCCTGCATCGCGCCAACCGCGCCGGAGGCCGAGTTCCGCACCGAGAACGGGACGATCGCCCGGATCGGCGGGCTTCTCCTGATCGCACTCGGCGAACTCGGGATGTTCGGATTCCTCGGCTTCCTTGCCCTTCGGCTGCTGAGCGCGGCGCTCCTCGCCGTCGTCTATCTGCTGCTCGCACCCCTCGCCGTCCTCGCGCCGGCACTCGGAGACGGCGGGCGCGCGCTGTTTCGGCTGTGGTCGCTGCGCCTGCTCGGCTCGGTCATCGCCAAGCTGGTCTACTCGGTCTTTCTCGGCGTCGCCCTGCTGATGCTGCGCGTGCTCGGCGAGCTCGGGAGCCTCGGGTGGTGGACGCAGTGGCTCCTGATCGGGTCGTTCTGGTGGATCGTCTTCAACAATCGCCATCAGCTGCTCGAGCACGTGATCCACGAGCGCGGCGAATCGTCGCGGAAGGCGTCGATCGGCAGCCGGCTGTTCGCCGCTCACCAGGCGATGAGGTTCGCCGGGCCGGCCCTGAAGTCCGTCGGCAGGGCGGCCAGGACCGTCACCGACGCCGGGCGACGACTACCGACCGGACCGACCTGGCGCAGGCTTCCCAAGCCGCCCGCGGCCGGACGCCGGGTCGAGCTCGATCAGCAGGTTTCGCGGACGCTCGATCGCGACCACGCCCAGGCCGTCGCCACGGTCGCCGGCGCGACGGCCCGCGAAGCCGAGCTGACCGGACTCAGGGACCGGCGAGACGTGCTGCGCAGAGAACACAACCGCGCGACGCGCGAGGGCGACCGTCGGCGCGCGGCGTCATTGCTGGTCCGCGCGGAGGCGGTCGACGCACAGATCAAGGCGAGCGACGGGGAGCTCTCGCGGGCGCGGACGACGGTCCGTCGCGGCGAGGAGAACGCCCGGCAGACGGGTGTCGTCCACGACGCCGACCAGCGCGAGGGCCAGGCCAAGCTCCTCGACCGCCAGGCGAAGCTGCGGCCGCTGCTGGCGTCGCGACGCGACAGACGGCGCGGGCGGCGCGACTATGCCGAGCTGGCGCCGCTCGCCGGGATCCGGCGGTCCGAGTACGACGCGCTTCCCGGGACCCAGCGCCGGCGAGCCCAGCTCGAGATCGATCGTGCGCTCGAGCGCCGGCGCGACTGGGCGATCGAGACGCGGGTCGCCGAACGCAAGCAGGCGAGCGTCGCCAGGAAGCGCAAGGCGCCCGGCGAGCAGCCGCCGTCCCGCGTGCCTCCGGCGCCGGTCGGCCGCCGCGGACGGCAGTTCGACCGCACTGGCGATCGGACGCCGGATCGACCGGATTCCGCCGGCTCGATGTCGGGGGCTCGCGGCAGATCGAGCGCTCGCGCCAAACCTCGTGGGGAGGGCGCGCCGAGGGCGCCCGCGCGTGATGCGGACGCCCGACACAGACCGGCCGAGCGCGACCGGTCGGGTCGCCCGCCGGGTCGAGTCTCGTAAGGTCCTGGGATGGCCGGCGACCGTCGCGTGGAACATCTCCTGATCGGCGGCGGCATCGCCGGGGCGAGCGCCGCCCGGACACTCCGTGAGGAGGGCGCCGACGGATCGATCCTGCTCGTCGGCCGCGAGCTCGACCCCCCGTACCACCGGCCGCCGGTGTCCAAGGGCTACCTCCAGGGCCGCGAGACGCGCGAGCAGACGCTGATCGCCGAGCCCGGCTGGTGGGCGGAGCACGACGTCGAGCTGCTGAGCAGGACGAGCGTGACGGGGATCGACCCGGCCGCCCGGACGGCCACGCTGTCGACCAAGGAGACCGTAGAGTTCGGGACGGCCCTGCTCGCGACGGGCGCGATGGTTCGCAGGCTGCCGGTCGACGGGAGCGAACTCGACGGGATCCACTACCTGAGGGCGCTGGCCAACGCCGACTCGCTGAGGCGCGACATCGAAGGCGCCGAGCGCGTCGTGATGATCGGCGGGTCGTACATCGGCTGCGAGGTCGCCGCGTCGCTGACGGCGATCGGCAGGCAGTGCACGATCGTCATGCAGGAGACGACCGTGCTCGAGCGGCAGTTCGGCGCCCAGGCCGGACGCTTCTTCCACGACATCCTCGAAGCCCACGGCGTGGACGTCGTCGGCGACGACGAGATCGACCGCTTCGAGGGTGACGGCGATCGGGTCCAGCGGGTGCTGACCCGAGCCGGCCGGAGCATCCCGGCCGACGCCGTCGTCTGCGGGGTCGGGGCGATCCCGGACGTGATGCTCGCCCGCAAGGCGGACTTCGCGCTCGGACCGGCCGGTGGAGTCCTCGTCAGCAGCCGGCTCGAGACCTCTCACCCCGGCATCTACGCGGCCGGCGACATCTGCGAGTACGACTCCGTCGTCCACGGCCGGGTCCTGCGGATCGAACACGAGGACGTCGCCGCCGAGCAGGGCCGGACGGCTGCTCGCAACATGCTCGGTCAGGATCGCCCCCACCTGGCGGTGCCGTACTTCTTCTCAGATCTCGCCGATTGGGTCTCGCTCGAGTACGTCGGCCCGGCCGCCGGATGGGACGAAGAGGTCGTCCGGGGATCCGTCGGCGACGGCGACTTCACGCTCTTCTACCTCAACGATCGCCGGGTCGTCGCCGCCCTCGGCGTCGGCCCGTCGGCCCGACTCGATGATGCCCGCCGGCTGATCGTCACGGCCCGGGAGATCACCGATCCGGCGGAGCTCTCAGACGGCGACCTGGAGCTCTTAGCCACCTCTTAACCCCTCCGGTCTAACCTTGGGCGGGACATGCGACACCGTCCGACCGATGCTCTCGGCGCAGCCTTCCTCTGCCTCGTCGGCCTCGCCCTGACCGGCGTGATCGCGCTCGTCGTGCCGATCGCACAGGCCCACGACTCGGCCACGCTCTACGGCTTCGCCCAGCTCCGCCGGCCCCGCGTCGAGGTCGTCGCCAACACGATCGCCCACATGGTCGACCCACGCCCGTACGCCGTTGTCGGCGTCGTCCTCGCGGCGGTCGCACTGATCCGCGGCCGGCCGCGCGTCGCGGTCGCCGTGCCGGTCGCGATGGTCCTGGCCAGCACGACGACCGAGCTGCTCAAGCCGCTCGTCGGCCATCCGCGCTTCTCCGAATGGCTGGGTGCCGGCGCGAACACCCTGGTCGCCTCCTGGCCGAGCGGCCATTCCACGGCATCGATGATGATCGCCCTCTCCGCCGTGCTCGTCTCGCCCCGCCGGCTGCGGCCCCTCGTGGCCCTGCTCGGAACCGCGCTCGCGATCGGTGTGAGCTACTCGATCCTCGTCCTCGGCTGGCACTTCCCCAGCGACGTCCTCGGCGGCTTCCTCGTCGCCGGCGGCTGGACGTCACTCGCGTTGGCGGCGCTCTGGGCGGCCGAGGCCCGCTGGCCCGAGCGCTCGACCCGGCGCGCCGTCGGGCGGGTCGCAACAGGCGCCGGCGACCTGCTCGCCCCGGCCGGGATCATCGCCCTCAGCCTCGGCGCGGCGATCGGCCTGGTCGCGATGCGGGGGCACGTGCTCGCGGCATACAGCGCCTCACATCTCTCGTTCGTCGCCGGAGCCGGAACGATTGCCGTGCTCGCCGCCGCGCTCGCGACGGCGATGACCTTTGCGCTCCGCCGCCAGTAGGCCGGCGGTCGGGAGGCCGGCGGCCGGCGGCCGGCGGCCTCAAGCTAAAGGGAGGACGTCGATCCCTTTCGCGATTTGGCTGCCTGATGCCTGAGTCATCTCGGGATTCGCGCTTTTCGCTCGGCCGGCTGCATGTCGGGGCGGGGGCGGGGCGGCGTCGGGGGGCGGGTGCGGGCCGGGCGCGGGGGCGCGGGGGCGCGGGGTGTGGGATGTGATCGACCGGGGTCCTCCCGGGCGGTGGAGGTGGATGCGAGACCTTCGTCGCGAAAGTAGCTGACTGAGTCAGTCAACTACTTTCGTTGGAGAGTCCACTGCTCCACGACTCGGTCCCCCGCAGAGCGCTCGCCCGGCCCCTGACCTCGCCCCCCGGCCCGAATGATCCTCGACGGCACGCTCGCCAAGCCCCCACCGCATCAGCACAGCCGCCGCGGAACATCACCCGGAACGGGGCCTGACCCCAAGACCAGCGAAATCGCCGGCGTCCAACACGCCCGGGCAAGCCGCCGGCCCGCAAATCGCGAAAGCCGAGTGAGTCTCGCAACTTGTCTTCAGGGGAGACACACGCATACCGCCAGCTGATCCAGAGGGCCTGCTCGCCCCGCCCCCCGCCGTACGGTCAGCCGAGACCCACGGCCCCGTTCACCGGGAGCGGCCCGGCTCCCAGAGCGGCTCGTCCCCGTCGTTGGCGCCGCGGGCGAGGATGAAGAGGAGATCCGAGAGGCGGTTGAGGTACCGGACGACCTCCTCGCCAACCTCCTCGCCGCCGGTCTGGGCGAGGGCGACCGCCCGGCGCTCGGCCCGGCGGCAGACCGTTCGGCAGACATGGAGCTGTGCGGCGGCCGGGCTCCCGCCGGGGAGGATGAACGACTTGAGCGGCTCGAGTGTGTCGTTGACCTCGTCGCACGCCCGCTCGAGCCAGGCGACCTGGTCGCTGGTCACGCGCAGCCGGTCGCGCTCGCCGCCCGGGGGTACGGCGAGATCGGCGCCGACGTCGAAGAGATCGTTCTGGACCGCGGCCAGCCATCCCGCGTAGCGCTCGGGGAGGCCCGGCGTCGAGAGCGCGACGCCGATCTGGGCGTTCAGCTCGTCGACGTCACCGTACGCCTCGATCCGCGGATGGGTCTTCGCGACCCGGCTCATGTCCCCCAGGTGGGTCTCCCCGCGATCGCCCAGCTTGGTGTAGATCCGGGTCAGGTTCACGGTCATGCCGCGAGTCTGACAGACGGCTAGGATGCCCGTGATTCCGGTTGGTGGTCCTCCGAACACGGTCTGAAGGCACTGCCGACCACAAGCCGACGAGCCTCACCGAAAGGGGTTGCTTCGTGCGAAGCGTCCTAGGTCGATCCACCGCCGCAGCTGTCATCGCCCTCGCCTGCTGGTGTGCCGCCGCCACGGCTGCGACGCCGACCCCGGGTCTCGTCAGCGTCCGCGTCGAGGGGTCGAACCAGACCCTGCTCGCCACGACCACCGTCACGACCCAGGCCGCCGCCTTCCACCCGGCCAACGACCCGACCGCCGCCCACACCTGCCCGGGGACGAGCGCCGCCCGGGCCCTCGAGCTCGCGACCGGCGGGACCTGGAGCGGCACGTTCTTCTCGAGCTTCGGCGACTACGAGGTCAACTCGATCCTCGGCGAGCTCCATCCGACCGGCCCGACCGACGGCAGCTTCTGGAACTTCTGGGTCGACAACTCGCCCGCCGAGGTCGGGATCTGCCAGCAGCAGCTCAACCCCGGCGACCAGATCCTGTTCTTCCCCGACTGCTTCGGCCCGACCTGCCCAGCCGGCTTCGTCTCACCGGCCGTGCTCGGGATCAGCGCGCCGAGCGTGGTCCAGAGCGGCACGGCGTTCACGGCCGCCGTCGTCTCCTACCCCAACGCCGGCGGGGCCGCGACGGCCCTGGTCGGGGCGAGCATCACCGGCGGCGGCGCGAGCGCCACAACCGGAGCCGGCGGCCAGGCCACGCTCACCCTGAGGACCCCGGGGTCCTACGTGCTGAGCGCGACCGCGGCGAACTCCGTCCGCGCCGAGAGCGTGATCTGCGTCCACAACGGCAACGACGGCAACTGCGGGACGCCGCACTCCGGCGGCGGCTCGACGACGGGCCCGGTGCCCGGATCGACTCCCGGTGTCACCCCGCCGGGGGTGAGCCCACTGTGCGCGACCAACGGCCACGACGGGCTGTGCGGCACGCTCGACAAGACCGCGCCGATCGCCCGCCTCCAGATCCCCGAGGGACGTCACTATCACCACGGCAGGGGTCCCCGCCAGCTCAACGGCACGGTCGGCTTCGACCCGTCGGGGATCGGCGCGATCCGCCTGCGACTCGTCCGCCGCAACCAGGGGGCCTGTGAGGTCTACAGCCCGACCAAGGCCAAGCTGGTCAACGGGTCGACGTGCACGATCGACGACACGCCATGGTTCACGGTCGGCAAGGCGTCGCCGTTCTCCTACCTGCTCAAGAAGCCGCTCCCGCAAGGCCGGTACGTGCTCGACGTCCAGGCGGTCGACGGTGCCGGGAACGTCCAGGCCACCCAGGTCGCCGGCCGGAGTCGGATCGTCTTTCGTGTGGAGTAGCCGGCTCGGACTCGCGCTCGGCGGCTGCCTCCTGTTCGGAGCCTGCCTCCCGCTCGCCGGGTGCGGCCTCGGTCCGGGAAGCGCGCCGAGCGGGGTGGCGCTGACCGTGACCCGGGACTTCGGCTCCCGGACGATCGCCGAGATGCCGGTGGGGGGGCTGGCCGGGAGTGACACCGTGATGCAGATGCTGGAGGCCAAGGCCAGGGTCGCGACCCGCTACGGGGGTGGCTTCGTCGAGTCGATCGACGGGATCGCCGGCGGACGCGAGGACGGTGGCCCGGCCGACTGGTTCTACTACGTCAACGGCGTCGAGGCGACGAAGGGGGCGGCTGCCACGAAGCTCGACGCGGACGACCACGTCTGGTGGGACTACCACGACTGGGCTGGCTCATCCGACATACCGGCGGTCGTCGGTGCCTTTCCCGAGCCGTTCCTCGACGGCTTCGGCGGCCAGAAGCTCCCCGTGCGGGTCGAGTGCGTCCAGCCTCAGAGCTCGGCCTGTTCGACGATCTCGCACGAGCTGACCGGCTACGGAATCCCCGCGGCCCGCGGCGGCCTCGCGCTCGCCGAGTACGACGACGTCCTCCGGGTGATCGTCGGCACGTGGCCGCTGCTGCGCGACGACCCGGCCGCCCGGCAGCTCGAGGCCGGCCCGCGGACGAGCGGCGTGTACGCGCGGATCAACTCGACCGGCTCGACCCTGACCCTGCTCGACCAGACGGGCGCGACCGCGCGGACGCTCGGCCCGGGGAGCGGCCTGGTCGCCGCGGTCAGGCTGTCCGGCGATCCGCCGGTCTGGATCGTGACCGGCACCGACCAGGCCGGCGTGTCGGCCGCGGCCCAGGCCTTCCAGGCCGACGACCTCCACGACGACTTCGCGCTCGCCGTGGCCAACGACGTCGGCATTCCCCTCCCGGTCTCCGGGCAGTGACCGTCGGGCTGACGCTCGCCTACCGGCGGCGGGCGAGCCCGCTCCACGCCGCGCGTGCCGCCTGCGGGGCGACCTACGCCCTCGGCCTGCTCGCGACGGCCGTCGTCCTGCGCCATCCGCTCGAGCTCGTCGCCCTGCTGGCGGCGATCGCCGCCGCGGCCGGTCTGTCGGGAATCGGCCGGGACCTGCGGCGGTCGGTCGCCGCGATGCTGGTCGTCGTCTGCGCGATCGCCGCCGTCAACGTCGTGATCAGTCGCAACGGCCTGACCGTGCTCGCCCGGCTCGGCGAGCTGCCGCCGTTCGGCGAGATCGACATCACGCTCGAGGCCCTGGTCTACGGTGGGGTGATCGGCCTCCAGCTCTACATCGCCGTCTGCGTCGGCATGCTCGCGACGGCGACCGTCGATCCGGACGAGCTCCTGCGGATCTTCCGGCGGGTCTCGATGCGCTCGGCCGTCACCGCGGCCCTGGCGACCCGGATCGTCCCCGTCCTCGAGGCGGACGCCCGCCGCCTGGCCGAGGCCCGGCGGTGCCGGCCGCCGCTCGCGGACGGGCGCTCGACGCAGGGGCGGATGGCGATCGTCCGGGCGACGACGACCGGCGCTCTCGACCGGGCGCTGGATGTCGCGGCAACGCTCGAGGTCCGCGGCTACGCCCTGGCCGGCCGCCCGGCCCGCCGTCGGCGGCCGCTCTCGCGCCACGACATCGCGTTCGCCGCGTCGGGCGTCGGCCTGGTCGTCCTCGCGGTCGGCGCCCGCGTCGACGGTGTCGCCTCGTTCAGCGCGGATCCCGTGCTCCGGATCGCGCTCGGCTGGCCCGAGCTCGGCCTCGCCGCCGCCGTGATCGCGGTCGCGCTCGCACCGTTCGCCGACCGCCGGGGAATCGACCGATGACCGCCGCCGACGTCTACCTCGCCGGCTCATGACGGTCGTCTCCTTCGACGCCGTCACCTACGCGTATCCGCCGGCCGACGGCCAGCCCGGCGTACCGGCGATCCGCGACGTCAGCCTGACGATCGAGCCGGGCGAGTTCTGCCTGGTCGCCGGGCTCTCGGCCTGCGGCAAGTCGACGCTGCTGCGAGCCGCGAGCGGTCTGGTCCCGCATTTCCACGGTGGCGACTTCGCCGGGCGGGTGACGGTCGGCGGGCTGGACACCCGGGACCACGGACCGGGCGAGATCGCCGCGGTCGCCGGGACCCTGCTCCAGGACCCGGAGACCCAGATCCTGATGGGAACCGTCCGGGCCGAGCTCGCCTTTCCCCTGGAGAACCGCGGCTACGGGGCGGCCGGCGTGGCCCGCGGGGTCGAGGAGGCGGCTCTCGCGCTCGGCATCGAACGCCTGCTCGACCGGTCGACAGCCCAGCTGAGCGGCGGCGAGCAGCAGCGTGTCGCCCTCGCCGCGGCCCTCGCCGGCCGGCCGCAGCTCGTGCTGCTCGACGAGCCGACCTCTCAGCTCGACCCGGTCGCCGCCGACGAGCTGATCTCGCTCCTGCGGCGGCTCAACGAGGAGTGGGGGACGGCGATCCTGCTCGTCGAGCACCGCCTCGAGCGGTGCGTCGCGGCCGCCGACCGGGTGCTCGCGATGGCCGGTGGGCGGGTCGTCTGCGATGCCCGGCCGCGCGAGTTCCTCGACTGGGCGGCCGACCACGCCCCGGCTCTCCAGACACCGGCCGCCCGGCTCCTGCGGCGGGTCGGGCTGCGCCCGGCTCCGGCCGGGGTCAAGGAGGCCCGGGCGACACTCCGCGCCCACGGCCTGCTCCCCGAGGGCCCCCCGCCGACCGAGTCGCAGTCCCCCCGGCCGAGGCCCCGGCGGGCCCGCCGCGAGAGCGCCGCGGCCGCGGCGCTCGGCTTCGACGGCGTCTGGCACGAGCTGACCGACGGGCCGGCGATCCTCCGCGGCGTCGAGCTCGAGATCGCCCCGGGCGAGACGGTCGCCCTGATGGGCCGCAACGGCGCCGGCAAGTCGACGCTCCTGCGCCACGCCCAGGGCCTGCTCGCGCCGACCCGGGGGAGGGTGCACCGGGGCGGGCGGGTCGCGCTGCTGCTCCAGAACCCCGGCGACTACTTCCTCGCCGAGCGGGTCGCCGACGAGCTGCCGGCGTCGATCCTGGCCGCGGCCGGCCTGTCCGGGCTGGCCGAGCGCCACCCGCGGGATCTGAGCGGCGGAGAGCGTCAACGGCTCGCCCTGGCGATCGTCTGCGCCGGCCAATCGCCGCCCGCGGTCGTCTGCCTGGACGAGCCGACCCGCGGCATGGATCGCGAGGCCAAGGTCGTACTCTCGGATCTGATGCGCGCAGCGGCGCTCGGCGGCAGCGCCGTGGTTATCGCGACACACGACACGGAGTTCGCGGCGACCTTCGCCCGACGTGTCGTCCTGCTCGCCGACGGACGGGTGATCGCCGACGCGCCGGCGGCCGACGTGCTCAGCGGCGGCTGGTACTTCGCGACCGAGACCGCCCGCGTGCTCGGCGGCGCCGGGGGCGCCCTGCTCCCCGACCAGGGCGCCGACTTCCTGCTCCGCCGCGAACGGGCCCCGGAAGTGCTCGCGTGATCGGCTGGCAGGCTGCGTCGTTCGTCCTGCTCGGCCTCGCCCTGGCCGGCGGGTTCGCCTGGTATGAGCGGTCTGACCCGTCGGCCAAGGTGCTCGCCCTCGTCGCCACGCTGGCCGCCCTCGCCGCCCTCGGACGGGTCGCGTTCGCCGCGCTGCCGGACGTCAAGCCGACGACCGACATCGTCCTGCTCTCGGGCTTCGTGCTCGGCGGCGCGCCCGGCTTCGCCGTCGGGTCGGTCGCCGCCGTCGCGTCGAACTTCTTCTTCGGGCAGGGCGCCTGGACGCCGTGGCAGATGTTCGCGTGGGGCGTGATCGGCCTGCTCGGCGCCGGACTCGGCCGGCTCAGCGGCCGGCGGCTCGGCCGCATTCCGCTGACCGTCGCGTGCGGGCTCGCCGGCCTGCTCTACGGCGTGATCCTCAACTTCTCGACCTGGGTCACCTTCAGCGGCGACCTCACGTTCGACCACTTCCTCGTGATCTCTGGATCCGCGCTCCCGTTCGACGTGACCCACGCGATCGGCAACGTCGTCTTCTGCGTCGCCTTCGGCCCGGCCCTCGTCCGCGCCCTGCTGCGCTTCCGTGCCCGGATCGACGTCCGCTGGGCGCCGATCGCCGCCGCCTCGGCGCTCGGCCTCCTGCTGATCGCCCCGCTCGCCCTCGCCGCCGGACCCGAGCCGCCGTCCGCCGCTGCCGCCGGGGGTGAGCCGTCGCCGGCGATCCGGCACGGGGTGATCTACCTGACGCGGACCCAGAACGCCGACGGCGGCTTCGGCGGGGCTGCGGGCCAGCCGTCGAACGAGCTCTACACGTCGTGGGCGGTTCTCGGCCTCGCCGCGGCCGGCCGCGATCCGCGCGGCGTGGTCCGCGACGGCCACTCGCCGGTCTCCTACATGCTCGCCGAGACCGCCACCCTCCAGGGGACGGGCGATCTCGAGCGGACGATCCTCGCGCTCGGCGCCGCTCGGGTCACCCCGCCGGCTTCGATGCTGGCGTCGCTGCGCGGCGCCCAGCAGAAGGACGGGTCGTTCGGCCGGCTCGTCAACCAGACGGCGTTCGGGATCCTGGCCCTCCGTGCCGCCGGGGTCCCTGCGTCGAGCGCGGCGATCCGCCGCGCGCGGACCTGGCTCGCCGGCCAGCAGAACCCCGACGGCGGGTTCAACTTCGCCGGGCGGGGCGGCGGCAGCGGGATCGACGACACGGCCGGCGCCCTCCAGGGGCTCGTCGCCGGCGGCGCCCCCCGCAAGGGCGCCGTCGCCCGCGCGGGGTCCTACATCGCAGACCACCAGAATCCCGACGGCGGCTTCCCGCTCTCGCCGGCCGGCCCGTCCAACGCCCAGTCGACCGCCTGGGCGATCCAGGCCCTCGTCGCCGCCGGGCGGACCCCGTCGAAGACCAGGCGGCACGGCTCAGACACGCCGCTCGTCTACCTCGCCGGGCTCTCGGTCTCCGACGGCAGCGTCCGCTATTCGGCGACCAGCACCCAGACGCCGGTCTGGGTGACCGCCCAGGCGCTCACGGGTCTCGCCCAGCGGGCCTTCCCACTCGCCGGTTAGGGTTCCTCACATGGTCGTGGGTGTTCCAACCGAGATCGCCGAGGCTGAGCGCCGCGTGGCACTCGTGCCCGAGGTCGTCCGCAAGCTGACCGGACGCGGGCTCGAGGTTCTCGTGCAGGCCGGGGCCGGCGAGCGGGCGATCATCCCCGACGCCCTCTACGAAGCGGCCGGCGCGAAGCTCGGCGACGCGAAGTCCGTCTGGGCCGCCGACGTCGTCGTCAAGGTCGCACCGCCGGCCGAGTCCGAGATCGCGATGCTCGGGAGCGGAACTCTCCTGATCGCTTTTCTCGCGCCCCTGACCCAACCGAAGACGACCCTGGCACTGGCCGCTGCGCATGCCACCGCCTTCGCGATGGAGTCGATCCCGCGGATCTCCCGCGCCCAGGCGATGGACGCCCTGTCCTCCCAGTCGAACGTCGCCGGCTACCGGGCGGCCCTGCTCGGCGCCGAGAAGATGGGCCGTTTCTATCCGATGCTGATGACCGCTGCCGGAACGATCCCTCCGGCCAAGGTCCTCGTCCTCGGCGTCGGCGTCGCGGGCCTCCAGGCGTTGGCCACAGCAAGACGATTGGGCGCCCAGACCACCGGCTACGACGTTCGCCCGGAGGTCGCCGAGCAGGTTCAGTCGCTCGGTGCCAAGTGGCTCGATCTCGGGATCGACGCGGCCGGCGAGGGCGGCTACGCGCGGGAGCTGACCGACGAGGAGAAGACCCAGCAGCAGAAGGCCCTCGTCGACGCGATCAAGAGCTTCGACGTCGTGATCACGACCGCCCTCGTCCCCGGCCGGCCCGCTCCCCGCCTGGTCACGGCCGAGTCGGTCAAGGGGATGAAGGCCGGTAGCGTGATCGTCGACCTCGCCGGCGAGTCCGGCGGCAACTGCGAGCTGACCAAGCCGGGCGAGACGATCGTCGTCCACGACGTGACGATCACCAGTCCCCTGAACCTGGCGGCCGAGATGCCCGAGCACGCGTCCCAGCTGTATGCCCGCAACGTCTCCGCCCTGCTCGAGCTCTTCCTCGGCGACGACGGCGAGCTCGCCCTCGACTGGGACGACGCGATCGTCTCCGGCGCGGCGATCGTCCGCGATGGGAAGATCGTCAACGACCGGGCCCAGGCGACCGTCGACGCGGTGGACGCCGCCGCGGGGAAGTCTGCGCCCCCGGCCAAGGCCGAGCCTGCCGCCAAGGCCGAGCCCGCCGCCGAGGTCGAGCCCGCCAGCAAGGCCGAGCCTGCCGCCAAGGCCCGGATCGACGAGGCGGAGGACGACTGATGCCGAGCGAGCTGGTCACCAACCTTGCGATCCTCGTGCTCGCCGGATTCGTCGGCTTCGCGGTGATCTCGAAGGTTCCGAACACGCTGCACACGCCGCTGATGAGCGGGACCAACGCGATCCACGGGATCGTCGTCCTCGCCGGCCTCCTGGTGATCGGGTTCTCCGGCAACGGGTTCCTCAACAAGGTGATCCTCGTGATCGCGATCGCCTTCGGCACGATCAACGTTGTCGGCGGCTTCCTCGTCACCGACCGGATGCTCGGCATGTTCAAGCGCAAGCCGACGCCCCCGGCGCCGCCCGACGACGGGGAGGAGAAGTGATCCTCGCGTCATTCCTCCAGGGCGCGAACTTCCTCGACGTCCTCTACATCGTCGCCTTCGGCCTCTTCATCTACGGGCTCTCGGGCCTGACGGGCCCGTCGACGGCCGTCCGCGGCAACCGGATCGCCGCGGTCGGGATGGCGGTCGCAGTGGTCGCGACGCTCCTCAACAAGGGCGAGGGCAACTGGGCGCTGATCGTCGTCGGCGTGGCGATCGGCACCGCCGTCGGCGTGCCGGCGGCCCGCCAGGTGAAGATGACCGCGATGCCGCAGATGGTCGCCCTCTTCAACGGGGTCGGCGGCGGCGCGGTCGCGCTCGTCGCGTGGGCCGAGTTTCGCAACACCGGCGGCTACGCGCATCTCGCCGTCAGCCGGGTTGCCGTACATGACGGGATCTTTCGGTATCCGATCCTCGAGCCGCACGTGCCGCTCTACTTCGCATGCTTCTCGCTGTTCGCGGCGATCGTCGGGTCGGTCTCCTTCTGGGGCTCGAACATCGCCTTCGCCAAGCTCCAGGGCCTCCTCCCGGGCAAGCCGATCACGCTCGGGCCGGCCCAGCAGCTGATCAACGGCGGCCTGTTCGCCGCGGCCGTCGCGCTCGCCGTCGTGATCGCGTCGGGCTCGCACTCCGAGCTGGTGTTCGTGCTGATCCTGGTGATCGCCGGTGTGCTCGGCAACTTCGTCGTCCTGCCGATCGGCGGCGCCGACATGCCGGTCGTGATCTCCCTGCTGAACGCGTTCACGGGGTTGTCGGCCGCCGCGACCGGCGTCGCCCTGAACAACCCGGCCCTGATCGTCGCCGGGATGATCGTCGGGGCGTCCGGGACGATCCTGACGAACCTGATGGCCGAGGCGATGAACCGCTCGATCCCCGGGATCGTGGCCGGAGGCTTCGGTGGGGGAGGGGTCGTCGAGGGCGCCTCGGGTGCTGGTGAGCACGCTGGGACGGTTCGCTCGACGACGCCGGCCGATGTTGCCGTCCAGTTGGCCTACGCCCGGCTCGTCGTCGTCGTCCCCGGCTACGGGATGGCCGTCGCCCAGGCCCAGCACGCCGTCCGCGAGCTCGCCAAGGAGCTCGAGAAGCGCGGCGTCGAGGTCAAGTACGCGATCCACCCGGTCGCCGGCCGGATGCCCGGCCACATGAACGTCCTGCTCGCCGAGGCCGACGTCCCGTATGAGCAGCTGCGCGAGATGGACGACATCAACCCCGAGTTCGCCCGGACCGACGTCGCCCTCGTGATCGGCGCCAACGACGTCACCAACCCCGCGGCCAAGACGAACGCGTCGTCGCCGATCTTCGGGATGCCGATCCTCGAGGTCTCCGACTCACACTCGGTGATCGTGATCAAGCGGTCGATGAACCCCGGATTCGCCGGCGTCGACAACGAGCTGTACTACGACCCGAAGACATCGATGCTGTTCGCCGACGCCAAGGCCGGCGTCGCCGAGATCACCGCCGAGCTCGCGCAGCTGTAGTGATCGCCCGGGCCGCGGCGCTCGAGGCACTTGCGGGCGCGGACGCCGAGTTCGACATCGTCGTCGTCGGCGGCGGGATCACGGGCGCCGGCGTCGCCTTCGACGCCGCGACCCGCGGCTACAGCGTCGCCCTGCTTGAGCGCGGCGACTACGCCTGCGGGACGTCGAGCCGGTCGAGCAAGCTCGTCCACGGCGGGCTCCGCTACCTCCAGAACTTCGACCTCGGGCTGGTCCGCGAGGCGCTGCTCGAGCGGCAGATCCTCGTCGCGCTCGCGCCGCACATCGTTCACCCGCTGGCGCTCGTCGTCCCGGCCTTCGGTGGCCAGCATCCGGATCGGATGGTCGGCGTCGGGCTGAACCTCTACGACGTGATGGCGGTCGAGCGCCTCCGCGGCCGGCGAGGTCGCCGGCGGGCGGCCGGCGAGCCGGGCGGGGGAGGGGAGGCGAGCTGGAGCCCCGAGCGCCACCGGATGATCTCGGGCGCCGAGGTCGTCGACCTGCTGCCGGCGCTCGCCGGCCGCGAGCCGACGTCCGGCTACCTGTTCTACGACTGCCAGACCGACGACGTCCGGCTCGTGCTCACCGTGCTCGGCGAGGCCGAGCGCTTCGGCGCGGTCTGCGTCAACCGGGTCGAGGTAACCGAGCTGATCGAGTCGGGCGGCCGCGCCGGCGGCGTGCGGGCGCGCGATGTCGAGACGGGGGAGGAGATCGTCGTACGCGCACAGACCGTCGTCAACGCGACCGGTGTCTGGGCCGACCGGCTGCGGCCGGGGGAGCTGCGCGACGAGGCCGAGGTGCCGCAGATCCGCCCGAGCCGGGGCACCCACATCACGCTCTCGCAGGTCGACCTCCCGCTGCGCGCCGGGGCGATCGTTCCGGCCGGCGGCGGACGGAGCATCTTCGCGCTGCCGTGGCTCGGCCGCTCGCTGATCGGGACGACCGACAACGACTACGACGGGAGAAAGCTACGGCACGTCCGCCCGTCCCCGGCCGACATCGACTACCTGCTCGAGGCGACCAACGCCTTCTTCGGCACCTCGCTCGAGCCGCCTGACATCACCGGTGCCTATGCGGGCGTCCGCCCGCTGATCTCCACCGGCGACTCGAAGAAGTCGGTCGACATCTCGCGCAAGGCCGAGCTGTACGAGACGTCGAGCGGGATGCTGACGATCACCGGCGGCAAGCTCACGACCTGGCGGCGGATGGCCAAGATGACGGTCGACCGGATCGTGCTGCGCGATGCCTCCGAGGCGCCGTGCCGGACCGACGTGATCCCACTCGGGCAGGCGGTCGATCCGCGGACGCTGACACGGGTCGACGGCGTCGCGCCCGAGGCCTACGTCGCGCTGGCCGGGCGCTACGGCCACATCGCCGCGGACGTCCTGGCGATCGCCGCCCAGGCGCCGGAGCTCGCCGAGCCGATCGTCCCCGGGCTCCCCGACCTGCTCGCCGAGGCCGTGCACGCCGCCCGGCGCGAGCAGGCGCGCACCGTCGGAGATGTGCTTCTGCGGCGGACACGGCTCGGTCTGCTCGCCGCTCGCGGGCTCGACGAGGGGCCGGCGCGGCGGGTC
>DATCEH010000115.1:0-32242 GCA_036510225.1 Solirubrobacteraceae bacterium | reverse complement strand
TCGTCTCGCGGGGCTTCGCCCGCGAGCCGGTCGGCGTCGCCGAGACGCTGTTCGCCGTGGCCAACGGCTATATCGGGATTCGCGGCACCCACGACGAGGGTTTCCCGTCCAGCGATCCGGCCCTCTTTCTGAACGGCTTCCACGAGACCTGGCCGATCCCCTACGGCGAATCGGCGTTCGGCTTCGCGACGACCGGCCAGACGATCGTCAGCGCACCCGACGGATCGGTGATCCGCCTCTACGTCGACGAGGAGCCGCTCGTGCTGACGGCGTCGACACTGCGCTCGTACGAGCGGGTCCTCGACATGCGCACGGGGACACTCGAGCGATCCGTGACATTCCGGACGGCTCGCGGCGCGACGGTATCCGTGCGCTCGCGACGGCTCGCGTCGCTCCACTGGCGCCACCTCGCCGCGATCTCCTACGAGGTGACGCTGATCTCCGGTCCGGCCGACCTGGCGATCTCCTCGGAGTTCGTCGGACACCCACCGCGAGCCGACGCGTCACACGATCCGCGCGTCGGCATCCGGATGGACGAGTCGGTTCTCGAACCGGTCACGCACACCTGCGAGGGGATGCGGGTCCTGCTCGGGCTTCGCACTCGTGAGAGTCAGATCGGTCTCGCCTGTGGCATGGACCACCAGATCGAGACGGATCTGCGCCACACGATCGAGTCGACCGTCGAGCCCCACGAGGGCCGGGTCGTGTTCTTCCTCGACGCCGAGCCGGGGATTCCCGCGCGCGTGACGAAGCTCCTCAGCTACCACCACGCCGAGCCGACACCGGCCGGGGATCTCCTGCGCCGCGTCAACCGGACGCTCGACCGGGCCGTGGGCGACGGTTTCGAGCGAATCGCGCTCGTCCAGCGGGAGCGCCTGGACGCCTTCTGGGAGAACAGCGACATCCAGATCGACGGGCCCGGCGACGTCCAGCAGGCGGTCCGCTTCAACCTCTTCCAGGTCCGGCAGGCCTCGGCCCGGGTCGAGGGCCACGGGATCGCGGCCAAGGGCCTGACCGGGCGCGGCTACGAGGGCCAGTACTTCTGGGACACGGAGATCTACGTGATGCCGGTGCTGACCTACACACAGCCGCACGTCGCCCGCCGCCTCCTGCACTTCCGCTACGGGATGCTCGATGCCGCGCGCCGGCGAGCGGGACAGCTCGGCCACGCCGGAGCGCTCTTCCCCTGGCGGACGATCAACGGTGAGGAGGCCTCTGCGTACTACGCGGCCGGGACCGCCCAGTACCACATCAACGCGGCGATCTCCTACGCCGTGCGCCAGTTCGAGCGGGTCACCGGGGACGAGGAGTTCCTCGTCCGCGAGGGTGTCGAGATCCTCGTCGAGACGGCGCGCTTCTGGGCTGACCTCGGCTTCTTCTCGGTCCGCCGGGGGGACAAGTTCTGCATCCAGGGAGTGACCGGTCCCGACGAGTACTCGGCGGTCGTCGACAACAACGCCTACACCAACCTGATGGCGGCCGAGAACCTGGCCGCCGCCGCCGAGGCGCTCGACCTGCTGCGCGACGCCGACCCCGAGGCCCACGACCGTCTGATCACCCGCCTGCGGCTGGGCCCCGACGAGCCGGCTCGCTGGCGGCGGGCGGCAGCCGACATGTTCGTCCCGTACGACGAGCACGGCGTCCTCCTCCAGGACGAGCACTTCCTCAACCGCAAGCCGTGGGACTTCGAGGGCACCCCGCTCGACCACTACCCGTTGCTGCTCCACTACCACCCGCTGAACATCTATCGCCACCAGGTGATCAAGCAGACCGACGTCGTCCTGGCGACCTTCCTCACCGGTCACCGCTTCTCGCTCGACGAGAAGCAGCGGGTCTTCGAGTACTACGACCCGTTGACGACCGCCGACTCGTCGCTGTCGTCGTGCGTCCAGAGCGTGATGGCATCCGAGGTCGGCGACTCCAAGTCCGCGTACGAGTACTTCCTGCTCAGCGCGGCGATCGACCTCGCGAACCTCGCCGGCAACACCGCCGACGGTGTCCACGTGGCTTCCTGCGGGGGCGTCTGGATGGCGCTCGTCAACGGGTTCGCCGGGCTCCGTGACCCAAACGGCGATGACGTCCACTTCAAGCCGCGTCTGCCGGCCGACTGGCAGTCGATGCGCTTTCGCCTGATCGTCCGGGGCAGCCGCTTCGAAGTCGAGCTGACGCCCGAGAGCACGACCTACCGACTGCTCGACGGACCGCCGATCCCGATCGTCAGCGACGGGGTCGCCGTCAGGTTGACGGGCGAGGCGCCGGTCACGATCCCGGCGGCGCTCCACCCCGCCTGAGCGGGCTGTGAGATCTCGGGCTCGACGCTCCCGGCCGAGCTCGCGGGCATCGTGCCGTCGCGCGGGCGTGCCGACCGCGTCCCGGCGGCGTCGCCCGGCGAGCCGGGCGGCGCGGGACGCCACAGCGACCCGCTCTCTGCCAGACTACCGGCGCGATGGGCACCGAGACCGACCAGCTCTGCGTCGACACGATCCGCGCCCTGGCGATGGACGCGGTCCAGAAGGCCAACTCCGGCCACCCCGGCCTGCCGATGGGAATGGCGCCGACGGCCTTCGTGCTGTTCCGCCGGATCATGCACCACGACCCGCGGGATCCCGCGTGGCCCGACCGCGACCGGTTCATCCTCAGCGCCGGTCACGGGTCGATGCTGCTCTACGCGGCGCTCCACCTCTCGGGCTACGACGTCCCGATGGACCAGATCGAGCGCTTCCGCCAGTGGGAGTCGATCACCCCGGGGCACCCGGAGGTCGACCGGACCAGCGTGACGCCGGGCGTCGAGGTCACGACCGGGCCGTTGGGCCAGGGCTTCGCCAACGGCGTCGGCATGGCGATCGCCGAGAAGTTCCTCCGCGATCACTACGGCGCCGATGTCCAGGATCACCACATCTACGCGATCGTGTCCGACGGCGACCTGATGGAGGGGATCGCCTCGGAGGCCGCTTCGCTCGCCGGTCAGCTGGGTCTGGGGCGGATCGTCTACCTCTACGACGACAATGACATCTCCCTCGACGGCCCGACCTCGCTGAGCTTCGACCGGGAGAGCGTCGACCGACGCTTCGAGGCCTACGGCTGGCACGTGCAGGACGTCCACGACGCGAACGACCTCGTCGCGATCGAGACGGCCATAAAGCACGCCCAGAAGGTCTCCGACAAGCCGTCCCTGATCCGCGTCAAGTCGATCATCGGCTACCCGTCGCCGAACAAGTCCGGCACGAGCAAGGCCCACGGCGCCGCGCTCGGCGCCGACGAGGTCGCGCTGACCAAGGAGGTCATGGGCTGGGATCCGGACAAGTTCTTCTACGTCCCCGACGGGGTCTACGAGGCGTTCAGCGTCGTCGCCGAGGGCGCAGCCGCCCACGCGGCGTGGGCCGACCGCTTCGAGAGCTGGCGCTCGGAGCATTCCGAGCTCGCCGCCGAATGGGATCTCGCCTGGGAGGGACGCCCCCAGCCCGGTCTCGCGGGGGGGCTGCCGACCGACTGGAAGAAGGACAAGCTCTCGACTCGCGTCGCCGGCGGCCAGGCGATGGCGGCCTTCGAGCCGTTCACGCCGACGATGCTCGGCGGGGCGGCCGATCTGACCGCCTCGACGATGACGGTCTTCCCCGAGTCCGCGCGCTTCACGGCCGAGCAGTCGGGACGCAACGTGTTCTTCGGCGTCCGCGAGCACGCGATGGGCGCCGCCGTCAACGGGATGGCCGCGCACGGCGGGATCGTCAGGCCGTACGGGTCGACCTTCCTCCAGTTCGCCGACTACATGCGCGGCTCGATCCGCCTGTCGGCGTTGATGGGGCTGAAGGTCGCCTGGGTCTTCACCCACGACTCGGTCGCCGTCGGCGAGGACGGGCCCACGCACCAGCCGATCGAGCATGTCGCGGCGCTCCGGGCGATCCCCGGGCTCGTCGTGCTCCGTCCGGCTGACGCCGCCGAGACGACCGAGGCCTGGCGTGTCGTCCTCGAGGACCTCGACGGTCCAGCGGCGTTCGCCCTCTCGCGCCAGGACCTCCCCGTCCTCGACCGATCTGCCGACGGTCCCTATGCCTCGGCTGATGGTGTCGGGCGCGGCGCCTACGTCCTGGCCGACGCCGCGGGCGCCAAGGCGACGATCATCGCCACCGGCAGCGAGGTCTGGGTGGCGCTGGCCGCCCGCGACGAGCTCGACGTGCCGGTGCGGGTCGTCTCGATGCCGTCGTGGGAGCTCTTCGAGGAGCAGGACGACGCCTACCGTGAGAGCGTGCTGCCGAGCGACCTGCCGACCGTGTCGGTCGAGGCCGGGATTCGCATGGGTTGGGAGCGCTACGCCGACTCGATCGTCTCGATCGATCGCTTCGGCGCCTCGGCACCCGGGCAGATCGTGCTCGAGAAACTCGGCATGACGGCCGAGAACGTCGCCGAGCACGTCCGTCGCCTGCTTGACAAGTAGGACGCGCGATCGGGCAGCACCGCTCGCGACGGCGTGGTGACCCTACACTCGGGGTGTGCATCGGCCCGGGTGGATCACAGGTGGCGTCTCCGGTGGACGGAAGGCCGTGCGCGGTCTGAGCGCTCTGGCAGCGATCGCGCTATCGGGCTGTGGGGGCGCCACGCACAGTGCGACACCCACGACGGGCACCGCCGCCCCGGCGAGTGCAGCGCACACGCCAGCCGGCGTGGACCTGCTCTACAAGGCCGGGCCCACGCCGACGAGTCCAGACTCGAGCGCCTCGCGGACCCGAGCCGCGGCGATCATCCGCGCTGAGCTGCGAGGTGTCGTGCCCGCTGCGACCGTGCGGGTCAACCACCAGGCCGGCATCTCGGTGTTCCTCCCAGGCGTCTCGCCCGGCGCCCCCCTCACGCGCGAGGTCGGCGCGAACGGACAGCTCGAGTTCTACGACTGGGAGGCAAACGTGATCGGCCCGACCGGCCGGGCCGAGCCCGCCGTGACGGCCGTGACCGGCGGCCCGGACGCCGGCAGTGCCGGCTCTGGCATCACGCTCTACGAAGCCGTGCTTCGCGCGTCCCGGCGGCCGGAGGTCGACCGCCCGAGCGACACGACACTCGGCAACGGCCTCCACGGGGTCTGGTATCTCGTCGATCGGCGCGCACACAAGGTGCTCGCCGGGCCCGAGCAGACCCGGGCCGCGCTGAGCGGCAAGCATGCGGCGCCGCGTGGTTCGACGGTCGTCCACGTCCAGCCGGGGACGGTGATCGTCGCGGCCGAGTCTCCCAACGGCGAGCCGGATCCGACGCTCGACAGCTACTACGTGCTCAACGACGCTCCGGCGCTGAGCACCAAGGACATCACCGACCCACGCGAGGCGGTCGATTCCGGACCCGGCGGCAGCGGGCAGCCGAGCGTGACATTCAACTTCACAACCGCCGGGCGCAGGATCTTCGAGTCGATGACGGCGACGATCGCGCGGCGCGGACGCGAGCGCTCGGCGCCTGCGCAGACCGACCTCCAGCACTTCGCGATCGTCCTCGACAACCGGCTGATCTCGGTCCCGTCGATCGACTTCAACCAGTATCCCGATGGGGTCGAAGCGACAAACGGATCGGAGATCTCCGGCGCCTTCACGACCGCCTCGTCCCGGGTCGTCGCCCAGCTGCTTGCGACCGGCGGACTACCGGTCGAGCTCACGCTGGTCTCGGAGCGGCCGTCGCCCTAGGGCTGGGCGCCGGGTCGAAAACCCGTGCTCCTCCGACTCGGTCCTAGCCGACTACCGAAGTAGCGCGAGCGGCTCCTCGATCAGCTCGCGCAGGCGCGCGAGGAAGCGGGCGGCGTCCGCCCCGTAGAGGATGCGGTGGTCGCAGGCCAGGGTGACGTCCATCGCGTGACGAACGGCCAGCTCGCCGTCGACGGCGACCGCCCGCTGGGTGACGGCCCCGACCGCGAGGATCGCCGCCTGCGGCGGGTTGATCACCGCGGTGAAGCTCTTGACCCCGAACATCCCGAGGTTCGAGACCGTGAAGGTCGCTCCGGAGAGCTCGGGCGGCGTGACCTGTCCGTCGCGGACCCGCCCCGCCAGGCGGCGCGTCTCGCCGGCGATCTCCTCGAGCGACTTGAGGTCGGCGTCGAAGACCGTCGGCACGACGAGAACTCCCTCGCCGGCGACGGCGACACCCACGTTGATCCGGGAGAACAGCTCGAACCGCCCGTCCCGCCAGGCGCCGTTGGCCCGCGGATGCTCACGCAGGGCGAGACCGCAGGCCTTCACGACGATGTCGTTGTACGACGGGGCCACGCGCTCGCCCGGCAGTGCCCGGAGGCGGCCGCGGAGCTCCACGCAGCGCTCCATGTCGATCTCCGCGTGCAACGTGAACTCGGGGATCGTCGCCTTCGACGAGGCCATCCGCCTGGCGACGACCTGCTGGGCGCGGGTCGGCTCCTGTGTCGTCGTGATCCCCTTCCCGCTCCCGGCCTCGCCGGTCCGTTGGACCGTGGCTTCGGGCTCGGCAGCCGCCGAGCTCACGGCGGGCGCGGGAGCCGGCGGTGTTGGCGGCGCCGGCGGCGCGGGAGCCGGCGGTGAGGCAGTCCCGGCCGGCGGTGGTGGCGGCGCCGGCGGCGCGGGTGGCGGCGGTGAGGCAGTCCCGGCCGGCGGGGGCGACGCCGGCGCGAATCGGGCAGCCGGGGCCTGCGCCGTCGGCCTGCTCGCGCCCTCGCGCTCGATGTCGGCCCGGACGACGCGGCCGCCCGGCCCGGTCCCGCGGACGCTCCCGAGATCCACGCCGCGCTCGCGGGCGATCCGCCGGGCGATCGGAGACGCCCGGACCCGTTCGCCGGCTCCGGTCGACCGCGGCCCGGCTGCCGGCCCGGGCTCGGCCCCGCCTGCCCGCGCAAGGTCGGTGACCGCGTCGGCCAACGGCTCAGGAGCGGCCACCGCCGGCGGAGCCCCCTGGACGCCCGCCGCCGCGCTCGGCTCGCCACCGTGGGCGGCCGCCGCCCCGGCCTGGTCAGTCGGGTCCGCCGCCCCGCCGAGTCGGGCGATCACCGCTCCAATCGGAAGAGTGTCACCCTCGGCAGCGACGATCTCGAGCCGGCCGGTCGCGTCGGACTCATAGGTCATCGTCGCCTTGTCGGTCTCGATCTCGACGAGCGCCTCGCCGCGGACCACGTCGTCGCCGGCCGACTTCAGCCACTTGAGGATCGTCCCCTCCTCCATCGAGTCCGACAGGCGGGGCATCTGGATCTCAGCCACGGGCGAGCATCCCGATCACAGCATCGACGATCTGCGCCTCGTGCGGGAACGCGATCTGCTCAAGCGACTTGGAATACGGCATCGGCACGTCGGCGCCGGCGATCCGGCCGACCGGGGCGTCGAGGTAGTCGAAGGCGTGCTCGGCGATCAGGGCCGACAGGTTCGCGCCGACGCCGCCGTGGGGCCAGCCCTCCTCGACGACGACGACGTGATTCGTCTTTCGCACCGACGCGAGGATCGTGCCGAGGTCGAGCGGACGCAGCGTCCGCGGATCGATCACCTCGGCCGAGATCCCGTGATGCTCGGCGAGCAGGACAGCCGCCCGCTCGGCGGTCACGGCCATCCGGGAGATCCCGACGATCGTCACGTCGGCGCCCTCCCGGCGAACGGCGGCCACCCCGAACGCAACGAGCAGGTCCGGGTCGTCGGGGACCTCGCCGCGCTGGCCGTAGAGATACTCGTGCTCGATGAAGACGACCGGGTTCTCGTCGCGGATCGCCGACTTCAGGAGACCCTTCGCGTCGGCGGCCGTCGACGGCGCGGCCACGAGCAGCCCGGGGACGTGGAGGAACATCGCCTCCCACGAGTGCGAGTGGGTCGGCCCGAGCTGGTGGCCGGCGCCCTGGGGCATGCGCACGACCAGGGGGACCTTGACCTGGCCGCCGAACATGTAGTGGATGCTGGCGGCGTGATTGACGATCTGGTCGAGCGCGAGCAGCGAGAAGTTGATCGTCATCAACTCGACGACCGGCCGCAGACCGGTCATTGCCGCCCCCACGCCCATCCCGACGATCGTGTTCTCGGAGATCGGCGTGTCCCGGACCCGGCGCTCGCCGAACTCCGCGAGCAGGCCGGCCGTGACCTTGAAGGCGCCGTTGAAGACGCCGATGTCCTCCCCCATCAGCATCACCCGCTCGTCGCGGAGCATCTCCTCGCGCAGCGCGGCATTGAGAGCCTCTCGGTAGCGCATCACGGCCATCGCTACCAGTACATCCCCTTGACCTGATCGCCGAGCACGTAGACATCGTCATACAGCGACTCCGGCGCAGGCTCGGGCGAGGCCTCGGCGAAGGCGACGGCCGCGTCGACCCGGGCGATCGCATACGTGTCGATCCGCTCGCGCTCGTCCGAGCTGAGCAGGCCGGCTGCCTCGAGCCGGTCGCCAAACGTCGCGATCGGGTCGCGCAGGCGCCACTCGGCGACCTGCTGCTTGGTCCGGTACTCCTCCGGGTCGGCCATCGAGTGCCCGCGGAAGCGGTAGGTCAGCGCCTCGACGAGGACCGGCCGGCGGTCGGTCCGGGCCGTCTCGAGCGCCTCGAGGCAGACCGCGTGCGTGTCGACGACGTCCATCCCGTCACACCGCAGGCCGGGGACCCCGAAGCTCTCGCCCTTGCGGACGAGGTCGGTGACCGCCGAGTGGCGCTCGAGCGACGTGCCCATGCCGAAGCGGTTGTTCGTGACCATGAAGACGACCGGCAGCCGCCAGAGCGCCGCGAGGTTCATCGTCTCGCCGAACGTCCCCTGGTTGGTCGCCCCGTCGCCGAACGTGCACAGGGTCGCCTCGTCGAGTCCGAGGTAGTCCGACGCCAGCCCGAATCCCGCGGCGATCGGCAGGTTGCCGCCGACGATCCCGTAGCCGCCCATGAAGCGTCGTTCGAGGTCGAACATGTGCATCGACCCGCCCCGACCCTTGCAGCACCCGTCCACCTTCCCGAACAGCTCCGCCATCACCGCGTCCGGCGTCGTCCCGCGGGCCAGGGCGTGGCCGTGGGACCGGTAGGTCGAGATCAGGTAGTCGGTGTCGCGCAGCGCCCGCGCCGCCCCGACGATCGTCGCCTCCTCGCCGATCGCCAGGTGGAGGAAGCCGCCGACCCGCGCCTTCGCGTACATCTCCCCCGCCCGCTCCTCGAAACGCCGGATCAGGACCATCGTCTCCAGCCACTCACGGGCGCGGGCCGGGTCGTCCGGCAGCGGTCGCTCGACATCGCCGGCGGCGCCGCCGGCGGGACCGGCCGGACCGTCGGCCGCGGGATCGTCGATCGGGCTCAGGTCGCCTCACCCCCGAGCCGGTCGACCATCCTCAGCAGGTCGAGCGGGCTGAACGGCTTGGTCAGGAAGAGGTCGGCCCCGGCCTGCTCGGCCCGCCGGCGTGCGGAGTCCTCGGCCGAGGCGGTCAGCATGACGATCGTCGCGCCCGCCGTGACCGGGTCGGCGCGGAGCTCCCGGCAGACGGAGATCCCGTCGAGCCGGGGCATGTCGATGTCGAGGAAGACCAGCCGGGGATGCCTGGCTCGCGCGACGGCCAGAGCCTCCTCGCCGTCGGCGGCCTCGAACAGCGCGAAATGGGCAACGTCCTCGAGTGTCGTGAGGATCAGGCCGCGAATGAACGGATCGTCGTCGACGACGAGGACGGCGCGCGTCTCACTCAACCGATCTCACCTCGGATCCGCTCGAATGTTGCATCGGAGACGTGCCCGAAGGCCTCGATGATCCCCGGATCGAAGTGGGTGCCGACCTCGCGAACGATCATCGCCCGCGCCTCCGAGATCGGCGAGGCCACCCGGTAGGGCCGGTCCGTGGTCAGGGCGTCGAGCACGTCGGCCACCGAGAAGACCCGCGCCGAGAGCGGGATCTCCGGGCCGGTCAGGCCGTCCGGATAGCCGCCGCCGTCCCAACGCTCGTGGTGGCTGCGGATCACCTCCCGGGCCTGCCCGAGGAAGTCGATCTCCCGCACGATCTGCGACCCGGTCACCGGATGCTGCTCGACGACGAGGCGCTCCTGGGGCGTCAGGCGGTCCGGCTTGAAGAGGATCGCGTCCGGCACCGCGACCTTGCCGATGTCGTGCAGGAGGAATCCGAACTCGACCTCCCGGTCGCCGGCCAGGTCGAGCTCGGCCGCTCTGGCGATCTCGAGCGCGTAGGCCGAGACCCGCTCGGCGTGCTTGCCGGTATACGCGTCCCGCGCCTCCACGGCGTTGGCCAGCGCCCGGACCGTGGCCATGTACGAGCGCTGGAGCTCGAGCGTGCGCTCCCGCTCCTGCTTGAAGGTCTCCCGCAGGTCGGCGGCGTAGCGCTCGAGCTGCTGCTCCTTCTCGGCCGCCCGCCGTACGTGGCCGGCGAGGTCACTCCGGAGCTGCTCGATCTCCTGTTGGACGTCGTCCACGAGCTAAGCTTCCCGGATCCCGGACAGCGCCGCACGCACGGCCAGCGCGGCCTGCTCCACCGGGAGCACCGGCACGCCGATCTGGACGGCCGGAGCGTCGTCCTGCGCTGAGAAGAAGATCACCGCGTGAGGTCCGCGCCGGCCGCGGAGCTCGACGCTCTCGACCACCGCCTGCGGGTTGCGCAGTCCGGCGTCGATCAGCGCCACCTCGAAGCGCTCGAGCACGCACGCCCGGGCCGCCCCGGGACCAGTCGCCTCCCACGCGTACTCGACGCCGAGCCGCTCGAGCGGGTCGTCGAGGTGCGCGCGCATCTCCTCCCGGCCGACGACCAGGACCCGCGTGCGCCCGGCCGCGACCGCTGAGGCGACGACCGCGCACAGCTCGTCGCCGTCGACCGGCTTCGGGACGACCCACTCGCTGGCGAGGCCGTTCGTGTCGGGGAAGGCCGAGATGAAGACCGCGGGGAGGTTCCTCAGCCGCGGGTCATCGCGCATCGCCCGGAGCGTGTCGATCCCGGTGATGCCGGGCATCAAGACGTCGAGGGTCACGAGGTCGAAGCGTTCCGACCGCAGCCGGGCGAGCGCGTCCCGGCCGGAGTTGACGAGCACCGTCTCGACCCCGAGCGGAGCCAGTTTCTCGGCGATCAGCTGCGTAAGATGCGGCTCGTCGTCGACCACGAGGACACGCCGGCCCTCGGTCACAGTGGTGACCGGCTGCCGGCCGTTGCCGGGCATCAGTGGCAGATGGACCGTGAACGTCGTGCCGACGCCGACCTGGCTCTCGAGATCGATCGATCCCCCGTGGAGGTCGACGAGCGACTTGACGATCGACAGCCCGAGGCCGGTCCCCGTCTCCCCGCGCGGTCCCTCCCCCCGGTAGAAGCGCTCGAACACCCGCGCGCGCTCGGCCGGGCTCATCCCGCGGCCGGTGTCCGAGACGGCGATCTCCAGCCCCCTCGGCCCGGCCCGCAGGCGCATCCCGAGGCGGCCGCCCTCGGCCGTGTAGATATGCGCGTTGGTCAGCAGGTTGGTGACGATCTGGCGGGCCCGGCCCGGGTCGACGTAAGCCTGTGGAAGCTTGCCGCCGAGGTCGAGGTCGAGCGTCTGGTGCTTGTGCTCGATCCGCGGGTGCATCAGCTCGGCGACCTCCTGGAGGACCTCGCTCAGGTCGGTCGGCCGCCGGTCGAGCTCGACGTTGTTGGCCTCGAGCTTCGCCACGTCGAGGAGATCGTTGACCAGGTCGACGAGGCGGTCGGCCGAGAGCAGGATGATCCGGACGAACTCGCTCTGGCGCGTCGTCAGGCCCTTCGAGTTGCCGAGCAGCTCGACGTAGCCCTTGATCGACGTGAGTGGGCTGCGGAGCTCGTGCGACGCGGTCGCCACGAACTGCGTCTTCGCCCGCTCGAGGCGGGCCCGCTCGCTGACGTCGCGCACCGTCCAGATCACTCCTCCGCCGCCCGATGTCAGGCGCGACGCGGTGACCGCGAGCGTCGCCCGCTCGTTCTCGACGATCACCTCGCCGGCGAGCGCCGTCGCCAGCTCCGGCAGCTGCGTGTTCCCCCGGCCGACCCGGACGCCCGGCAGCACGTCGGGAACCAGCTCGCCGGCCCGCGGGTTGACGGCCGCGACCGTCCCGTCGGTCTCGCAGATGATCAGCGCGTCACCGAGGCTCTCGATCGTGATCGACAGGCGCCGCCGCTCGGCCTCGATCTGGGCCGTCGCGCCGGCGAGGTCCTCGCCCATCCGGTTGAACGCCTCGCCGAGCGAGCGGAGCTCGCGCGGACCGGCCGGCTCCACGCGCGAGTTGAGGTCCCCGTCAGCGAGCCGGCGGGTCGCCGAGACGAGCTCGGCGAGCGGAGCGCGCATCGACCGGATCAGGCCGACGATCAACAAGAGCACCGCGAGCAGGGCGAGACCACCGCTGACGATCACCGCGACCAGGGCCCGGCGGGTCTTCGACCGGGCGGTCCGGCGGGCGGCGTCCGCCCGCACCTCCTGGCGAGCCGACAGCTCGGCCGCGGCCGCCCGGGCACGGGCCAGGTGCAGCGCGATCAGTCCCTGTGCCCGGCGCTCCGAGACGCCCGGCTGGGCGCCTGCGGGTGAGGGCGCGGCCAAGGCGCGTGCGGCTCCCTCGGCCTGGCGTTCGTCGTTGATCAACCGCTCGCTGTCGGCGTCCGCGGCTCCGCTGACGAGGCGCTGCGCGCTCTGCGCCGCCTGTGCGTCACCGGTCTGCGACCGGGCCAGCGCGCGGGCGTCGCGCGTGCCGGGCGGCTTGCGAAACTCGAGGTCCTCGAAGATCGCCGAGCTCTCGAGGTTGGCCGCCGCGACCTCCAGCCCACTGGTCACCGAAAGCCGGTTCTCGTAGTCCTGTCTGACCTGGTAGAGGGCGGCGATCCCGAGCGCGGTGATCACCGCAAGGATCAGCACGATGCCGACCAGCGTCCCGGTCAACACCCGCGCGATCGACAGCCTCCGCATGACGACCGACGTTAGCTGGTCAGGGCCGGACGATGTGGGCCCAATCGCCCGCCCGAGCGGTCGGCCGGAACGTCTCCGGGGATGGTCTACGATCGGACGATGGATCTTGTGGGGAGCTGGCTGCGACGCGCGATGTACGCGAGCCTGGCGGCTCTTGTCGTCCCGGTCGCAGTGCTGGTCGCCCTGATCGTCACGCTCGGCGGCGGCGGCCTCGGCGGTCTCGGATCGCTCGGCCAGCTCTTCAGCGGGCCGAGCGTCCCGCTCGCGAGCACGCTCGTCGCAGGCCCGCAGCCGGTTTCAGGCACGCAGTCCCAGCCGCTGCCAGTCGTGCCGGCCGGTTCACTCGTCGCCTCCGCCCCGCGGCGCTCGACCGCGGGCGGGGGGAGTGGATCTGTCCGTCGACCAGACGGCCGACCGAACGGAGACCTCGTCTCGACGACGGTCACCGTCCCGACCGGCGGGTCGGGCGGAGCCTCGACCGGGGGTACCGAGACCACGCCGGTGACGGGTGCCCCGTCCGGCGGCGGGTCCGGTGGGACGAGCGGGGCGAGCGGGTCGGCCCCCCACGCGAACCCGGTCGGGGACACGACGAAGGCGCTCGGGAGCACGGTCGTCCAGGTCACCGGCGCCCTCGGTCAGACGGTCGCGAACACGGTTGCCGCGGTCGGCCAGACGACGAGTGACACGACCGGCAGTGTCGGCGGGCTCCTGACCCCGGTCAGCCAGCCGCTCGGCTCGCTGGTCGACGGGACCGGGACGGTGCTCGACAACACGCTGACGGGGACGGGGGCCGCCGCGGGCGGGCTCGTCACCCAGTTGGGGAACGCTCTCGGCCAGGCTCTTGGTGCCGGCTCCAAGTAGCGACGCCAGCCGGCCCGGCGGGCTGAGCGCCGAACGCGACGCGCCGGCCGCGTCGCAGGTCGGCTCGCCGCCGGCACTCTCGATTCGAGGGCTGACGAAGCGCTACGACGGCGGTGTGCTCGCGCTCGACGACTTCAGCCTCGAGGTGGCCGGCGGCGAGTTCTTCGGCCTGCTCGGACCCAACGGCGCCGGGAAGACGACGCTGATCAGCGCGATCTGCAACCTGATCCGCGTCAGCGCCGGCGAGATCCGGATCTTCGGCCGTGGCCATGGCGACCCGACCGCCCGGCGGATGGTCGGGCTCGCCGAGCAGGACGTCAACCTCGATCGGTTCCTCGATGTCGAGGAGACGCTCGTTTACCACGGCGGCTACTACGGGATGAGCCGGGCGGCCGCCGGGCGGCGGGCTCGGGAGATGATGGACGTCTTCGACCTCCGCGCGAAGGCCGGCGTCCGGGCGCCGGCCCTCTCGGGCGGGATGCGACGCCGCCTGCTGCTGGCCCGGGCACTGATGCACGAGCCGCCGCTCGTGATCCTCGACGAGCCGACGGCAGGCGTGGACTTCGAGCTTCGCCTCGAACTGTGGCGCTACATCCGGCGGCTGCATGAGTTGGGGACGACGATCCTCCTGACGACGCACTACCTCGAGGAGGCCGAGGAGCTCTGCCAGGACATCGCGCTGATCCGGGGCGGACACCTGATCGCCCGGGACACGGCCGAGGGGCTGCGCGCCGAGTACGAGGCCGACTCGCTGGCCGACGTCTACGTCAAGGCGATGGCCCGGTGACCGACGTCGCCGTCGGAGGCGAGCCGATCGCCCGGGTCGGACGGGTCGGGCGGCTGGCCGAGAGCCATCGCGGCCTGGTGGCCCTGGGGTCACGGGAGATCCTCCGCGTGCTCAAGCTCTGGACCCAGACGATCATGGCGCCGGTCGTCGCCTCGTTCCTCTTCATCCTCGTCTTCGGCCTGTCCCTGAGCGGGCGGATCCGCCACGTCGACGGCGTCGACTACCGGGTCTTCATCGTCCCCGGCCTGATCACGATGGCGATGGTCCAGGCGGCATACTCGAACAACTCGTCCTCGGTCTTCCAGGCCCGCTTCGACCGGTACCTCAACGATGTTCTGGCGTCGCCGATGCGCAACTGGGAGATCAACCTCGGCCTCTCGCTCGGCGGCGTCGTTCGAGCTCTCCTGATCGGCCTGGCCCTGCTCGGGCTCGCCCTGCCGATCACGGGTGTGCCGATCCGCCAACCGGTGATCCTCGTCGGGGCGATCGGACTCGGCCTGACGCTGTTCGCGTCGCTCGGCGTGGTCGTCGGGATCTACGCCAAGTCGTGGGACCACGCCGGCTTCGTCCAGAACATCCTGATCGTCCCGCTGAGCTTTCTCGGCGGGGTCTTCTACTCCGTCGGCACGCTCCCGTCGCCCTGGCGCGAGGTCTCCCACGCGAATCCGGTCTTCTACCTCGTCCAGGCCGTCCGCTACGGATTCCTCGGCTCGGGAGACGTCCCGGTCGGGCTCGCGCTGGGCATCACGGCGACGCTCGCGGCGGCGACCGTCGGTTGGAGCGCATGGTTGTTCTCCAGCGGCAAGCAGCTCAAGCCCTGAGCCCAGCGGCCCCGCCGACGGCCGGCCGTGGTCGCCTCACGCCGCGCGGGGACCGCGCTTTTTCTTAGGATTGACGAGTGGAGCTCCGCCACCTGCGCTACTTCGTGGCGGTCGCCGAAGAGCTCCACTTCCACCGGGCGGCCGAGCGCCTGCACATGTCCCAGCCACCGCTCAGCCAGCAGATCCGCGCCCTGGAGACGGAGCTCGGCGTCGAGCTGCTGCGGCGCAACCGCAGGCGGGTCGAGCTGACCGAGGCCGGCGGGGCCTTCCTCGTGGAGGCCCGAGCGATCCTCAAGAGCGTCCAGCACGCCGGAGACCTCGCCCGGCGGGTCGCCCGCGGCGAGATCGGCAAGCTGTCGGTCGGGTTCGTCGGGTCGGCGATGTACGCGACGCTCCCCGAGATCCTCCGGGCCTTCCGACAGCGGCATCCCGAGGTGGAGCTCCAGTTGCGCCCGTTCCCGACCGCTCCCCAACTCGAGGCCCTCCGCGACGGGCGGGTCGACGTCGGCTTCCTCCGGCCGCCGGTCCAGCGGGCGGGTCTGGAGATCGAGACGATCCAGCGGGAGACGATCGTCGTCGCGCTCCCGACCGATCACCCGCTCGCCGGCTCGCCGAGCGTCGCGATCAGCCAGCTGCGCGAGGAGACCTTCGTGCTGCTCGCCCGGACCGAGTCCCCCGGCGTCTATGACTCGCTCGCGCTGACGCTCAGCGAGCTCGCCGGCAATCCCCGGGCGGTGCAGGAGGCCGACGACATGCAGACACTGATCGGCCTGGTCGCCGCCGGGATCGGTGTCGCGCTCGTCCCGATCTCGGTTTCCCTGCTCGAGCGGCCGGGCGTCGCCTACCGGGCCCTCTCCGGACGAGCCCCGACGGTCGAGCTCGCGCTGGCCTGGCGGTCGGGCCCGCTCGCGCCGGTGGTGGCCGCTTTTCTAGCGGTTGCGCGAGAAATGCCGGCGGGTCGCTTGAGCGGGCAGTCCGCCGTCAAGGGGTCCTAGCGGGTCAGCTCGCGGGGTGGGCGCGGGTCGGGCGCGAGGTGTGGGATGTGATCGACCGGGGTCCTCCCGGGCGGCGGAGGTGGATGCGAGACCTTCGTCGAGAAAGTAGCTGACTGAGTCAGTCAGCTACTTTCGTTGGAGAGTGCACTTCTCCACGACCCCCGTCCCCGCAGAGCGCTCGCCCGCCTCTGCCCCCCCGAGCCCGCCCGATTTATCCTCGACGGCACGCTAGCCAACCCTTCGCCGCATCAGCACAGCCGCCGCGGAACATCACCCCGAACGGGGACCTGAACCCCAGGACCAGCGAAATCGCCGGCGTCCAACACGCACAAGTCGTCCCCGTCCGAGAACGGTCGACGCCCCCGGAAGGACGGACTTCCGGGGGCGTCGCCTGCTGCGGGGAGAGAGAGTCTGCGCAGGTCAAGATAGGCGGCTCAGCCCGATCCGTCCAATACCGCTTCCAGCGCGCTGTGAGTCGCCCAGCCACTCACAGCAAACCCCCCGGCGGTCGGCGCCGGCCCGAGCGGGCCGATTCACCCGTCGGCGTATCGCGTCCACAGCGAGATGAACTCGGCACCGTCGAGCTGGGCGAGGTCGCGCCGCAGGGCGCGCGCCATGCGGGTTGCCTGGCCCGGCTCGCAGTCCCAGTAGAGGACGACCTCGCCGGAGTCGATCTCGACGACCTCGATGTGATCGACCCGGCCGGAGTCCGCGAGGAACGAAGGCATCCGGCTGCCTCGGGTGACGATCAGCCGGTAGGCCTGCCGGGCGGTCACCGGTCGACCCCGCCCAACCGGTCGACCCCGCCCAGCGGCTCGACCCCGCCCAGCGCCTCGACCCCGCCGAGCCGCTCGACCCCGCCCAACAGGCGCCCGGCCTCCTCGAGGCGGCCGTCGCCGACGAGAACGTGGTCGCCGACGAGGACCGCCGGGACGTCGATCACGCCGAGCTCGAGGGCCGCAGCGGTCGCTCGGTCGAGCTCGTCGCGGACCCCGCGCGAGCCGATCGCCTTGATCAGCGCGGTTGGGTGGATCTCACAGGCGGCCGCGGCGATCAGGACGTTCTCCTGCACCGAGAGGTCGCGGCCGGCGGCGAAGGCCTGGCGGAAGGCGGCGAGGGCGAAGGCGACGGTTCGGCCGATCCGCTTGGCGTAGGTCGCGGCGAGCATGGCGAGCTCGCTGTCAAACGGAAACGAAACCGGCCAGCGGACGGGCTGAAGACCGTGGATACGGGCCCGGCGGGCGATCTCCTCGCGGGAGATCAGCTCCTCGTTGGCGCACCGGTACGCCTCGAAGGACTCGGCGTGCGGGAGCCGGGCGGCGTGGATCGGCTGCCATTCGCAGGGGCCCGGGAGGACGCGAAGGGCGCGCTCGGCCGCGAGGTATGCCTCGGGGCTGGCGAGGTCGAAGTAGAAGGCTGGGGCCAGCCGGTCCACTATCCGTGGATCAGCCAGCCGTCGGCGTCGCGGGCGGCCTCCATGACGGCCTCCGAGAGGGTCGGGTGTCCGTGGACGATCCGGGCGACTTCGGCGAATCCGCCCTCCAGGGCGCGGACGTTGACGAGCTCCTGGATCAACTCGGTCGCCTTGGCGCCGACGATGTGCCCGCCGAGGAGCTCGCCATAGCGACGGTCGCCGACGATCTTGACGAGGCCGGTCCGGTCGCCGTAGACCGTTCCGGCTCCGACCGCGCCGTACTGGATCCGGCCGACGACGACATCGTGGCCGGCCTCGATCGCCTGGGCCTCGGTCAGGCCGAAGCTGGCGACGTTCGGCGTGCAGAAGGTCGCCCGGGGGATGTCGGAGTGAACCATCGGATGGGTCTCGCGGCCGGCGGCCGTCTCCGCGGCGATGACCCCCTCCTCGGATGCCTTGTGGGCGAGGGCCGGCCCGGCGACGAGGTCGCCGATCGCAAAGACGCCGGCCAGCGACGTGCGCATCGCCCCGTCGACCTTGATCAGGCCGCGGTCGTCGAGGGCGATCCCGGCCTCGGCGAGCCCGAGACCGTCGACGTCGGGGCCGCGGCCGGCGGCGATCACCAGGTAGTCGACCTCGTCGGTCTCGTCCCCGTGACTGAAGCGAACCGACTTCTCCAGGCTTTCGACCGACGCGACCGGGGTGCTCGTGCGGATCTTCATCCCCTGCTTGGCCAGACCACGCTCGGCCAGCTTGGAGATCTCGGCGTCCTCGGTCGGGAGGACGCGGTCGAGCATCTCGAAGAGGAGGACATCGGTTCCGAGCCGGGCGTAGGCCGAGGCGATCTCCGCGCCCGACGGTCCGGCGCCGACGACCGCCATCCGGCCTGGGAGCTCGCGCAGACCCCAGGCCTCCTCGGTCCCGATCACGCGGCCGGCGAAGCGTGTGCCGGGGATCGGCCGCTTGACCGACCCGGTCGCGAGGATCACGAAGCCGGCCTGGATCTCGGACCCGTCGAAGTTGCCGCCGATCCGGACGTTCCCGTCGTCGGTCACCGATCCGTGGCCGTCGATCACGTCGATCGCGTGCTTCTTCATCAGGCCGGCGACCCCGCCGGTCAACGTCTTGACGACCTTCTGCCGGCGGGCGACCACGGCGGCGAAGTCGACGGTCGGCTCGCCGACGACCACGCCGAACTGAGCGGCTCCGCGAACCTCGGCGAGGACGTCGGCGCTGCGCAGCACCGCCTTCGCGGGGATGCACGCGTAGTTGAGGCAGCGGCCGCCGATCACGTCCCGCTCGACGACGGCGGTCTTCATGCCGAGCTGGGCCGCCCGGATCGCGGCTACGTAGCCGCCCGGGCCGGAGCCGATCACGACGCAGTCGTAGGAGGAGTCGGCCATCGGCCGCGACTCAGCCGGCCCACGGGCCGACGCCGCCGACCCGCTCGGGTGTGATTCGCATCACATAGCCGGCTGGCGGGTCGTCGATCGGCGGGAAGCGGACATCCGGCCCGAGATAGACATGCGCCAGGCGCTGGAGCAGCTCGGGGGCGCCGCCCTCCTCGAGCCGGGCTCGGCCGTGGACGACCAGGTACTCCTTGAGGCCGCGAGCATTCAGCGAGGTCCCCTCGATCGACAGGCTGAGCCGCGGGTCGCGGTCGACGTTGCGGACCTTCAGGCCGCGGTGCATGTGCGCGCTGACGATCTCGTCGCCGTCGAGCCCGGCCCACACGATCGAGACCTGGGGGCTGCCGTCGGGATTCAGCGTGACCATGTGGACCAGCGCCGACGATTCGAGCAGGGCGCGGGCTTCGGGACCTAGGGAAACCACACTCGGAGCTTATCTGGCCGGCCCTGAAAGACCTTGCCTTTCACGCGGCGCCGCCCTCGACGCGGCCTGCTCGCCAACTGGGTCGCGGCCGCGGCCGGCTTTCGCACGCTTGTCCTTCTCCGTGGCCCGTCTAAGTCTCCTCCAAGCCGCCACCAGCCAGGTCCCGACGGCCGCGTACGCGAGCAGGCTGAGACCGTCCACGACGCGCGACGGGTACGGCCAGACGGCGGATTGGGCGTCCAGGAGACCTACGACGACAAACCCGGGGATGACTCTCCCGAGGAACTCGAGTTCGGCGACCGCGCGGTCTCGGGCAGTCTGGCGCTCTCCCCACAGCCAAAGCGATTCACGTGCAAGGCGGGCTGGTGATGCACCGTCGCGATGAATCCGATACAGAACGCCTAGCAGGCCGGCATAGATCGCGGCGAACCCGATTGCAGCAGTCACGAGCCCAGAGACAGGGAGCCCGCTGACGGAGGCGCCCAAGACCGTCGAGGCAGCCGCGGCGACCGTGACTGCGACGCCTGCTCGGGATCCGAATGCCGACACGATCGACCCGAGACTCGTCGGTTCCCGTCGACCCAGATGGGTCAGCGCCCAGACCGTCTCGTTGATCCCGAACAGTTCCTGGGCCTCGCGCCGGTCGCAGGGCGCGATGAGTCTGCTGCGCCAAGCCGACTCCAAGCAGCGGTGGATCAGGTCGCGCCCGTAGGCGGCACCGAGAAAGTCGATCTGCTCTGCGTCCAACTCGGTGAGACTCAGCGCGTTGCGTCGTAGGCGTTCCAGCACCGGCCGCCTCAACGTCCGCAGCTCGTCAGGTCTGAGGCCGGCCACGCCGGCCGACACGCGGGACGTGCCGGGCCGATCGCGCCTTGCACGGCAGTTCACCCTTCGCAGGAGTTCTCGCCGGTTGCTCACAGCCTGACACGATCGCGACAGGGCCGGACGGAACGTACGTTCGCGTGGAGTCCGGGTGCCGGCAGGACCATCCGGCCCACCCCACTACGGTTGGTCGATCGGCATCTGGATCCGGGCCATCACGCCGACGAGCTTCCAGAACAGCCAGCCACCCCCGATCACGACAACCAGGCAGAGGATCAGGGCCTCGACGTTGGACGCCTCGACGAGGAACAGGGAGAAGGTCAGGACGGCGAGCGCGAGGAGGGCCTGGAAGCCGAGCACGGCCCAGTAGCGCCGGCCCCACATCCCCCAGGCGGCCAGGAGCATGACCACGGAGAACGAGAGCACGCCCGGCCCTGGGTGCTTTCCTCCGATCTTCGAGCCGGCGACGTAGAGGACGAGGTTGGCCAGGCCGAGCAGGCCGGCGAGGACGGCGCAGATCACGACCGGGAGGGGACGCTCGCCGGGAGCGAGGGGCACGAGCTCGGCCCGACGAGCGGCCGACCGGAGCTCGGATCGGCTTTCTTTTTCGGAGCGGTCTCCGGCGTCAGCGGGTTCGCGCTCGGCGCGGGCGCCGGGGGAGTCGGCCGGCGGGAGCGGCAGACGCTTACGACTGGGCGGCGCCAACCGAGACCTCCCGCAGGGCTCGGGCGGCCGCGGCCGGGTCTGCGGCATCTGAGATCGCCCGGACGACGGCGATCCGCCGGGCGCCGGCCTGACGGACGGCGGCGACGTTCGACGCGTCGATCCCGCCGATCGCGAAGAACGGCTGCCGCGCGTGAGCGCCTGCGTAACGCACCAGCTCGAGCCCGACGGCCGGTCGGCCGGGCTTGGTCGGCGTCGCGTGGACCGGCCCGACGCCGATGTAGTCGGCCCCGTCGGCCGCGTCGACCTCGTCGGGCGTGTGGGTCGACAGGCCGATCAGAGGGCCGTCGCCGAGGATCATCCGGGCGACGAACACGGCCGTGTCGTCCTGCCCGAGGTGGACGCCGTCGGCAGCGCTCTCGCGTGCGAGCTGGGGGTGGTCGTTGACGATGAACAGCACCCCGTGCTCGGCGCACCGGCGACCGGCGAGCGTCGCGGCGGCGAGGAGGTCGGCCGGTGACGCGTGCTTGTCGCGCAGCTGGAGGATGTCGATCTCCGACAGCGGGGCCCGGTCGATCTGGGCGACGTCGCAGATCAGGTAGAGCCGAGCCTTCTCCAGGGCGGCCCGGCGGTCGGACGGGTTCACACGACGGAGTTTCGCAGCCGTACCCGCCGCCGCGGGTCCGCCCGGCTCCGGCCGGTTCGCCACGACGCGGTGCTCATTCGGTCGAGGGGCGGTAGTCCAGGTCGCGGGGCCGGCCGGGGCCGTCTGTCTCGGGTTCGAGAGTCCCCGTCGGGTCGGCGAGGATCCGGTCGTAGTTGAGCCGCAGCAGCTCGATCACGTCGCGGACGTCGTCCGCGTCCTCGATCACCCGCACGGCCGGGCCCGGTTTGCCCGGAAAGACCGGGTGCTCGATGATCCGGTTCTGCTCCCTGAGCTCGAGCCAGACGTCCTTGGGGAAGGCGAGGTGGACGATGTCGTCACCGTGGAGGTGGCCCAGCTCGCGGCGCCCGACCCTGAACGCCAGCTCGCCCCGCCGCCCGCGGGCGGTCTCGACTCCAGGCCACGCGGCGACCGCGTCCTCGATCTGTGCGCTCGGTCTCGGCGTGCTGATCGTCGTGCCTCCGGTCCTGGTCGCGTCCTGTCGATTCCAACCTACAACCTCGAGTCGAGGCGGTCGCCGGACACGGTCGGCCGCCCGTCTTCGAAGGGCCGGAGAGTTCTGTCAGCATCAGGGGATGGGCTCAACCGATGTGCTCGTGATCGGCGGCGGCGCGATCGGACTCGCCGTCGCCTGGCGGTCTGCACAGGCCGGCCTCGACGTCGTGCTCTGCGAGCGCGACGAGCTCGGGTCCGGAGCATCTCACGTCGCCGCCGGCATGCTCGGGCCGATCGCCGAGGCCGGGTTCGGCCAGGCCGCCGGCCGCCTGCTCGAGCTCGGGCTCGAGTCGGCCGCCCTCTGGCCGGAGTTCGCCCGCGAGCTGGCGAGCGCATCCGGCACCGAGTCACGGCTGCGCTCCGACGGGACGTTGATCGTCGCCCGGGACGCCGGCGAGGCCGCCGGGCTCGAGCGGGAGCTGGCCTTCCGGGCCGAGCTCGGGCTCGACGTCGTCCGCCTCCGCCCGACTGAGGCCCGCCGGCTCGAGCCCGGCCTGGCGCCGACGATCCGCCTCGCCGGCCTCGTGCCGACCGAGCAGACCGTCGATCCTCGGTGGCTCGTCGACGCGCTCGCCCGGGCCGCGCGGGCCGCCGGCGCCGACCTGCGCGAGCACACGCCGGTTGACCGGCTCCTGGGTGAGTCCCCGACCGACGACGCTCCCGCCGCAACCCGGCTGGCGGGCGGGACCCCTCCAGAGAAACACCGTCAGCCAATCACCGGGGCCCTGCTCCGCAGCCGGGAGTCGATCCACGCGCGGAGCGTCGTGCTCGCCGCCGGCGCGTGGTCGGGTGAGCTCGCCGACATCGCGGTCCGCCCGGTCAAGGGGCAGATCATGCGGCTGCGAGATCCCCGCGGACCAGGTCTGCTCGAGCGGGTCATTCGGTTCGACGGCGGCTATCTCGTCCCCCGCGGCGACGGTCGATACGTGCTCGGGGCGACCGTCGAGGAGCGCGGCTTTGACCTGACGGTGACCGCCGGCGGACTCCACCAGCTGCTGCGGGACGCCTCCGAGCTCGTCCCCGGCGTGCTCGAGCTCGAGGTCACGGGGCTGACCGCCGGCCTGCGGCCCGGGACGCCCGACAACCTCCCGCTGATCGGACGCGACCCGCTGACAGGGCTGGTCCGGGCGACCGGCCACCACCGCAACGGGATCCTCCTCGCGCCGATCACCGCCGCGCTCGTGATGCGCGAGCTGGTCGGCAGCCAGGCCGCCGGCGACGAGGCCCTCGTTCGATGATCGTGCTCAACGGCGCCAGCCGCGACGGCACGCCGAGCCTCGGCGTCCTGCTCGAAGAGCTCGGCCTCGGCCTCGGCGCCCGCGGCGTGGCCGTCGCCGTCGACGGAGAGGTCGTTCCCAGGTCGGAGTGGGCTGACCTGACCCTCGCCGAGGGATCCCGCGTGGAGGTGGTCGATGCCATCCAGGGAGGCTGAGCCCACGACCGACGGACTGGAGATCGCCGGCCGCCGGCTCGGCTCGCGACTGCTCCTGGGGACCGGCGGGTTCGCCAGCCTCGAGCTGCTCGCCGCGGCGATCGAAGCCTCGCGTACAGCGATCGTCACGGTGGCCCTCCGGCGGATCGACCCGGGTGCCCGGGGATCGCTGGTCGACGTGCTCGAGTCGGCCGGAGTCGACGTCCTCCCGAACACCGCCGGCTGCCACACCGCCCGGGACGCCGTCCTCACGGCCCGCCTCGCCCGCGAGGCATTCGCGACCGACTGGGTCAAGCTCGAGGTGATCGGTGACGAGCGGACCCTCCTGCCCGACGCGGTCGAGCTCCTCGCCGCGGCCGAGGAGCTCGTCGACGACGGCTTCGTCGTCCTGCCCTACACCAACGACGACCCGGTCCTCGCCCGCCGCCTCGAGGACGTCGGCTGCGCCGCGGTGATGCCGCTCGGATCGCCGATCGGCAGCGGCATGGGAATCTGCAATCCCTACAACATCGCCCTGATCGCCGACCGGGCCGGCGTCCCCGTGATTCTCGACGCCGGCATCGGCACGGCGTCGGATGCCGCGCTGGCGATCGAGCTCGGCTGTGACGGCGTGCTCTGCGCGAGCGCGATCTCCCGGGCCCGTGACCCGGCTGCGATGGCCCGGGCGATCGCCCTTGCCGTCGACGCCGGCGGGCTTGCCCGGGCGGCCGGTCGGATCGAGCGCCGGACGCATGCGATCGCGTCGACCACCGACGAGGGCCGGGTCGAGGTGTGATCGACGTGCTCGCAGACCGCTGGGAGACCGCCTGGTCGGAACGCGACCCGGCCGCCTTCGCCCGCGTATGTGCGCCTGACGTCCACTACGAGGACCCCCTGACCGAGCTACCCGTCCGCGGACCGGCGGCCGTCGCCGAGCACGCCCGCCGCCTGTGGAACGGATTCCCCGACGCCCGCATGCGCCAGGCCGGCGACCGGCTCGTCAGCGGGCGGTTCGTCGCGATCCCGGTCGAGATCACGGGAACCCAGACCGGCCCACTCGAGAACCTCCCGGCGACCGGCGTCGCCGTCTGCGTCCAGGCCGTCTTCTACTGCCAGCTGGACCCCGACGAGCGCCTGCTCTGGCGGGTCCGTGGCTTCTTCGACACCTACGCCTCCGGCGTCGAGCTCGGCATCCTCCCCAAGCGCGGGTCGATCCGCGAGCGGGCGCTGCTGATGATCCAGGGCTACGGGCTCCGCTTCGGGCGCTGACCCGCCGTCCTGCTGGTCCTGCTGGTCCTTCGTCTCGGCTTCAGTCGGTGAGTGTTTCGAGCTTTCGAGTCCGGCCCGCCTCCGACTGAACTTCTCGAGAGTCGAGTCTTCCTGTCGCGTTCGTGTCGAACGTTGTTCGTGTCGAACGTCGTTCGTGTCGAACGTTGTCGAACGTTGTTCGTGTCGAACGTTGTTCGTGTCGAACGTTGTTCGTGCTCGTGATTCGCGTGGAGACACGCCCCGTCGCCCAGGTTCACCCGTGAGGCCGCGGCAGCCGTTCCAGAAACTCGAGGGTCAGCTCTCGGCCAACCGCCGGAGCACGGCTACGGCCTCCATCAGGTCTGCCTGCTCGTCAGGCGAGAGCTGCTCGACGATCGTCTGCGCAAGCCACCCCTCCCGGTGGACGCGGTCGGTCTCGAGCGTCGCCCGCCCGTCAGCGGTCATCCCGACCACCGCGCGGCGCTTGTCGGACGGGTCGGGGGTCCGGGCGACCAGCCCGTCGCGTTCGAGATCACCGACCGTCTGGGCCATCGACTGTGGTCGGACCCGCTCGGCCACGGCCAGCTCGCTGACACTCCGCGGGCCCTCCCTGTCGAGGCGGCTGAGCACGGCGCCCTGCGTCAGGGGGAGGCGGTTCTCGGTGCGCAGGCGACGGATCAGCTGGCCCAGGACTCCGCGGAGTTCACTCGCGACGAGCGCTGCGTCGACCGGGGGCACGCGGGCATCCTACCGCCGGAATCCCGGCCGGCAAGCCCAAGCTCGCAAGGCCTGAGCCGGCTGCCGAGTCCCGTCCGCGGCTCGCCATCTCAACAGGCAAGCTGCACAGTTTGCCTGTAGACTTTGGGTGGTGATCGCAAGCCGACTGCTCCAGATGGCCTCCCGGGACAACCAGGGCAGAACGAGCGAGGACCGCTACAAGTGGGTCGCCCTGTCGAACGCGACGCTCGGCGTCCTGCTCGCGACGCTCGACCTGTCGATCACGCTGATCGCGATGCCCGACATCTTCCGGGGCATCCACCTCGACCCGCTGGTTCCGGCCAACAGCTTCTACCTGCTGTGGATGATCCTCGGCTACATGGTCGTGACCAGCGTCCTGATCGTCAGCCTCGGCCGGCTCGGCGACATGTTCGGGCGGGTCCGGATCTACAACCTCGGCTTCGTGATCTACACGCTCGCGTCGCTGATCCTCGCCGTCGACTGGATGACCGGGCGAGCCGGCGCGACCTTCCTCGTCGTCTTCCGCCTCTTCCAGGGTGTCGGCGGGGCGTGCCTGCTGGCCAACGCCGGGGCGATCATCACCGACGCCTTCCCGGTCAACCAGCGGGGCATGGCGCTCGGGATCAACAACATCGTCGGCGTCAGCGGGATGTTCGTCGGGCTCGTCCTCGGCGGCCTGCTCGCCCCGATCGACTGGCGTCTGGTCTTCCTGATCTCCGTCCCCGTCGGTCTGTTCGGAACGGTCTGGGCCTACCTCAAGCTCGAGGAGCGCAGCGAGCCTCGCCGCCGGCCGATCGACTGGTGGGGCAACGTGACGTTCGCGCTCGGGCTGATCCTCCTGATGGTCGCCGTGACCTACGGGATCCGGCCCTACCGAGCCGACGCGACCGGCTGGGCGAGCCCGCGCGTGCTCGCCCTCGTCGGCGCCGGGCTCGCCAGCCTCGTCGCCTTCGCGACGATCGAGCGTCGGGTCCCCGACCCGATGTTCCGGCTCCCGCTGTTCCGGATCCGGGCGTTCACCTTCGGCTCGCTCTCGACCTTCCTCTCGGCGATCGCCCGGGGCGGGCTGATGTTCATGCTGATCATCTGGCTCCAGGGGATCTGGCTGCCCCAGCACGGCTACGACTTCACCCAGACGCCGCTCTGGGCCGGGATCTACATGCTCCCGCTGACGGCCGGAATGCTGCTCGCCGGGCCGACGTCCGGGTGGCTGTCGGACCGCTACGGGGCGCGTGGCTTCGCGACCGGCGGGATGGTCGGCTCGGCAGCGAGCTTCGGCCTCCTGACCCTGCTGCCGACGAACTTCAGGTATCTGCCATTCGCCCTGATCCTCCTGCTGACCGGGATCTCGATGGGGATGTTCGCCTCGCCGAACCGGGCGGCCGTGATGAACAGCCTGCCGCGCGCTGACCGGGGGGCCGGCGGGGGGATGAACCAGACCTTCCAGAACTCGGCGCAGGTGATGTCGATCGGCGTCTTCTTCACGCTGATGATCATCGGCCTGAGCTCGACTCTCCCGCACACGATGAGCGCCGGGCTCGAGGCCCACGGCGTGGCTGCGGCCACGGCGAACCAGGTCGCCCATCTGCCGGCCGTCTCGATCCTGTTCGCCGCCTTCCTCGGCTTCAACCCGATCCAGCAGCTGCTCGGACCCCACGTCCTGGGCAGCCTCAGCGCCCAGAACCAGGCGGTCCTCACCGGCCGGTCGTTCTTCCCCCACCTGATCTCCGCGCCGTTCCGGGCCGGCCTGCACGAGGCGTTCGCCTTCGCGATCGTCGCCTGCCTGCTCGCGGCCGCGGCGTCCCTGATGCGCGGCGGCCGCTACGCCGACGACGGAGACTCCCCACCGGCGCCCGGCCCCTCGGCCAGGGAGGCCGACCACGTTCTCGGCGCCGATACCCCGGCGATCGCTGACCAACGACGCGGCGACCGCGGGCCCGCACCGGTCGGGCTCACGCGATCCAGGTCCCTGACCGAGGAGCAGCACGCGGGCTGACTGGCACGGCCGCGCCCACGGCCGCGAGCAGCCTCAAGTCGGGAGGACGCCCTTGCCGAGCACGATCCAGGCGGCCGACTCGGGCGCCAGGGTGACGGCCAGGCGATCCTTCTTGATCGTCGGGGACTCGAGGTGCTCGGTGCCCTTCCAGACGGGAGCGCCGTCTGACCAGGCGAGCTGCCGGCCGTCGAGCTTGACCGCCTGGGGACCGGCCCGGACGATCCGGCCGACCGTCGCCGTGGTCGCCGTGGTCGCCAGCACGAGGCGCCTGGATCGGGTGAGGTTCCCGTTGACGAGCAACACCGCGAGCGATCCGTCGGGCCGGCGGGCGACCCATCCGTTGAGGCCGGCCTGGAGCTTCCCGGTCAGGCGCAGCGGATAGCTCCCGGCGGGCCAGAGCTGGTCGGCGAGGTAGATCGCCGTCCACAGCGGTCGGAAGGTCAAGCCGCCGCCGGGCCCCAGCACGAGCGGGTCATACGACCCGCCGGAGTTGTGGAGCTCGATGTGCGAGAAGCCGGCCTGCGCGGCGGTCGCGACGAGGTCAAGGCCCCAGAGTGCCGAGGCGGGCCCGTCTGAGATCCCGGCGATCCCGCCGCAGGCGACGGAGTTCGCCTCGGAGATCTGCGCTCTGATCCCGGCCGCCCGAGCGGCGACGAGGACGGGATCCAGGGCGGCGATCAGCTTCGTCGACGAGCCGGCCGCGAGCAGGTGGCGGATCGACGGGTAGTTCGGCGAGCCGGGCGTCCGGTGACAGCCGTTGAGGCCGTAGACGTGCTCGTCGGCGACGTTGGGGTGCTCGGTCGCGATGAAGTTCGCCGTCTGCGCGATCCACCGCGAGGTCGACGGGTCGGGTCCGGCGATCTGCGGGAGCGGCGCGCCGAAGCCGGCGCGCAGAGCGTCGCGCATTCCGTTGTAGAGCGCCACGTACGCGGCGAAGCCACCGGGTGGCGGGAGCCGGCCGCCGTACTGGTCGGGTTCGTTGCCCAGCCCGATCGTCAGCAGCTTCGCCGGGACCAGCGACGCGACCTCGCCCAGCACCCTCCCGGTCGCCGTGGGGTCCTGGCCGAGCAGGTTCAAGCCGACGAGCACGGGCGAGCCGATCGCGCCGAGGCAGTGGATGGCGTGGAGGTAGGACGAGTCGGCGACCTGGTTCTCGCCCGGCGGGAGCGGCGAGGTCGGCCAGAGTCGATCCTGGCTGTTGCCGCCGACGCGGATCTCCGGACGACCGAGCATCGCGAGGGCCTGCTGGACCGGCGAGTGGCAGCCGCCGGACGGAAACCACGAGGTCACGAGGCTGGTCTCGACCGACAGGCCGACGAAGCTCGGCGGCAGTGGCGGCGAGGGTGGACCGGCGATCCGGGCCGCCGGAGGCGGCTTCCTGGCCGGTGGCGGGGGGCCTGTCGGCGTGACCGGGGCGACCGTCGTCCCCGGGGGCGGGCCGACCGGGCCCGTCGTCCCCACGGGCGTCGTCGTCCCGACCGGCGTTGTCGTCCCGACCGGCGTCGTCGTCCCGACGGGGGCGACCGAGGCGCCCGGGATCGTGGTCGCGCGCGACGCCGCGACCACGGATGCGGCGGGCCGGCGGTGTGACGAGGCCGCGGGCAACGTCGAGGTCGTCGCGCCGGCGGCGGACGCAGCGGTCGCGCTGAGCGCAAACCAGACGGATAGGGTCGACAGACACCCGCCGACGATGCGCCGGCGCGCAGTCACCGCGCCACCCTAGGCGGTCATGCGCGGCCTCGTCAAGCGAACGTAAACGAAGAATCGCCGATCACGCCCGGATCGACGGCGTTGACCAGCGGCGCAGCCAACTCGGTAGCCCGAAGGTGGAGCGACGGTGTCCTTCGCGGACTGTCCTTGAGGCATCACGGTCTCTCAGCGCGCTGATCGGGCTGGCGGCGAGTCGCCGCAAGGGCGGCGAGGCCGCACGCGAGGCCGAGGATTGAAAGGATCAGGGCGACGATCGCGAGGCCGCTGCTCGAGCTCTGTGATTTCTGGCCGGTCCCGGTTGCCGCGGCGCCCGTGGCGGTGGTCGGCGCCTGGCCGGGGGTCGGGCCGGCCTCGGCGCCGGCGACGTCCTCGATCACGCCGCCCTTCGCGGTCACGTTGATCGTCGGCGACGGGTAGGCGGCGCTCGGCGGGCCGATCCACCGGGCGATCACGCCGTTGCTGTAGTACTCGAGCGTCTTGAACGCCAGCGACTGGCCGGCGATGTCGTCGGGCATCGCGATCGACAGGGGGAACTGCATGAAGGTCCCGTTGTCGAGCCGGCCCAGGGTCGATCGGTCGCCGGTCCAGACGATCTCCGAGATCTCCTGGCTGACCGGGCCGTCGTCGGTCTGGATCGGCTTCGTCAGCTTCGTCGTGACCTCCTTGACCGTCCAGCCGGGGACGTTCTGGACGTCGACGTCGGTGAGGCCCGGCGGCATCAGCATGTCGACCTTCTCCGCGTAGGCGCCCTGCTCCTCGCCGGGAACGCGGACGTTGAGCGTGACGAACGCCCCGGCCGGGACGGTGTTCGGATGGAGGCTGACGTGGGCCTGGGCGACGGCGGGAAGGGCCAGGCCGACGGCGAGGCCGGCGGCGGCGAGGAGCGGTGGACGGCGCATGTCTGCTCTACCTCCTGAGGTCTTTTTCAGTGGATCGGAACATCGATCGTCTTGACGTACTCGTCGAAGTCGGAGACCCGGTCGGTGATCTGGAGCTGCCAGGTCCCGGCGGGTGCGAAGGTGGTCGTGTCGAGCGTGTAGTGGCCGGGGCCCGAGAGGTTGGCCTTGAGTGCGAGCGGGCCGATCCGCTTGGCCGGGAGGCTGGCGGTCACGTCGAGCTCCTTGGTCTGCGTGAACTGGGCGCCGGTCTGCGCGTCGATCAGATAGAGGTGGATCTCGTTCGGGCCGACCCGTGCCGGGTCGACGGTCAGCTCGAGCTCGGCCGGTCCGATCGTCGTGGTCGTCGAGAAGGGCCCTGAGTTGGCGTCGACCGGCGGCGTGTAGTCGATCAGGGCGGCGGTCACGCCGAAGACACAGAGCATCGTGACGCCCTCGCGTCGCAGCGTCCTGCGCAGCAGCGATCCGACCCCGCCGGGTGTCGCGCCGGTCCGGGCGAGGCGCTCGAGCGCGGGGATGATCCGCTTGCGGTGGAGCACGCCGAATCCGACGAGGGCCCCGAAGAGGACGATCTTGACGAGGATCGCCCGGCCGTACGCGGTCGCGACGAGGCCGTGCAGAGTGCGGACGAGGACGAGCGCCTGGACCCCGCCGGTCACCGTGATCGCGATCACGCAGACCAGGGCGACCGCCGAGAAGCGGCCGAGCACGGCACAGAGCACGGGGGTTCGCTCGGTGGGCTCGAGAGCTCGGAGCGAGATCGGCAGGGCGAACAGGAAGGCCGCGATCCCGCCGACCCAGATCGAGACGGCGAGAACGTGGATGACGTCGGCCGCAAGGAGCACGCCGACCGGCGACTGGACCGCCGGGTGGCCGCTGAGTCCGGGGGTCATCGCGAGGTAGACGCAGCCGAGCGCGGCGCCTGCGACGACCCACCTCGGCGGGCGCCGGTCTTCGTCGGGACCACCGTCCTCACCGCGCCGCTCGCGCGCCCGGCGGGCGCCGACGGCGATCGCGAGGAGCATGCCGAGGCCGATCCAGATGATCGTGCGCGAGCCCCAGATCGAGCCGAACCGGCTGTCGAGCACCGCGCGGATGATGTCTGCGTGGAGCGAAGACCAGAGCGGGACTCCGGCGGCGGACGCGCCCTCGAGGAGGATGCCGAACTCGCCGGTCACGATTCCGAGGACGACCGCGTAGGCCAGGAAGCGCTCGATGCGTCGGGTGAAGATGCGCGAGGCCAGCGCGAAGCGCTCCGGGTACTCGTCGTCGGCCAACTCGGCTTCGCCGGGCGCGCCCGGGCGTTCCGGGTCGCGGGCGGGAGCTCGGGTACCCCGACCCCAGGCGAGCCAGAGGAAGGCGAGACCGCCGATCGCCAGGGCCGAGGAGACGTAGTCGAGGCCGCGGACGACCGAGAAGGCGACGGTCGTGACCTCGCCGGCCTTGTCGCGGGCGATCAGCGACCCGACGCTGAGCGAGCTTGCGCTCGGGTGGCCGATGTCGAAGACGAGGCCGCCGGTGACGACGTGGGTGTCGGCCGAGATCACGCTGTAGGTCGCCGTGTACGTCCCGTCGGGCAGGCCTGATTCGAGGCCGACGCCGAGCTGTGAGCCGACGCCGTGGGGATGGACGACATCCGCGTTGTCGACCTCCTTCCCCCCGGCGTCGTAGACGCGAACCGCCCCGAGCGTGAAGCCGACCGGCTCGTTGTATTCGAAGATCACGAGCGGCGGCTGACGGGCGATCGTCGCGCCGGCCTGGGGCACGGTCCCGCGCAGCTGGGCGTGGGCGAGCGCCGCGGCCGGGGTCGCGAGCAGGCAGGTCAGCATGGCGGCGAGCGCTCCGAGCATCCGTGGGATGCGGACGAGCGCGTGCGATTGGCGGCGCTGGACCAACGTGGTTCCTCCGAGGGATGCGCTGGGACACCGGTCGCGCAGGCGACCGGGCGGCGGATCGAGTCAGGGCGCGGGCAAGCCGCGCGTCAGGCGATCAGGCCAGTGCCGGAGGCGGGCGGGCTCGCAGTCGGTGACGTAGGCGATCCCCCGGCAGTTGCGGGCGAG
>DATCEH010000114.1:0-12829 GCA_036510225.1 Solirubrobacteraceae bacterium | reverse complement strand
TGGCGTGGTTTTCGACTGGGTCGACGGACAGGCCGATGATCTTGACGCCGCGTTTGGCGAATTCGGGCTCGATGCCGGCGAGGTAGCCGAGTTCGGTTGTGCAGACGGGTGTGAAGTTGCGGGGGTGGGAGAAGAGGACGGCCCAGGAATCGCCGATCCATTCGTGGAAGTGAATTGGTCCTTGGGTCGTTTCGGCCTCGAAGTCCGGGGCGGTGCTGCCAATGCTCAGAGCCATTGAGTCTCTCCTTTGACTGCCAGGGTCGTGCCCGTTGACAAGGGCACCTTTGCCGTTGCCTACAGCTTATAGGCCTTTATCGGATCAGATTTGCGGTCTTAGGCTCCGGGGGGCCGATTCTCGGCCGCGAAACCTCGCCGGCCCGGCCGTCCGCCGGCCTGATCCCGTCAGTGGGTCGATCTGCTCGGCGGCTGCCCGGCGTGGCCCGACCCGCGCAGCCGTCGCGCCCCTCCGCTCCGGCTTCCAGGCCGCCCAGGAGCGATCGGTTCGAGTCGCGCCGCCGGCTCCGGCCACAGCGATTGCACGGTCCTGGACCGAGCCGGTAGGCTTGCGCGACTGTTGTCGATTGGGGGGTCGAGACGAGGCATGCGCGCCAGTCCGCTGCACACGATCCGGGCGCTCGTCGCGGCGATCTGTGCGGTCTGTGCCGCCGCCGGCGTCGCCGGCGCGACCAGCGCCGTCGCGGCCCCCGCGCCAGCCCCCGTCGCGGCCAAGCCGGCCGTGGCCCCGTCGAACGACAGCCGCGACAGCGCCCGCGTCGTCAGCAGGCTCCCGACGACCTTCACCGGCACGACGATCGGCGCGACCCTCGAGCCGAACGAGGTCCACTCCGACTGCGCCCCACAGCCGACCAACAACTCCGTCTGGTACTCGGTCACCACGCCGGTCGCCCAGCGGCTGGCCGTCAGCCTGGCCGCCGGCGGGAAGCTCGATGCGACGCTCGACGTCTTCCTTGCGCAGCGCTCCCAGCTCGAGCCGGTCGCCTGCGACGTGACCGATGCCCACGGCGACGCGGCCGTCCGCCTCAACACGACGGCCGGGGCGACGTACGTGATCCGCGTCGCCAAGCTGCTTGACTCCGACCCCGGCGCGTTCACGATCAACGTCTACGAGCCCCAGCCACCCGCTACGGCTCCCGGCAAGCCGCTCCCTGCCCGCGGGATCTCGTCGTCGGTCGACCGCATCCAGAACGTCAGCCAGGCCTGGGCGGTGAGCATGACGGAGGGTACGACGTACCGGGTCAACCTCAACAGCGACACCGACGGGGCCTGCGTCAGCTACGCGTTCTTCGCGCCGGGTGCCCAGAACTTCGATTCGGACAACCCCGTCCTGAATGGCGATTGCGGCGGCTACCGGCTGTTCACGCCGACCACGACCGGCCGGTTCTCGATCCTCGTCACGCCTTCGGATGACTTCTCCGGATCCCAGCCGTACCACCTCCAGGTCGGCGTCGCGCCGACCTCGGCGACGGCACCCGGGGTCCTGCTGGAGAACTACGCCCACGCCAAGGGTCGGCTGAACGACGCCGGCGTCGACGCGGTCGAGCTGTTCCGCTTCAACGTCAGCTCCCGCTCGAACCTCCAGCTGAACCTCGACGCCGGCGATTCGGTCCAGTTCGACGTCGAGCTGCTCAACGACAGCGGCCACCGGATCAGCTGTGCGTGTGGCGACTCCGGCTCCCAGCAGGTCGAGCGCCAGCTCTCACCCGGACGCTACTTCGCGGTCGTAATCGCTCGCGGCGGGACGGCCGGCAGGTTCACGCTCGAGCGGGAGTCACGGTCGATCACGAAGACGTCGATCTCGATCGCCGGCGCGACCCACGCAAACGAGCCGCCCGGCGCGTCGGTCCCGATCAACGTCTCCGTCTCCCCGGGCGCCTCCGGCCCGGTGACGATCACCGTCGAGCGCTTCGACCCGGTCGCCAAGTGGCTCTTCTTCCACACCTACAAGGTCAACGCCTCCGGCGGCGGCGCAACGGTCAGCTTCCTGCCTGCGTCGGTCGGACGCTGGCGGGCCGAGGCCTCCTACGCCGGGAGTCGGACCCAAAGCCCGAGCGCGAGCGGGTTCGCCACCCTGCTCGTGGCCGGGCCCCTCACCGGGTAGCGGCGCCGGTCTGGCCGGGACCGCGTTGAAGCCGTGCCGCTGCTCGGTCACGCCCGCCAGAGACAGGAGTGACCCCTCGACCTCACCGCGATCGCGGCATCGGGACACAACTCGAGGTAGGTGACCCCTACCCGGCGTGCGAGAGGGCCAACTCAACGAGCAGACGGACGCCAAACCCCGAGCCGCCCTTTTCGGCGTACGCCCGACCCAGGTTCCACGCCGTGCCCGCGATGTCCAGGTGGGCCCACGGCGTCTCGCCGACGAACCGCTTGAGGAACTCCGCGGCCGTGATCGACCCGGCCTTGCGGACCTCGGGCGCGTTGTCGATGTCCGCGTACTTTCCCTTGATCAGCTCGGCGAACTCCGGGTGGAAGGGCATCCGCCAGACGAGCTCGCCGGTCGCGGTCCCCGCCTTCTCAACGGTCGCCGCCCACTCGTCGTCGTTGCTCATCATCCCGGCGAACGTCGATCCAAGGCCGACGATGATCGCCCCGGTCAGCGTCGCCAGATCGACGACCCGCTCGGCGCCCTCGGCCACCGCGTGGGCCAGGCAGTCGGCCAGCACCAGGCGACCCTCGGCGTCGGTGTTGTTGATCTCGATAGTCGTCCCGTTCATCGCCTTGACGATGTCACCCGGCTTGGTCGCGTGGCCGCTCGGCATGTTCTCCGTCGCCCCGATCACCGCGATCAGATGGACCGGAAGCCGCAGGCGGGCGATCGCGCCGACCGCCTCGAGGACCGCGGCTCCGCCTGACATGTCGAACTTCATCTCGCTCATCGCGGCTCCCGGCTTGAGGGAGATCCCCCCGGTGTCGAAGGTCACCGCCTTGCCGACGAAGCCAAGCACGGGCCCCGACGCGTCGGGGCCGTCGTAGCGCAGCGTGATCAGCGCCGGCTCCTGATCGGTGCCCTTGGCGACGGCCGCGAATGACGCCATTCCGCGCCCGATGATCTGCTCGCGTCCCTCGACCACCGCTCCAAGACCGTCGAGTTCGTCTGCCAACTCCATCGCGCGCTCGCCGAGTCGGGTCGGCGTCATGTCGTTGGACGGCATGTTCTGGAGCGTCCGCGCCGCGTTGACCGCATCGGCGACGATCGCCGCCCGGGCGACCTGATCTGAGACGTCGTGGTGGGCCGAGACGATCAGCTCGCCGAGCGGCGGCGGCGGACGATCCTCCTCCCGCTCGGGGACCGACTTGTACTGGTCGAAGCGGTAGGTCACCAGCGCCGTACCCTCGACCAGGGCGCCGGGGACGTCGTCGCCGACGTGGTGGGGAAGCTCCCAGCAGAGACTCTTCGCCCCGAGCTCGGCGGCTCTGCTCGCGGCCAGCGCCCCGAGCACACGCGCCCGCTCCGCGTCGAAGTCGTCGCGCTTGCCGAGGCCGACCAGCAGCCAGCGCTTGCCGGCCGCGTGAGTCAGGGCGAGGTGCTTGAAGTTGCGTTTCGCCTCGCCCGACTCGAGCAGGCTCTGGAGGGCCCCGTCCTCGATGTCATGGGCGACGTTCTTGCCGTCGAAGACGCCGATCACGACCGTGTCGGCCTGGGTTTCGACCGGTGGGCTGGTGGTTGCTGAGACATTCATATCGGCCGAGCATATCGCGCGCGTGTGCCGGTTCGTGTGGCCGCTTCGCCTAGGATTGAGTGCCGACCACCGATCGTGGAGACTGGAAGACAGATGCCCAAGACCGTGATTCTCGGCGCGGCCCGCACTCCGATCGGCAAGCTCGGAGGCGGCCTCGCGTCACTCGATGCAACCGACCTCGGCGGCGTCGCGATCCGCGCCGCCCTAGTCCGGGCCGACGTCGCACCCGAACAGGTCGACCATGTCGTGATGGGCCAGGTCCTCCAGGCCGGGCAGGGCCAGATTCCGTCGCGCCAGGCCCAGATCAAGGCCGGCATCCCCAAGGAGGTCAGCTCCGAGACGATCAACAAGGTCTGCGCGTCCGGCGTCAGGGCCGTGGGCATCCTCGACATGGCGATTCGCTCCGGCGAGGTCGAAGTCGGTGTCGGCGGTGGGATGGAGTCGATGTCCAACGCCCCGTACATGCTCCCCGGCGCTCGCTTCGGCTTCCGCATGGGCGATGCCCAGGCGCTCGACGCGATGCTCAAGGATGGCCTGACCAACCCCTTCTCCGGCAAACACATGGCTCAGGAGGCGAGCGAGGTCGCCGCCGGGCTCGAGATGACCCGCGCGGACATGGACCGCTGGTCGGTGCGCTCGCACGAGCTCGCGGTCCAGGCGATCGACGACGGGCGGATGGCCGAGGAGATCGTCGCCGTCGCCGTCAGGACCAGGAAGATCGAGACCGTCGTGGAGGATGACGAATCCCCCCGGCGCGGGACGACGCTCGAGGCGCTGGCCCGGCTCCGGCCGATCTTCACGGTCGACGGGACCCACACCGCCGGGAACGCGCCGGGTGTCAACGACGGCGCCGGGGCGATCGTCGTCGCGAGTGACGAGTGGGCTCGCGACAACGGCAAGGAGGTCCTCGCCGAGGTGATCGCCCAGGCCCAGGTCGCCGGCGACTTCGCCAACCTCGCCCAGACCCCGGCTCTCGCCGCTCGGAAGGCGCTCGCCCGAGCCGGCCTCGAGGTCGAGGCGATCGACCTCTGGGAGATCAACGAGGCCTTCGCGTCGGTCACGCTCAACTCGATCCGGATGCTCGGAATCCCCGAGGATCGTGTCAACGTGAATGGTGGAGCCGTCGCCCTCGGTCACCCGATCGGCGCGTCGGGCGCCCGAATCATCGCGACGCTCGTACTCGAGCTCCGCCGCCGTGGCGGCGGACTCGGCTGCGCCGCGATCTGCTCGGGCGGCGGTCAGGGCGACGCGGTCGTGATCCGCGTCAACGCCTGAACCTTCCGGCGTCCCCTCGCGAGGCGTCTGCGCCGGTCCCTCCCTTGTGGTCGTCGCCCTTCGTCGCCAGCCTCCGCCGCACCGGTCGCGGCGGAGCGGCGGACGACTGAGGGAAGGCTGACGTGGGCAGGAGTTCGGTTCCGGCATCGTGGGCGCAGGCGGCCTGGTCGCATTCGCCCTCCAGGTTTCGCCGGCACTCGCCGCTCCGTGTCTATCCGGGACCCAACAGTCGCTGACCGTCACCAACGGACAGACGATCGAGCTCGGCGGCCACGTGACGTCTGCCGTCACGATTCGCAGCGGCGGCGCCCTGGCGACCGAGGACGGCTCGACGATCGGCGGCGGAGTGACGGCTCAGCCCGGGGCGGTCTCGCTCCAGCTCGGAGGGACTCAGGTCGTCGGAAGCGTCACGGCGTCGTCCGTCGTCGGCGATGCGAGCTCCCCGCCGGCGGCGGTCACGATCTGCGGGTCGAAGATCAATGGCTCGGTCACCGTCTCCGGCGCCGGCGGCATGGTCCGGATCGGCGGAGCCGGCGGTGACTGCACCGGCAACGATCGGCGGTGCGATCGATGTGACCGACGACACTCACGGCCTCGACGTCACCGACAATGCCGTGAGCGGCAGCGTGAACGTCAAGCGCGACGCCTTCTCCAGCGAGTCGCTGACCAGTCTCGGGCTCTGTCCCGGTTGCGCCGACGCCTCGGAGGTCGACGGCAACACGATCAACGGAGCCCTGATCTGCTCGGGCAATCCAGACGGCGTCTTCATGGATGTCCTGGTCGGCGCGAACGTCGTGCACGGAGCGACGATCGACCAGTGCCGAAACGAGAGCACGGCGAAGTAGGGCGTCCCGGCGCCTGCGCCGTCTCGGCGCTCAGCGCCGCGCCGGGATCGGCCAGGTTCCTTGGAGGAAGCGGGTCCGACACAGCCTGCGCTGGATCTTGCCGCTCGTCGTCTTCGGGATCGATCCCGGGGGGAGAAGCACGATCGCCCGGACGTCCGCCTCGTGGTCGTCGAGCACGGCTCGCGTGATCGCGTCCTTGACGACGGCTGGATCGGCGTCCGCGCCGGCGCGCATCTCCTGGGCGATCACGAGGGCCTCGGCGTCCTGCGCGTCCACCGCGAAGGCTGCACCGCAGCCGGGACGGAGCGACGGGTGGCTGGCCTGGGCGGTCGCCTCGATGTCGGCCGGGTGGATGTTGCGTCCACGGACGATCACGAGCTCCTTCAGGCGACCGACGACGAACAATTCCTCGCGACTCGTGAAGCCGAGATCGCCGGTCCGCAGGAAAGGTCCGTCCCCGTCGCCGTCCCGGTCACCGTCGCCGGCCAGGCGCCATCCGAACGTCTCCGCGGTCGCGTCCGGGTCGTTCCAGTAGCCGTCGGCCACGCCCGAGCCCTGGACCCAGATCTCGCCGATCGCGCCCGGCGCGGCGAGTCGCCGAGTCGCCGGGTCGACGATCTCGATCCGCTGCTCGAGGTAAGGGAAGCCGACCGACGCGACCCGATGCCCGTCCGGCGTCTCGACCGCACGCCCGGCCGCCAGACCGGCGCGGTCGAAGTTGCGAGAGATCGGCCCGGGACCCCGCGTGCGGCCGGTCACCCCGCAGGTCGCCTCGGCGAGCCCGTAGGCCGGGATGAAGGCCGCCGGATCGAAGCCGCACGGACCGAAGGCCTCGGCAAAGCGGTCGAGTGTCGCCGGGCGGACCTGCTCGCCGCCGACGAAGGTCGCCTCCCACGACGAGAGGTCGAGCGTCGCCCGGTCGTCTGCGGTCGTCCGCCGGACGCAGAGCTCGTAGGCGAAGTTCGGGGCTCCCGAGATCGTGCCGCCGAAGCCGCTGATCGCCGCGAGCCAGCGAATCGGACGGGCGAGGAAGGCGAGTGGAAAGACGACGACCGCCCGATGTCCGGAGTAGACGGGCTCGAAGACGGTCAGGAAGAGACCCAGGTCGTGGAACAACGGCGTCCAGCCGACCGTCACCGAGTGGGGCTCCGAGTGGAGGCGGGCGTGCATCCGGGCCGCCTGGTCGGTGATCTGCGAATGGCGGAGCGGGATCCCCCGGGCCGTGCCGGTCGTGCCTGACGTGTACTGGATCACCGCCAGCCGATCCCGGTCCGGTGGCGGCGGGAAGACCGATCCGACGCGCGACTCGTCCGCCGCGAGGAGATCTGACGCGTACCACGGCAGGTCCCGTAGGCGGCTGTCGGCGGCGACGAACATCGACTGGCCGTCGGCGATCTCCGCGGGCGCCAGCACGAGACTCGCCCCGCACCCGTCGGCGACGACCTCGACCCGCGAGAGCGTCCGTTCGGCCGTGCTGGCGACGAGCGGCGCGTGGACGGCGACGACACCGGCCAACAGGCAGCCGAACAGCGCGGCGATGAACTCCGCGTTCGACGGGTAGACGAGTACCGCCCGCCGGCCGGTGAAGCCCGCCAGGTGGGAGGCGATCACCCGGGCCTGACGGTCGAGCTCTCCGAATGTGAGTGTCGCCCCGAGTTCTTCGCCGTCCGCCAAGAACCCGAATGCCGGCGCGTCCGGTCGCCGCATCGCATGTTCGGCGAGGATCTCCGGGAGCGTCAGCTCGCGCTGTGCGTCGGCGAGCCAGATCCGCTGGGCGAGGGCATCGATCACGTCGGGACGAGTCTAGGCCGGCCCGCACCGTCGTCGCGCGAGCGATCGTCCGGGTCCGCGCATCGAGGGGCGGCGTCGGGCCGCGGAAGCTTCGAGGCACCTCGGTCGTCGGTCGGACCGTCGGTAAGATCTCCGGCATGCGACTGGGGGATGCGCTGATCGTGAGGGTCGAGCCTTAGCCACGCCTGCCCGGTCGGCAGCCGAGCCTTCCGGCTCCGGCGCGGCGGCCGCGTTCTTCGACCTCGATCGCACCCTGATCGCGGGTTCCTCGGGCATCCATTTCATCCGGGCTGCCTACGGCGCCGGACTCGTCTCCCGCCGACGGCTCGCCGGGGACGTCGCGATCAACATCCGCTTTCGCCTGCGCGGCTCGACCGACGCCCTGGCGGAGGACGTTCGCAAACGGGTTGGCGGGATGCTGGCCGGACTGCCGACCCGCGAGCTCCACCGCCTGAGCCACCACGTCCTCGGCGGCGTGATCCCGAACCTCTATCCCGAGGTCCTCGCGCTCGCCCACGCCCACCAGGACGCCGGCCGACCGATCTACATCTGTACGGCCGCATCTCAGGAGATGGCCGATCTGATGGCGTTGGTGCTCGGCTTCGACGGCTCGATCGGCTCCCGCTCGGAGGTCCTCGACGGCGTCTACACAGGTCAGCCGGGCGGCCCGTTCGCCTACGGTGCCGGCAAGGCCACGCTGATCGCCGAGCTCGCCGCCGCCGAGGGGATCCGGCTCGCCGAGTCCTATGCCTATTCCGACTCGGCCTCCGATCTCCCGATGCTGCGCGCCGTCGGCCATCCCGTCGCGGTCAACCCCGACGCCGAGCTCACCCGGATCGCCTTCGCCGAAGGCTGGCCGGTCCTCCACTTCGCCCGCCGGGGCCGGCTGATCCGCCGGGTCGGTGTGCTCGTCGTGGCCGCCGCCGCCGGGTTCGGCGGGGGCCTGGCGATCGGCCGGCGGGGCAGAGCCCGCGACCGCGGATAACCCTCGGCCAAGCCCGGCCTACACTCTGGAGTAATGGCAAGCGACCTCAAAGCAGCCGCGGCGGCCCGGTCGAGCGCTCCGGCCACGACGCTCTCCGGTACGCCGGTCCGTCCGCTCTACACCGAGGCCGACCTCCCCGTCGCCGGTGCACCCCAGCCGTCGATCGGTGTCCCCGGGGAGTACCCGTATACCCGGGGAATCCACGAGACGATGTACCGTGGCCGGCTCTGGACGATGCGCCAGTTCGCCGGCTTCGGGACCGCCGAGGAGACCAACGAGCGCTTCCGCTACCTCCTCGCCCAAGGCCAGACCGGCCTCAGCACGGCCTTCGACATGCCGAGCCTGATGGGTCACGACTCCGATCACCCGAAATCGCTCGGTGAGGTCGGCCGGGAGGGCGTCGCGGTCGACACGCTCGACGACATGGCCACACTGTTCGCCGGGATCGACCTTGGCGAGGTCTCCGTCTCGATGACGGTCAACGCCCCGGCGGCCGTGATGCTCGCCTACTACGTCGTCGCCGCCGAGCTCGACCCGGCCCATCCGACCGGACCGGACCATCTCTCGGGGACGATCCAGGCCGACATCCTCAAGGAGTACATCGCCCAGAAGGAGTGGTGCTTCCCGGTCGACCCGGCGATGCGCCTGTGCGGCGACATGATCGAGTGGTGCACCCGCCACATGCCCAGATGGCATCCGATCTCGATCAGCGGATACCACATCCGCGAGGCCGGCTCCACGGCCGCGCAGGAGCTGGCCTTCACGATCAAGGACGGCCTGACCTACGTCGAGCAGGCGATCGAGCGGGGGCTCGACGTCGACGAGTTCGCACCCCGCCTGTCGTTCTTCTTCAATGCGCAGATCGACTTCTTCGAGGAGATCGCCAAGTACCGGGCCGCCCGGCGGATCTGGGCGCGCGAGCTTCGCGAGACGTTCGGCGCGAAGAACCCGCGGTCATGGCAGATGCGCTTCCACACCCAGACGGCCGGCGTCTCGCTGACTGCGCAGCAGCCGCTCAACAACATCGTCCGCACGGCGATCGAGGCCCTCGCCGGCGTGCTCGGCGGGACCCAGTCGCTCCACACCAACAGCTACGACGAGGCGATGGCCCTGCCGACCGAGCAGGCCGTACGCGTCGCCCTGCGCACCCAGCAGATCATCGCCCACGAGACGGGCGCCGCCAGCACGGCCGATCCGCTGGGCGGCAGCTATCTCGTCGAGTCCCTGACCGACGAGCTCGAGCGCCAGGCCTACGGCTACTTCGCGAAGATCGACGAGCTCGGCGGGATGGTCGAGGCCGTCAAGCGCAACTACCCCCAGCGGGAGATCGCCGACGCGTCATTCGAGCTCCAGCAGGCGATCGACGCCGGCGAGCGCGTCGTGATCGGCGTCAACGCGCACACCGAGTCCGGCGAGGACCAGACGGAGCTCCTGCGGATCGATCCCGACCTCGAGCGCAAGCAGGTCGGACGCCTCCAGGCCGTCCGTGCCCGCCGCGATGCCACAGCGGTCGAGCGGTCGCTGACCACGTTGCGCGGCGAGGCCGCGACCGCGACGAACCTGATGCCGGCGCTGGTCGACTGCGCACGCGTCCATGCCAGCGAGGGCGAGATCATCGAATCCCTCCAGCAGGTCTTCGGCGTCTACACCGAGTCGCCCGTCTTCTAGACCTGACGGGGACCGCAGACGCGGGCGGCGATGCTCACGCGGCGAGTGGCATGGCGAGCATGCCGTCGAGGATCATCCGCCGGGGCTCAACGCGGTCAGCGGTGGGCGAGCTCTCTGCGGGGACCGGGTCGTGAAGCAGTGGACTCTCCAAGGAAAGTAGTTGACTGACTCAGTCAGCTACTTTCGCGACGAAGGTCTCGCGTCCACCTCCACCGCCGGGGAGGACCCCGGTCGATCACATCCCACATCCGGATCGGCTCGACGCGACCTCGGCCGCCGTCAGGCTCCCGCCGCGCCGGTCAGGCGCCCTGGCAGACCACCTGCCCGGGGCTCTCCGCATGGATCGCCGCGATCGCCTGCGCGGCGGCCCGCGCGACCGCCGGGGCGTCCCGCGCGACCGCCGGGGCGTGCTGCCCGACCGGCGGGCCGCTCCGAGCCGGAGGCGGCACGAGCGTCTCGATGTAGGCCGCCGCCCCGAGGCAGACCAGGTCCACGTTGCGCGCCGCCGGCCTTCCTGCCGGCGGCCTGCCGACGACCGTGATCTGCGCCGACGCGCACCGCTCCCTGACCGGATACCGAACGAGCACAGCGATCAGGCGTTCGACGGCCGCCCGCTCGGACCCGACGAGCTGCGGATCGTCGGCGAACTCCTGAACCGGCTTGGCGCATCCCCCGATGCGGGGGACGGACGCACCCGCTGCCGCGGTCGCGGTCGCCCCACGGCTGGCCGTGTGGGCCCGCGCGGCCGCCGGCGTCGCAGTCACCACCCGCGGGCCGGAGCCGCCGCACCCCGAGAGTCCGGCGAGCACGCCGGCGAGGCAGACAGACCGACCCAGGCGCCGCCGGATGCACACCCTGTCCAGCGTACCGGCCGTCCGGCCGATCGCGCGTCGCTTGACATGCCGGCAGCTACCCGCGATTGTCTCGCCGCCGCTGAGACCGATGCGGGGGCGAACCCGCGCGAGCTCGTCCGGTGCGGCAGGTGGGACCCGCGCAAGCTCGTCCAATGCTGGCACCCGGCCAGACTGATCGGCGCGAGCGTCGGTCAGTCGGGCGGCTGGCCGACCGGGCCGCCCGGATCCCCGATCAGCCCGCGCGAGGCCGCCCAGTGGCTGACCTCGTGACGCGAGCTGAGCTGCAGCTTGCGCAGGACTGCCCCGACGTGCGACTCGACGGTCCTTGAGCTGATCCCCAGGCGGAGGGCGATCCGCTTGTACGCGTAGCCCCGCGCCAGATGGTGGAGAACCTCCCGCTCGCGGGGCGTCAGCGTCAGGAGCGGATCCTCGGCGGCCGGGCCCGGGGTGGCCGGGGTGGCCGGGGCGGCCGGCTCGGCCGTGCTGAACGCCTGCAGGACGAAGGCTGCCAGGCGCGGACTGAAGTACGCGTCGCCGGCCGCGACCCGCTCGACGGCCTCGACGAGGGCGAGGGTGTCGATCGTCTTGGTCACGTAGCCGAGCGCCCCCGCCCGGATCATCGGCACGACGTCCTCGGCGGCGTCGGACACCGAGAGCGCGAGCACGCGAGGCGGATCAGCGGTGGTCGCGAGCGCGTGGAGCACGGCGACGCCCCCGCCGTCCGGGAGGTGGACGTCGAGCAGCAGGACGTCGGGATGCGTCTCCCCGATCACGGCGATCGCCTCGGCCGGGGCCGCGGCCTCGCCGACGATCTCGCAATGGCTGGCCAGCTCGGCTCGGACGCCGGCCCGGAAGAGCTGGTGGTCGTCGACCACGACGACGCGGATTCGCCCGGTCACCGGAGCCTGCCGATCTTCAGCGCGACCTCGGTGCCCTCGCCGGGTGAGGACTCGACCGACGCCCGGCCGCCGACCCCCGACATCCGGCCGACGATCGCGTCGCGGATTCCCCGGCGCTCGCTCGGCACCTCGTCGAGGTCGAAGCCGCCGCCCTCGTCGCGGACGAAGACCTCGGCTCCGCCGGCCGACAGCTCGGCGAAGACGAATACGGGGACGGTGCCGGCATGCCGGGCGGCGTTGCGCAGCGCCTCGCGGGCGGCGGCCACCAGAGCCTCGCCGGCGGCGTCGAGTCGGCGATCGCCGATCACCGAGATCTCGACGGTGATGCCATGGTCGTCCTCGACCTCCGCGACGACCGCCCGCAACCCCGCGCTCAGGGTCTCGCTCGCGAGCTCGGCCTCGCCGGCCATCCAGGCTCGGAGGGCATGCTCCTGGCGCCGGGCGAGACGCGCCACGGCGACCGGATCGCCCGCCTGGCGCTGGACGAGCGCCAGCGTCTGGAGGACAGAGTCGTGGAGGTGGGCGGCGAACCGCTGGCGCTCGTCCTCCCGCGCCTGATCGGACTGGTCGCGATCGACCCGGGCGAGCGAGGCGATCAGCAGCGGGGTGCCGATCACGACCGCCACGCCGCCGGCGATCAGCACGAGCAGGAGGATCTGCAGGGCCCGGTCGTCGGCCACGTACCGCCCGGCCACGCCGATCCCGAGGACGGCGGCCCACGCGATCAGCAGAACCCCGGCCACCGCCCGCCAGGGCACGCCGCCCGAGCTGCCGGGTGTCGCCGTCAACCGCTGCCACGGCGGCCGGCCGG
>DATCEH010000113.1:0-20527 GCA_036510225.1 Solirubrobacteraceae bacterium | reverse complement strand
GAGCAGACCGGCGATCGTCGGCTGGGGCAGCTCGAGCCGTCCGGCGACGAGCCGCTCGAGCTCGGCCCGCATCGCTCCCGCGGAAACCTCCCCGAGGATCGGCATCAGCTCGGCGAGCATCCTGTCGCGGCCGTCGGCCGTGCCGATCGTCCCGGACTCGAGAACCCGTTCGACCCGAAAGCGGACGAACGGGACGGACCCTTCGACCAGCGCGGTGACCGCGTCCGGCCCGCCGCTCTGGAGCAGCTCGGCCGGGTCTGAGCCCTTCGGGAGACCGACGACCCGCAGCTCGAGGCGGCGCTTGGCCGCGAGCCGCGCCGCCCGCAGCATCGCCTCCTGGCCGGCCTTGTCGGCGTCGAGGGCCAGCGTGACGGTCGGCGCCATCCGCTGGAGGGCGCCCAGCTGCTCATCGGTCAGGGCCGTGCCCATCAGACCGACGGCGTTGCACCGGCCGGCCTGATGCATCGCGATCACGTCGGTGTACCCCTCGCAGACGATCACGCTCGCCTGCTTCGCGGCGGCCGTTCGCGCGAGGTGGGCCCCGTAGACGTACTGGCCCTTGTGGTAGACGTCGTTGTCGGCCGTGTTGATGTACTTGGCCGTCTGGTCGCCGCTCGTCGCCCGCGCGCCGAACCCGCGGACCCGGCCGCGCTGGTCGGCGAGGGGGAACATGATCCGCGCGCGAAAACGGTCGTAGACCCCGCGGGAGCGCTCCTGCGAGCGCTGGAGGAGGCCGGCGTCGTAGAGCTCCTGCTCGGTGTAGCCGCCCTGCCGCGACGCGACGAGGACGCGGTCCCAGGCGCTCGGTGCGTAGCCGACCCTGAACTTGCGCAGCGTCGCCTCGTCCAGGCCGCGGTCGACCAGGTACGACCGGGCCCGGCCGGCCTCGGTCGAGTCCCAGAGATAGCGCTCGTAGTAGCCGCAGGTCCGTTCGAGCAGGGCCAGCAGGCGGTCGCTGCGGGCCTGCCTGGCCGCCGCGGCCGGGTCTTCGTCCTCGGTCTCGAGCGGCACGTTGTAGCGGTCGGCCAGGAACTCGAGCGCCTCGCGGAAGTCGAGGCCGTCCAGCTCGCGAATGAACGTGATCGGGTCGCCGGCGGCCGCGCAGCCGAAGCAGTAGTAGGCCTTCTTGGCCGGAGAGACGCTGAACGACGGGGTCCGCTCCTCGTGGAACGGGCACAGGCCCGTGTAGCGCTCGACCCCGGCCCGTCGGAGCTCCGTCCGCGACCCGATCAGGTCGACCATGTCGACCGCGTCGCGGACCCGCTCCTTCGATTCGGCCGTGTAGCGCGCCACCGTCCGAGCCTAGCGGCCCGGACGGCAGATCACCGCTCGCCCGGCAGGCTCAGTCGTCGCCCGCCGGCGGGAGGCTGACGCCGCCGAACGCCGTCGGGACGGTCAGCTCCTCGAAGGCGGCGATGCAGTAGCGATCGGTCATCCCGGCGATGTAGTCGGTGACCCGCCGGTCGATCGGCGCGCCCGTCGACAGACCGCGAGGCAGCGCGTCCGGCCGGCTGCAGTAGTGCTCGAAGAGCGTCCGCACGACCGTCTCGACCTTGCCCTGCTCACGCCGGGCCGCCGGCCCCAGGTAGACCCGCTCGAACATGAAGGCCCGCAGCGCCGACATCGCCGCGGCCGCGTCTTCCCCCTGGACGATCGCCCCGGCCGCCTCGGAGTGCTCGACGAGGTCGTGGACCAGCGTGTCGATCCGCTCGGACCCGGTCGACCCGAGCTGGCGGATCGGCTCCGCCGGGAGATCGGCCGCCCGGAGGATCCCGGCGCGGACGGCGTCGTCGATGTCGTGGTTGATGTACGCGAACCGGTCGGTCAGGCGGACGATCGCGCCCTCGAGCGTCGCCGGCGGGTCCGCCCGGCCCGAGTGGTGGACGATTCCGTCGCGCACCGGATCGGTCAGGTTGAGGCCGGCGCCGTCGCGCTCGAGCGAGTCGACGACCCGCAGCGAATGCTCGTAGTGGCGAAACCCGTCGCCGCCGAAGCGCTCCCGCAGACAGCGGTCGAGGACCTCCTCCCCGGTGTGTCCGAACGGCGGGTGGCCAAGGTCGTGGCCGAGCCCGATCGCCTCGACGAGGTCCTCGTTGAGGCGCAGTGCCCGGCCGACCGTCCGCGAGATCTGCGTGACCTCGATCGTGTGGGTCAGCCGGGTCCGGTAGTGATCGCCCTGCGGCGCGACGAAGACCTGCGTCTTGTGCTTGAGGCGACGGAACGCCTTGCTGTGGACGATCCGGTCACGATCGCGCGCGAACGGCGTCCGCAGGCCGCAGTCGGACTCCGGCCGAGCCCGGACGCCCGGGTAGCTCGGCGTCGCCAGCGGCGACAGCCAGTCGGCCTCGAGCGCGATTCGCCGGGCGGCGTAGGCGTCGGCCACCGGCCCGTGCGGCTCGACCCGCGTTTCCTCCCCCGGTCCTGCGCCTCCCCCGCCGGTCATAGCGGTCGGGCCGCCGGGCGGAGTCGCAGGTGGGCGTGGTGCTCGAGCATCTCGCCGATCGCCCGCTCGGCCTGGCGCAGGGACCGCGGATCGGCGCTCGGCACGTCGGCCAGCGGCCGGGACACGGCGGCGGTCATGAACGCGTGGGTCGACTCGTCGAGTGGGAACGACGCCGCCTCGCACGCGCTGCACACGACGCCGCCGGCGGCGGCCGAGAAGCCGACGAGATGCTCGGTCGACCCGCAGGTCGCGCACGCGGCCAGCTGGGGGGCGAGGCCGGCGGCGATCAGGAGCTTGACCCGGAAGGCCAGCGCGTTGGCGTGGGTCGCCCGATCCAGGTCGGCGTCGAGCAGGGCGAGCTGGTTGCAGAGCAGGTTGTAGACCGCCGGGTGCGGCTCGGTCGTCTCGAAGACCCGGCTGACCGCGTCGCAGGCGCGGGCCGCCGAGTCCAACCCGCCGGCATCCAGGCGCAGACGGGCGTGGGGATCGACGGTCTCGACGGACGTCACGGTCAACAGCTCGCTGCGTCCCTCGTAGAGGACCAGGCGGACCCGGAAGAACGGCTCGAGTCGGCCGCCGAAGCGGCTGCGGGTCCGCCGGACGCCCTTGGCGATCGCCCCGATCCGCCCCCGGTCGGGCGTGTAGAGGTGGAGGATCCGGTCGGCCTCGCCGTAGCGCAGCGACCGCAGTACGACGGCCTCTGTCTTGACCGATCCGCTCATCTCACGGCCTCGTGTCCAGCTATACTTTTGATAGTGAAGAGCGTAACGGTGTTCACAATTGATCCGTGCCCGTACTGCCGCATGGTGAAGTCCCTGCTCGCGAAGCGGGGCATCGAGTTCGAGGAGATCGACCTCTCAGGCGATCCCGGAGCCAGGTACGAGCTCGTCGAGCAGACCGGCCTGATGACCTTCCCCCAGGTCATCATCGACGAGCAGCTGCTTGGTGGGTACGACGAGGTTCGTGCTGCCGACCAATCCGGCCGTCTCCTCGAGCTGGTTGCCGCCTGACGTAGGTGAAGGCCGGCCGGACTGTAGCGCCCGCGTGCGTCGCGGTCGTGGTCTCGCCTGGCAGCCCTCGCAGACGTAGGTCCCACGACCGGCGACGACCAGCTTGCGGACCGGCCTGCCGCAGACCGGACACGCGAGCCCCTCCCGGCGGTGGACGAGGAACTGGTCCTGGAAGCTGCCGCGGACGCCGTCCGGATGTCGGAAGTCGTCGATCGAGGCCCCCTTCGCGTCGATTCCGGCCTCGAGGGATGCGATCACGGCCGCGTGGAGCCCGACGTACTGCTTGGGAGTGAGCGCCCCGGCCGGGCGCAGGGGGTGGATGCGGGCGCGAAAGAGCGCCTCGTCCGCGTAGATGTTGCCGACTCCGGCGACGTTGCGCTGGTCGAGCAGGAAGGGCTTCACCGGCCCCCGCCGGCCGCGGGCGACGTCCCGCAGGTACTGGGGGGTGAAGCCGCCGTCGAGCGGCTCGACGCCGAGCCGGGCATCGAAGAACCGCTCGAGCGCACCGAGCCCGATCACCAGCTCGCCGGTGCCGAACCGACGCGGATCGACGAACACGACGCGGGCTCCGCTGCAGCCGATCACGACTCGGGTGTGGGGAGGGTCGACCGCCGGGGCGTGGAGCAGGGTCCCGGTCATCCGCAGGTGCATCACCAGGTGGACCTGGTCGCCGAGCTCCCAGACTAGGTACTTGCCCCGCCGCCAGAGCCGGCGGACGCTCAGGCCGGTCACCGCCGCGATCAGGACCGCCGGATCGACCGGGGCGCACCACCGGGGATCGCGGATCTCGATGAACTCGATCGTCGCACCCTCGACGACCGGGCGCAGCTGGCGGACGATCGTCTCGACCTCGGGCAGCTCGGGCATCTCGGCGCCGCCTATCCCGCGATCCGCACGATCCGCAGCGAGCGGAGCAGCGGGTGGAAGACCTGGGTGTCGACCCGCGTGAACATGCTCGGCGGGGCGAACGCGTCGATCACGACCTCGCTCCTGTTCACGAACAGGTGGGTCGAGCGGACCTCCCGGCGCAGGCCGTCGACCGTCTCGAGGCCGCGGATCTGAATCGCCCCGTGGTGGTCGACGTCGACGACGGCCGCGCCCTCCCGGCGGAACGTCGGATCGGTCGTGCCGACGAGCCCGAGCAGCGAGTGGAGGGCCGCCTTGAGGGCGACCTTCGTGTGCGGCAGTGCCCCGTCGCGCGGATAGCGCCAGACGGCGACCGTGGCGAGCCCCGACTGGAGGACGACGACCTCCGGCGCGGTCCCGGCGATCGCGCGCCAGTCGCGCGGAGCGTTCAAGCGCAGGCCGGCCGACGGATATGCCGTGTGCATGAAGCCGTCGGGCGTCGCCGGCGTCGAGAGGTCGGGTGGCCGGGTGCGCGAGTCGCCGCAGCCTGCGACCACGACGCACGCGCACAGGACCATCAGGATCCGAGAGGCCACCCCGCGATGCTAGGGGGTTCCGCGAGTCCGGGGCGGACCGACCCGGCCTTCGCCGCCGGTTCGGCGCGCCGGCTCGGCGGGGCCCGTCGAACCCGCGTCGCGGCTAGGACTCGGCGGCTCGCCCGTCGCGAAGCTGGGCGTAGATCTGGGTCGTCGCGATATCGGCGTGGCCGAGCAGCTCCTGAACTGACCGCAGGTCCGACCCGCCGGCCAGCAGCCGGGCGGCGAACGTGTGGCGCAGCGTGTGCGGGCTCATCCGGTCATCGAGCCCGGCGACCCGGGCGTGGCCCTGCACGATCTTGTAGAGACCCTGTCGGGTGAGCCCGGACCCGCGGCGGTTGACGAACAGGTGCGCTTCCGTGCTCCGGCCGACCAGGGCCGGCCGGCCCCGTTCGACGTAGGCCCTGATCGCGCGCACGGCGTCCGGGCCGACGGGGACCGTGCGCCGCCGCGGCCCGTCTCCACCCGTTCGGAGGACCTTCCGGCGGACATCGACGTCGCCGACGCGGAGCCCGATCGCCTCGGACGCACGCAGGCCGCATTCGCACATCACGCCCAGCAGCGCGCGATCGCGCAGCGTCCCGGGGTCGCTGCCGCGAGGGCTGGAGAGGAGCAGGGCGACCTCCTCCGCCTTGAGCACGTGTGGCACGCGTTGGGTCTTCGGCGGCCCGCGCAGCTCGCCGGTCGGGTCGTCGTCGATCACGCCGGTCCGGCGGAGGTGGCGATAGAACGAGCGCAGGCAGGCGGCCTTGCGCTGGAGCGTGGCCGGCGAGACCGGCGGGTGCGCCGCGTCGCCGGAGGCCAGCTCCGCCATGAAGAGCTCGAGCTCGCCCGCACCGACGTTCACCGCGTCGCGGCCGTTTCGGTCGAGGTGGCCGGCGAACTGGAGGAGGTCGGACCGGTAGGCGTCGAGCGTGTTGCGCGACAGGCCGCGCTCGGATCCCAGGTAGACGAGAAAGTCCCCGAGCAGGGCTGCGAATGGTTCGGGCGGTGCCGCGACGGTGGCCATGTGGCTCTACTTCGCCCAGCTCCCAAGAGTCCCTGCTCGTTGCACGTCGACGACCCGCTTCCGAGCGTGAGTCGTCGCAACCGTCCCGCGCGGCATGGCCCTGTGGCCATGTTCGACCAGTAGAGATCGGCACGCGGTCGGCTCTCGGCGAGCCGGGAATCGGCGGAACGGACGGATGTACGACTAACACGGGCGAAGCGACCGCCGATAGGCACAGGACAGGCACACATCGCGTGGGCCATCGCTTCGTCGAGAGGAACACCGAATGCCGGTCAGAACCCCGCACCTCGGGCGCAGTGTGCTGGCGTCCGCCGCCGTGATCGTCGGTGTGGGCGGCGTCGGCGTCGCGACCGGCGCGATCCCGAGCGGTCAAGGGGCGAGCCCAGCCAGCAAGGGCGTGATCCACGCCTGCTACCGGCAGAGCTCGACCCACGGCCGGCCCGCCGGCGAGCTGCGGGTGATCGACTTCGCGGCCGGTGCACGGTGTGCATCGTCTGAGGTCCTGCTGTCCTGGAACGTCCAGGGAGCGAGCGGCGCCCCAGGCATCCAGGGAAGCGCCGGACAGGACGGCACCCAGGGCGCCGCGGGCACGAGGGGAGCCGGCGGGTCGGCGGGGATGACCGGCGGCACCGGTGCCACCGGCCCACAGGGGACGACCGGAGGCGTCGGCGTCGCTGGACCGGCCGGTCTCCAGGGTGTCGCCGGTGACACCGGCCAGCAGGGTCTGGACGGGCCGATCGGCCAGGACGGCGGTCAGGGGCCGACCGGTGACACGGGCCCCCAGGGCGTCCAGGGCCCGACCGGCGCCAAGGGCGACACCGGTTCGGCCGGCCCGAAGGGTGACGCGGGGGCGACGGGCTCCAACGGCGGCGCCGGAGCGCAGGGGCCGAAGGGCGACACCGGTGCAACCGGCGCGGCCGGGTCCGGCGGCGGGGAGACGCTCACCGACGCCAACGGCCACGTGCTCGGCAAGGTCGTGTCGGCCGATGGCGGCGGCTACGGCGTGACGGTCGCCACGAGCACCGGCTACCTGCTGACGCTGGGCTGGGACGGGACCCTCTATCCCGGCCAGATCTACTACGTCGGCACGGCAAATGCCAAATGCTCGGGGACGGCGTACCTCAACGACGGTGGCGAGACGGGCTCGGTGATCTCTTCAAAGGTGATCGAGTTCTCGGGATCCGAGAACTCGATGATGGTCCCGTCGGCGGCGTCGAAGGGCACATCGACATCGGTGGCCTTCGGAAACGTCACGGGGATCGACAATCCGACGTGCATGGGCGGCTACCCGGTCAACGAATCCGGCTGGCAGCTCGCGGCGCTCTCGGACGCGGCCGCCGGACTGCCGGGATCGGGCGACGTGCCGTCGATCACGCCTCCCCTGACGCTCGGCTGAACCGGCGACTGGGGCCGCTCGGCCGCGCGTGTCTCCCGCTCGAACGGGCACATGCCGGCCCGCCGATGCGTTGCGGATCAGAGCGGGCTGCGGACCGAGTACGCGACGCTCAGCTCGTCGGACGTGTACCAGGCGACGAGCGGACGCGCGGTCAGCGGATCGAAGGCGACGCTCGCGCCGTAGATGCCGGCATTCTCGGCGACCTGCTCTGGTCCGGCCAGCGGCTGGCCCGGCATCGCGGTCCCGGCTTCGAGGTTGCCGTCCTGCGACCAGAGGACGATCGCCGCGCCGGCCGGGCTGGTCGCGAGTCCCTGAAGCGTTGCGTCGCCCCCGGGTGGCGAGAGCTCCGGCGGCGAGACCTGCGAGCCGTCGACGCGCGCCACGTCGACATCGAAGCCGGTGGCGGAGTGACCCTGCCAGGCGACGAGCGCGGTCCCGTCACCCGTGCTCGCGACCTCGATCGGCGCCGGCGTGTAGGTGTTCGGCATGTTCCATCGCTGGAGCGTCCGTGCCGCTCCGAAGCGCCCCCCAGAGCCGGCGACCGCGATGCGGAAGGTGGCCGGGGTGAAGGCACCGTCGAGCCCGTAGCCGGCCGTCGCCCAGGCGACGATCGCGTGGTCCCCCGCGCTGAGCACCGACGAGATCGTCCCCTCGGTGAGGGCCGCACCGAGCGTCTGGACCGGCCCGACCCGTCGGGAGGCGAAGCGGATGCGCGCGAACAGACGACTGTTCCCCAATCCTCCGGCTGCCCACGCGACGAGCACGTCGCCGGTTGGTCCGATCGCCAGTCCCGGCGGCATCGCGTCCGCGCGCCCGACCAGCGCAACCGGTTTGGTGAAGGCGCCGCCGGCCCGGCGGACGACCAAGAAGACGTGATGCACGGCGCAGCCACCGCCGCCTCCCGCACAAGTCTCGAGTAGGGCGGCCACGTCGCCGCGCGCGTTGGCGACCAGCGCCTTGATCGTCTGGCCCTGCTGCCCGATCGCCTGCGCCCTGCCGAGCGGACCGCCGACCCGGGCAGCGGCGACCGACGGCCGCGCATGCGCACCGGTGGGGATCAGGGCCGCGAGCACCGAGTCCGACCCGACGGCCACGACGTGCGACACGGGCGCCGGCGTCAGCTGCGTCGCCGGACCGGCGGCGTCCCCGTCGATCGGCGCGGCGAGCGTGATCAGGCTGTCGGACGGCTTGGCGGGCGGCGTCGGGAAGACCACGCCGCCGCCCGGGAATGACACGAGGCCACGACCGGCCGTCGTGAAGCCGACCTCGACACCGGCGGGTCCGGCGGTCGTCGGGAAGGATCCGGTCGGACGCGCCGATCCGCCGACCACGGCCGGCACAGACCACGGCGAGGGATCGGCGACCGCCTGCCGCGCGGATGCGAGCCCGGCCGCGCCAGTGGCCGCGCCCGCGACGAAGAGCGTGACCGCGACCCGGCGCGCCCGGGCGGCGCGCGTCCTTGCTCCTGTTGGGTACACGGCGGGTCCGACCATCGGGTTGACTCCCTCGAAGCTGATTGCAGGGTGCGCGGCGGACCGGCTGGAGCGGCGCTCGCCGTGCTCGGCGAACGGGGTCGTCGTACCTGTCAGAACGCCTAGTGTCGCCCGTTGTTGCGGCGTTGCTGGTCGGCCGTACCGGCGAGGATCTCACCGGCGGCGAGCCCGACGGCGAAGAAGACCGGGTCGGCGTCGAGCGAGCGTCCCATAGTACTCGCCGGCAGTCCGCTCGCGGCGTAGCCCGCCAGGTCGGCCCCGCCGCGCAGCCACGTGTGCCGCTCGCCCCAAGCCGGAGGATCGACGCCCGGCGGCAGGGCGACGCTGACCGCCGCCAGCACGAGCTCCAGCACCGTGCGACTGTGGTGCGAGATGCCCTGGTGGCGCGGGCGCCGGTCGCCGGTCGACATCCGCGGGACGATCAGCGTCGGCGCATCCAGGGCGAGGGCCGCGTGGGCGGAGTCGAGCGCCGCCATGCCGCCGTGGCCGAGCGTCGAGCCCGAGCCGATGATCCCCGGCCCCGGACCGCAGACCACCGCGTCGAGCACATGCGACGCCAGGCCGTGGTCGATCGCGCCGATCGTCGTGATCGCATCCCCGTCCGGCCCCCCGTAGCACGGGCCGGCCGTGACGTGCGCCGCCAGCAGCCCCCGCTCGCGCAGCTCCCGCACGACGGCGGAGTGGCTGCCCGGGAGGGCGCCACCCGCCGTCTGCACGTAGCCGAGGCGCAGGCCCGGCCGGGCCTGCGCCAACGACCACGCAAGCGGGGCCAGCTGCCCGTGCAGGGCGATCACGCCGACGGCTCCCCCGGCCGCCCGCGCCCTCCCGGCCGAGGCGTCCGCGCCGGCCTGCGTCTCGAGCGCGATCACCGCGTGCTGGATGCTCGTGTAGTTGAGCTTGATCACGTCGGCCCCCGGTCGCCCCTGTCCGTCGAGACCGCGTGTCAAGTTGACGTGGACGATGTCGAACCCTCCCGATCCGAGCCCCAGCTCCCGGGCCTCGACGTTGACGATCACCGTGTCGCCCGGCTCGCAGCGCCCGGTCAGCGAGACGTCGGCGACCGCCGGATGGCGACCGTCCGCCAACTCGACGATCAGCTCCTGCTCGGGACCGTCGGCGGCCGTGACGACGACGCCGCGGCGGAGGCTCAGCACCCGAGCCCCGTCAGCCGCCCGCCACGGCGATCGCGGCCGCGCCGCGCCATCAGACGAACTCGGCGGCCCGCCGGACGAGCGCCAGACCGACATCGAGCATGCCCTCCAGCGCGGCCAGGCTGACCCGCTCGTCGGGCTGGTGGTTGCGCTCGGTTCCGTTGGCCAGGTTGACCGCGCCGACGCCCTTGACGATCAGCGCGTTCGCGTCCGACCCGCCCCCGGTGACGATCGGCTCCGGCTCGTAGCCGCAGTCGCGCAGCGCCGCCTCCGCCAGCCGGACCTCGGCCGCCGTGCGACGGGTCCGGTATCCGTCGAAGAGCCGTGCGACCGAGACATCCAGGTCGCATTCGCAGTCCGCAGCGTTGGCCGCATCCCCGAGCCGGTCGACCATCGACGTGATCGCCTGCTCGGCCTTGACCGGATCGAGGCTCCGAGCCTCGCCGACGATCCGGCACCGATCGGGAACGACGTTGGCCGCCGTCCCGCCCTCGAAGACCCCGACGTTCGCGGTCGTCTCGTCGTCGAGCCGGCCGAGGCGCATCGACGCGACGGCCCGGGCTCCGGCGAGCACGGCGCTGCGGCCGTCCTGCGGCCGGATTCCCGCGTGGGCGGCCACTCCCGACAGCTCGGCGACCAGCCGGTAGTAGGTCGGTGACGCGACGACGATCTCGCCGATCGGCGACGCGTGATCGAACGTGTAGCCGATCCGGCTGCGCAGGCCCGACCGGTCGAGCGCCTTCGCCCCGCCGAGGGCGTCCTCCTCGACGACGGTGAAGACCAGCTCGAGCCCGACCTCGGCCGGCTCGGCAAGGAAGTGCCGGGCCAGCCCGAGCGCGACCGCCACGGCCGCCTTGTTGTCGGCTCCGAGGATCCCGTCGCCCGCGTTCTCCCAGCCCCCGTCGACCACGACCGGGTCGATCGGACCCGACGGCGGAACGGTGTCGAGATGCGTGCAGATCAGCAGCCATCCGTCCCCCGTGCCGGGAATCCGCGCGACCAGGTTGCCGCAGTCACCGCCCAGCGGCGCGCCGGCCCCGTCCTCCTCGACGGCCAGGCCGAGCTCGACCAGCTCACGGCGGACCAGGTCGGCGCAGGCCCGCTCCTCGCGCGACGGGCTGAGCACGGCGCACAGGCGGGCGAAGTCCTCGTGCAGGACGGCTCGCTCCCGCCCGCCGGCGCGGCTCACCGGCCAGCGCCCTCAGCCAGCGGTCTGCGCCCGCGTCTCGCGTGCCTGCTTGAGCGCGGCCGAGACGAACTCCCGGAACAGCGGCGCCGGGCGCTCGGGGCGGGACTTGAACTCCGGGTGGTACTGGGAGGCAACGAAGAACGGATGGTTCTCGAGCTCGATCACCTCGACCAGGCGCTCGTCCGGCGACGTCCCCGAGACGACCAGGCCAGCCGACTCGAGCCGCTTTCGCAGGAGGTTGTTGACCTCGTAGCGGTGGCGGTGGCGCTCGTAGATGACAGCCTCCCCGTAGAGCTCCCGCGCCCGTGAGTCGACGTGCAGCTTGACCGGATCGGCCCCCAGGCGCATCGTCCCGCCCAGATCGGAGACCTCCTTCTGCTCGGGCAGCAGGTCGATCACCGGGAACGGGGTCTCGAGGTCGAACTCCGTCGAGTTCGCCCCTTCCATCCCGGCGACGTTCCGCGCGAACTCGCAGACCGCGATCTGCATCCCGAGGCAGATCCCCAGGTACGGGATGCCCCGCTCCCGGGCGATCCGCGCCGCGTTGATCTTGCCCTCTATCCCCCGTCCCCCGAAGCCGCCGGGGATCAGGATCCCGTCGGCCCCGGCCAGGCGCTCCTCGGCCGCGGCCTGGCGCTCCCAGGAGTCGTCGGACAGCGTCTCCGCGTCGACCCAGTCGATCTCGATCCGCACGCCGTGGAGGAAGGCCGCGTGGCGCAGCGACTCGGAGACCGAGAGGTACGCGTCCTCGAGCGCGACGTACTTCCCGACGAGCGCGATCCGCACCGTGTCGGTCGCCGCGTCGGCCCGCTGCGTCAGCCGCTCCCACCCGGCGAGATCCGGCGGCGGAGCCGTCCAGCCGAAGTGGTCGAGGATGAACTCGTCGACGCCCTCGTCGCGGAACCCGAGCGGCACCTTGTAGATGTTGTCGACGTCCCGCGCCGAGACGACCGCCTCGATCGGCAGGCTCGCGAACAGCGCGATCTTCTTGCGGATCTCCCGCGACAGCGCCGATTCCGACCGGGCCATGATCATGTCCGGGGCGATTCCGATCCGCCGCAGCTCGTTGACCGAGTGCTGGGTCGGTTTCGTCTTCAGCTCGCCCGCGTGACCGATGTACGGGACGAGCGTCAGGTGGATGAACATGCACCGCCGCCGGCCGACGTCGACCGGGAACTGGCGGATCGCCTCGAGGAACGGCAGCGACTCGATGTCCCCGACCGTCCCCCCGATCTCCGTGATCACGACGTCGACGTCGCTGGCCTCGGCGATCAGGGTGATCCGCTGCTTGATCTCGTCGGTGATGTGCGGCACGACCTGGACCGTCGCGCCGAGGTAGTCGCCCCGGCGCTCCCGCCGGATCACCGAGTTGTAGACGCCGCCGGCCGTCACGTTCGACGCCCGCGTCGTGTTCGAGTCGGTGAACCGCTCGTAGTGGCCGAGGTCGAGGTCGGTCTCGGCGCCGTCCTCGGTCACGAAGACCTCGCCGTGCTGGTACGGGGACATCGTCCCGGGATCGACGTTGATGTACGGGTCGAACTTCTGCAGGCCGACGGTCAGGCCCCGGGCGACGAGCAGTCGCCCGATCGACGCCGCGGCAATGCCCTTCCCGAGTGACGAGACGACGCCGCCCGTGACGAAGATGAACCGGGAACCGTCCCGGCGGTCGAACGACCCGTGTCGTGGTGAGCTCACGCGGTCCTCCCCATAGCCTGGTTCGCCGGCACCGGCCTGGCCGTCATGCGAGTGTGTCATCCGTTGGTCTCCCGAGTGAGTCTATTTCACGAAGTCCCGGCGTCCGCGCGATCAGCTCCGAGATCGAGCGGAACTCGCCGTAGGCCGTCATTCCCAGCAGTGCCACGACGGCGATCCCCAGGCCCAGATTCGACAGGCTGAGGACCAGCCAGGCGCCCGCGAGCGCCCCGACCAGGTTGGAGCCGGTGTCCCCGAGCAGGCCGAGCTCGCGCAGGTCGTAGAAGCCTACGACGAGCAGCGGGCCGGCGAACAGGCCGACCGCCCAGAGCGGACCGAGCCGGCCGGTCCCGATCGTCAGGAGGACGCCGAGCACGACGAACACCTTGGCCGCCCGGCCCGGCCGGAGGTCGAGCAGGTTGAATGCGTTGGTCGCCAGCACGAGCACGGCCGCGCCGAGCACGAAGCGGGTCGTCCCGACGCCGGGCTGGGCCATCACGTAGAGCGCCAGGCCGGCCGAGCCGGCCGCCTTGAGCGCGCCGGTGCTGAACTCTCCGCCGACCACCGCGGCCCCGTGCCCCCGCCAGCCGCGGGCACGGTCGGCCAGGACATCGTCGGCCAGGCCGAGCAGCGCCACGCCGAGCACGTACACCGCAACCCAGCCGAGCTCCGGCCGGAGGACCGTCGTCGTCGCGAGCTGCTGGGCGACCGCGAGCGGGATCAGCGCGAGCACGGCCGCGGCGACGATCACCAGGCCGAGCGGGCATGCCAGCACGCGTCCGCGATAGTTCTCGCGCGCCAGCGGACCCGCCTGGAGGGTCCGCATCGCCGCCGGCGTTATCACGAAGGCCGCGAACATCGCGGTGACGAACGGGAGGGCCTGCACCCGAGCCACCGTAGCGCCGCCGCCGGACGCGGTCGGCTCACCGAGCGGTCCGCACCGGCCTCGGCTCGTCGCGCAGCTGGAGGTAGAAGAGCGTCGCGCCGATCGCGACGAACGGCAGGGCGAAGGCCTGGTAGAGGATGTCCCCGAGCACGACGACGCCCTCGGCGTTGGCCGCCCGGGCGGCCAGCTCGAAGACGATGTTGACGACCGACGACGGAATCGCGACGGCGACGTTGAAGACCAGCCCGGTCGCGAGCGCCCGCCACCAGTTGCCCCGGACCAGCTCGCCGCTCCGGGCGAGTGCGGCGAACCCGCGAGCGTCGTCGACGACGACCGCCTGGGCCACGAAGTACCAGCTCACGGCGACGAAGACGCCCGGAACGACGAAGGCGAAGAAGCCGGCGACGACGGCCGCGAGGTAGAGCACGATCACGAGCAGGATCGGCGCGAACAGGTCGAGACCCCGTTGCACGGCCCGGCTCGCCGACGCGTCCGCGCCGGCGCGGATGTCGACCACCGCCTGGGCGAGCATCGCCGTGATCAGGGGCGTCGTCACGAAGGCCGACGCCACCAACGTGATCGCGCCGACCCCGTTGGACGCCTGTGACCGGTAGTGCGAGGTCAGCTCGCCGAGGCCGACGCCGAGGATCACGTCGACAACGGCGACGACGCCGCCGGCGATCGACACGAACGTCCACAGGTGCGCCCGGAACAACGCGGCCGCCTGGTTGAACAGGGGGCCGATCCCCGGGCCCGACGCTGCCGGCAGGCCGGCGCCCGGTGTGCTCACGGATGGGCGACGCCAGCCGGCTGCGGGAGAAGCCCGGACGTCGCGGTCGCCTTGTGCCCGAAGCTGCCCTGCGCCCCGGCGAGCACCTCGACCAGCGCGACGCGGCCGGCGATGTCGTCGATGTCGTCGACGCTCGACAGGTTCTGCTGCTGGTACCACGGAATCTCCGACTGGCTCGTCGCCGTCGTCTCGGCCCCGGCGACGGGCACGCCCGAGCCGGCGAGGCCGGCGGCCAGGCCGTCCTCGAACGACGTCTGGACGGCAGCCGTCGGTCCGGACGGGTCGCTCGCGTTGCGGACGATGACGACGCCGCCGAGGCCGCCCTTCGGCGCGAGCGTTCCGTTGTAGGTCGACAGGACCGGCGTCGCCACCTTCCCGAGCAGCCTGCCCCCGGTCACGAGCTGGACGCCGACGCGTACGCCGAACGGACGCACGACCGACGGGTCGGTCGCGATCGACGCATACCGTCCGGAGCCGGCCGCGGCCGCGACCGCCGGAAGGCTCGGCGGGTCGCGAACCACCGCCACGAGGACGACCTGACCGCCGGTCGACTCGAGCGCGCTGCGGACCAGGGCATTGACCTGATCCGACGGCGACCCCAGGAAGATCAGACCGATCCGCCGGCCGGCCAGCCGGCCGCCGACGAGCTGCGAGTAGGCCGTATCCTCGAACTGGTTGCGGAAGGCCAGCTGCGAGCGCAGCGTCGAAACCTGGTCGCGGGAGCTGTCGAGGTTCGAGCGGAGCGTGTTGACGACGTGCTTCTCAGCGTTCGAGACGAGGTTCGCATCGCCGATCGCCACGCCCAGCAGCAGGCCGACCGTGAGTGCGATCAGCACGGCCGCGAGCGAAAGGGCGTGGTAGCGGAAGTCAAACACGCGTGTCTCCGGTCAGGATCGGCCGAGCTCCGTCCCGGCCGTCATTGGCCGATCCCCAACAGCTCCTGGACCTTCAGCCACAGCAACTCTGCCACGTCGTGCAGGCCCGGCGTCGCGAGGATGATCGCCAGGAGCGTGAGCACGCCTGTCATCACGACCACCAGCAGCGGCGCGACGCCCGGCTGCGGGCGGTACAGCCGGCTGACTCCCTTGGCGTCGACGAGGATCTCCCCGATCCGCAGCCGGGTCAGGAACGTCGACGACGCGCCCTGGCGGTTCTTGTCGAGGAACTCGACCAGGTTGGCCTGCGATCCGACCGAGACGATCAGCGACGCGCCCTTCTCGGCGGCCAGCAGCATCGCGACGTCCTGGCTCGTCCCGGGCGCCGGCACCTCGCTGTAGGTCAGGTCCAGCTCGTCCAGTCGCTCCCGCCCCGGGGCCCGTCCGTCGGCGTAGGCGTGGAGGATCAGCTCAGCGCCGCAGCGCAGGGTCGCCTCGGCGGCCGAGTCCATGTCGCCGACGATCATGTCGACCTTGAAGCCGGCCTCCCGGATCGCGTCGGCCCCACCGTCGACGCCGAGCAGGACCGGCCGTTGATCGCGGATGTACGGGCGCAGGGCCCGCAGGTCGCGGGCGTGGTCGACGCCCCGTACGACGATCAGGACGGGTCGGTCGCGGAACTCGGTCCGGAACCGCGGGAGCTCGACCGCCCCGGCGAGGAGCTCGCGCTCCTCGAGCATGTGCTCGATCGTGTTCTGCGCGAACCGCTCGAGCGCCTCGCCGATCTCGCGCCGCCGCTGGTCGGTCTGCTCGCGGACGCGGTCCGGCTCGAGCACGCTCCCCCGCGCGATCACCTCCTCCCCGCGGAGCACCTCGCCCCCGCGGACGACGATCCGCTCGCCGTTGCGCAGCAGGTCGAACAGGCCGTCGTCCTCCATGTCGACGAGGTGCACGCCGCCGTCGACGAGCAGCTGGGGTCCCATGTTGGGATACGTCCCGCTGGTCGACGGCTTGCAGTTGAGCACCGCCTTGACGCCGACGGCGACAAGATCCTCGGCCGACACGCGGTCGAGGTTCTCGTGGTCGACGACCGCGATGTCCCCACCCTTGAGGTGGCTGGTCAGGAGCTTCGTGCGCCGTCCGAGCCGGGCCGGACCGCTGACCGTCCGCGCCTTCGCCCGGCCTCGCAGCGAACCCGCGCCTCCTTCTTGCGATGACACGACGCCGAGACTATCGGGGGCTGCCCCGCCCCCCGCCGCAGGCGACCGGCCCGGGCTTGCGCCGCACGGCGCGCGCCGGCTAGCCGTGCCCGCCCCGTGCGCGCCCCTTCGCCGCCCGCCGCTTCCCGGTTGCGGCCGCGATCACGCCCGCGTGGTCGCGCCGCGCGCGCTCCGAGGCCGCCTGCAGGTCGGCCTCGATCGCGAGGGCCTCGTCGCTGACGCAGAGCGCCATCTGCCCGAGGCCGCGGAGCGCGAGGCGGTCGAGCCGGCGGACACGCGAGAGGGCGACGTAGCCCATGCCCGGCGTGAACGCCCGCCGCAGGTCGACGTCCGCCGCGTCGAGCGTCATACCCTGACTCTTGTGGACCGTGATCGCCCACGCCAGCCGCAGCGGGACCTGCGTCAACTGGGCCCGGCGATTCTCCCCGTCGACGAGCTCCCACGTATCCCGGCGCACCGTGATCACCCTGCCGCCGCGGGCGAGCCTCACGAGCGGGAGCATCGACGTCTTCTCGAAGCCGGTCACCTCACCCAGGCTGCCATTCGCGTACCTGCGGTCCTGCGCGTTCTTGATGAACATCACCAGCGCCCCGACCCTCAGACGCAGGACCTCCGCCGCCAGGCACGAGCGCTTGAGGGCTTCGACGTGCTGCCTGGATCCCGACGACGTCATCTCATACCTGGTCCCCCGGCCCGTCAGCCGGCCGAGCTCCCGCTCGTTCTCCGCGTCGACGTCGACGTTGACCGTGTGCAGCCGGGTGGCCGTCGAACCGGCCTCCAGGCCGGCGCCGACCCGGCTGTCGAGCCGGGCGAGCTGATCGCTCGCGAGGCCTCCCCCACGCAGGGCGTTGAGGATCTCGGTGAACCCCGGATCGTCGCGCTGGCGGTGCTGCTCGTCCAGATAGAGGACCGCGAGCTCGGCCTCGAACCACGCCCGCGACCCGGTCACGAACCCGCCGAGGCGACCGTCCCCACGGTTGACCGGCGGCAGCTGGAAGAAGTCGCCGCAGAGAATCACCTGGAGCCCGCCGAACGGTCGCTCGTCCTCGCGCACCTGCCGACAGACCGTGTCGACCATGTCCAGGCGAAAGTCGTGGAGCATCGAGATCTCGTCGATCACGAGGATGTCCGTGCTCTCGATGTTCGCCTGGCGCTGCCGGCTCAGCTTGCCGGCATGTCCCGGCGGCAGGCTGTCGGCCACGCCGATCCCGCTCCACGCGTGAATCGTCGCTCCGCCCAGGTGGGTCGCCGCCAGACCGGTCGTCGCCGTCACGGCGACCCGCCTGCCGGACCGTCTGGCCCCGCGGATGAACTGCTCGAGCAGGTAGGTCTTGCCCGACCCGGCCGCCCCGGTCAGCAGGGCCGACCGGCCCGACTCCATGATCGCCAGCGCTTCTCGCTGCTTCATCGGCCGGCGCGCCCTGGCCTACCCAGCCCGCAGCAGCTCCTTGGCGTGCCGTCGGGCCGCCGTGTCGCCGTCGTCGGCCCCGAGCATCCGCACCAGCTCGGAGATCACATCCGCCCCGTCGAGCCGTGTGACCGTCGTCCGCGCCGTCTGCGTGGTCGTGTCCTTGACGATCGTGAAGTGCCGGGCCGCGAACGACGCGACCTGCGGCAGGTGGGTGATGCAGACGATCTGCCGGCCGGCCGCCAGGCTCCGCAGCTGCTCGCCGACCGCCCGCGCCGTCTGCCCGCCGATCCCGGCGTCGACCTCGTCGAAGACGAGCGTCGCATCGCTCCCGTCGTTGGCCGCGCCGAGCACCGCCAGCATCACCCGGGAGAGCTCGCCGCCCGACGCGCTCTCACGCAGCGGCGCCGCCGGAACGCCGGGATTCGGCGCGATCTCGAAGACCACGCCGTCGGCCCCGCCCGGACCCGGCTCGGCCTCGCCGAGCACGACCGCGAAGCTCGCGTCGGCCATCGCCAACGCGCTCAACCGCTCGCAGACCGCCGCTGACAGCGCCGGAGCCGCCGCCGCCCGAGCACCACGCAGCTCGCTGCACGCCTGCGCGTGCGCCGACCCGAGACCGGCCATCAACTCCTCGGCAGCGACAATCGCGACCTCCGCCCCGAGCAGCTCGTCCCGGCGTGCCGAGCAGCGGGCCGCGTGCTCGAGCACCAGGCTCACCGTCCCCCCGTGCTTGCGCTCGAGGCGGGCGATCCCCGCCAGCCGCTCCTCGACCGCGTCGAGCCGGCCCGGTTCCCCGCCGGTCTCGAGCCCGTCGGCGTAGGCCCGCAGCTCGGAGACGACGTCCTGGGCCTCGAGCGAGAGTCCCACGACCCGGCCGATCAGCGGGTCGAGTGCCGCGTCGACCCCGGCGAGCGCCTCCAGCCCCGCCGCCGCCCCGGCCAGGCCGGCCCCGGCGCCGCCCTCGTCGGCGAGCAGCCCGCACGCCCCGAGCGCCGCCCCGAGCAGTCCATCGACGTGGCGCAGCCGCTCGCGCTCGGCGCTCAGCTCTTCGCGCTCGTCCGCCCGGAGCTCGAGCTGCTCGATCTCCGAGAGCTCGAACTCCAGCAGGTCGAGCTCGCGTTCGCGGGCCCCGGCCAGCTCCCGCAGGCGCTCGTGCTCGGCCCGCGCCTCCCGCAGGCGGCTCCACGCGGCGGCGCAGTCGGACCGCAGCCTGCCCTGGTCGGGACCGCAGAAGCCGTCGAGGATCTCCAGCTGGGCGGCCGCCAGCATCAGCCGGCGGTGCTCGTGCTGACCGTAGAACGCGAGCACCCCGCCGGCGAGCTCGCGCAGCTCGGCAACCGAGATCGACCGGCCGTTCAGGTAGGCCCGGGTCCGCCCGTCGGCACCCACCCGGCGGGCGAGGATCAGCTCCTCCGCATCGTCGGGCAGCCGGTCGGCAAGGCCGGGGGCCGCGAGCTGCGGGTCGAGCTCGAAGATCCCCTCGACGTAGGCCTCCGCGGCCCCCGGCCGGACGATCCCCGACTTGGCGCGGCCGCCGAGCAGGAGGTCGAGCGCGTGGGCCAGGACGGTCTTGCCGGCGCCCGTCTCACCCGTCAGGACGTTCAGCCCGCCGGTCAGCTCGATCCTCGCCTCTTCGATCAGCAGCAGATTCTGGACACGAAGCTCTAGCAGCATTGGCCTGGAGTTCAGCAGACGCCGGGGACGGATCCATTGAGTGGGTCGGGCCTGGCAGCACGGCTCGTGCCGCCCCGGTCGCGCAGGTCACGCCGGGCCTGGCGCAAGGCTCGCCAGTCCGCGGATCAGCACCTCGAGACCGAACTCGAATCGCTCGTCCCCACCCGACCCGTCGGTCAGCGGCCCGGCCAGCGAGACGATGTTCGGGAAGCGGTCGACCGGAAGCGAGGCGAAGTACGTCCGCATCTCGCCGATATGGCGGCCCATCTCCTCGTGGGCCAGCCCGAGGCTCGCATACAGGCTCTCCTCGTACGCGGTCGCCGTCGCGAACAGCGGGAGCAGGTCGCATGCGTAGGCGATCACCTGGTCAGGCAGCCCACCCGCCCGCAACACTCCGATCACCGCCTCCCTCCCCCGGAGCGCATTCGGGCCAAGCGGGACCCTTGCGAGGTAGGCCCGGGCGATGTCCTTATGGGCCGCGAGGACGGCCCGCATCGAACGGACGATCTCCTTGACCTGCTCCTCCCAGCGGGCCTCGTCCGGCGGGCCGGGCAACTCGAGCTCGTCGATCACCCGGTCGATCACCAACTCGAGCAGCTCCTCCTTGTTGGCGACGTGGGCGTACAGCGAGGCTCCTCCCGTCTCGAGCTCCTCGCCGACCCGGCGCATCGTCATCGCGTCGAGCCCGTCCGCGTCGAGCACGCGGACGGCCGCGTCGACGATCACCCGCTTGTTGAGCCCCCGGCGGCGGCCTGGCGTCCGCGGTGGGGCGTCAGGCTCGCGTTCGCCGGCCCGCAGCCGGGGCGCCCGAGGCATCGACGAGGATCCCGGCGGGCGATGTCCGAG
>DATCEH010000112.1:0-4972 GCA_036510225.1 Solirubrobacteraceae bacterium | reverse complement strand
TGGCGTGGTTTTCGACTGGGTCGACGGACAGGCCGATGATCTTGACGCCGCGTTTGGCGAATTCGGGCTCGATGCCGGCGAGGTAGCCGAGTTCGGTTGTGCAGACGGGTGTGAAGTTGCGGGGGTGGGAGAAGAGGACGGTCCAGGAATCGCCGATCCATTCGTGGAAGTGGATTGGTCCTTGGGTCGTTTCGGCCTCGAAATCCGGGGCGGTGCTGCCGATGCCCAGGTCGGGCTCGGTGCTTACGGTGGTCTCAGTCATGCAGTTCCTCTCGTCCGGTGGTCGCGTACGCGGGCCTGACCAGGGATTCTAGCCAATCCTTATAGTGTTTCGGGCGATTTCGGCCGGGCCGTGAACCCGGCCGACCAGCAGACCGCGAGATCGGCGTTCGACCACCCGCGGCAGACCCGGCGTCAGACCTCGACCGTCGCCGGCCTGCCGACCCGGGATGCCGGGTGGCGAGCGCCTGCCGCCCCGGGGGCCGGCAGGCGCGGGGCCGTCAGCCGCCGGGAGCCGTGTGACAGTTCGGGCACGGCGGGGGCGGCGGGTGGCAGACGTTGCACTGGTTGGGTGCGACGCCTGCCGACGCGAGCGTTGGCCCTACTGCGCCGCCGCACAGACACAGGCTGGCCACCACGAGCGAGATGGTCCGTCGTTTCATGGTCGATCGATCTCCTTGCTGGTGTCGGCGGACGAAGGGAGGTCCGTCGGCGGATTGCCCTCCACCAGAGAAGACGCCTGCCGCGCCGGATCCTTTCACCGCTCGGAGATGCTCGAGCGCGGCGACCCGGTCGAATGCCGGAAGCCCGTCGCCGCCGGACCCGCGTCTACCCTGCGGACGTGCCGAGGATCGCCAAGGTCGAACCCCTGACGACGGCCCGGGCGCTCCGGGGCCCGTTCGACTACCTGATACCCGACAGCCTCGCCGGCGCGATCGGGATCGGCTCGACCCTGATCGTCCCGTTCGCCCGGCGGGAGATGCTCGGCGTGGTCGTCGGCCTGGCCGAGACCTCGGAGATCGCCTCGGCGAGGCTGCTCGCGCCGGTCCGGGCGGTCGGGCCGGGCATCCCTGAGGACCTCGTCGGTCTGGCCGAATGGATCGCCGCCGAGTACTGCTCGACCCCGGCCCGCGGCCTGCGCCTGATGCTCCCGCCGGGGACGGCCGGCGGGACTCGGGCGAAGCTGCGCCTCGTCGCCGAGCTGACGCCGGCCGGCGCGGCCGCCGTCGCCCCGCCGCCGGCCGCCCTCGCGGCGGCGCCGGCCGCCCAGGCGGCTGTCGGGTCCCCGCCGGCCGGCGCGGCCGCCCCGGCGATCCCGCCCGCGGTGCGCCTGACGGCGACCCAGCGGTCGACCCTTGAGCGGCTCCACAAGGCCGGCCGGCTCCCGGCCGCGGAGACGGGGCTCGACCACGGCGGCCTGCGGCGGCTGGCCGACCGGGGGCTCGTCTCGATCGAGCGGCGGGTCGTCGGCCGCCGGCCGGAGCATCTCCCGGTCGGAGCCCGTCGGGCCGGGCCGGTCGACCTCGACCCGGCCCAGGCGGCGGCGCTCGCGACGATCGACGCGGCGCTCGCCGGCCGCGGACACGCGAGCTTCCTCCTCCACGGGGTGACCGGGTCGGGCAAGACCGAGGTCTACCTCCGCGCGGCGGCGCGCGCGCTGGCCGGCGGACGCGGGGTGATCGTCCTCGTCCCGGAGATCGGCCTGACCCCGCAGACGGTCGGCCGGTTCGTCGAGCGGTTCGGCGATACGGTCGCCGTCCTCCATTCGGGTCTTGGTGCGGGGGAGCGCTACGACGAGTGGGTCCGCCTCCGCGGTGGCGAGGCGAGGATCTGCGTGGGTCCGCGGTCGGCCGTCTTCGCGCCGATCGATCGGCTGGGGCTGGTCGTCGTCGACGAGGAGCACGACTCGTCCTACAAGCACGAGGGCGACCCGCGATACGACGCCCGCCACGTCGCGCAGCGACGCGCCGCGCAGGCCGGAGCCGTGCTGATCGCCGGGAGCGCGACCCCCCGGCCGGAGACGTATCTGCGGCGCCGGCGGCTGCGCCTCCCGGCCCGGGTCGACGGTCGGCGGCTGCCGGAGGTCGAGGTGCTCGACATGATCGGGGTCGCCGGCCCGCTCCACCCGCGGACCTCCGAGGCTCTGGCGGATCTCCGGCGGGCCGGCGGCAAGGCGATCGTCCTGCTCAACCGGCGGGGCTGGTCGAACTTCCTGTTCTGTGGCTCGTGCGGCCGGGTCTGGGGTTGCCCGCAGTGCGACGTCTCGCTCGTCCTCCACCGGGCCGAGGGACTGATCGCCTGTCATCACTGCGGGCACCGCCAGCCGACGCCGGCCCGCTGTCCGGACTGCGGGTCGACCAGCGTCTCCCGGCATGGCTTGGGGACCGAGCGCCTCGAGCACGAGTTTGCGGGCGCGCTCGGCGGGGATTCGAATCCGGCCTTCCCGGTGTTCCGCCTCGACGGTGACGTCGCCGCCACGAAGGGCCGGGCGGCGGCCGTCCTGCGGCGCTTCGAGGCGGCTCCGGCCGGGGTGCTCGTCGGGACGCAGATGGTCGCCAAGGGGCACGACTTCGACGGGGTCGGGCTGGGCGTCGTGCTCGACGCGGACGCAACCCTCCGCTTCCCGGACTTCCGCTCGGAGGAGCGGACGTTCGCGCTGGTCGCCCAGCTCGCCGGCCGGGCCGGTCGGGGGCGGGGGGGGACCGGCCGGGTCCTCGTGCAGACGCTGGACCCCCGGGCGTCGAGCATCGCGTTCGCCGCCGACCACGACAGTGACGGCTTCCTCGAGGTCGAGCTCGGCCGTCGAAAGGCGCTCCAGTACCCGCCGTATGGCGAGCTGATCCGGATCGTCTGCTCGTCGGAGTCGCCGGATGCGCCGATGGCCGCCGGACGGCAGCTGCGCGAGGACCTGCAGATTCCCGGGGCCGTCCTGCTCGGGCCGGCCCCGCTGTTTCGCCTCCGCGGGCGCGACCGGGCCCAGGTCGTCGTCAAGGGGGGCGAGCGGCGTGCGGCGGTCGCCGCCGTCGGCGGCGCGGTCGACCGCCTCGGCCGCCGGGACGTGGCGATCAGCGTCGACGTCGACCCTCAGTAGGCGGCCGGCCGGCTCTAGACTTGGACGTATGACCAGTGACGCCACCCAGGCGGCCGAGCCCGAGCTCGACCTGGCCGAGCAGAACGAGGATCCCGGCGATCGGGCGGCCGAGAACCCGGCCGATCCGGACGCGGCCGCCCGGCCAGAGCCGGACCCGGACGCGGCCGGCGACGACGCGGACGCCGACCGGACGGCCGCGCCAGAGCCGGACCCGGAGGCCCTGCGCCGGCGGACCGAGGCCCTGCGGTACGTCCGCAAGCTCGGGGATCCGGCCCTCCGGGCAAAGGCGATCCCGGTCGAGCGCTTCGACGAGGACCTCCGCCGGGAGGTCGCGCGGATGGGCGAGCTGATGGACGCGGCGATGGGCGTCGGACTCGCGGCGACCCAGCTCGGCGTCCTCCACCGGGTGCTGGTCTACCGGGTCGAGCACGACAGCCCTGTCGTCGCGCTGGTCAACCCGACGGTCGAGTGGGCCGGCAGGGAGCAGGAGACGATCGAGGAGGGCTGCCTCAGCCTCCCGGGGGTCGCGGTCGACGTCGAGCGGGCCGTCCACGTCCGGGTCGGCGCGCACAACGAGCACGGCGAGCCGATCACGGTCGAGGCGTCCGGACTGGAGGCGAGGGTGATCGCCCACGAGATGGATCACCTCGACGGCGTCCTGATCCTCGACCGGACGAGTCGCGAGCAGCGGCGGGAGGCGATGCGCAGGATGCGCGAGGCCCAGGCCGGGGGCACTCCATAGCGACCGTTTTCATCGGCACGTCGCCGTTCGCCGTAACCGTCCTCGAGAGTCTCGCCGCGACGCCCCACCGACCGGCGCTGGTCATCACCCGGCCCGACCGCCCGCGCGGCCGCGGACGCAGGCCGGAGGCCCCGCCGGTCGCGCAGGCGGCCGCCGGCCTCGGCCTCGACCTGCTGCAACCCGAGCGGCTTGGGGACGCGGTGCGGGAGATCGCCGCGGTCCAGCCGGCGGTGCTCTGCGTCTGCGCGTACGGGGCCCTCGTCCGCGAGCCGCTCCTCTCGACCTACGAGATCCTCAACGTCCATCCGTCGCTGCTGCCCCGCTGGCGGGGTGCCGCGCCGATCGAGCGGGCGATCATGGCCGGGGACACGCAGACCGGGGTCTCGATCATCCGCCTGACGGCCGGCCTCGACAGCGGGCCGATCTGCGGGCGGGCGTCCGAGCCGATCGACCCGCGCGACACCTACGGAACGCTCGCCGGCCGCCTCGCCGGGCTCGGCTCGCGCCTGCTGATCGGCGTGCTCGACGGCCCGCGGACGTACGTCGAGCAGACCGACGGCGGCCTGACCTACGCCGAGAAGATCTCGCCGGAGCACCGCGTACTGGACCCGGGCCGGCCGGCCGCCGAGCTGGAGCGGGTCGTCCGCGCGCTCGATCCGCACATCGGAGCTCGGATAGAGGTCCCGATTCTGGCCGGTGGTCTGAGGGTGCACGCGGCCGGCGTCGTCCCGGCCGGCGGGGGGTCGGGCGCCCCGCTCGGCGCGGGCGATCCTCCGGCGGAGGGCGAGCTCGGTGTCCGCGACGGGCGGCTCCTCTACGGGACGCGCGACGGGGCGCTCGAGCTGCTCCGGGTCCAACCGCCCGGCGGACGGCCGATGACCGCTGCCGACTACGTCCGCGGCCATGCCGTCTGAGTCCCGGTGACCGGCCCGCCTGCGAGGGCCAGGTCGACCGGCGCACCTTCTGAGGCCAGGGCCTGCGCGCTGGAGGTCGTGCGGCGGACGTTCGAGGATCGGGCGTACACCGACCGGGCGATGCACGCCGCCGCGCGCGGGTTGGACCCCCGCGACCGGGCCCTGGCGATGCGGCTGGCCTATGGGGCGGTCCAGCGGCGGGCGACCATCGACCACGTGATCGAG
>DATCEH010000111.1:0-43482 GCA_036510225.1 Solirubrobacteraceae bacterium | reverse complement strand
CGGCGGGCAGGCGGCGGACGCCGTGGACTCGAGCGGGCCGACTGCGGCCGCGGTGGATTCGGGCGGCCGGGCTGCGGCAGCCATGCCCCCGGGCGCGCCGGCGGCCGCGGTGGGTTCGGGTCGGCCGGATGCGGCTGCCGTGCACCCGGACGGGCCGGCTGCTGTGGACTTGGGCCGGCCGGGCGCGGCCACCTTGAACCCGGGCGGGCCGGTTGCGGGCACCTTGAACTCGGGCGGGCCGGGCGCGGCCGCGACGTACTCGGGCGGGCCGGCTTCCGCCGGGCCGCCGGGGTCCGGGTCGGGTGTCCGGTTCTGGCGGGCGGCCAACGAGCGGACCCAGGCCCAGAGCGTCGCGGCCGAGCTCGAGCGGCTGATCTCCCACGAGTCGATCGCCCCCGAACGACTGGCCGTGCTGGTCGGGTCGGTCGCCGCCGACGGACAGGCCGTCGCCGTGGCCCTCGCCGAGCGGGACGTCCCCTACCGGGTGCTCGGGACCGACGCGTTCTTCGAGCGGGTCGAGATCCGCGACGTCCTCGCCTGGCTGCGTCTCCTCGTCGATCCCCGCGACGCCGGCGCCGTCGCCCGGGCGCTGGCCCGCCCGCCGGTCGAGCTGAGCTCGGTCGACATCGCCAGATCCGTCCAGATCGCCAGACGCCGCAAGCTCGACATGGTCTCCGCCCTCGTCGCCGCGACCGAGTCGCCCCAGCTCCCGCCCGAGGCCCGCGAGCGGATCGCCGGGTTCCTGCGCCTGCATCGGTCGGCCGCCGCCGCCCTCGACACGGCCCGTCCGGACCTCTTCGTCCACCGGCTGATCGACCGCCTCGGCCTCCGCCGCCAGCAGCTCTTCACCGCCCGGGCGGACGTCGTCGAGCGGCTCGTCAACCTCGCCAAGCTCGGCGAGCTCGCCGCCGCCCACGCCCGGCGGTCGCCGTCGTCGACCCCGCGGGAGTTCGCCCGGTACATCGCCGCCGTCGCCGACGCCGGCCTCGGCGAAGAGGAGGCGATCGGCGTCCAGATCCCCGGAACGGTTGCCGTCCTCGCGATGGACGCCGCCGGCGGCCTCGAGTTCGACCACGTCTTCGTCGTCGGCCTCGACGCCGGTCGCCTTCCCGGCCCGGCGGCTGCCGGCCGACCGCCCGGGTCGCCCACCGCCGGCCGCCGACTGCCGGGTCCGGTGACCGGCGGTCGGCCCGACGACCCGGTGGCCGCCGGTGAGGCGACCGCTCCGAAAGACGACGAAACCGGCACGCCGGACGCCGGCGATCATGAAGCCCGGATGCGGCGGGTGCTCGCCGTCGCGATCACCCGCGCCCGGTTGGGTGTCGTCCTCTCGTACGCGGCGAGCACCCGCCGGCTCGCCCGGCAGGCTCCGTCGCCGTTTCTCGAGGACGCCCGCGCCGCCGTCGGGGGTGTCTGGGAGGACCGGGACGAGGAGCTCTTCGGCCCGGCCGAGGCCCTCCATTCGACCTTCCGCGAGCTCCGTGACGACCTCCTCGACAGCGTCATGCGCATCGGCGGCCGACTCGGCGAGCTCCGCCTCGACACGGACCTCGACATCTCCCACGGGGCCGTCCGCTTCCTCGAGCTCGTCAAACTCGCCGCCCTCCTCCAGCGACCCGACGGCGCCCCGATCGACGAGGTCGCCCTCGCCGACATCAACGCCCGACTCGTCCAGGCGGCCACCCCCCTCGAGCGGGAGATCCTCGAGTCCTCGCCGCTCGACCAGGATCTCCTCACCGGCGAGCACGACGACCGCGCCCGCGCGGCGTCCCGGGCCGCCCGGGACGAGCCGTCGCTCGAGCCGTTCCTCCCCCGCCGGGGCGACGGCCTCGTCCTGTCGGCCTCAGACATCGACACCTACCGGACGTGCCCCCTCAAGTACAAGTTCGCCAGGGTTCTCCGGATCCCCCAGGAGCCGACCCTGAACCAGCGGTTCGGGATCCTCGTCCACCAGGTCCTCGAGCGCTACCACGCGACCAGCGCGGCGTCCGACGACGCGATGCTCGGCCTGCTCGACGCCGGCTGGCGCCGCGGCGGGTTCGGCGACTCCGACCAGGAGCGCCAGCTCCGCGAGAAGGCCCGCGTCGCCGTCCTCCGGTATCGCGACCGCCTGTCCGACGGTTCCGGCCGCGCCGGCGACCCCCGGTGGTTCGAGCGGTCGTTCTCGTTTCCGATCGGCCCACATCAGATCCGCGGGCGGGTCGACCGGGTCGACGCCCTCCCGGGCGGCGGGTACGAGCTGATCGACTTCAAGACCGGCCTGCCGAAGACCGTCGCCGAGCTGCGCGACGACGTCCAGCTCGCCCTGTACGCCGTCGCCGCCCGCGAAGCCTGGGAGATCGACGCGACCGAGCGGACCTACTACTACGTGCTCGACGACCAGCGGGTCGCCGTCCCCGACACGGCCGCCGCGATCGACTGGATCTCGGACACCGTGATGGACGTCGGCGCCGGGATCCTCGGCCAGGGCTTCGAGCCGACCCCGTCGCCGGCCGCTTGCGGCATGTGCGACTTCCGAATCGCCTGCCCCGTAGCCGAGCGGTGAGCCCCGAGGGCCGGAAATCGATGCCGTGACCCTGGTCCGTCAGGCGCGAGTCGACGTCGAACCGCGGCGGTGAGCGTCGTCGTCGACGCGAGCCTCGTCGTGGCCGTCGTCGCCGTCGTCGCCGTCGTGGCCGTCGTGCTCGGCGACCCGTCCCAGGAGCCGGCCCGCGATCGCCTGGCCGGGTGGCTCTCGGCTGGCGAGGAGCTTCACGCGCCTGGCCCGGAACGCCGCGGACTTCTGGGCGCCAGTCCGGCTCGTCAGCTGATCGATTCGGTCCGTCAGGCGCGCTCGACCACCCGGAAGCGGTTGCCGTCGCCGTCGCGGAACCTGAACATCGGCGGGACTCCGGGGCCCATCTGAATCATTGCGGCGTCGATGTCGACGCCCCGGGCGAGCAGGTTGGCGTGGTCCGCGGCGGCGTCCCGACTCGCCAGGCTGACTTCGGTGCCGTGCCCGGCGGGATCGGCGTCGGTTGCCGGGACGAGCGCGAGCGTCGTCGCCGCGCCCGGCGGTGAGACCTCGACCCACCGGTTGCCGCCGCCGTAGTCGGCGTCGAGCCCCTTCTCGAAGCCGAGCCCCCCGACGTAGAAGTCGACCGCCCGATCGACATCGCCGACCCGCAGTAGCACGGTCCCGAGCCGGGTGATGTTCGTCGTCGCGATCATCGGTCGCTCCCCGCCTCGCCGGCCGAGTCGAAGCCACCGGCGTACATCAGCGAGCCCGGCGTGGTCAACGTCTCGCCGGTCTCGAGCAGCGTCTTCAGGCCCGAGAGGATCATCGGCCAACCGCCGTAGATCTGGCTGTTGACGCCTTCGGGGAGCTGGTCGTGCGTCACCGTCAGCTGGCACGAGTCGCCGACCGGCTTGATCTCCCACGTGACCCGCGACGTGCCCGCGGCCTCGACGTCCTCGCCCCACAGCGCGTGGAAGCTCTGGACGAGCCGGTGCGGCGGGTCGACCTCGAGGTTCTCCCCCTCGGAGATCCGCCCGCCCGAGACCGGGTGCACCGCCGTGTAGGGGGAGCCGGCGCTCCAGTCGGATTCGATGCCGACGCCGAACGTGTACTTCTGGCGCAGCTCGCTGTCGGTGATCGCCTCCCACAGCCGCTCCGGCGTCGTCTTGATGTAGATCTCGAAAACCTTCTCCATGCCGTCCTCCAGGGTCTGCTTGAGGTTTGAGAGCGTCGCCGCCCACGGTTGTGCGTACTTGCTGACCCACCGGTCGTGGACCAGACGGATCGGGACGGCGTTGAGGAAGTGGAGCTTCTCCCGGCCGCGCCGCCGCGTCACGACGAGGCCGGCGTCCCCGAGCACCTTGAGGTGCTTCATCACGCCGAACCTGGTCATCGTCAGCCGGGCTTCGAGCGCACTGAGCGACTGGCCGTCCTGCGCGAAGAGCTCGTCGAGCAGGCTGCGTCGGGTCGGGTCGGCCAGCGCCTTGAACACCTCGTCCATGAAAAGAGGATAGGTGACTATATAGTCACATGTCAAGGCCCGGCGGCTCGAGTTCGCGGCGGCTCGTGCTCACCGTCCAAGCAGGCCGTTCGTCCCCCCGGGGCCGAGACATCTGACCGGCGGGTAGCGCTGGACGTAGCGGTGGGTGCCCTCGACCGAGGCGACGACCCGCGGCGCGGCGTCGCCGGCGTAGTGGGTCAGCCAGAAGCGGCCGACCAGCCCCTCGATGGCGTAGGGCGACAGGGAGACGGTTCGGCCGGAGGCGGTGACGACGGAAACCGACCGGGTCGCGGGGCTGCTGAGGAGGAGGACGAAGACCTCGGGCAGGCGGCAGAAGATCGCGTACCCGCCGGTCGGCACGTGTCGGCGGACCTGGCGGCAGCCGACCGCGCCATGGGTCGGGGAGTGGTCGGGGTAGACGAGGTCGACGCGGGGGCACCAGGCCGGCACGAGGGCCTGTCGCGGTCCCACGGGGACCGCGGTCGGCTCGACGCTCACGCGGTAGCTCGCCCCGCCTGCGGTTCGTCCGGTCGCGGGCAGCCGCGCCCCCCGGCCGGCCTCGCCGACTCCCGCGCCGCGGCCGCCGGCGCACGCCGCGATCCCCAGGCAGGCGAGGACTGCCGGCAGCGATCTGCGCAACGACGACGGGGACCTGGCCTCGGCAGCGGGGCGCGGCACGCGTGGGATCTACCCCCGGCCGGACTCCGAGAACCCGGGGGTGTGGGCCTCACATGCGGGTGTGCGTCACTGCGCGTTGCACACGAGCGCCGGTGGTGTTGCGGGCGCCGGCGGCGCCGGGACGAACGCGGCCGGCCGGCTCAGGTCCGTCGTGTGGAGCGTGCGCGGGGCCGGCGGGACGTATGGCAGGACAGTGCACGGGCCGGTCGGCGGCGGCGGCGGCGTCGTCGGCGGCGGCGGGGCGTTGCTCTGGACCCAGGCGAGCAGATCCCCGCGCAGATCGAAAGCCTCCAGTCCGCGCGCGCCCGGGCGGAAGCCCGCGACCAGGCGGGTGCGGCGCGTCCGGAGATTGGTCACGGCAAGGGTTTGCGTCCCGTCGGTGTTCTCAAGCTTGTACGCGACCCGGCCGTCTGAGATCGCCGGCACCCCGCGCACGGTCAGCATCCCGAGCAGCGACCGGGCCCGCCGCGCCCCGGCCGGGACGTACAGCATCTTGTACGGCGCGTCACCGACCGGCTGGTCGGGCTCGCGCGCGACGAAGCCGACGGCGTCGACGAGCGCGCCGGACTCCGCCACCGCCAGGTAGCCGGTCGGGATGTCGAGCTGGTTGCGCAGGCGACCGGTCCGCGCGTCGACCACCTGGGCGAGCATCGTCCCGTCTGCGCGGGGAGTCCCCACGGCGAGCCAGTCGCCGCGCGCGCTGAGCAGGGGTTGGGCCGCGTTGGGCAGCCATCGCAGGACGCGCCAGGTCCCGCCGGCCGCGAGCGAACGCGCGAACAGCGGACGGGGCGTGGTCGGCGGTGTCCGGCGGCACGCCGGCGATCCCGCGACGATCAGCTTGCCGTCGCTGACCGCGAGCGCCACCCCGGTTTCCGATGTCGCCCCCGTCGGGTCGGCAACCCAGTCGTGGCACCCGCCCGGCCCGACCCGCGGCCCGATCGCAAGGTCCGCGGGTTCGATCCCGCCGCCGGACACCGGCAGGAGCGGCGTCGCGGTCCCGTTCGGGCTGACCATGTCCGACCCGTCGCCCGTCCAGAGGATCCCGCCCGCGGTGATCTCCACGGCGGCCGGGGCCTCCGGCTGGGTCGTGTTGATGTCGCCCGACGCGCCGGATGCGACCGCGACCGACGCGGCGACCGCGAGCGACGCGGCGAGCCCGAGCCGGCGGGCCCTGACCAGTTGCCCCCGGTGGTTGAATCCCGGCCAGTCACGGACGTGCCTCATCGGATCGATCCTCCCGTCGCTTCGTTTCGCCTTACCGTCAGCCAGCGCGGCCGCGGCCGGTCTGCGGACCTGACCGCTCACGCACGGCCCGACGACCCCGACCAGGCCGTGCGGGCGCACAGACCTCCAACGGCCGGCCGGTCCCAGAGTTGCGCACAAGGACCCGGTCGGGTTGGCCCGGGATTCCGTGACCGAGCGGCCCGGCCGTGATCGACCGGGGCTCCTCCCCGGCCCCGGCGGGATGCTCACGCGGCGGGGGCTTGGCGTGCGTGCCGTCGAGGATCATTCGGGCCGGCTCGGGAGCTCAGAGGCGGGCGAGCTCTCCGCGGGGGCCGGGTCGTGGAGAAGTGGACTCTCTCTAGCGAAAAGTAGTTGACTGACTCATGACTCAGGCAGCTACTTTCGCGACGAAGGTCTCGCATCCACCTCCGCCACCCGGGAGGAGCCCGGTCGATCGCATCCCACACCCCCGCGCCCGACCCGTGGCCGCCTCCACCCCGGCGCCGCCCCGCCCGCCCCGTTCCCGCCCCCGCCCCGACGTGCAGTCGGCCGAGCGGAAAGCGCGAAACACGAGTGATTCAGGCAGCTACTTTTCTTGGGGAGTCCCTTCTCGAACACGCACCCCCCGCGGACAGCCCCGCCTGAACTCTCCCGACCCCGGCGGTGATCCCTCGGTGCCCTGCTCGCCGGTCCGTCGACCGCTCGCCCTCGAAGAGTCCATCCAGCTCTCGAGCGAGCCGCGGCCGCGTCCGGCCGCCCGGCCGCCGACCCAGAGCTGGCCGACCCGGAGCCCGCCGACCCGGAGCCGCCGACCCGGAGCCCGCCGGGCTCCTACCGCGCCCGCAGCGAGTCGATGACCAGCTCGAGGTGCCGGCGCCAGTCGAACTCCGGCTTGGCATGGGTCATCGTCGCGCAGACCCCGCACATCAGCATCGGGATGTCGAGCGCGCTGACGTCCGTCCGCATCGTCCCCGCCCGTTGGGCCCGGGTGATCAGCTCGTCGGTCAGAGCGACCACCTCGGCCACGGCCTCGTCCGCGTAGGCCCAGACCGCGTCGCCGGCCCCGAGCATCGCGAACTGGATCGCCGCGTCCCCGTCCGCGACGGCCACGTTCCGGCGGAGCGTGTCCGCGAACACGGCGAACGGCTCGCCGTCGAGCTCGAGCGCCGCCCGCGAGTTCTCGCCCATCCACGTCATCTTCTGCCGGACGAGCTCGCCCAGGAGGGACTCCTTCGTCGGAAAGTGCCTGTAGACCGTGCCGACGCCGACTCCCGCCAGGCGGGCGACCTCGTCCATCTGGGTCTCGGCGCCGTCTGCCGCGAACGCTTCGCGCGCACTCTCGAGGATTCGCTCCCGGTTGCGCTTCGCGTCGGCTCGCTGGGGCCGCTCGCTTTCGACAGACGGGCTCATCACAATCCCTTTTGATCGCCGACCTTGACAAACGGAATGATAGTTCCGTATTGTGGCGATCGCAAACCGGAACCGGAGGTCAGCTTCCATGACGACCGCAGAGACGCCGCCAATCCCCGCATCGCTCGAGACGCCGCGAGCCAAGAACCTCGCCCTCGTCCTCCTCGCGATGACCCAGTTCGTGATCGTAATCGACGCGTCGATCGTCAACGTCGCCCTCCCGACGATCGGCACGAGCCTCCACTTCTCCCACGCCAGCCTCTCCTGGGTCGTCAACGCGTACACCCTGACCTTCGGCGGCTTCCTCCTCCTCGGCGGCCGCCTGGCCGACCTGATCGGCCGCCGGCGGATGTTCATCTCCGGGCTGATCCTCTTCTCGCTCGCCTCGCTCGCCGGCGGCCTCGCCCAGTCGGAGGCCTGGCTCCTGATCGCCCGCGCCGTCCAGGGCCTCGGCGCCGCCGTGATCTCGCCGGCCGCACTCTCGATCCTGACGACGACGTTCGCCGAGGGAGCCGAGCGCAACAAGGCGCTCGGCGTCTGGGGCGCCGTCGCCGGCGCCGGCGGTGCGGCCGGCGTCCTGCTCGGCGGGATCCTCACGAGCGGCCTCGGCTGGGAGTGGGTCCTCTTCGTCAACGTCCCGATCGGCCTCGCCGCCGCGTTCATGGCCCCGCGAATCCTGCTCGAGAGCCATGCCCGCGAGGACGGCGCGTCGTTCGACCTACCCGGCGCGGTCACCGTCACCGCCGGCCTCAGCCTGCTCGTCTACGCCCTCGTCGACACCGTCAACGCCGGCTGGGGCTCGACCGCCACGCTGGCCAAGCTCGCCGGCGCCGTCATCCTGATCCTCGCCTTCCTCTTCATCGAGCGCCGCGAGCCCCACCCACTGATGCCGTTCTCGATCTTCCGCCTCCGGACCCTCCGCGGGTCGAACGTCGTCGGCCTGCTGATCGGGATGTCCCTCTTCTCGATGTTCTTCTTCATCTCCCTCTACGTCCAGAACGTCCTCGGGTACACGCCGATCAAGGCCGGTCTCGCGTACCTCCCGCTCGCGATCGGGATCATCCTCTCCGCCGGGGCGGCCTCCGCCCTCGTGACCCGGGTCGGCCCCAAGCCGATCCTCGTCGCCGGCATGCTCCTGATCGCCGCCGGTCTGCTCTGGTTCTCGCGGGTCCACACGCCCGGCGGCTCCTACATCCACGACATCCTCGGACCGTCCATCCTCGCCGCCGTCGGCCTCGGCTTCTCCTTCGTCCCGGTGACGATCGCCGCGATGACCGGGACCGCCCCGCGTGAGGCCGGGCTCGCGTCCGGCCTGATCAACGCGTCGACCCAGATCGGCGGGGCCCTCGGACTGGCGATCCTCGCGACGGTCGCCAACAGCCGGACCAAGGCGGTCACGCTCGCCGGTCAGGCCAACCCGCTGATCTCCCTGACCAAGGGCTTCGACCGGGCCTTCCTGGTCGGCGCTGGATTCGCGATCGTCGGGGCGATCCTCGCCGCACTGCTGATCTCCTCGACCGACAGCCGCGAGCAGGCCGCCGCCGCCACCGAGTCCGGGGATCCGGTCGTCGCCGGCGTGTAGGCCGTCCGGGTGTAGGCCGGCTGGACGACGCCGGGGGCGAGCCTCGTGCGGTGCCGTGCGGGCGCGGGCTGACCCTCACGAGCCGCAGCCGATCACTCGCCGGCATGTCCCGATCGTGCTCTCGCCGACCCGGCGGCCAGCGGGAATCGGACATCGTCATCTGCCGATTACGTCGATGTCCGAAATCCGCCAGTCATGGTCGGCCGGGCGTGCCAGGATGAAGGCGTGCTCAAGGACTTCGACCACTGCTACCGCGCCGTCCAGAGCCGCGACGCCCGCTTCGACGGGTGGTTCTTCACGGCGGTCACCTCGACCCACATCTACTGCCGGCCGAGCTGCCCCGCGAGAACTCCGAAGCCGGCCAACGTCCGCTTCTACGCGACGGCCGCCGCCGCCCAGCAGGCCGGCTTCCGGGCGTGCCTGCGCTGCCGGCCGGACGCCGCGCCCGGCTCTCCCGAATGGCTCGGTCGGGCCGATGTCGCCGCCCGGGCCGTCCGGCTGATCCTCGACGGCGCGGTCGACCGCGACGGGGTCGCCGGGCTCGCCGGTCGGCTCGGCTACTCCGAGCGCCAGCTCCACCGCGTCCTGATGGCCGAGGTCGGCACCGGCGCTCTCTCGCTCGCCCGGGCCCAGCGCGCCCAGACGGCTCGCCTGCTCCTCCAGACGACCGACCTCCCGATCACTCAGGTCGCCCTCAGCGCCGGCTTTGCCAGCGTCCGCCAGTTCAACGAGACGATCCGTGCGATCTTCGCCCGCACGCCGACCCAGCTCCGCCGTCAGGCTTCCGCCGGCCGCGCCGTCCCGGCCGGGACGGCGACGACTCCCGCGATCGCCCTCAGGCTCGCCCACCGCCGGCCGTTCGCCGCCAGCCGGCTGTTCGACTTCCTCGGCCAGCGGGCCGTCGCCGGCGTCGAGTCCTATGACGGCCTCACCTACCGCCGCAGCCTCCGCCTCCCCCACGGCCACGGGACGGTCACCCTGAGCCCGGGTCACGACGGCGACGCCGTCGACGCGGTCTTCGTGCTCGAGGACCTCCGCGACCTGACGGCCGCGATCGCCCGCTGCCGCCACCTCCTCAACCTCGACGCCGATCCGGTCGCCGTCGATCACGCGCTCGGGTCCGATCCCCTGCTCGCCCCCCTCGTCGCACGCACGCCCGGCCTCCGGGTGCCCGGGGCTGCCGACGGCTTCGAGCTGGCCGTCCGGGCCGTCGTCGGCCAGCAGGTCTCGGTCGCCGGCGCCCGAACCGTGCTCGGCGCGCTCGTCCGGTCGGCCGGCGCCCGACTCGAGAACCCCGTCCTCCCGATCACCCACAGTTTCCCGACCCCCGAGGCCCTCGCCCGCCTGGCCGTCGACGAGCCGGCTGCCTTCCCGATGCCCTCCTCCCGCCGGCGAGCTCTCGCCGGCCTGGCCGAGGCCGTCGCCGCCGGCGACCTTGCCCTCGACCCCGGCGCCGACCCGGACGCGCTCCGCACCGGACTGCTCGGACTGCACGGCGTCGGTCCGTGGACGGCGGCCTATGTCGGGATGCGCGCGCTCGGCGACCCCGACGCCTTTCTCCCCACCGATCTCGGCGTCCGCCGGGCACTCGCCCAGCTCGGCCAGGCCAGCGATCCCGCGTCGGTCGGCCGGCTGGCCGAACGCTGGCGCCCGTGGCGCGCCTACGCCGTCGCCCACCTCTGGGACTCATCTCCCCCGCCGGAGCGTTCCGCGATCCTGTCCCCGACTCGAGAAGAGGCCACCGCAGCATGACAACCACTCTCGTCCGAACCCGAACCCACGCCGGAGCCAGGCCCGTCGACCGACTGGCGCTCGACACGCCGATCGGCCGCCTCATCCTCGAGGGGACCGACGACGCCCTGATCCGCCTCCTCCTCCCCAATGCAGCCGCCTCGGCTCCTCCGGCCCCGAGCGCGACCGATCCGTCCGACGGACGGCCGGTCGCGACCGCCGCCCGCCAACTCGGCGAGTACTTCGCCGGGACGCGCACCGGCTTCGAGATCCCCCTCGACCTCCACGGGACCCCGTTCCAGGAGGATGTCTGGCGCGCGCTCGGCGAGATCCCCTACGCCGAGACGGTCAGCTACGCCGAGCTCGCCCAGATCGTCGGGCGCCCGCTCGCGTGCCGGGCCGTCGGCCAGGCCAACGGAGCCAACCCCCTCCCAATCGTCCTCCCCTGCCACCGCGTGCTCGCCACCGGCGGCCGGCTCGGCGGCTACGGCGGCGGCCTCGAGACCAAGCAGCGGCTGCTCGCCCACGAGGGTGTGATCCTCGTCTAGCAGGGGACCCGCGTACGACGACGCGGAGCCTCGCTCCCAGAGCCCCGTCCGGTGCGATCCGACGGGACGTTGAAGACGACCTGCCCCGGTCCCGAGACGGTGCCGGATTCCGATCGGCCGGGCTCGGTTGACACGGGAGATGGTGTGGGCTTGTTTCGCGAAGTAGCTGACTGAGTCAGTCAACTACTTTGCTCGGAGACCCTCCACAGCTCATTGCTCCAAGCGCCGGTTGATCATCTCCGAGCCGCTTCGGACCAGACCGGGCAGGACCTCGATGATGCCGGTCGCGGCCCGACGATCCGGTCACCCGCCGCAGCGGGTCACGCCCCGCCTACTCGTCGGGCTGGTCGCCCCGCTGGCGCAGGAACCGCTGGAACTCGCGGGCGAGGAGGTCGCCCGACGGGATGTCCTCCTTCGTCGCCGGATTGCTCTCCGCGCTGCGTTCGAGGCGCTCGACGAAAGCCTGCACGTCCGGGTCACTCTGGACGGCCAGCCCGACCTGCCGCTCGTAGTCGGCCGAGTCCTGCTCGAGCTTCCCGGCGTCCACGGAGACCCCGACCAGCCCCTCGAAGCGGCGGACCAGGGCCAGCGCGGCCTTTGGGTTCGGCGCCGCCGCCACGTAGTGGGGCACGCTCGCCCAGAGGCTCGCCGACGGGATCGCCGCGTCGACGCAGGCCTGGTGGACAACACCGACGATCCCCGTCGGTCCCTCGTAGTTGACGTCCCCGAGACCCAGCCGCTCGACCAGCGACATGTCCGACGCGAGCCCGCTGACGACGACCGGCAGCGTGTGCGGCGTGTCGGCCAGCAGGGCGCCGAGCGTCACGACGATCTGCACGCCGAGCGCCTCGGCCAGGTCGATCAGCAGGGCCGAGAAGCCCCGCCAACGAAACGACGGCTCCGGCCCCTCGATCAGGATCAGGTCGCGCGGAGCCCGCGGGACCCTCGCCTGGTAGATGTTGATCCCCGGCCAGACCAGCTCGCGCGCCTGCCCGCCGACCAGCTTGACCATCGGCCGGGTCGCCTGAAAGTCGTAGAACTCCTCCGGGTCGATCCGGGCGAACCGCGTCGCCCCAAGCGCGCTTCCGATGTGGGCGACCGCGGCCGACGCGGCGTCGCCCGCGTCGTTCCAGCCCTTGAACGCGCAGATCATTGCCGGGGCTCGTAGCCCGTCCGGCCTACTCTCCCAGATCAATGGCTGCATCCGAACCACCGTACATCATGGCGGTAGTGGTCCAACCCGTCTTTTCGTCCGGTCGCCCCGGCCCCTCAGTCCAGTCGGTCGCCACGCTCCGCGACGGCGACCCCGTCGACGCCGTGTTCGCCTGCTCGCGCAAGGACCGCCTGATCTCCCGCAACGGGAGCCCGTACCTCTCGGTCGAGCTCCGCGACCGGACCGGCGCGATCACCGGTCGCGTGTTCCGCGACGCCGACCTCACGGCCGGCCGCTTCGACTCGGGCGACCTCGTCCGCGCCGTCGGTCGGGTCGGCCGTTTCCGCGACGAGCGCCAGCTCGACCTCGACCGGGTCGAACGCGCACCAGCCGGAGACCTCGATCCGACCGCCTTCCTCCCGACCGCCTACCGCGACCTCGACGAGCTCGACGGCTTCCTCGAGCATCTCGCCCGCGAGGTCTGCGACCCCGACTACCGGCGGCTGCTCGATGTCCTCCTGGCCGACGCCGACCTCCGCGCCGCCTGGCGTCGAGCCCCGTGCACCCAGGCCGGCCACCACGCCTACCTCGGCGGCCTGCTCGAGCACACCGTCGCCGTCGCCACGCTCGCCCAGGAGCTCGGCCTCCAGCACCCCCGCCTGAACACCGACCTCCTGATCTGTGCGTCGATCGTCCACGACCTCGGCAAGACCCGCGAGTTCACGTATGCCGCGACGATCGGACTGACCGACGAGGGCCGCCTGATCGGTCACGTCCAACTCGGCCTCCGTCTGCTCGACGACCGCGGCCGCCGCCTGCTCAGCGAACAGCGAATGCTCGCCCTCGCCCACTGTGTCCTCTGCCACCACGGGCCCGACGCCGCCCCAGGACGTCGCTTCGGGAGCCCGGAGGCCCTCGCCCTCTACCGGCTCAACGCCCTCGACGCGACCGTCAAGGAAGCCCTCGAGCACGGCCTCGCCCGTTAGCTCCGCCCGCCCGCCAGCTCTGCCCCGCCCGCCCGCTCTGCCCTGCCGGCACGCCAGCTCTGCCCGCCAGCTCGACCCTCGTCCCACCGGGCCGACCTCGCCGGTCAGCCCGCCCTCGTCGAGCGCGGGTCAGCTCCGGCGGGCCTGGAGCCCGACGAGCTCTCTGCGCAGGCCGCCGATGATCGTCTCGATTCCCGCGTCGAAGTCGTTGTCGGCCGGAGCCCGCGCGAGGTCCCGAGCCAACGCGTGGATCGCCGGGAAGTCCGCGGCCGGCAGCTGGTCGCCGGTCAGGCGCCCGTCATCGCGACGGCCGTCGGCCAGCGTGAAGCCGGCGATCTCGCTCAACGCGAAGCCCCGCGAGTAACCGCTCAGCAGACGGAATGCCGCGACCGCCCGGTCCGAAGGGAAGCCTCCTGCGCGCAGCGCGGCGAGCACGGTTTCGATCGGCCGCATCGCCTCGACGGTGTTCAGCGCCCGCAGGCCGACCAGCTCGAAGGCCGCTGGATGGGCCCGCGCGACGGTACGGATCTGGACCGAGAAGCGGTACGCCGCGTGCGCCCAGTCGTCATCCGCCGAGCCGACCTCGTGCTCGGCCATCAGGGCCTCGCCGATCCCGTCGAGCAGGGCGTCCTTGCTCGAGATGTGGCGGTACAGCGACATCGCCTCGACGCCCATCTCGGCTCCGAGTCGCCGCATCGTCAGAGCCGCCGCGCCCTCCGCGTCAAGCAGGCGGAGGGCCGCCCCGAAGATCGCCGGACGCGACAGGCGCGGCGGTCGCCCGCGTCGCCGTGGCGCGATCGCCTCGACCGGCTCGACCAGCGACCGAACGGCCTTGAGCGTGGCCGAACCCGCAGGAGTCTCCCGCGACTTCGACCGGCGGTTGACCACCGGCGCGGGCATGGAGGCTGTTCTGGGCATCATCGAGGCCGCTTTCTCGGTCGTTTCAGGCTCGCCGGCCGCTGCCGGCAAGGACGGTGACGCTGGGTGGGCCAGAGGGCGGTGCGACGCGACGCGACCGGACCGGTCGGCCGAACTCCAGGCGTCTCACCTCACGGCTCGGCGTCGGCGGATCCGGCACCGCGCTCGGCCGGCCGGCCGCCTGAGCGGCCTCGGCTCCACACGCCCCGTGGACCACGCCGCCGGTCCCCGCGTCGTAGTGCTCCTCGTCGGCGAGCACCGGCGCGTGACAGCGCACACAACGCCCGATTCTCCGGCTCCGGGCCTGCGCGCTCGAGACGGCGAATGGTGGCTTGGCGTACCGCACGGCTCCTAACAATGCATTCCGACAGCCGCTGCTTGTGTGATATCGATCACACAAGAAGTCTTTAGTGGTCGTCTGACGACGTCTCGGCGGCGCTGGCTGCCGGCCGGCCGGCGGCCGATTGGCCACACTTGCCCATTCGACGCCGATCCGGCGGCATCGCACCCAAGAGGAGCCCGACCCCAGATGCACAAGGTCCAGACCGACCGTGACGATTCCCACGCCCCGACCTACTCGGCCCGGTCGTTCTCCCGCGAGATCCCGAAGTTCGAGGTCCCGGCCGACGGCCTCGACGCGGAGGTCGCCTACCAGCTCGTCCACGACGAGCTCAACCTCGACGGCAACCCCGCGCTCAACCTCGCCAGCTTCGTGACGAGCTGGATGGAGCCGGCCGCCGACCGTCTGGCGACGGAGACGCTCAACAAGAACATGATCGACCAGGACGAGTACCCGAGGACCGAGGTGATCCACGAACGGGTCGTCACGATGCTCGGACGTCTCTTCCACGCTCCGGCTGACCGTACTCCCGTCGGCACCGCGACAATCGGCTCGTCCGAGGCGATCATGCTGGCTCTCCTCGCCCACAAGCGCAGCTGGCAGGGCCGTCGCGAGGCCGCCGGGCTCCCCGCCGATCGGCCGAATCTCGTTGTCGGCGCCGACGTCCACACCTGCTGGGAGAAGTTCGCCCGCTACTTCGAGGTGCAAGCACGCGTCGCCCCGATGCGCGAGGGCGCGTACACCCTGACCGCCGCCGACGTCGCCGCCCGGATCGACGAGCGGACGATCGCCGTCGGCGGTCTGCTCGGGACGACCTTCACGGGCCAGATGGACGAGCTCGGACCGATCAACGAGCTCCTCGCCGACACCCGCAGCCGACGCGGCTGGTCGATTCCCCTGCACATCGATGCCGCGAGCGGCGGCTTCATCATCCCCTTCTCGCAGCCCGACCTCCCCTGGGACTTCCGTCTGTCAGAGGTCCGCTCGATCAACGTCTCCAACCATAAGTTCGGCCTCGTCTATCCCGGCATGGGGACGGTGATCTTCCGAGACCGCGCCGATCTCCCGGCCGAGCTCGTCTTTCACATCAACTACCTCGGCGGCGACATGCCGAACTACTCGCTGAACTTCTCCCGCCCGAGCAACTCCGTCGTCCTCCAGTACTTCAACTTCCTCCGGCTCGGCCGATCCGGGTACGAGCGGATCGTCGCGGCCGTGCTCGAGAACGCCCAGGCCCTCGCCGCCCGCCTGGATCAGACCGGGCGCTTCGAGCTGATCAACGACGGCAGCGCCTTTCCGATTGTCGCGGTCCGCGCCCGCACGCCCGACGAGCTCGACCTCAAGGTGCTCTCGCGCCGGCTGCGCGAGACCGGCTGGATCGTCCCGGCCTACACCCTGCCGGCCGACGCCGAGCACATCACCGTGCTGCGGATGGTCATCAAGGAGAGCTTCTCCCGCGATATGGTCGACCTCCTCGCCGCCGACATCGAAGCCGCGATCGGCGAGCTCTGCCGGCCGTTCCCGGTCGCCCACGTCGGCCCGCCGGCCTCCCCGTCGACGCCGCCCGACCGACCGATCTGCTGATCGCCAGGCAGACCGGTCGGCGCGGACCCACCGGATCCCGGTCTCGCTCGATTCAGCACTTGACGCGAGCGTCAAATAGCGTAATCCTCGAACTTCAGGCATGCCGTTGGCCCAGGAGGAGGTACGTGTCGCCGATCAGCCAGTCGTCCCGCAAGTCAGAAGCCCTCCGCGCGTCCCCGAGGATGTTCGAATCAGACTTGCTGGATCGCCTCTCCCGGGTGCATCCGGTCGTCCCGCCGGTCGTCTTCGGTCCGTTCATCGTCGGCTTCATCGTCTACGCCGTCGACCATCTCGGGCTCGCCGAGGCGGTCGGCCTGACGATCGCCGGCTACGTCCTCTGGACGCTCACCGAGTACTGGATGCACCGCGTCGTCTTCCACTTCGAGCCTGACGAAGGGATCGGCGCGCGCCTGCACTGGATCATCCACGGGATCCACCACGACCACCCCAACGATCCGATGCGACTGGTCATGCCGCCGTCGGTCAGCGTCCCGCTCGCCGTCCTCTTCTATCTGCTCTTCCTCGTCGTCTTCGGCACTCGCTACGCCCCCGGCATCCAGGGTGGCTTCATCGGCGGATATCTGATCTACGACATGACCCACTACTACGTCCACCACCGGCGCCCGACCGGCCGGCTCGGCCGGACGCTGCGTGAGCTGCACATGCGCCATCACTTCCAGGACGACACCACCGGATTCGGCGTCAGCGCGCCCTACTGGGATCGCGTGTTCCGGACCGCGCCGGCCCGCGGCAGGCGAGCCGACCGGCCGGCCGGTTGAGGGGCGAGCCGGTCCGCCCCGGCTCAGCTGCGACCCAGCACGCCCGCCGCCAGCAGCCCGTCCAGCCAGGGATTGAGAACGCAGTCGATGACGAGGTGGACCCGCCGGCCCTCGCCGGGGTTCGCCACGCTGTGGAGCAGATTGAAGTCGAGGTACCAGACCTCTCCCGCAGCCATCGCGACCCGCTCGCCGTCGTGGACGAACTCGACCTCCGGGCTCGTCGTCACCGGGATGTGGATCCGCAGCTCGCCGACGTCGTAGCCCAGCATGTAGTCGCGATGTTCGCGAATCCGCGCGTGTGCCCCGAGCGCGAGCAGGCGCACCGACTGCAGCTCGCAGTGGAACTCGTCGAGCAGCCTCGCCACCGCCGGGCACCGGCCGAGCGCTTCGGTCGCGGCCCAGTCGCCGGCCGCGGCCGTCGGGTCCGGGTAGAGGGCAAGCGGAGCGCCCGCGCTCGAGCGCAGCGCGACCCCGCTCCAGTCGCCCTCGTAGTAGCCGGTATTGAAGTGCGGGACCCAGTCCTCGGCCGTCAGCCGCCCGACGTCGGCGGCGAGCGCGTCGACGTCGACCGCGAGCGGCAGGCGGACCCGGGAGATCATGCCGGGCGTGGACCTCGGGGTCGGCGAACGACGGTCATCCCCTGCCTGACACGCGCCCAGGCTACCCGATCCGGACCGAGTCGTTTGACGCGCGGCGCCCACGTGTCTATCCTCGGGTCACGGGTGTTTCTTCGGGAGCAGCAGGCGCATGGGGGCTGGGGTGCGAGAAGTGTCCAGGAGGGGATGGGCAGCCGCCGGCGTGAGCGAGATTGCCTACGGGGGGCCCCCGGACGCCACGATCACCCGCCGCGGGCTGCTCGCCGCCGGGGGGGGCCGTGGTCGTGGGACTCGCGCTGGCCGAGGCCGGCCAGCTCACCCGGGGGTTGATCGCGGCCGGCCGGCCGGCCGCTGCCCTGCGCCGCTCGACGTTCGCTCCGCTGGTCGGCGACCGGTTCGAGCTGGCCGCCGGCAACCGACGGGCAACCGCGCTCCTCGTCGGCGTGAGCGACCTCGGCAGTGTGGCGGGGATCGGCGCCCAGGCGGGTCCCGAGGACGCGTTCGCGCTCCTCTTCCACGCGTCAGGCGGACCCCGCCTCGACCAGGACGTGATGACGATCAGGCACTCCGGTCTCGGGGAACTCAGCCTCCTCGTCGCTCCGGCCGGCACCGGCCGCCACGGTCAGGACTACGCCGCAATCATCAACCGCACCCGCCCGACGGGGCGCTCGGGAGCCACCGCTCCGGCGGCGCCCACGTCCGCGCGAAGGGTAGGTCGTACGGTCCCGGCCCACACGGGTCCAGGACTTTGACCGCGGGGGCGATCGAGCCGGCTGGGAGCCGTCAGCCGCACACGAGCATCGAGGCGTCCCCGTGCCTGAAGCTCTGCGTCCCCCTCCAGGGGATCCTCCCGTCTCGAAATTGACAGGGCGGATCCCGGCGGGAACCGTCGCCCTCCGTCCGGCCAGCCCAGTCGACGACGCTTTCCTGCGGGCGCTCGACGGCGCCGTCGTCACCGAGCAACTCGGACTCGGAGGCCTGCCCGACGGAGTCCGTGCGCAGCTGCTCGAGCTTCAGTTCACCGCTCGCCGCCGCGACCGGGAGACGCGCTTCCCGGATGCAGATCGCCAGGTGATCCTCCTCGACGGGGCGTCCGTCGGCGCCGTGATCCTCGACCGCCGCGCCGACGGCTTTCGGGTCGTCGACATCGCTCTGATCTCCCCAGCCCGCAGGCGGCGGATCGCAGCCACCGTGCTGGCGGCCGTGTCGGCCGCCGCCGACGAAGCCGGCTGCCCGGTGCGAGCGATGGCTGCCTGCGAGAACAACGCGTCCCGCCGCCTGTTCGAGGCGGCCGGGTTCGCCCAACTCGGCGACGACGGCGTCAACGTCTCGCTCGAGCGCCCGGCCCGGCGAGCTCCGCCCGGATAGCTGGTCCTGCGTGCGGGCTTGGGTCGATGATTGTGCCGACTGCGACGCGCCTCCGACCGATCTTCTCGAGAATCGAGTTCTCCCGGTCGCGGTCCGAACGACGGTGTGCGCAACGAACAGCGTTCGTCAACGAACAGCGTTCGTAAACGAACAGCGTTCGTAAACGAACAGCGTTCGTGTCCGTCGTTCGCTTGAACGACACACGTCGCGATCGCAGCGATCGGGCCAGGTTGCCGTCCAACGCGCCGCAGCAGATGGCCTCCCGGGTGGGTCAGCCCCGAAGAACCCTCGACCAGGTTCAGCCACGAGGTCGCGGCGACCGTTCCGGGACCTCGCGGCGCGCCTGGCTGATCGGCAGCGGCCGGGTGACACGACGTACGAGTCGCGTCAAGGCGAGGCCCGCCTGGCCACGGGACTGGGACTAGGTCGCGTCGGCCGGCGGGGCCGGCGGCGGTGCGGGTGGCGGCACCGGCGGTGGATCGGCCGCTGCGACCGGGGCTGCGGCCGGCGCGGGGACCGGCGCGGCGGCGGGAGTCGGCGGCGGAGCGGCCGGGGGCGTCAACGTGTCGGCCGGACCGCCCGTACCGCTGATCGAGTCCTTGAAGCCGCGCATCCCCTCGCCGAGCGATTTTCCGAGCTCGGGGAGGCGCTTGGCGCCGAAGACGAGCAGGAGGATGACCAGCAGGATGATGATGTGAAGAGGGTTGTCGAGGCCCATCGCGACTGAGGATAGCGGACCCGGTTGAGGCGGCTCAGGGGCTTCCCGGCCCGCCGCCGCCGGCCGCGCCGGCCGAGCGGGCGCCTCGCACGAGCTGTCCGGCGACGACCAGCGTCACCCCGGCGAACGCCAGCCGGAGGGTCCGGCCGTCGACGATGTTGGCGATCGCGACGCCGGCGACCGACCCGACGACGGCGAGCAGGCCGATCAGGATGCCGTCGCGGACGCGGACGTTCCCGTAGCGGTGCTGCTGCCACGCGCCGAGCCCGGCGACCGGGACGATCGCCAGGAGGGAGGTCGCCTCGGCGTCGACCTGGCTGAGGCCGATCACGAAGACCAGGCCGGGGACGAACAGGACACCCCCACCGACGCCGAGCAGGCCGGACACGAGCCCGGCGAGCACGCCGATCGCCGCGACCTCGATCACTGGACGACGAGCTCCACCGCGACGCAGACGAGCAGCCCGGCGAACAGCAGCGAGACACCCCGGGCCGGAACCCTCTGCTGGAGTCTGGTCCCCAGGCTGACGCCGATCAGCGCGGGGAGGCCGACGAGCAGGGCGTCGCCGACGTGGATGTTCCCGTACGCGGCCTGTGCGACCGCCCCGGTCGCGGCGATCGGGATGATCGCCAGCAGCGAGGTTCCGCCGGCCGCGCGCTCGTCGTAGGCCATCCAGAGGATCAGCAGCGGAACGATCACCGACCCGCCTCCGACGCCGAACACGCCGCTGAACAGGCCGGCCAGGGTCCCGATGCCCGCGAGCTTCAGCGATCGGGCGCCCGGCATCGCGCCATACTAGATGCCGTGCCCGATCCAGCCACGCTCGCCGAATCGCTCGAGCCCCTCCGCTCGGACCCGGCGCACGCGGCCGTCCTGCTCGACATCGACGGAACGCTCGCGCCGATCGTCCGCCACGCGTCCGACGCGGCCGTGCCCGAGTCGACTCGCGGCCTGCTGATCGACGTGGCCCGGCGCTATAAGACGGTCGCCTGCATCAGCGGCCGGGCGGCGACCGACGCCCGACGGATCGTCGCGATCGGGTCGATCTCCTACGTCGGCAATCACGGGTGTGAGCTCCTGGCAGCCGGGACCGTCGAGGTCGTGCTCGATCCGGAGGTCGCGCCGTGGATCAAGCGGGTCCGCGAGTTCGCCGGGCTCGCCAACTCGCCGAAGCTCCGCAAGCTGCGGGTCCGCGGCGAGGACAAGGGCCCGATCGCGGCCTTCCACTGGCGGGGCGTGCCCGACGAGGACGCGGCCGAGGCCGCCCTGCGCGAGGTCGAGGTCGACGCCCGGTCGGCCGGCTTCCTCGTCCACTGGGGGCGCAAGGTTCTCGAGATCCGGCCTCCGATCGAGATCGACAAGGGCCGCGGCATCACGGGCCTGCTGCGCGACGGCGACGCCGTCGCGGGTCTGTACATCGGTGACGACGAGACCGACGTCGATGCCTTCCGCGGCCTGCGCTCGGCGATCCCCGGCGGCGCAGTCTGCATCGGCGTCCGGTCCGACGAGACGTCGGACGCGCTCGAGCGCGAGGCCGATCTGATGGTCGACGGGCCGCGCGGCGTCCGTCGGGTCCTCCAGGGTCTGCTCTGACCGGTGCCGTTCGTCGACTTCCTCCGCTCGACGGTCCTCCTCTGCGCCGGATCGGCGAGCGCCCTGGCCGCCGTCACCGTGATCGGCGCCGGCGCCGCCGGCCAACCGGATCTCCCGTTGTTCGCGTTCGGCTGGTGGGGCGTCGCGACCCTCGTCGGGATCTTCATGGGCCGGCGCAACGAGGCCTCCCCGCCGATCGCCCGCCTCCTGGCCGGCGCCCGGGCGATCGTCACGATGCCCGAGGAGAAGCCGACCCGGGTCCTGATCAACCGTCTCTGGCCGCTCTTCACGCTCACCCTGGCCGCCTTCGTGATCGGCTTCTTCGCGCCCCAGGTCCCCGGCATCGCGACCGGCTTCGCGATCATCTGGGCGCTCGCCTGGCGCCGTCAGCATGCCGCGGTCGCTGCGATCGAGCTGCGTGACGGCGCTCGCTTCCACGTCGAGCCGACGTCTCCGGTCGAGCCGATCACGCTGACCCGGACGCCCGGGTTCAAGTCGTACCCGATCCAGCAGCACGAGCAAGCTGCGTGACCGACGTCCTGCTCGTCTCGCTCGGCTCGACCGCCGGGCTGCGAGCCGCGGACGATGAGCTCGCAGCCTCGCTGCGGCGGGCGGGAGCGACCGTCCGGGTCGCGAGAGCGGCGGCACAGCCCGACGTCCCGACATTCGCGCTGACCGATTTTCTCTGGGCACGCGCGGCACGGGCGGCCGCCAGTCACGCTCTCGACCGGGGGCCGGTCGGCGCGGTGATCTACTCGACGATCACCGCCGCGCTGTTCTGGCCGCGGGCCGGACCGATCCGCTTCGACGCGCCGGCGGCCGCCAACCGGCCCGGCCGGCACGGGCTCTGGCAGCGTCCGCTCGAGCGCAGGCGCCTGCGCCAGGCGCCGCTGCTGCTCCCCCAGAGCCCGGGCGCCCTCGCCGAGTCTCCAGCCGGCGATGCCCCCGCGCTCGTCGTTCCGGTACCCGTCCGCGCGTCCGGGCCGGCCGCCGCCGTGCGTGACATCGCGGCGATCACGTATGGGGCCAACCCCCGCAAGAAGGGGCTCGACCGTGTGCTCGCGGCCTGGGCGCAGGCCCGTCGGCCGGGGGAGGAGCTGGTCGTCGCCGGCGTCGCGGCCCTCCCGCCGGACGCCGCCGGCCGCACGAGCGCCGACGGCGTCCGGGTCGTCGGGATGATCGCGCCCGACGCCTACCGGGCCCTCCTGCGGCGGTCGCGGCTCTACGTCACGGCCCCCCGGCGCGAGGACTACGGGGTCGCCCAGCTCGAAGCCCTCGCCGACGGGTGCATGCTCGTGACCAACCGGGCCCCCGGTCCGTACGTCGCACTCGACCTCGCCGGCGGTCTCGACCCCCGTCTGGTCGGCGACGACCTCGCCGGCGCGATCCGCCTGGGTCTCGACGAGCCTCGTCCGGGGTATGCCGTCGCGGCCGCGGCCAGGCTCGAGCCGATCTCGGATGCGGCGGTCGACCGGCTGGTCGCGACCGAGCTGCTCGGGGCGCTCGGCATCGCGCACCGAGCCGCGGTCGCGTGAGACGATCTCCGGGATGAGCGAGATCGGCGACGTCTTCAGGGGCTTCCTCGTACTCAGGCTGATCGGGCTCCTCGCCGTCCTGATCGTCGTCGCCGTCGTGTTCGGGATCCGGTCGCTCGCGCGCGGGTCGGACGTCGCCGGCGCCGCCCTCCTCGCCGGCGGCCTGGTCTGCGCGGTCGCGATCAGATCGCTGCTCGCGCGCCGCGCGCGCCGTCGCTCTCCCTAGTCGCGGCGCGTCCGCTTGAGTCGGCCGGCCAGCTCGTCCCACGCCAGCGTGTTGAGCACGGCCGCCGGCTCCAGGCCGGCCCGCCGCGCCGTCCAGATCCCGTAGCGGAGCACGTCGAAGCCGCCGCTCGAGTGGGCGTCCGAGTTGATCACGATGCCCGCGCCCCCGTGCACGGCCGCCCGCGCGTTGACCTCGCTCAGGTCCCGGCGGTTGGGGTTCGAGTTGATCTCGAGCAGCGTCCCCGACGCCGCCGCCGCTCCGACCAGGGCATCGATGTCGACCGCATACGGCTCCCGCCGCCCGATCATCCGGCCGGTCGGGTGCCCGATCGCGTCGATCAGCGGGTGTCCCGTCGCCGCGACGATCCGCTCGGTCATCGCGTCCCCGGCCATCCCGAACGACGTGTGCACGCTGGCGATCACCCAGTCGAGCTCGGCCAGCAGGTCGTCGTCGTAGTCGGGCGACCCGTCCGGGAGGATGTTGACCTCGCTGCCGGCGAGCAGACGGATCCCCGGGAGCTTGGCGTCCGCCTCGTGGACCTTCTCGATCTGCCGGCGGAGCTCGTCCGGAGAGACGTCGTTGCCGAAGCCGTGGGTGGCCGAGTGGTCGGTGATCGCTAGGTACTCGTAACCTCTTGCCGCCGCAGACCGCCCCATCTCCAAGATCGTCTCCCGCCCATCGGAGGCGACCGTGTGGCAGTGCAGATCGCCGCGGATGTCGCTCAGTTCGACCAGCCTCGGGAAGACCCCGCCCGCCGCCCGGCGCAGCTCCTCCCGGTTCTCGCGGAGCTCCGGCTCGATGTAGGAGAGTCCGACCAGCTCGTAGACCTCGGCTTCGGTCGCGCACCGGTGGGTCTCGCCGGTCGCGTCGTCGAGCACTCCGTACTCGGAGACGTGCAGGCCCATCCGGACCGCCCGTTCCCGGAGCGCGGCGTTGTGCTGCTTGGAGCCGGTCATGTGCTGGAGCAGGTTTCCGAACTGGTCGGCCGCGACCGCCCGCAGCTCGACGACCATCCCCGTGTGGGTCTGCCCCCGCGCGGCAGTCGCGCTCGTCCGCCCGGCCGACTCGATCGCAGCGAGCTCGCCGAGCGCGTCGAGCAGGGCTGCGGGATCGGCCGCCCCGATCACGACGTCGAGGTCCTTGATGCTCTCGGCTCGCCGCCGCACCGACCCGGCCAGCTCGATCCGCGCCGGCGGATCCGAGCCGAGCTCCCGGTCTCGATCGCGCAGCTCGCCGACGACCAGCTCGCCGATCGCCAGCGCCCGGTCGAGCGGCACCCGTCGCCGGGGCGACGCGTCCACGCCCGCCGCAAGCGTCGCCAGCACCGACTGCTCGAACTTCTCGCCGAAGCCCCGCACGCCCCGGAGTCGCTCGGCCCGGGCCGCCTCACCGAGGCTTTCGAGCGAATCGATGCCGAGCTCCTCGAAGAGCCGGCGCGCCCGCTTCGGGCCGATGCCGGGCAGGCCGACGATCGCGAGAACGCCCGCCGGGAAGCGCTCGCGCAGACGCTCGGCCGCCGGGATCCGGCCGGTCTGGACGAGGTCGAGGATCTTCTGCTCGAGCGTCGCCCCGATTCCCGCCAGCTCGGTGACCCGACCGGCGACGGCCAGCTCGGCGATCGAGACCGGCGAGTCCCGGACGGCCTTGGCCGCGTTGCGGTAGGCCACCACGCGGTGGACGACCGCCCCGTCGAGCTCGTAGAGGTCGCCGAGCTCGTCGAGGGCTCCGGCGATCGTGCTGTTGGAGGTCTGCGCCATTCATCTAGGGTAAGCCGCCGTGTCCGGCCCTGCTTGGTTGATCCTGCCGACCTTTGACGAGGCCGAGAACATCGAGGCGATCGTCGCCGCCGCCGGCTCCCAGCTCGCGTCGGCCGCGCCCGGCGGCTATCGCATCCTCGTCGTCGACGACGACTCTCCCGACGGGACCGGCCGGATCGCGGATGCGATCGCCGCGGCCGACGCCCACGTCGAGGTCCTCCACCGGACCGAGCGGACCGGGCTCGGGCCCGCCTACCTCGCCGGATTTCGCCACGCCCTCGAAAATGGGGCGGCCCGCGTCCTCGAGATGGACGCCGACTTCTCCCACGATCCCGCCGACCTTCCCCGCCTGCTCGCGGCCGTCGACGCCGGCGCCGATCTCGCGCTCGGGTCCCGCTACGTCTCCGGTGGGTCGGTCGCCGACTGGGGCCTCCTGCGCCGGGGGCTCAGCCGCGGCGGCTGCACCTACGCGCGGGCCGTCCTCGGCATCGGGGTCCGCGATCTGACAGGCGGATTCAAGTGCTTCAGCCGAGACGTCCTCGAGGCGATCGACCTCCACACCGTCCGGTCCCACGGCTACGCCTTCCAGGTCGAGCTCACCTACCGCGCCCTGGCCCACGGGTTCGTCGTGACCGAGGTCCCGATCGTCTTTCGCGACCGCGTCCGCGGACGCAGCAAGATGTCAGCGGTGATCGCCCTCGAGGCGATCTGGATGCTTCCTCAGCTTCGCTTCGCCCGGGATTCGTACCGCCGGCGCGGCCGGCAGCCGTGATCGAGTCGATCGACGCGTCAGCGCGGGTCTGACGGACTCAGCAGCAGATGGCTGTCGACCAATCCCCAGGCGACCGCCACCAGCCGGTCTCGGTCGTTGCCCGAATGCGCGCGCAGCATCCCGAGCGCCTCGGACGCGTCGATCCCGTGTGTGGCCATCAGGACTCCGGTCGCCTGCTCGATCCACGCGCGGTGCCCGAACGCCCCGTGGAGTCGGTGGTACACGGCGAAGCCCTGCAATGCCGTGTCGATCGCACCGGCAAGCTCGACGCCGGTCGTCTCGCGGACGTCGGCGAACACGCCTCGCCGGCTCACCTCACCCGCGCCGGCCGCGTCCTCGTCGCGGACGAGCGCGATCACCGGACACGCGGCCGCACGCAGGATGTGGTCGAAGATGTCTCGCGGGTCGACCGACAGCAGGGCGACGTCCGGACGCCGGGCCTCGTCGATTGCCTGATCGCCCCACTCGAGGCCGACGACCGGGTATCCGAGGCCGGTGAGAATCTCCACGAGGCGCTCACGTCGCTCGCTCGCGACCGCCACGCGTACCGGCGCAGGCCCCGAGCCGACCACGATCCTCCCGCCATCCCTGACCACGGTCACTTCCGTATCTACGTACGCAACCGCCGGCCGGATCACGGCCGACTACTTCCCGGGGTCTGTGACCCCCGGCTTGGCCGCTGGAGGCACGAGGAGCGCGTGGCTGCGGACAAGCCCGGTGGCCACGTCGACGAGCTTCTGGCCGCTTCGCTGTGAGTGGTCGCGCAGCATCCCGAACGCCGTCTCGGCGTCGATCGCGTGACGTCCCATCATGATGCCCTTGGCCTGCTCGATCACGGCCCGCCGGCCGAATGCTCCCTGGAGGTTGTGATACTCGGCGAAGCGCTGCAGGGTGACATCGATCGCGTTCTGGAGTTCCTCGGGCGTCGTGTCGACGATGTAGGCAAACACCCCTCGCTTGGCCGCCTCGTAGACGTAGCTGCGATCGGTGGTGCCGAGTAGGGCGATCACCGGGCAGGACGCCTCGCGGACGATCTGCTCGATCAGCCCGAGCGCGTGGTCCGACGAGCCGCCGAGCCGGACGAGGGCGACATCCGGGTTCTCGCGCGCGGTGACCACTCCGATCGAGCCGACGTCGACCTCGCGGGCGACGACGTCGTGGCCCAAGCCGGTGACGACCGCGACGAGCGACTCGACTCGGTCGGTCCGCTCGTTTGCAATGAGGATCCGCAGGCGTGCCACTTCGATGTCACCCGGTTCCGCGAGATGTTCCGCGACCGTCGAGGCTGCGAGCGTATCGAGCTGCCCGTCGGCCAGCAGTCCCTCGGCCGTCCCAGCCGTCGGGCACGCCAGTCTACCACTTGACACCGGCTGATCATCCACCATGTGTGAATCCTCACGACTGTGGTCGACGGCCGCCGGGTGTGTCCGGCGTCGAGTTGGTCCCGGGGACGATCGGCCGAAGATCGAGGCGACCCCATGACATTGTGTGTACTCACCCGGTGGTCTCACGATCCGTGCCCACCAGCTGGTGACAATGTCGCCTTGCCGGAGACCTCGGAAGCTGCAACCATGGACGTGGAATACGCTGCCGCGGCGCTCGGCGGACCTTCGATCGCGTGGGTGGTCTCGAGCGTGGAAGGTTTGTCGCAGTAGTGGAGCGCCCGGCCAGACGCTCCGAACGGAGAGACAGACGTGTCAGGCGCACAGGTCAGGCTGGAACTGTTCGGGTCCGGCGGGACGGCCACCGCGGATGACGCGCTGGAGTTCATCGGGAACGTTCTCGACTCGTCGACCGAGTGCTCGATAGTCGCGACCGATCCCGACGGCGTGATTCTCCTGTGGAACGAGGGCGCCCGCCGGCTGTACGGCTACGAGCCGTCCGAGGTGGTCGGCCGGCCGAGCTCCGACCTGCACACTCGAGCCGACGCGTCGCGCGGTCTCCCGCAGGCGATGCGAGATCAGGCCGTCCGGCACGGAAATTGGGAGGGGACGATCGAGCGGATCCGCAAGGACGGCAGCAGCTTCACGGCGAGCGTCGTCCTGACGCCGCGGCTCAACCACAGCGGTCTGCCGATCGGGTTCCTCCTGATCTCTCGGGACATCACCAATCAGCTGGAGCTGACGGCCGAGCTGGAGCGCTCCCGGTTCACCCAGTCAGTGCTCGAGTCGGCTCCCGATGCCATGGTGATCGTCAATCGCGCCGGTGCGATCGCACACGCGAACGCCGAGATGGTGCAGCTGTTCGGCTACAGACGGGAGGAACTCGTCGGATGCCCCGTCGACATGCTGATTCCCGATCGGTACCGCGATCGCCATCCCGTCCACCGCGCGCGCTTCGCCGCGGAGCCTCGGCCCCGCCCGATGGGTGCCGGTCGCCAACTCTGGGGCCGGCGCAAGGACGGCGTCGAGATCCCCGTCGAGATCAGCCTCAGCCCACTCGAGACCGCTAAGGGGCGGCTCACGATCGCGGCGATCCGCGACGTCACGGACCGCGAGCTGGTCGCGCGGGAGCTGCGGGAGGCGAACACCAAGCTGGAGGCGGCCGTCCGCGCGAAGGATGACTTCCTCGCCAGCATGAGCCACGAGCTCCGGACTCCGCTGAGCGCGATCCTCGGCTTCACCGGGACGATGCTGATGGGTCTGCCGGGGCCACTGACCGGCGAGCAGACGACGCAGCTGGAGATCGTCCGGACCAGCGGCCGGCACCTCCTGTCGCTGATCAACGACCTCCTCGACCTCGCTCGGATCGGATCCGGAAAGGTCGAGCCCCGCCTGGAGTCCGTCGATTGCCACGCGCTGCTCGACGATGTCGCCGTCGGCCTGCGTCAGCTCGCCGAACAGAAGGGATTGGAGCTCGAAGTCGTGGAGTGCGCCGGCGGCCTGCAGATTCAGAGCGATCGGCGGGCGCTCAACCAGATCCTCATCAACCTTGCCCACAACGCGATCAAGTTCACCGAGGTCGGGGCCGTCCGCCTGGGCGTGGCAAAGGTCGGTGTGGGGGACGCGGCCACGCGATTCACGGTCACCGACACGGGGGTTGGGATCGACGCCGCCGACATCCACCGGCTGTTCGACGCCTTCGAGCAGGTCGAGTCGCCGACCGCCGAGCTGCGGGTTGGCAGCGGTCTCGGGCTTCACATATCCCAGGCCCTCGCCGGCTTCCTCGGCGGCGTCATCACCTGCGAGAGCGAGCTCGGCAGGGGAAGCCGGTTCATGCTCGAGATTCCGGACTAGCCGTCGCCGGGGCCGCCACGGTGGTCGGGGAAACCTGAGGTTCTCCGACGCCGACGCCGACGCCGACGCCGGCGTCGTCGGCGGGGGCGAACTCGGCGTGCGCCTCCCGAGACGCCCGCGGGACGACGAAGGCGGCGAGCTCCTCGAACGGTGACCCGTAGATCGCACTCGCGTCGACCCCCTCGAGCGATCGCAGCCGTCGCGACGCGTCCTGGCGTTCGGTCTCGAGGATGTGACCCCAGTCGCTCGGCATCGGCGACCCGTAGGCGCCGACCGGCTGTGCGGCGACGTTCAACGCGCCGACGCTGGCTCCGTGCCGGGCCGCGATGTCGCGGCCGGCCACGAGCGCGAAATGGCTCTCGTCGGTGAAATCGTGCCCGACGCCGATCTTCCCGAACCTGGTCGGCCCGGCCGCAAAGCCGCGTGGTGCGATCGCCACGGCGCACGGCGCGCCGTTGAGCGACGCGCGGGTGTCGTCGCCGAGCATGATCCGTCCGGCCGCGCCGTGCTTGCAGGATCCGACGACCAGGAGGTCTGCTTCGTGCTGCTTGGCGAGCGTGTGGAGACCCGGCCGACCGACGGCGCCCCGACGGCGATCAGCTCGGCCGTGACGCCGGTCTCGTCCCGCTCGGCCTCCAGCAGGCGGATCGCCTCCGCGTGCGCGGTCGCATAGAACGCCCCGAACAGGCGGCTCGACACGCGGCTCTGGGTCGGCCGGCCGCCGTATACGTGGGCGAGTGTCAGGCGAGCGCCGGGTTCCGCGAGCGCGGTGGCGAGCCTGATCGCGTCGCGGGCGTTGGCCGTCCCATCGACTCCGATGAAGACATTGCCGAACATGCGGTCTCCTTGGGTTGTGGTCCACCCCCAAGCTAGGGCCTCCGCCGCTGACGGCATCCGTGCGGACGCCTTCTCGTAGCTGCGGGTAGCTACGGACCCTCACGACGCTCTCGGCCCGCCCGCCCGCCGGTCTGCCGCACCGCCACGGCTCGGGTCGATCGGTTCGCGGTTTTGAGTGCCACCGCGGTGCTCGGCTCCAGGGTGTCGCCGCCCCCCGGGGCTGCGGCCCCGCGTCCACCCGGGGCGTCCACCGGGCGAAGGCTGCCTCACGCAAGCCTGGCAATGCGCGTCGCCGTCACCACCATGACACGTTCCCAAGCATTGCCCGACGGCTCCGCTCGATGGTCGAAGCGGCGGTTCGAGGGTCCGTAGAAAACCACAAACGGTTATGCGGAGCCCCCCTGATTACGGGCGCCGGGCAGGCGCTACGCTGACCGCGTGACCGCCGACAATGCGTCCGAGCACGTCGGCCCACAGCCCAGTCAGCCGGCATCGGCAGTGGCAGTGGCCGTCAGCATCGTCCTCGCCGACGATCACGCGGTCGTGCGCACCGGGCTGCGGATGCTGCTCGAGACCGAGCCGGGCTTCCGGGTCGCGGCTGAGGCCGGCGACGTCGAGACGGCGCGACGCCACGTCCGTGGGTGTCGCCCGGCTGTCCTCGTGCTCGACCTGAACATGCCCGGCGGCTCGAGCGTCGAGGCGATCCCTGTGATCCGCGCGGAGGCGCCCGATACTCACATCGTCGTCCTGACGATGCAGGAGGAGCCCGCGTTCGCGCGCCAGGCCCTCGCCGCCGGCGCGACCGGCTACGTACTCAAGAAGGCCGCCGACAGCGAACTCGTCGAGGCCGTCAGGCGTGCTGCCGTGGGCGAGACCTATCTCAACCCGACGCTCGGCGCGCGGATCGCCCGCGAGCCGGCTCCCGGTCCGCCTGATGACCTCAGCCCGCGGGAGGTCGAGGTGCTCCGGTTGATCGCTCTCGGTCACACCAATGTCGAGATCGCCGGGCACCTCTTCCTGTCGGTGCGCACGGTCGAAACCCACCGAGCGCACATCCAGCAGAAGCTCCGCGTCGGGACGCGCGCCGAGCTGGTCCGCTACGCGATCCGCCGCGGGCTGGTCGAGGACGCCTGAGCCGCGCGGGGGCGGGCGGTGCCGGGGCTCGGGGGTGCCGGGTGGCGCGGGTGGCGCCGGGGCGCGGGTGTCGGTGTGGGTGGGTCCCGCGAGGTGCGGGATGGCGGGATGCGCGATCGGCAGGGCTTTCGTGGCGAGGAAGATCCTGCGGGTCACCGCGGTCAGAGGCGGGCGAGCTCTCCGCGGGGGACCGAGTCGTGGAGAAATGGACTCTCCAACGAAAGTAGCTGACTGACTCAGTCAACTAATTCGCGCCGAAGTCTCGCATCCACCTCCAGCGCACGGGAGGAGCCGGTCGATCACATCCCACACCCCATCGCCCCCCCTCGGGGTCTCCTCCTACGCCCGCTCATGTCAAGCCGGGAAGCCGGCCTGTCCTCTCGAGGGCCCGTTCGAGCCGGGCCCGCCAAAGCATGCATTGACGCGAGCGGGCCCGGCGGTGCCCCGGTGCCTCGGAACGACCTCGGCACCGTCACTCACGTGACCTGGTCGGCTCCGGCCCTGCCCCCGGTTCCGGCCCCGCTCCCGGCTCTGCTCCCGGCCGTGCCCCCGGCCGTGATGTGTGCAGAGACCGGCACCGTCGCGGCGACAATGGTTCCCGCATCCGAGGAATCGATCGTCAGCTCGCCGCCGGCCATCAGGACTCGTTCGCGCATCCCGGTCAGGCCGAATCCCCGGCGGACCTCGTGAATCGCGAAGCCCACGCCGTCGTCGGTGATCTCGGCGACCAGTCGACCCCCGGTGAGGGTGACGCTGACCTCGACGCGGGTCGCGTGGGCGTGCTTGACGACGTTGGTGAGCGCCTCCTGGACCAGGCGGTAGACGGCTGCCTCGAGCTGGGCGTCGAGCACGTCTTCGTGCGGGTCGCGGTCGGGTATCGCAAGGTGGCCCTCGACCTTCAGGTCGTTGATCGTCCGGTGGCGCTCGAACAGGGCTTCGAGCGCTGGGGCAAGACCGATCGAGTCGAGTGCGGCCGGCCGCAGCTCGGTGATGATCGCCCCGAGGTTGGTGATCTCCTGCTCGATCTCCAGGAGGGCCTGGTCGGCGGCCCCGGCCAGCACCACCGGGTCCCCGTCGCGGCGGGCGACGCTGAGGAGGATGCGCAATCCACCGAGTCCCTGCAGGGTCTCGTCGTGCAGTTCCTGCGCCCACCGGCGGCGTTCGGCCTCGGCCGCCGAGAGGGCGTCCCGCAGCCGCTGCCGCTTGACTCCCCGAGCGGTGGTGACCGCTGTGGCCGCGCTGGCGCCGAAGGCCTTCAGGGCGGCCTCGTCATCGTCGCTGAAGGAGGCTCCGTGCTCGCCGCTGTCGAAGGCGATCAGGACGCCGAGCGGTTCTCCGCGATAGAGAAGCGGTATCAGCAGCGCCGAACGCGCGTCATCGACGCCAAGCCGCTCGGAGGGGACGAGCAGGCGGTCCCGGACGTTGGTCACTCGCTCGGGACGGCCTCGCCGCATCACCTCCCCCGAGGTTGAGGCGCCGATCGGGATGCGCTCGCCGTGGGGCCGGCGGCTGTGGCCCGCGCTCGCGGCGAGCACGAGGTCGTCGCCGTCGCGCAGCAGGATGACGACACTCCGCGCGTCGACGAGGGCCCGTCCACGTTTGACGATCAGCTCCAGCACCCGGTCGAGGTCGGTGTCGGCGCCGACGGCATGGGCGATCGTCTGCGTGGCCTGGAGGCCGCGGACGGCGCGCTCCAACTCGCGGCGCCTCTGCTCTGCGACGTGATAGAGGCGGGCGTTCTCGATCGCGATCGCGGTCCACCTGGCGAGCACGACCGCCGCGTCCTCGTCGGCCTGATCGAACTGTGCGGCGCCGCGCTTCTCGGTCAGGTAAAGGTTGCCCCAGACATGGCCGCGGACGAGGACGGGGACACCCAGGAACGTCTCCATCGCGGGGTGAGCCGCCGGAAATCCGTACGAGGAGGGATGCGCGTCGAGTGAGGTCACGCGAAGCGGCTTGGGATCGCGGATCAGCACACCGAGGACGCCGCGGCCGAGGGGACGCTCGCCGATCGCCTGCTCGGTGTCAGCGTCGAAGCCGTGAGTGATGAACCGCTCGAGCTCGGTCCCCGCCTCGTTGAGCACGCCGAGCGCCGCGTAGCGCGCCCCGGTCAACTCACATCCTGCATCGAGCACACGGGCGAGCACCGAGTCGAGATCGAGGTCCGCGACGATGAAGCCGCCGATGTCGATCAGTGTGCGCAGGCGATCAGAGTCGAGTCCATCCGTGATCCGAGGCCTGTCATCGTCGGGCATCACCTCAACACGGTAGGGCAAGCGCCCACTCGACTGATGCGACGCCGCATGAACCTGTGGATGCGGGTGAATCGATCGCGGCGGCCTGCGGCGTATCGCGGGGGAGGCCGGCTCGCGGCGGTGTGAGGGTCCGCGGAGCACACCAATGCTGACGTGAGAGGGTACTCCTCCGGCCGGGGGCGTGTGTGGAGGTGTGTCGGTCGCCCCGAGCGTGCGTGTCAGCCGTCAGGCGGATGGATAGAGGACGCCGCCACGGGGCATGCGGGCGCGGCCGCGGTGATCGCGGCCCACTTCACCTCCACACGCTGCACCTCCAGCCGCGGCCGCTCGCTCCGCGGCTCGGACGGCTGTCGAGGCGCGCAATCCACCGCGGGGCCGGCCTTGTCGCGGCGAGCCTAAACCGGGTCGCGCCGCGTGCCGATGCAATGACGTGGACCTCGTTCCCAGCGCCCCATCGGCCTACGCGTTCGTCGAGGGCATGCGGAACACCCGCGAGACCCTCGAGACCTGGCGCCGGCACCCGTGGAGGGTTCTCCGGGGCTGGCTCGGCGGCAGCCTGCTCGCCGCGGTCGGGCTGCTGGCCTGCGTCTGGCTGGTCGCGGCCGTTTGGCGGTCGGGCGGCTTCGGCGGCGATACGCAGATCCAGATCATCCACCCGCCATTCGTCGTCGGCGACCTTCACGACGTGGCGACGATCCTCGAACACAACCTGTTCGTCCTCGCGCTCCACGCGATGGCCTGCGTCGCCGGCTTCATCGCCGGGAGCTCGCTCCCCGAGCAGGCCCGACGGCAGGAGGGGATCCGTCGGGCGATCCACGACAAATGCGGCCGGCTGGCGATCGCATTCGTGATCGGCGCGACGATCTTCTCGCTGTCGGCCCAGGGCCTGCTGATCGGGACCGAGGCGGCCGGCGCGGCGACTCGCCTGCAGACGTCGCCCGGCCTCCTGCTCGTCGGCCTGCTCCCGCACGCTCTGCTCGAGCTGACCGCCCTGTTCCTTCCGCTCGCCGCCTGGATCATCGCGAGTCGTCGGGCCGAATGGGATCAGCTCCTCGCGGCGACGTTCGTGACCGTCGCGATCTCGGTCCCGGCGCTCGTCCTCGCCGCCCTGATCGAGGTCTATGTCTCGCCCCACGTGCTGACCGGCCTGCTCTCCTGAGCCAGCCGGCAGGGTCCCGCCAAGCGCGTCGCGGGGTGCTCCCGAGCCTGCCGGCCACCGCCCGCCGGACGCTGCGGGGGACCCACTACAATTTGTATAGTATTGAACCCAGGGCGATCCGAAGGAGAGAAAATGGCAGACCTCACACACGTCACCGACGCCAGCTTCCAGGCCGAGGTCATCGAGTCCGAGCTCCCGGTCCTAGTCGACTTCTGGGCGCCTTGGTGCGGCCCGTGCCGGCAGATCGCTCCGGCGCTCGAGAAGATCGCCGCCGAGCGCGACGACCTGCGGATCGTCAAGCTGAACATCGACGACAACCAGCAGACCGCCGCCAAGTTCGGCGTCCTCTCGATTCCGACGATGATCCTCTTTCGCCACGGCGCGGCCGTCAAGACCGTGATCGGCGCCTTCCCCAAGGACAAGATCGAGGCCGCGCTCGAGCCGGCCCTGGCCTAGTAGGTGACGAGCCCGGGGATCTTGCGACCCCGGTGATGGGCCTCCGAGGCAGGGCCCGCTCGTGAGGATCGGGCCAGCCTGGGACTGACGCGGGCGTCGAGGACGAGGGAAACGTGGAGAGCGCGAGAGGCAGTTGCGTTGTTGGCGCTCCTTGGAAACAAGTTGCCTGACTCAGGCAGCTACTTTCCGCGAAAGAGACCCTGCCGCTCCACCTTCTGGAAACCGAGCCCGGCCGATCACGGCTGCCCGACCCAAACCCGTACCGGCTCGATCCCGACCGGCAACCGGCAACCGGCCACCGGCCACCCCCACGCCCGAGCGTTCGGGAGGCCACGGGGCCCTAAATCTCGGCCAGGGCGCCGGCTCCCAGGCTCAGGCCCGGGTGACGAGGATCCACAGCGTCCGGCCGTCGATCTTGACCGGGTCGCCCGCCCGACCGTCGAGCGGCCCGCCGATCGTCAGCTCGAGGGCGAGGGTCTCGCGCGCGATGTAGGACTCGTGGGCCGCAGCCGCCGCGAGCAGCTCGGGGTCACCGTCCAGCTCGAGCTTGACCCGGTCGCCGACGTCGAGACCGGCGGCCTTGCGGGCGGCCTGGACGGCGTGGACGATCTCGCGGGCGAGGCGCTCGGCCAGGAGGTTGGCGTCGATTGCCAGCTCGAGCGCGACGGCGTGCGACCCGTCCCGCTCGAGTCCGTAGCCTTCGAGCGGGGCCAACGTGACGATCAGGTCGTCGGCGACGAGCTCGTGATCACGGCCGTCGACTGAGATCACGACGGGCTTGCCGTCACGCAGGCCCGCCGCGACGTGGCGGGGGTCGAGCGCGGCGATCGCGGCCGCCGCCTGGGGCATGCCCTTGCCCAGACGCGGGCCGAGCGTCCGGTAGTTCGGTTTGATCTGATGGCTTCCGAGCTCGTCTGCGGCCGCGACGAAGCGAAGTCGCTTGACGTTCAACTCGTCACGGACGAGGTCTGCGAGACGCTCGATAGCCGCGCGCTCGCGGCCGCTGGCGACGACGATCGCCTCGTGTAGGGGCTGGCGGTTGCGGACCTTCGCCTGGGCGCGGGCGGCCCGGCCGAGGCGGACGGTCTCGCGGGCGGTGGCCATCGCGAACTCGAGCTCCAGGTCGCGGTCGGCCGGCTCGGGGAATGCCTCGAGGTGGACGCTGGACTGGGTCGCATCGAGGTTGTCGTAGATCTCGTCGGCCACGAACGGCGTGAACGGTGCGAGCAGTCGGGAGACGGTCAGCAGGCAGTCGCGGAGCGTCGCGAAGGCCGCGGGATCACCGTCCCAGAAGCGTGGGCGCGAGCGGCGGATGTACCAGTTCGACAGCTCGTCGACGAAGCCGCCGATCGACCGTCCGGCGCTGGTCGTGTCGTAGGCGTCCAGCCGGTCACGGACTTCGCCGACGGTGGCCGCCAGCCGAGAGAGGACCCACCGGTCGAGGGCGGCGTCGGCCTCCGACGGGGCTTTGACGGGGCCGGAGTCGTCGCCGGCGGCCGTGGCGTTGGCGAAGAGCACGAAGAAGTAGTAGGCGTTCCAGAGCTGGCGGAGCAGCAGCTGGACGCCCTCGCCGACCGCCTCGATGGAGAACCGGTAGCCGTCCCAGGGGGCCTTGGCCGTGAAGAAGTACCACCGCAGGGCGTCGGCTCCGAAGCGGTCGAGGACCTCCCACGGGGAGACGACGTTGCCCTTTGACTTGGACATCTTCTGGCCGTCGTCGTCGAGGATCAGCCCGAGGCAGACGACGTTGCGGTAGGGCGCCCGGTCGTAGAGCAGGGTCGAGATCGCCAGCAGCGAGTAGAACCACCCGCGGGTCTGGTCGAGCGCCTCGCAGATGAAATCGGCCGGGAATGCCCGCTCGAAGCGCTCGGCGTTCTCAAACGGTGCGTGGTGCTGGGCGAACGGCATCGCCCCGGAGTCGAACCAGACGTCGATCACCTCGGGCACGCGGTGCATCGGCTGGCCGCAGTCGTCGCAGTCGAAGGCGATCTCGTCGACGTACGGCCGGTGGGGGTCGCCGACCGGCGTGCCCGACCGGCGCTCGAGCTCGGCGAACGAGCCGATGCACGTGACGTGGCCGTCGGCGCAGCGCCAGATCGGGAGCGGCGTGCCCCAGTAGCGCTCCCGCGAGAGGGCCCAGTCGACGTTGTTGTTCAGCCAGTCGCCGAACCGCCCGTGCTTGATGTGCGGCGGGTGCCAGTCGACAGTCTCGTTTGCCGCGAGCAGCCGGTCGCGGAGCTTGGTGGTGGCGATGTACCAGGACGGCTTGGCGTAGTAGATCAGGGGGGTGCCGCACCGCCAGCAGTGCGGGTATGAGTGCTCGCGCTGCTCGGCCCGGAAGAGCCGCCCGAGGTCCCGGAGGTCGTCGATCAGCTCGTCGTTCGCGTCGCGGACGTTGCGCCCGGCGTACCGGCCGATCCGATCGTCGTAGGTCCCGTCGAGCCGGACCGGGTTGACGACCGTCAGGCCGGCCGCCGTGCCCAGGCGGTAGTCGTCCTCGCCGAAGGCGATCGCCGTGTGGACGAGGCCGGTCCCGTCGCTGTCGGAGACGAAGTCGGCCATCAGCACGGTGTGACCCCGCTCGCCCCAGCTCTCGGTCGGGATGTAGTCGAACGGCGGCCGGTAGTGGACGCCGTCGAGCTCGCGCCCGGGAAAGCTCTCGAGCACGTCGGCCCGCTCGCCGAGAACCCGCTCGACGAGCGAGCCGGCGAGTACGTAGACCGTCCCGTCGAGCCTAGCCCGGACGTAGGTCAGGTCGGGGTCGGCGGCGATCGCCGCATTGGCGACGAGGGTCCAAGGCGTGGTCGTCCAGATCACCAGCTCGTCGCCGACGCGGAGCGGCCCGAACTCGGCGACGACTGCCATCCGTACGTAGACCGACGGATCCTCGACGTCCCGGTAGCCGAGCGCGACCTCGTGGGAGGAGAGCGCCGTCCCGCAGCGGGGACAGTAGGGGACGACCTTGTGGCCCTCGTAGAGGAGCCCCTTCGCGTGAATCTGCTCGAGCGCCCACCAGACCGACTCGACATACGAGTCGTCCAGTGTCCGATAGGCGTCGTCGAGGTCGATCCAGAAGCCGATCCGCTCCGTCAGGCGGTTCCAGTCGTCGAGAAACTCGAAGACCGACTCCCGGCAGCGCTTGTTGAAGGCCGCGATCCCGTAGGCCTCGATCTCGTCCTTCGATTCCAGGCCGAGCTGCTTCTCGACCGCGATCTCGACCGGCAGGCCGTGGCAGTCCCAGCCGCCCTTGCGCTCGACCCGGTAGCCGCGCATCGTCTTGTACCGGGGATAGATGTCCTTGAACACGCGGGCCAGGACGTGGTGGGCGCCGGGGCGGCCATTGGCCGTCGGCGGACCCTCGTAGAAGACCCACGGCTCGGCGTCTGCCCGGCGGGCCAGCGACTGGGCGAAGACGTCGCGCTGACGCCAGCGCTCGAGGACGTCGAGCTCGAGGGCGGGGAACGACTGCTGTGGATCGACAGGTCGGTACACGGGCTGCGGATTCTAGGTGGGCGGCATCCCGCGACACCGGCGAGCGGGTGCCGAGCCCGATGCCCCGGTCCGGGGGGCGAGCCGCGCGCGGCCGGCCCTCGGGTCGCCGTGGCGTCTGCCGCCCTCGCCCGCGTCCGCCGCCGTCAGCCGGGCGGCCCGTCAGGCGAGCAGGCGCCGTGGAGCGCGGCGGGGCCTGTTAGACTCCGTCGCGCGGAGTCTCATCGACTGGCTTCGCGGAGAAACAGCATGCCCTGTTGCGGCAGTGCCAGCGGTCCGTCCTCAGCAGCGTAGGTCGGAGCAAGCTCGCCGATGTGCGCGGTGAGAAGCTCGACCAGAGGACAAGGCGAAGATGCAGCTTTTCAAGGGCCCGTCGTACCACGACGTTGAGCAGGTCGATGACGCCCGGCCGGACTCCGGTCGGACTGATCGACCGAGAGTGGGTCGCGGGGGTGTTCGCGTGACCCGGCCGACGTTCGAGGCTGCGCGCATCCTCGTCATCGACGATGACCCGGCGAACGTGATGCTGCTCGAGCGGCTGCTCGAGGGATGGGGATACCACGACATCGTCGCGACGACCGACTCGACCCAGGCGCTGGAGTTGTGCATCGGCTGCAGCCGGATCTGATCATGCTGGACCTCAAGATGCCGCCGCCCGACGGATTCCAGCTGATGCGCGAACTTGCCGTGCACAGCCGTGTCGGCAGCTACCAGCCGATTCTGGCGCTGACGGCCGACCTCAGCGATGACGTCAAGGAGCGGGCGCTGGCGCTCGGCGCGAAGGACTTCCTGAGCAAGCCCTTCAGCCTCAACGAGGTCCGGCTCAGGGTGGCCAACCTGCTCGAGACGCGTCGTCTCCATGTGGCGCTGACCCGGCAGAACGAGACGCTGGATCGAAGCGTCCGCGAGCGCACGCGCAGCCTCGAGCTCGCGCGCGAGGAATTGCTCGACCGGCTGTCGCTGGCTGCGGAATACCGCGACGACGAGACCAACAAGCACGCCAAGCGAGTGGGCCTGACGGCGTCGCTCCTGGCCCGCCAGTTGGACGTGCCGGCGGAGGATGTGGAGCTGATTCGCCGGGCTGCGCCGCTCCACGACATCGGGAAGATCGGGATCCCCGACGGGATCCTGCTGAAGCCTGGGCGGCTGACGCCGGGCGAGGTCGTGCAGATGCGGGGCCATTCCATGTTGGGCGCGAAGATCCTCAGTGGTTCGACTTCCCCGGTCCTGCGCTTGGCCGAGGAGATCGCGATGACCCACCACGAGCGCTGGAACGGCGACGGCTACCCGACCGGCCTCGCGGGCGAGGAGATTCCGCTCGCCGGGCGGCTCGTCGCGCTGGCGGACGTGTTCGACGCCCTGACCCACCGCCGTCCCTACAAGGAGGCGATGTCCGTCGGATTGGCCGTCGCCGAGATCGGGACCCTGCGGGGGACGCACTTCGACCCTCGGGTCGTCGATGCGTTCTTCGCTGACGCGGGCTGGTGTGCTCGCCTGCGAACCGCGGCTTGACTCGCGAGAACTCGCCAGGACTCAGGCGGCGAGCTTGCGGCAGATCTGTGCGAGCGAGCGCTTCTCGGCGTCGTCGAGCACGGCGAATGTCTCGGCGACCCGCTGGGTGTGCTCGGGGAAGAGCCGGTCGACGGTCGCCCGGCCGGCTTGGCTGAGCACGACGGTCTGCGCACGACGGTCGTTCGTGAGGCGACGCCGGCCGACGAGGCCGGCGGCCTCGAGCGTGGTGACGACCTCGCTGGCGTTGGCCTTCGTCATTCGCAGGCGGGCGCGGAGCGCCCGCATCTCAAGCTCGCCGCCGGCCGTGTTGAGGACGACGAGCACTGAGAACCCGGAGGCCGACAGGCCGCACCGCTGGAGCTCGGCCGACAGCCGCCGGCGGACGCTCGCCTCGGCGCGGAGCAGCGAGTCGAGCGCTCGGTGCGCCAGCGGATCACCCGGGACGAGGCCCATCGACGGGAGGCTAGCGACGGCAACGGACGACGCCGGCGGCCCGGCCGGCCAGGTCTGCGGCGCCGGCCGGGGGCGAGGCCGTCGGCTCAATACGATTGGCCCATGGATGCCAGGTGCCTGGGCCGGCGGTTGTCGCTCGCGACGCGGTGAGGCTGCGCCTCTACCACCACCCCGACGGCACGCGCGTCGCCTATCGGGAGACCGGAACCGGGCCGACGCTGGCCCTGCTCCACTCGACGATGCTCTCCCACAAGGAGTGGGAGCCGGTCGTCGACGCCCTGTCGGATCGCTTCCGACTGGTTCTCCCGGACCTCCCGCTCCACGGGGACTCCGAGGTCGGGCCGGGGCATCCGTACACGCGAGACTGGTTCGTCGACGTCCTGGCCGGCTTCAGCGCGGAGGTGCTCGGACCGCGTCCGATCCTCGCCGGGCACGAGCTCGGCGCCGAGCTGATCCTGTTTGCCGTGCTCGACGGGCGGATCGCCCCGTCGCGGATCGTCCTGATGCCCAACCGGATGCACGGGAGGGCTGGCCACGCCGGCCTGCGCCGGGTCTGGCGCCTGGCCGCGCGGTGCGCTGGGGTGCCAGGTCTCAGACGGGCTCTCTCACACGGGGCGCAGCTCGTCTTTCGGCCGGGGCTGGGGGCCCGCCTGTCGGTGCGGGGCGTGCCCGAGGCGTCCGATCTCGTCCGCCACGCGTTCGCCGACGTCGGCGGGAACGTCGAGCTCGCCCGGTCGTGGGCTCGCTTCGCGGGTCGGTGGCCGGCCGGCGCGCAGACCGGCCTGCTGGACGCCTACGGTCGACTCGAGCCTCCGGTCCTCCTGCTGTGGGCCGACTCGGATCCCGAGCACCCACTGGAGCTGGCCGAGCGGGCGCGCGACCTGATCCCGGGTGCCCAGCTGCGCGTCCTCGAGGGCACGGGATATCTGCTCTCATACGACGACCCGGTCGGCCTGGCGCGTGAGCTTGCGGCGTTCTGCGTGTAACTTGGCGACAATCCACGCTTGGCGTGTTGGCCGGCGCGTAGGGTGAAGACCACACCAGAAGACCACAACCGAACGGACGATCGATGACGCCAGCCGACCCCGCTCTCGGGTCCACCGCCCTCTACGGTGCTGAGACGCGCAAGGCGATCGACAACTTCCCGATCTCCGGCGAGCCGGTGCCCGCGTCGGTCGTCCACTGGCTCGGGCGGATCAAGGGGGCCGCGGCCGAGGTCAACGGCGAGCTTGGCCTGCTCGACGAGGGGATCGCCGGGCGGATCGCCGCGGCCGCGGGTGAGGTGGCGGCCGGCTCGCACGACGACCAGTTTCCGATCGACGTCTTCCAGACGGGGTCGGGGACGTCGACGAACATGAACGCGAACGAGGTGATCGCCGCCGTGGCGGGAGACGGAGTCCACCCGAACGACCACGTCAACATGGGCCAGTCGTCGAACGACGTCTTCCCGTCGGCGGTTCACCTCGCCGCGCTCGAGCAGGTCACCAGCGAGCTGCTGCCGGCGCTGGACGGACTCGAGCGGGCCCTGCAGACGAAGGCGGCCAGCTTCAAGGACATCGTCAAGGCCGGGCGAACCCACCTGATGGACGCCGTGCCGGTCACGCTGGGGCAGGAGTTCTCGGGCTATGCGGCGCAGATCCGGCTCGGGCGGGCACGGATCTCCGACACCCTGCCGCGGGTCGCCCAGGTCCCGCTCGGGGGAACGGCGACCGGGACGGGGCTCAACACGGATCCGCAGTTCGCGGCGAAGGTTCGCGAGCGGCTGCGGGCCGAGACCGACCTGGCGGTCGCCGCGCCGGAGGACCCGTTCGAGGCGCAGGCCAACCGGGACGCTCTGGTCGAGCTTTCGGGCGCGCTCAAGGTCCTCGCGGTCTCGCTGACGAAGATCGCCCAGGATCTCGCCCTGATGGGCTCAGGCCCGCGGGCGGGGATCGGCGAGCTGTTCCTGCCGGAGCTGCAGAAGGGATCGTCGATCATGCCGGGGAAGGTCAACCCTGTGATCCCGGAGGTCGTCCTCCAGGTCGCCGCCCAGGTGATCGGCAACGACACGGCGATCACGATCGGCGGGATGCAGGGCAACCTCGAGCTGAACGTACGGATCCCGCTGATCGCACGCAACCTGCTCGGGTCGATCGGGCTGCTGGCGAGCGCGGTGACCGTGCTGAACACGAAGTGCGTGGCCGGCATCACCCCGAACCTGGCGGGAGCCAAGCGGAGCGCCGAGTCGACGTTGGCGGTGGCGACCGCGCTGAACCCGCACATCGGCTACGACCTCGCGACGAAGATCGTCCAGGAGGCAACGAGCTCGGGCCGGACGCTCCGGGAGGTCGCCCGGGAGCAGGGCGTGTCCGAGGAGATCCTCGACGCTGCCCTCGACCTGCGCAGGATGGCCCGCGGAAACGGGGCCTGAGCCGCGGATGCGGCTGCTCGGGCGCCTGCGCGCCAACAAGCTGGTCGAGCTCGTATTGACGGTTGCGTTCGCGGCCGGGCTGGCGTTCTGCGTGCAGGCGTACGCGGTCAAGCCGTACAAGATCCCGAGCGCGTCGATGGAGCCGACGCTCCGTGACGGCGACCGAGTCCTCGTCAACCGGATCTCACACGAGACCGGCGCCCTCCCCAAGGTCGGGCAGATCATCGTCTTCAACCCGCCGGCCGGCGCCGAGAACACGCCGCAGCCGTCGTGCGGTAAGCCCCACAGCGCTGAAAGCTCGTGCCCAGAGTCGGTGCCGCAGCGGTCTTCGTTGACGTTCATCAAGCGGGTGGTCGCCGTCGCCGGCGACCGGATCTCGATCCACGGGGGCCACGTGATCCGCAACGGGGTGCGGGAGGCGGACGCGTTCACCGCGCCGTGCGTCGGCGGCCAGGCGTGCGATCTGCATCACACGATCACGATCCCCAAGGGCGATGTCTTCGTGATGGGCGACAACCGCGGGGACTCCGACGACAGTCGCTTCTGGGGACCGATTCCGACGTCCTGGGTGATCGGGCAGGCATTCGTCCTCTACTGGCCGCCCAATCGGATCGGGTTTCCCTAGAGCGGCGGTCGAACCGAGGCGGCCGACGATCAAGCTCGCGGACGGCCTCGAACAGGGAGGCGGTTCGTGTGGCACCCAACGGCGTCGGCAGGCACGCGGGGCGTCGGGTCGAGCCGGTCCGGGGGGTGTGGGATGTGATCGGCGGGGGCCGGGTGACGGAGAAGAGGACGCTGCTCACGCGGGGCCGGGTCTCGGCGAGCATGGCCGTCGAGGACCACTGCCCGGGCCCGGGAGGTCAGGCGGCGCTCTCCGCGGGGGACCGGGTCGTGGAGAGAAGGAGACTCTCCAAAAAAAATAGCTGACTGACTCAGGCAACCATTTCACGATGGACGTCGACAACATCCACCTCCGCCGCCCAGGAGGAGTCCGGTCGATCACACCCCCCCCCTGCACCCCAGACCCGCACCCCAGACCCCCCCC